>JAJPKE010000043.1 GCA_021323855.1 Chloroflexota bacterium | reverse complement strand
TCCTGGCGCAAGAATGCCCGTATCTTGCTCCAATCTTCGTCGCTTAATCGGATATCGCTCATGCCTCCATTCTAGGGGGTCCTGGCCAAATGTCAACAGAACCTAGCTTTACAAATTGCTTCTCTGCTGTTAGAATCAGCAGAGTATCACTATTCACTATTCTTTACGATCCATTCAATTGCACATGCTCACGCCTATTCGTGCATGCTCATAGGTGGCGTGGTGGTGTCTCATTTGTGTTCGTGTTCAAGTTGATTTCATGGAGTATCTGCTATGTGGAGTGCGCTGCAACATTTCCTCCAATCGCAACTGCTCAAAATTGGTGGCCTTTCGATCAAAGGTGTTCATCTCGTGGTCATCACCACCGTTCTGGTTGCCGGAGCAGGCGCGGGGGTGGGTGTCTATATCACTAACCATAACTCATCCTCTAGTTCTCAGGCGCGCACGGTGGTGGTAACGATCAATGGCGTGAATACCAGCCTGGACGCCAACTGCCAGTATAGCCGCGACGCCAATGGCAAAGGGACTTTTGATGATATTGATCAGGCGCTCGTCCACGAAGGGTTTACCGATCCGTATCAGGCAGGTTGCCCAACCGCCAGTACGAGTACTGCTCCTGCGGGAACTACTGGCTCTGATGCGGGCAGCCGGCTGGATATCGCTGAATACAGCTATGCCGATTCCCCTGGTCAGATGCTTGGTGGACATTGGGCGCCGGACAGCTTTACCGCCTGCGCCCCCAATACCAATAGTCTCGAGAAGGATAGCCAGAATCTGGCGGCGCTGCTCGATGCCTATCACAGCGCCTATCCCGACGCGCATTTTGAGTTGGTGGGCCATAGCCTGGGTGGGTTGGTGGCGCTGCAAGGCGCGACTGATTATGTGAAAGATGGGCATGCGCACGACGGCCTCATCACCAAAGTCATCACGCTCGATAGTCCGCTGCATGGCCGTAGCGCCAATAATGTCGCGGGAGCAGCACTCGTAACAGAAGCCCTCAACATTGCCGGTGAATGCCCTTTCGCCAATTCTCTGTTGGGCCAGGCCTTCAATGCGCTTGCTCAGGGACAGGGAAATCTGGCGGAAAACGATGCGGCAATTCTCGCCGCGCATGGGGCGGAGGTCTATACTCTGGGCAACCTGGATGACTGCCTGTATCAGCGCGGCGTTTGCCCGGCACAGGTGGCGTCACTGCTCGGTGCAGCGGGTGGTGGCGCCGCTTTGCTGGCCATTCCCGATGAGACCAGTAGCCAGTTTATTGCAGAAGCATATCAGCGGCAGTATCATCTAGGGCAGGCCGGTAGTTGGCCGGGCGGACATGGAGCCATCCTCACCGATGAGCAATCAGTTGCCGATATTGCCTGGCTATTGGCGCATGCGCCCAGCGCCGCCATTTCCGCCATCACGCCAGACAATGCGCCGCCGCAGTTGCACGTGTTCGCCACCGGTCCGGAGCGGGGTATTCAGAACGTTACCGTGCAACTCACCTCGTCTGATGGCAACGTGGTGCAGCAACTCTCGCTGGATGGCAATGGCGCGGTTGCTTACACCGATGATCTCACCCTGGATGCGCGCAAAATCGGGCTGGGCACGTTGACTGCCAGCATCACCACCGTCACCGACAGCCAGAATCTCCAACATCTGCCGCAAACAGTTAGCGATGGCTCTGAGTCTATCCGCCATGATTTCCTTGCCCAAACATCGTTTACCAGTACATACCAACCTGCTGGAAATGGCGCGACTCCTACTCCATCGCTCTCATCGCTGAGCGTCTATGTGGGTGCGAGCGATGGAACGTTGCGCGCGCTGAATGCGAGCGACGGGACGCAGCGCTGGAGCTTCAAGCCGAGTGAGCAGATGTCTACGGTAACGGTCGCGGAAGCATCGGTGAATGGGATCGTGTATGTCGAACAAACTGCTGAGAATGGGAGCGGTCAGGCGTTTGCTCCACTCTATGCTGTCAGCGCCTCGTCCGGCACGCTGCTCTGGCAGTGGATGCCGCCCGCGCCGCCCAATATGGTTGCCCAGGATGAGAGCGGCCCACCCAGTTTCATCTCTGCGACGGGCAACACAGTATTTGTAGCTGCCTATAACCTGCTCATTGCTCTCGATGCCCAAACGGGCAGAGTGCGCTGGCAATACGACACCTCGAACTTGAATTGGTCCGTTCTCAGTGACGGCAAAACGGTGTTTGTGGGTAATGGCTGGGCTAGCCACACAACCTCACTCGATGCGCTTGATATACAAACTGGTGGCCTGCAATGGCATGCGACAATGCCGGGGAGTCTGAATGTTGCTATGGCGCTCGCAGATGGCATTGTGTATATGGGAATATGCTCGAGCGGGTACAGTCAAACTCCCTGCGACGCGCCGCTGTCTGTCTATGCGTTTGACACCAGTACCCAGGCACAGATCTGGCACACCGGCGTGGGGACAGGTTCGCAAATTATCAATCTCCAGGTTGCAGATAACAGGGTGTTCACTACTGTGTCTGGCGCCTCACAATCTATTGTCGCGCTCGATGCACACAGTGGCGCTCAATTACCACCCGCCCCCGCAACTTGCGGAGCGATGGGTGTATTCGCTGGCGGCGGGCCCGCTTATGAGTGGTGTGCTAGCGATACGTCCGCTACCGCGCAGGTGATCGCGTATGATCCCGCCAGCGGTCAGCAAGGATGGTCACAGAGTACGCTGGCCGCAGGCGGGCAAACGATACTCACTATTCCTGCTGTCAGCGCTGGATTGGTCTATGTCAACGATGCCAATTATGGAGGCGCGGAGGCAGGCAATTCGGATGTCTATACCGCCTATGCGCTCGATACTGGTTCAGGTTCAATTCGCTGGCAGCACAGCGGCGTGATTGAAGGCATTCAGGACGGTATCGTAGTGCTGACCACTGGCGACGGGATGTGTATTGTGGTAAATACAAGCGATGGCTCACCACGCTGGCAATTCGATACCGGGGTGGCTGCATCGCCGCAGCTAGGAATCACGATACCGGCGTTGCTTGCTCGTTGAAACGATCCTTTTCCTGCAGATGCCTGTGTTGTGCCTGCTATGTCTGCTATGTCACCGAGCAGTGAAAGCGAACAAATAGCGATGCCACACAATCCGCAGACTGGCGCAGATGAGCCGCCAGAACTACCGCCGGAGGTGGTTGCCGCGCTGGCGGAGCATGGCATCGCGGCGACCGATGAGGTGTCGCTGCGCCGTGCGTTGGAGCAGCATACGCCGAGCTACAGCCTCTTTCGCCTCTCGCCTGCTGCTGTTAAACGCTGGAAGTGTCGCTATCGCGTGCTGCTGGAAGCTGGCTATTACGACGGCATGAGCGCGGCGGAAGCCTACGCCCGCGCTCTGCTGGCCATGCTGCCTGCGCCAGAATAGCCGTGTGTTATCGCCCGCTCGCCGTCTGATGATACACCGCAAAGTGCGCGCGAGCAGCAGCCTCCCACTGAAACCGTTGCGCCCGCGCCAGGCCGCGTGCGATCAACTGCTCGCGTAGCGCGACATCCGCTGTCACGCGCGCCAGCTCATCGGCCAGCGCCGCCACATCGTCGGGTGCGACGAGCATCGCTGCATCGCCAGCGACTTCCGGCAGCGCGCCGCCGGTGCTACAGATGACTGGTGTGCCGCTCGCCATCGCCTCCACCACCGGCATGCCAAATCCCTCAGTGAGCGAGGGCATTGCCAGCGCCGTCGCCGCGTGGTAGAGCGCCGGAAGCTGCTCCTCCGGCACATAATCCAGGAAGCGCACCCGGCTGGCGAGTTGGTAGCGTTCGACGGTGGCAAATACATCCTCATAAAGCCAACCCTTGCGCCCGGCGATGATGAGCATACGCGGACCCTCCGACTGCCGGGTGGCCGCTGCGAATGCCTCGATCAACCGTGTGTAATTCTTGCGTGGCTCAATCGTGCTGACGGCGAGGATGAACGGTTGCTCTAGCTCATAGGCGCGCATCACCTGCTGGATTGCCTGCTTATCGCGCTGCGGCGTGAAAGTGGCATCCACTCCAGGATAGATGACATTGATGCGTTCGCGTGGCACATCGTAGCGGTCCATCAGACCGCTTGCCGTATATTCGGAGATGGCGATGATGTGGTCGGCGGCGCGGAGCGCGCGTGGCACCGCCGCCGAGAGAAACGCGACGATGCCCGGCTGCGCGCAGTCTGGGTGCGTCAGATACGCCAGATCGTGAATGGTGACGATGCGTTTGGCACGCAATGCCGCTGGCGGCAGCACGAAGTCCGGTCCGTGAATGAGGTCGGCGCGGCCCATCAGGAATTCCGCTGGCAAGGGAATGCGCAGCGTTTGCCAGAGCCGCGTCAGGTTGCGGTGGCCGATGGGGACGATACGCGATTGTAGCTGTGGTGCTTTGGGCGGCGGATGCGCTGCTGGTGGCTGTTCGCTGCTAAAGAGCGTGAGATGGTCCTCAGTGTTGACCTGTGCCAGCGCCGCGACCAACCCGCGTGTGTATCTGCCGATGCCCGCGCGTTCGGTGATGGCTGAGGTGTAATCTATCGCAATACGCAGCGCAGCCATAAGAATCCATGATCCTGTGGATAGTCATTCTCGCACACTGTGTGGCCGCCCAGAAATGCGCCCAGCGAAGGAAATTATACCCTCCCGTACCGTATTGCTTTCCGGCTGAGTGGGGAACGTGGTAGACTAGCCACGGGCTGTTCAGCGACGAACACTCAACGCCAGCATACCAGCATAATAGTATCATTTCGGCTGGTCCGGCCCGGTTGCTCCTCGTGCGCTAAGGTGGTTCTATGGGAGTCTGTATCGGCGATTTGGAACAACGCCAGATGGAGCGTTTGCGGGGGGAAATCGCGGAAACCCTTGCTGCAAACTTCGCCTATCCGCCGTTCTTTGACTTCCGGCTCAATCGCATGCGTGTGCGCCCGATTGACCGCGCCAAGCGTGGTGAAATCGAGCAGTTCGTCCACTCCTTCAACTTTGATGCCCTGAAGCAAGTGGATGTCACCTCACCGGATGTGCGTCGCTTTATCGAGCGCCTGTTTCTTCGCTATATCGAGGTCAATGCAGCGTTTGCGCGCCCGCGTTATGAGCGGCTACGCGCGAGTATGCGTAGCGCCACCTCTCGCGCCGCTGCGCATGTGCAACGCAACCTGACGGCGCACCTCGAAGGCAGCGCCCCGGCGTTTGGGGCGCGCCAGCAACAACCTTCCTGGGCTGGCACGCCACAAAAGACGCAACTAGACACCGATGATGTCGAACACAACACGCGCGTGCTGCAAGCCACGCTGCTGCGGCGTGCCAGCGATGTGCCCGGCCCCTATGTCCCCGTGACGCCTGCCCCGCGCACCGCGCCACCGCAGCAGGCTCAACAAGCGCGGCCAGCTCCTGCGCCCGTACCGGCTCAGGCGAACTGGAGCATGTCAACGGCGGATGCGACGGTTCCCGTCACGGCGATGTACCCGCCATCCGCGCCAGCGCCAATCCATGATGCGCCGACGGGACCGCTGGCCGCCGTGCATCCTGCGCCATCCCCGGCCCGCCAAGCGTCAGCGCCTTCCCAAACGCACTATTCCCAGGGCGGGCAGGGCAGTAGTATTCGTGACCTCCCCGAAGACCTGTATCAGCTCTACGGCGAATATCTGCGTGATATGCAGCCGGAAGCCTCGGTCGCCTCCGAGTATCTTCCGACCCAGCATGCTCCTGCCGCTCCCATGTACAACGGCTATCAAGCGCCAGTGTCGCCTGGGATGCAGGGCATCAGCCAGATTCATGTGCCCACCGTCCAGCAGAGTGGCGTGCTCTCCGAGGAGGTGCGCAGCGACAAACTGATCTTCTGGCAGTTGCGCTATCAATTGGAGGCCTATGTGCGTCGGGCGGCGCGCAGTTATGGCATCCAGACGCAGAGCGGCGAGCCATATGGCGTGCTGGATGCGCTGCGTCGCTCCGGTTTCGTAGACGAGGCAGATTTGCGTATCGCTGAAGGTATTCTTGCGCTCACCGATAAGGTGACTGCCAGCTCCTCGGCCTCGCTCGATGACTATCGCCAGGCGTTGATGCTCTATCTGCTCTATCACCGCAGTCATCTCGGCAGCTAGCAATCCAATTTCCACCAGATATTTCTCTTGATGGCACATATGAGAGCTGTCCTCTTGAGTGAAGGGGACGAAGGCGCATATAATAAGAGCACTGGTAAGGCGCACACGCTGGTGACTGGCACTCATTTGCAGGTTCATCAGCCCAGCGGCATACCGGAAGACGAGAAGGGCGCACCGTTTGCGGCGCTCGTCGCGTTGAACGACGCCTGTGGCGCGAAGCCGTGAGACGGAGGTCGGTAGCCTCCGCACCAGCGCAGAGGCCAGCGGCGTCCCTGGTACACACAGTTAATGAGGCCCGCCATGACAGCAGATACCACATGTGATCGCCAGGCCCTAATCGCCGAGCGCCGGGCGGCCTACGAGGCGGATGTCGCCAGCGCGCTGCTCGAGGAGAGTGACGCAGAGCGCGAAGAGCGACTGGAACTGGTCCGTATCGCCCAGGCGATGATCCTGCGGGCGTTTCAGCTCGAGGATGAGCCTGTCGAAAATTGAGCCAATGAGCTATTGAGCCGTGGCGCAGAAGATGCGCTCGGCACTAGAAGCTGGGGGTGAGCATGGGTTGCTCGCGGTCTGCCAGGCGCGGCCCATGACCTCACAAGTGCTGTGTGCGGCTGCGCATCTGGTGGTACTGCTATAGAGGGAGATGTCGTTGGGGGATGCCACATCCTGTACTTCGCCCCGATGAGATGACATTCTGGCATCCAGTAGAGTTCGGTTGTGTCTACTGGGTGAACTTTGCTTACCCTGCGCTTCCCCCTGGTATCGAAGAGCGCCGTATCCTCGACTGGCATCCGGCCCTCGTCATTTCCAGCACGGCCTTCTGCAAATACGCCGGCGCGCTGAATGTCTTGCCGCTGTCCAGCTATCGTAGCAAAATCCGCCCCTATCATCATTTGCTGCTCAAAGAGGATTATCCCCAACTGGATGGCGACAGCCTCGTCAAGACGGAATTGACGTATCCGGTGCTGCGCAGCGCACTGCCGGACCAGCATTTCATCTGCCGCCTGCGCGACCCTGATCTGGCGGCCATCATGGCGAAACTGGCGGATGCGCTCTGCATCACTGCCTATTTCGAGCTGGATGGCGATAAGCGAGGCAACAGTTGAGCCGCCGCTCCCCTCGCCCTGCACAGGATGTGACATCCGCTGCTGCTCAGCCATCCGATAGGCGACGGGCGTTGCCTTCGGTGGATGAGGTGGTCCGCGCGCTCGCTGCAGAGGGGCATGAGGAGTACACACACGTTCAGGCGGTGCGTGCCGCTCGCGAGGCGCTGGCTGAGGCGCGGCATGCGCTCAAGCAGCCAGATTCGTTAGATGCTGGGGGCGCCGCCGATGCAGGGGCGATCATCAGCCGGGCGCGTGAGTTGCTAGCAGAGCAGCGCCGTCCCACGTTGCGTCCCGTCATCAACGCCACTGGCGTCATCATCAGCACCAATCTGGGTCGAGCGCCACTTGCTGCAGCGGCTATTGAGACGATGGCGGCGGTGGCTGCCGGGTATTCCAATCTCGAATATGAACTGCGGCTGGGCGAACGTGGCTCGCGGCAGGCGCCGGTGCGCAATCTGCTATGCGCGCTGACCGGCGCAGAGGATGCGCTTGCCGTTAACAACAATGCCGCCGCCGTAATGCTCGTGCTGGCGGCGCTGGCCTCCGGTAAAGAGGTGATCGTCTCGCGGGGGGAACTGGTTGAGATTGGCGGTGGATTCCGCATCCCCGATGTATTGCGGCAGAGCGGCGCGCGGCTGATCGAGGTGGGCACGACGAACCGCACCCGCCTGCGCGACTTCGAGCAGGCGCTGACCGATGAGACGGCGGCGCTGCTGGCGGTGCATCCCAGCAATTTCCGCATCGTCGGCTTCACTGAAGCGCCGCCGCTGGCCGGGTTGGCGGCGCTGGCCCATGACCACGGCCTCCCGCTGATTCATGATGTTGGCAGCGGCTGCCTGCTGGCAACGGAGCGCTGGGGATTGGCGCACGAACCGACACCACAGGAAAGCATTGCCGCTGGCGCTGATGTCGTCTGTTTCTCTGGCGATAAGTTGCTCGGCGGACCGCAAGCCGGATTGATCGCCGGGCGCGCGGCGCTGCTCGAACAGATCGCTCGCCATCCGCTGATGCGCGCGGTGCGTAGTGACAAGCTGACGCTGGCAGCATTGGAGGCCACGTTACGCCTCTATCGCGATGAGGTAGCTGAGCGCGAGATTCCTGTCTGGCGGATGATCGCCATGCCGCAGCAGCACATTCGCCAGCGCGCGGAGCGTTGGGTTGCGCACCTCGCATCTGCTGAACTCGCTGCCTCAGCCGTAGCGGACTTCTCCACCATCGGCGGCGGGTCGCTCCCCGGCGAGACGTTGCCAACAACCGTCTGCGCCATCGAATTGCCAGGCACGGCTGCCGATCTGGCGGCGGAACGGCTGCGCCTCGGTTCCCCGCCGGTGGTTGCGCGTGTCTCGCGTGGCCGGCTGTTGCTCGATCCCCGCACAGTTCACCCCGACGCGGACGATGCGCTGCTGCACGCTCTCGAAGAGGCGATTCGCGGATAAACTCACCCCCAGCCCTCTTCTCATATTCATCTCAGTTTGGATTCATCTCTCCCTTATCCTGATAGCCGATGCTATAGACACGAGGCATGCAGGCGCGCGCTCTGAAAATGTCCAGTCGCTTGCCAGTGAAGGCTTCATCATGGGATTGAGGTTGGATTGGGGGGTAGATATGCCAAAACAACCACGTGGACGCAGCAGAACAGCAACCGCATTGACGGCTCTTGCCAAATCACGCGCGTTCCTGCGTGAGTTCTGGCGCTGGTTCTCCGGCGAAGATGCCGGTAGCCTGCCGCTGTCGAACCTTGATGAAGCGTTGCTCTGCGGGCCGGAGATTACCCAGAACTGGATGGCGCCTGATCCGGGCCTGTCATTGCCGCTGGTATGGATTCCGGTAAAGCACTATCTCCGGGAAACGTCTGAGACACCGCAAACTGCTGCGTCTCCTCAGTTTCCTCAGACACCGCCATCGTTCCAATTGCTTCAGCTATCTCAGCAACAACTGGCAGTGCCACCGTTGCATCGGCGGGCGCTACGGCGGCCACAGCGCGGCTTTTGCGTGACGCAATATTCCGTGCGACGGCCCAGCGCGCGACGAGCATACCGCAGAGGACGATTGCCCCAGCGCCCATCTGCACAGGCGTAAGTGCCTCGCGCAGTACGAGAAAGCCCACCAGGCCGCCGATGACGGGGATCGCGTAATTGTAGAGCGTCACATAGCCGACGCCACGTTTGCCGATGGCCCAGTTCCAGATCGAATAGGTGAGATAGATCGGGAAAAGCACGGTATAGGGAATGATGGCCCACGTGCGCCAGGTCACGGTTGACCAATTCTGGCTCAACACCGACGGCAGGCAGAACGGAATGAGAACTGCCGTGCCGATGCAGAGCGTATAACACATCAACTCCGGCGGCGAATACCGCACTGCCAGCCGCTTGTTCACGATGCCATACAGCGTGAAGAGCATCACACCAACCAGGGTGAGCAGATCACCGAACAGGATTTCACCTTGCGTCAGTGTATGCCCCACCCCTACCTCCGGCTGGCTGTGGACGCTGGACAAGAACCAGGCGACACCCAGCAGGCCGATTACAATGCCCAGCCATTGCGCCGGATGCACGCGCTCCATACGCAGCAACGCCACGATGATGACCGACCAGAGCGGCACCGTGGCCACCAGTAACGCCGACGCAAAGACGGTGGTATGCGCCAGGCCAACCATATAGAGCAGTTGATAGAGGCCGTAGCCACAGAGACCGGAAAGGATGAGTAGACCGATATCTTGTCGCCGGATGGTCAGGGTGCGCCCGCTGCGCCGCCGGTAGACCAGCAGCACTACAATGGAGAGCAGGCTCAGTATGAGAAATCTGAAGAAGATAAACGTGAGCGGTTGCAACTCACGGAAGGCAATCTTGAAGACAGTGGGCGAGAATCCCCAGACCAGAACGACGAACGCCAAGCCCAGATCAATATTGTAGCGCCTGAAGCGACTCATGACGACTCCCAGCTATGGACACACTGAGGCGATGCCGATGAAAGGTGTTAGATGTCCATCGAACAGTATACGCCATACCGGATGTATCATGTATCCTGCCGGATTAGCATCCAGCTTCGCTGGAGAGCGCCTGCGTCAGCGCCAGCACGATGCGACAGAAGCGCAGCACTGCCGCCACCGAGGTCAGTTGCCACTCCTGGCGCGCTTCTTCCTGCGCCTTCGCTGAGGCCCTGGGCAGCAGGCGACGCGGCGCAGGACGGGTCAACGCTTGCAGCACAAAGATGACGTCATCGCGGAGCGATCCCTCGATGCAGCCCGTCTCTGCAAGGTTCACCACGCGGACGATGGTCGCCTCGATCTCACTGCGCACGGCGCTCACCTCCGCGCCGTCTTCCACCGGCTCTTCCGCGACGAGCGCCCCCAACTCCCAGGGGATGTCAGATTCGGCATCGCTGGCGGGCGCGGCCTGGCGGCTTGGTTTCTTCTGTGCAGTCTTTTCTGTTTTACCATTGTTATTAGTTTCGCCGGTTTTGTCAGTAGTGGCGGCGTTCATGCGAGGCTGTCCAGCGCTGTGTGATGAATCCAGGGAGACATGAAGCTGCGACAGTAAAGTTTCCAGTTCTGATCGCCAGTCTGGCATAACGTCCCCCTCTTTCGTGGCATCTACCCAGCACCACCTACTACCACCCGATTACCCTATGCCCGCCGCAATTGCCCGCAGATTCACGCTGTGCGGGCAGTCGTGGCGCTATTTTAACATAGTGGTTCCTGGCTGTCGAGCCATCCAAGACGTTGCGCGCGCATGAGGGCATCGGCGCGTGAGGTCGCTTCTAGTTTGAGGAACAGATTCCGTATGTGGTATTCCACGGTGTTGACGCTCAGGTGCAGTTCGTTGGCAATATCGCGGTTGCGCAGGCCGCGCGCAATCGCGCTCAACACCTCTAACTCTTTGCGGGTCGGCTGTAGGTCTTCGTGAACGGGTAGGCTCAACACCTGCGACACGCGCTCACCATAGACGCGCTCGCCCTCCATAATGCTGCGAATCGTATGGATCAACTCTGCTGGCCGCGCGGATTTGAGCAAATAGCCGTCTATTCCCTGGCGATCCAGCGTGCGGATGAGCGTTTCATTATCCAGACCGGTGAGAATCAGAATGTGCATCTCCGGCCAGTTTTTTCGCAAGACCTGGCAGGTCTTGACGCCATCAAGGTGCGGCATGGCAATATCGAGGACTACGAGGTCTGGACGCAGGGTTTCCGCAAGCTGCAACGCCTCCTCGCCGTCGCCAGCTTCCCCGATGACGCGCAGGTCTGGCTCATCTTCCAAAATGCGACGGGTGCCAGCGCGCAGGACGGTATGATCGTCCACAAGCAGGATACGAATTGCATCACGCTCGTGCTGTTCCTCCCGCCTGCCTTGCTCGCGCCGGTTGTCCTGGCTGGACCCGTTGAGTTTCTGTGCGTTACTTGTATGCCCTAGATTCTCTGTATTCATCGTCGCCTCAAGTAGCATCTGACATGGTGAGCGGTACATCGAGCGTAATGCGGGTTCCGCGTTCGGGGCGCGGCGCGAAGGCTAATTCGCCGCCGATCCGTTCTGCGCGCTCACGCATGCCGGCCAGCCCTAAATGCCCCTCGCGCAGCAATGAGATGAAATCGAGCGGCAGCGGCAATCCCACTCCGTTGTCTTCGATGATGAGCCGCAAGAGCTGGCGCTGTTTCTGCTGCCCTTGCCCGCCTAGCTTGCCTGGTCCGCCTGCGCTGTCCACTTTGACATCTCTGCTGTGCCGATCTTGCCGGATTGTGTTTTGTTGCGTGAGATGAAGCTGTACCGCAGCCCAATCCGCCTGTGCGTGCCGGCTGATGTTGCGAAGCGCCTCCTGGGTGATGCGATACAGGTGGAGCGCCGCCTCTGGGGGCAATGCTGTCGCAATGTCAGCCACTTCGTCACTATACGTCAACTGAATGGCAAAGCCAGTGGCAGATGAGAGCTCCCCGGCGAGATCTTCAAGCGCAGCAATCAGACCCAACGTGTTGAGCAGGACAGGATAGAGACCAAGATAGAGCGCGCGCAAGCGCTGCTCGACCACTACCGAACGTTCGGCAAGCTGCGTGAGTTCTAGCCGCAAGCGTTCGAGCGTTGGGGTGCGCTGCGCCGCAGCGGTGGTGTTTTCCGCTGTGGTGGGCTGTACTGTGTGGAGCAGGTAGTGTTGCGCCTGGACACGTTCCTCCAATTCCTCCAATTGCGCCGCCATATCGGCGCAGAGCCGCGAATGGCGAATCAGATAGAGCACCTCTTGCAGAGCGTCATCATGGAGGTCCTCTGCCAATGCCGCCCGCTGGCGCTCGTCGGCATCCACTAGCTTGCGCAACAAAAGCTGCTGTTCAGAGCGCGCGGCGACGAGTTGCGCCGTAGAGAGTTGGAGCTGCGCCAGCGACGTTTGTACGCCTGCCAGCAGCATCGCGTTGGCCAGCGCAGCCGCTGCTTGATGCGCAACGGTGATGAGCAGCGCGCGATCTTCGGCGCGTAGCGAACTGCCGGTGCGTTTGGCGCCAATCGCCAGCAGCGCCAGCCCGCCGGTGTCGCCGCCATCCGAACTGATGAACAGCAACGCCGCGCAGTCCGGCCAGGGGTGAAGCAACAGCGGTTCTTTGCGCGTGAGCGGTTTATGGGTCAGGTCGAGCGTTGCCAGCCCATGCAGGAGCGCATCTTGCCCATCGGGAGTGGCGTAGACGCCACGCGCTCGCAGGTCGCCTTTCTCGATCAGGCGGAGCATCTGCGGGTCGAGTCCTTCTGGCAGCGCAACGAAGGCGATGCCGCTCAGATTGAGGGTATCGCGCAGGCCATCCAGGAGCAGATCAATGACACCCTCCTGGTTACGCAATGCCGCCAGTTCCTCGCTAAAGCGCTGTAACGTGAGACCGAAGTCGTAATAATCTCGAAAGAGGAGGGTATCAGTGATGCGCTGAAGGCGGCTACGTAGCGGGGCGAAGGTGACGGCGGCGATGACGGCAAAGAGCAAGGTCAGCGCATGGGAAATGAGGTCTCCCTGCGTGACGAAAAAACGCTCTGCTAGCAGTTCCATACCAGCATAGATCAGCAAGAGGATCAGCGCCAGCAGGAGATAGACGCTTACCCGGTCGAAGAGCGCCAACAGACTGCCCGTGCGCCAGCGAATCGAGGCAAACCCCAAAGCCAGCGGCAGCAGACCAAGCAGCAGCGCGGCTTCTGGTAATGGCAGCAGGATCGCCCTTCCCAGCAGCGCGGGCGCATGATAGGCCAGCAGTGCCGGCAAATAGGCGAAGACCGCGCCACACCAGACGACGGCGGTCGCATAGCGGATGCGGGAATTGATGCCACGCAACACCGGCAACGCCAGCAGGCCGAGGCCAACCGCCATGCCGATGAGTTGGATGATGACGAAGGCGGGCGCCACCCATTCCATGAGCTCTGGAGCGAGTAGTCTGGCGGCAAACGCAACACTGGTAGCACAGAGTGCCAGATAAGCTGCTCCCAGGACTATTCGTTTGATACGCAGGGGAGCGAACGCAGCGAGCGCCAGTTGATGCGTCTCGAACCCGGCGCAGAACGCGATGAATGCCGCCGTCTGAAGGCCAAGCGCCACGATATAGATGCTGCTGGTGATGGGTGAGAGACGCATAGCAGGCAGAAATGAGGGCGGCATTTCCGCTGCAATGGCGAGTACGCCTGCAACCTGCATCGCCACGAAGCGGTGTACGAGCCGGTCGCCCGGCCTGAGGATTACGATGGCGAACGAAATGAGCAAGAGCAACAGCAGGATATCGCGGGTGAGGTTGTTCGCGCTCAATTGATCCTGAAGCTCTTTAATCAGCCCTAACACGATGCCTCGCCGTCACCTGTTCTTGCTCTTGCTCTACTGATTCACGGTCGCCAGTTGTGATTGGGCTTGGGCTGGATTGCAGGTAGCCGTGGAATTGCCGTGGCGCAAGCTATTCTAGGCGGTTGGATACGCTCACGTCAACGGAGACGGGACCTGCGGGTTATGTCCAGTCTTATCCAGCTATGTTCAGCTATGTCTAGCAAGGCAAAATCCGGCACATCACTGGGACAGAAAAGGTACCGTGCGACTTGACATCAACAGGCGCTCGCAACAATACTAACATGCTGCGGCTGGTGAGTTCATCGCGCCGCCACCACAAAACAAATGACTGAAGCGAAATAAAGTGAGGCAGGAACCGATCAATGCGTCATGTGTATGGGGTCGCAAATCGCAAGGGAGGGCAGGGCAAGTCTACTACGGTTTCAACGGTCGCCAGGCTATGTGCGCTCTATGGCGCGCGGGTGCTGGTGATTGACCTTGCCCAGCCGGGAACTACTACCTCGTCATTGCGCGACATCTGGCCAGATCGTGAGCATAGCGATCTATCGAGCGCGATGATGTCGTTTCACCTGCTGCCGCCAGGGAGCGCGCCTGCGCCCGAACTGGCGCTGGCGGCGCTGGAAGCGGTGGCGTTGCCAGTGGAACTCGCCTCCCAGCCAAGCTGGTCCGGTGGCTCCATTCACGTGCTGCCCTGGGATGAGATGCAGAGCGACGCGGCGGCGCACTTTCTGTCGGAGCGGGTGCTGGAAGGGTTCATCGCGGCGCTCGCCCCGCAGATAGACCTGACATTCATTGATTTCCCGGCGGAGGGTGGTCCGCTGATGACCAATGCGCTCATCGCCTCAGACCACATCATCGTGCCGTTAATTCCCGAAACTCCGGCGTTGGAAGGGTTGGAGGCGATGTTGCGCCTGCTCACGCGGGTGCGCGCCTCCGGGCATCCAATCAATCTCGCAGGAATATTGCTGACGCGCTGCGACCAGAAGAACAAGCGCGTATTCGAGATTGTGCAGACCATCCGGCAATCTGGCGAGGTGGAGGGTGAGCCGCTTGGGCGTCGCCTCTATCCCTATGCCGTGCGCCAGACGGAGTTTTATGAGCAGGCGTTTCGCTATGGTGAGCCGATCTGGGAGCGCACGCAGGACTTCGCGCAATGGGCGGCCTATGTGCTGCTGGCCGAGCAAATCTTGCGTGAATCTGGCCTCGAACGTCTGACGCGAACCCGGCGCGGACCGGCGCTGATGCCACCGGAGACGCGCATTTTCGATATTTCGGTGCTGCTACCAGCAAACAGCGAAGTGATGCTCGGCGATTTTGAGAAGACGCATGCCACCCTGCGCGCATGAGTGGTGTGGGTGAGCAAGTGTAGACGCCGGATATGGTGATGAGCAGAGAGGAGACGACATGGCGCGCTACCCGGAGATGCGGCGACCACCACATCCCGCGCTGATCGCCCTGGTGCTGCTTGCCTTCGTGGTTATCGGCCTGGCGGCGGGGTTTGGCGCGCGCCAGCTTGTCAATGGCGGTGGTGTGGGTGGGCCTGTGGCCCGCGCGACGAACACCGCCAATTCGCAGCGCGCTACCGCAACCAATACCGCGAATGCAACGTCCACCTCTACCAGTGTGGCGACGATAGTACCACCTTCTGGATTCTCGCTGTCATTGGACGGTGTTTCGCCAAACAGCGTTGCCCCCGGACAAAAATTTACCGTGGTCGTTGCTGTGCTGGCGCCAGGAGGCGCTACGCCGTTGGCGGGCGTTCTCTGTAAAATGGGACCACCGCAGGATGGCGGCTCTCCGCTCTTTCAGCAACCATCACAATGGCCCGCGCCACAGGTCTCGAATGCGCAGGGAGAAGCTATCTGGTCTGTGCAGGCGCCCACCCTTCCAGCGGGCGCCTATGCGTTCACGATATCCGCGACTGGAGCAGGTGACTACATTTATCATGTGGACGGCTCCATCACCATCACCGGCTAGCAAATAGACCTCACCCCCTGTCCCCCTCTCCCGCGAGGAGAGGGGGAAGCACGCGGAGTAGAAGATAACTTTTACTGCAATTGGCAGACGACGTAACTCTCAATTATAGAGTTGCTGGCAGTGCTGCCAATACGCCGCGCACCAGCGCGGCAAGCTGGGCACCTGCGCGCTCCGCCGTCGCCACTACCTCAGCATGGTTGGGTTCTGGCAGTTCCTCGCCTTCGGCGGGGAGCGCAACATTGGTGATGCAACTGACGGCCAGCACGCGCATCCCCATATGGACTGCGGCCAGCACCTCGGGCACGGTGGACATGCCGACGGCATCGGCGCCGATGGTGCGCAGGAAGCGCAGCTCGGCGGGCGATTCATAGTTGGGGCCGCTGACCATCACATAGACGCCCTCACGCAGCGCAAATCCCTCTGCTTGCGCCGCCTGCCGGGCGCTGGCGCGCAGGTCGGCGTCATACGCGCCAGTCATCGCAGGGAAGCGCGGCCCCAACTGTTCGTCATTCGGCCCCCGCAAGGGATTGAGGCCCGCCATCATCGGCAGCCCGATATGGTCCGAGATCAGCAGCAGATCACCCGCGTGTTGCCCCGGCGCCAGCCCACCAGCCGCGTTGGTGACGATCAGGATATCGGCCCCAAGCTGGCGTAGCGTTCGCGTTGGCAGCACCACCTGCTCCGGCGTATAACCCTCATAGAGATGGAAGCGCCCCTGCAACGCTGCGACGGCGACACCGCTCAACTGGCCCAGTACCAGCCGCCCCGCATGCCCGGCGACGGTGGGGGTGGGAAAGTGTGGAATATCGGCGTAGGGAATGATCGTCGCGTCGCTGATTTGTTCCGCCAGGTCGCCCAGGCCCGTTCCCAGGATCAGGCCAGCCCGTGGAACGAGCGGCGTGCGGGTGCGTACAGCGTCCGCCGCCTCTTGTGCCTGCTGTAGCGCCGATAGCGTGGCTGCTGTAGCTGTATTCGATCTTTTGCGTCCTGATACATTTGGCAAGATTGGCCTCCTGGGCAGGTTTCTCTACTGAAAAAGACGACGCGGTAGCGAGGGGAAATCCTCAGCTACCACGTGCAGAATGATAACGTTTCGATTCGTTGCGCGCATCTTGCCAATTTTGGCAATTTTGCCGGTTTTGGCTAGAACGGCTATAAGGCTGTTACGGCGATTATGGCACCGTGATGGGCACTGGCTGTTGCGCGCGCCGCATCTGTTTGTAGACATGCGTTGTCGAGATATTGGCATGGCCCAGCAATTCCTGCACGGAGCGCAGTTCCATGCCGCGCCCGAGCATGTCGAGCGCAAACGAATGGCGTAGCGTGTGCGGCGTAATATGCTCGATGCCTGCCTCGCGCGCATAGCTCTTGATAATCAACCAGAAGCCCTGGCGCGTGAGCCGTTGGCCGTGGTGATTGAGGAATAGCGCCGGTTCATCCGTGTGGCGGAGCAAGAACTGGCGATAGCCGTCCATATACGAGCCGAGCGCGTGTTGCGCGGCCAGCGAGAGCGGCAATATCCGCTCTTTCCGGTTGTGTCCACTGCATCTGACATGCCCGCGCGTGAGATCAACATGATTGATGTTGAGCGACACCAACTCCGTGACGCGCATGCCGGTGGAATAAATGGTGTGCAGCATCGCCAGATCGCGCTGACTCACGCCAGAGGTTGCTTGAACCACGGCAAAGAGCCGCTCGACCTCTTCAGGTGAGAGCGCGTGCGGCAGGTCTTTCTCCACCCGTGGCGCTTGCATCTCTTCGGTGGGATCAGTTTCCACGTGATGCGCCGCCTGAAGATAATGGAAGAACGACTTCAGGGCAGCGACTTTGCGTGCGATAGACGTGGTTGCATACTGGCGCTGCCGCAGGAGCAACACGAAATCGGCAATATGAGCCGGAGTCACCGCCGCCCAACTGGAGATGCCGCGCTGCGCGAGGAAGTCGGCCAGTTGCCGCAGATCGGTTCGATAAGCACCAAGCGTGTTCTGACTAGATTTCCGCTCGGAGGCCAGGGCGATAACAAACTCCTGGATTAGATCATCCATAGCGCGTTCCACTCGCCTCGCTTCTACATAAGAAAGATTTCGCCCAAAGGGGTTTGCATAAGTGACCCGACGCTCACCTAAGCCGGCAGTACCCACATGGCGTCTCGACAATTGCCTGACAATTGCGTAACGTCAGGTATTATAATCCCTGGCATGCTGCCTATACAATGCAACTATGACCCCTGTATCACCTCTCATCCGTATTCTCGATGTGAGGGCTTCTGCCGTTTGCCCAATAAACGTCCTATTCACGTTGCCCACTCGCTGATGAGACGGTATTATGGTCAAGCAGAAGCGGCAGTGAAGTAGCGATTGCGTGGACTGCATAGACATCGAGCATGTGGGCATGTGGGCATGGGCAGGTAGACGCAGGCAAGAGGAGATAGGCAGCTATGTGGGATGATCCGAACCAACCGCCATATGGGCAACCCAGGCAGCCGGGGCAGCAACGCCCATATGGCCGCAATATTCCTGGCAACTTCCAGGACCCTAACTCCATGCCAACCGACCCAGACTCATTGCCTGGGGCGAATCCTGGCAATCCGGGTGGCCCCGGATATGGCGGGAACGCCGGAAATGCTGGCTATGGGCGCTACAATGCCGATGGCACGCCGTTTCAGCCGCCTGCGTATGCGCCGGATCCCATGCAGTATCCCGCTGGCGGGCATGCTGCCCACTGGCCGACGCCGCAAGCGCCAATCGGGCCAGTGGGTCCTGCTGGGCCAGTACAGCAGCGCCCACCACAACCACCGCCGCCACCTGCGCGCCCGCGCTACCAGGCGCCACCAAAAGCGCCGCGTCGCCCGCCAGAATATGATGACTATGATGCTCGCCCCGCGCGCCAGCAGTATGCGGCGCAGCCCGCCGGGCATGCCAGGCATCGCTCGCCCGCCGGCATCTCGCTGCCACACCTGCCAATTGCCCATATCATCCTCGTCGTCGGCGTGCTGGTGATGGGATTCGCGCTCTCGCAAGCCTGGGGTGTGGCCGCAGACGGCACAGCCGTTTACATCCGCGACTTCACCAATGCACGCATCCAGCAGACGGCAGGTGTGGACACTGGC
The DNA here is from genome assembly GCA_021323855.1 of Chloroflexota bacterium. GTDB lineage: Bacteria > Chloroflexota > Ktedonobacteria > Ktedonobacterales > JADMIN01 > JAJPKE01. The sequence continues at coordinate 37,759 of JAJPKE010000043.1, read as the reverse complement.
GCGCTGGCGGTAAAGACAGCCAACTTTCTCTTTGGCGCAGTGGTGGTTCTCTCAGCGGTGCTGATTCTCTTCAATCTGGTCGTCACGCTGCTGAATAAGATCATCGGCCTCTTTGGTCTCTCCGGCTGCGCGACACTGCTGTTCTTCCCCGTGCTGTGGGGCGCGGCGACGCTGCTTTTTATCGTACTGGTGGCGGCGGCTGGTTTCGCTGGTGTCGGTTCGCTTGGCAATCTGCCGTTGGTGCGCGATCACGGTTTCGCCATTGCCACCGTAGCGCATCATGCCATCGGCTTCTACGCGTGGTGTGGTGGCATCGTCGCCGTCTTCATTGGCATGCTGGGGCAGTTGGCGTTGCGCAGACGCTAGACGATCAGTGAATCATCAGGCCGATGCCGCTGATGAGCATGCGGATGGCGACCAGCACAATCAACGGCACGAAGATTTTGCGGATGGTACTGTTGGAGAGCTTGACAAGCGTGCGCGCGCCGATGGTAGCGCCAGCCAGCACGCCGAGGGCTACCGGCGCGGCTACCATCGGGTGAATGTCACCGCGCTCGAAGTAGATGCCTGCGCTGGCGGCTGCCGTTACGCCGATCATGAAGTTGCTGGTGGTGGTAGATACCTTCATCGGCAGGCGCATTGCCGTATCCATCGCTAGCACCTTGAAGGTGCCGCTGCCGATGCCAAGCAACCCAGAGAGTGCGCCGGCAATATACATCAACCCAAAGCCCAGTGGCACCCGGGTGACGCCATACTGCACGGTTCGCTTCAGTTGCGCATCGGGGTAGCTGCTGGGCAGCGCGAGGATACGCGCCCAGCGGTCGCTGACGACATGCTGTGGTAGTTCCTCGCCAATCTTGCGGATCAGCGGGATCGCCGAAATGATGAGAACCGTGCCGAAGAGCAGAAACAAGAAGCCGGTTGGCGCGACACTTGCAAGGACAGCGCCGCTGACCGCGCCGATGGTGGTAGCGATTTCCAGGAACATGCCAACGCGCAGGTTGGTGATGTGGTCCTTCACATAGGCCGCCGCTGCGCCGCTAGAGGTGGCGATGACGGAGACAATGGACGCGCCAACCGCCGTCTCAAACGGCAGGCCGAAGGCGATGGTGAGCAGCGGCACGACGAACACGCCGCCGCCCAACCCCACGAGCGAGCCGATCAGTCCAGCGCCGACGCTGGCAAAAAACACCAGAATGAAAAAGAGCAGATGGGGTTCGGTCAGCATCTCACCCTCCCCCCAGCCCAGATAAGAAACTGAAGATCAGAATCGCCAGCACCAGCGCCGTAATGGCGACATAGAGACGGTCGCGGCTGACGGCGAAGGCGATGATCGAGACGGCGACGCGCACCACCGGCGTCGCCAGCAGCAGCACGAGGCCCAGCGCGACAATGGCACGCGGGTCGCCATGTGCGAGGCCATACCAGACGCCGGGGAGACTTGTGGGGAATCGCCGCCCGCTGGGGTAGATGAAGACTGGCGAACCACGCAGATAGAAGAGGAGAACACCAAACGCAATCACGGCTGCGCTGAGGAGAACGCCGCCCCGCAACACCGAACTGATGATGAGTTCCGTCCGGTGAACGAGGCTGTCACGTTCGGCTCCTTCATTCGCTTGAGTCGCGTTAGCCGGCTCTGTTTGATCTTCCGGCGTGTCAGCCATGATGTTCTCCCATGCCTTCCCGCCTTTGTATTGAGAGCGTCGTGCTTTACGGAAAAGGCGCGTTCGCAGCCCACACACTTCAGCGTATCATGGCAAGAGATTTCATATCAAGGGAGACTGCATCACTCATCTGGTATGTCTTGACTCCCCTCTCCTTGCAGGGAGAGGGCCGGGGGTGAGGACTCATGCGATATACTATGTTCCTGGCCTGGGTGAAATCCATGCCTATAGCGCAAGGAATCGCTAGAAGGAACTGCTAGACAGAGAGAACGAGAGGCGGCTCGATCATGGGAGACATCAGTGGCGAGACATATCCAGCGTTGCGTCTGCGTTCCGGGCGCGAATATTCCGTGCTGACGGGGCATCCCTGGCTCTTCTCCGGCGCGTTTGCCAATTTGCCTGCGGATATCCCAGCGGGCGCTGTCGTGGATGTCGTCTCCAGCCAGGGTCAGTGGGTTGCCAGGGGACATCTCAATGCGCGCAATAGCCTGGCGTTTCGCGTGTTGACGCTCAACCAGGATGAGCGCATTGACGATGCGTTCTACGTCCGGCGCATCGAGCGCGCGCTGAAGCTGCGGCGTCTGCTGCCGGAGGATATCACCGCCTATCGCCTCGTCCACGCTGAGGCAGACTATCTCCCCGGCCTGATCGTTGACCGTTATGATCGCTGGCTGGTGGCGCAGTTTCATACGGCAGGCGTCGAACGCCAGCGCGCCGAAATTACCGCCGCGCTGCAACAAGTGCTGGCGCCGGAGGGGATGCTGGCGCGCGACGATATCCGCGTGCGTGAGCGCGAAGGATTGGCGGCGGGCGAAGCGTCGTTGCTCGCGGGCAGCATGCCGGAGACCATTGAAGTCTCCGAGGGCGCGGTGCGCTATCTGGTGGACCCCTGGCACGGGCAGAAGACTGGCTTCTTCCTCGATCAACGCGATAAGCGCGCGACGATTGGCGAGCTGGCGCGACGCGCGACGAGCCTGCTCAATTGTTTCTCCTATTCCGGCGGCTTCGCGCTGGCGGATCTCGTCCACAATCCATCGCTACGTACCGTCAATGTCGATGCCTCGACGGCGGCGCTGGAGCTGGCGAAACGCAACTATGCGCTCAATGGTCACGAGATTGGTGCGGCGGGTGAGGCAGGCGAAACGGATCAGCATCAGTTCGTCGTTGGCGATGTCAACCGCTATCTCCAGAGCGCAGCGCAGGCTGGCAAAACCTTCGATGTCGTCATTCTCGATCCGCCTGCCTTTGCCAAAAACCTCGGCATGAAGGAACGCGCACTGCGTGGCTACGAAACGCTGAATACGCATGGCGCGCGGGTCGTCGCTCCGGATGGCCTGCTGCTGACCTGTTCCTGCTCCGGCGGGGTGGATTTGGCGGAGTTCGAGAATGCCGTGCGCCAGGGATTACGTATCGCGCATCGTTCGGCGCAGTTGATCGCCTCGTTCGGGCCGAGCCTGGACCACCCCAGCCTGCCAGGGTTCCCCGAAGACCGCTACCTCAAGGCGCTGCTTTTTCGCCTCGATTGATACGTCTATCTATTATCGAACAGGGCCAAAAATACAACCCCAACCGCGTTGCGCCGTAGAGAGGTGCGACAACACGTGTACATCGTCGTCTACATCAATCTATGCGCCAACCACTGTGATAGAGACATGTACAACTGGTATAGATCATCAAGGAGACAACCTGGATGCGTTTGATTTTGTATTTGGGCAAAGGCGGCGTCGGCAAGACGACAATGGCTGCCGCCACCGCCGCCCGCGCCGCGCAGCTTGGCAAGCGCACGCTCGTCGTCAGCACAGACCTGGCGCATAGCCTGGCCGATGCGCTCGATACCCCGCTGGTGGCCGAGCCAAAACAGGTGGCCGATCATCTCTGGGCGCAGGAAATCAATGTGTTGGATGAGATGCGCGCCCAGTGGAGTCGCGTGCAGGATTACGTGACCAGCGTTCTCAAGAAGCAGGGCATCAACGATGTCGCCGCCGAAGAGATGGCGCTGATTCCTGGCATGGATGAGATTGTTGCGCTGCTCAATATCCACCGCGTCGCCAAAGACGGCAGCTACGATGTGGTGGTGGTGGATGCCGCACCTACCGGCGAGACGGTACGCCTGTTGAGCATGCCTGAAACGTTTCTCTGGTATGCCAACCAGGCGAAAGGGTGGCGCGGCGTCGCCATGAACGCCGCCAAACCCTTGCTACGTAGCTTCTTGCCGGGCGTCAACGTCCTGGACTCGCTGCAAAAGCTCAACGAGCAGGTGGCGGTTCTGCGTGGCGTGCTGACCGATGCCGAGGTCAGTTCGTATCGCCTGGTAGTCAACCCCGAAAAAATGGTCATCAAAGAGGCGTTGCGCGCGGAGACCTATCTGGCGCTCTTCGGCTATCCAATTGACGGTGTGGTTTGCAACCGGGTACTACCACAGCCAGCCAACGGTCACTATCAGGATGCGTTGCTGCGCGAGATGCTGGCGCAGCAGCAGGGCTATTACGAGCAGATACACAGCACTTTCGCGCCGCTGCCCGTCTGGGATGTGCCCTATCGTTCACGCGAGATTCTCGGCCCAGAGGCATTGGCAGAGCTAGGCGCGGGCATCTGGGGCGGCGAAGACCCCACGCGCGTCTTCCACCAGGGCGCGCCGCAAGAACTCGTCAAGCGTGGCGACACCTATATCCTGCGCTTGCCGCTGCCGCATGTCGAACTGGCGAAGGTGGGCATGCTCAAAAAGGGCGATGAACTGATCGTCGAGATTGGCAATTTCAAGCGCGATGTCGCCCTGCCGACCGTGCTGGTGCCAATGGAGGCAACCGTCGCGCGCATGGTCAATGGTGCGCTCGAAGTGACCTTCGCGCCAGCAGGCGCAGGTGCCGCTGAGCAATCCGCGTGATACGTGTTCGGTGTACTCAGTGGCGCTCATGGTGGCGCTCATGCTGCGCTCTGTGCTACGGTACGACGGAATACCGTCGAGATAATAGCAACACCAAAGAGTGCGCATGAGCAAAGAATCCACCAATGCTGAACCATCCAAGACACGCTCTACCGCTAACGCTGAGTCATCATCCGGAACGAAGCCGCCAGTGGTAGAGCGTGGCGTCGTCGTGGAGGGGCTTCGGCTGGCAACGGCGATGAACGATGCGCCGCGTGCGCTCTATGCGCGCGCGGCGTTAGTCGTGCTGCCGGAGATTGGCTTCACCTGGCGCGATTACACCCCCATCCTGGAACACTATGCCAGCGAGCGGCGCGTCTTCGCGCTGGACTGGCCCGGCTTCGGCTCCTCAGCAACCCCCTCCGCGACGGCATACAGCTACAGCGACCAGCATCTTGCCGACACGTTCTCCGGCTGGATGGATGGCCTGGGCATCGGGCGCGCGGTGTTGCTCGGCAATGGTCTCAGCGCGATGGCGGCGATACGCTACGCTGTGGCGCACCCCAAACGCACGCTTGGCCTTGCGCTAATTTCCCCCATTGGCTTCGCTCCCGGTGGCATCAGCTCGCCGCTCGCAGCGCGGATTCTGCGCGCCCCCGCGCTCTTGAAGCGACTGGATGGTACCGTCACCTCGTTGCTGGTGGGTCCGGCGGCGACGGCGGCGGCGCGCGCCGTGCTGGAACGGCAGAAGCAGGCGCGGAAAGAGCCGGAGCATGCGGCATCCCTGCAGGCGTCAGCCGCGCTCTGGCGTAGCGCGCAGTCATCAGCCGCTGATGTGGTCCGGCTGGCGAAAGAGGTCACAGCGCCGGTGATGGTGCTGCGCGGCGCGCTCGATCCGCTGGTGACGGAGGCCGAGGCGCGCGAGGCGGCGGCAACGGTCGGCACGCATGGAACACTTGCCATAACGTTGCCAGATGCGGGACATCTGCCCTTCTTGCAGCAGCCGGAACGTTTCTATCAGGCGCTCTCCGGGCTGTTGGAGACGGCGGAGGTTGTGGCGCTGGAGTCTCCGGCGGCGCAGGAATGAGGCGGTAGGCATACAGACATGCCAGTCTGCGCTAGTCCTTCTTTTTGCGCGCATCCCAGAACGAGGCGAAGAGGCGCAGGAGAATGTAGAGAATCACTCCTGTCAGGATGACAAAAGGTATTATAGCCTCGATAGTCGAGACGGTGGATGCAAGTATCATTGTTCATCCTCCAATGCTTGAAATTGACCACCAGCGGCGCGACGCAGCCGGTCCCACAACGCCAGCCCCATGCCGCTTGTGCCGAAGGTATGCGTGATGATGAGGTTCACGCCTCTGCTGTCCATCTCGCGCAGGGCCGCGTAGAGATGCCGTGAAATCAGCGCCAGATCGTTTATTGGCCCAAGTTGGATGACTTCTATTGCTAACCCCGCAAGCGCTCTCTCTTCACCATCCGCCAGCAGCACGCCGACCCGTTCACCGCGCGCAATTGCCCGCTCGATTTCAGCGCGCATAGCGCCGAGGGCAGGCTCGCCCTGCGCATCAAAGACCAACAGGCGTGACTGAGGCGCGTAGTGACGTTCCATTTGGCCAGGGGCGCGCGCCACCTTGCTAGCTGGATTCGTGGCTGACGCTGCGGACGCTTCCGGTCCCACGACATCAGGGATCACCGCGCGCAGAGCTTCGAGCGTGACGCCGCCGGGCCGCAGGATGCGTGGTGGCTGCGCGGTCACATCCAGCACTGTGGATTCGACGCCAACGTGTGCAGGACCGCCATCCAGCACGCAATCAATGCGCCCATCCAGGTCCGCCAGCACATGCGCAGCGGTGGTGGGGCTGGTGTGCATGAAGCGGTTGGCGCTGGGGGCGGCCACCGGCAGCGCCGCTGCGCGCAGCAGCGCCAGCGCGACTGGATGATTGGGCATCCGCACGCCGATGGTTTCGCCCCCGGCGGCGACGATGGGCGGAATCGCCTCGCCGCGCGGTAGAATCAGCGTCAGCGGTCCCGGCCAGAATCGCTCAGCCAGCGTCTGCGCAATCGGTGGGACGCTGGCGGCGACCGTCTGAAGCTGGTCGAGCGCGGCAATATGGACGATTAGCGGGTCGCTGAGCGGGCGCTGCTTGGCGGCAAAAATGCCGGCCACAGCAGCGGCATCGCAGGCGTTCGCGCCCAGGCCGTAGACCGTCTCAGTAGGAAAGGCGACGAGGCCACCAGCGCGCAGAATCTCCGCCGCTTCTTCGATGGCGCTGGCCGGTTCGCCGTCTAGCGAAACCGCAAGCAGCCTGGTCTGGCGCGGCCTTCTCTCATCAGCCATGTATGACTCCGCTGGTATCTCACTGAGTACATGTGAAACATGCACCTGTCCTGAAAGGTGGTATTGCTCGTTAGAACTTGTATAGAGAAATATTGTATCGTATACGCCGGTGGCACGTTCTGAACGTTCACGCGAAGCATATGCCAGGGACGACATGAGGCGTTCGCTGGCAGACGATTCGCATGCGATAGAACTATCGGGCTGCGTCCGTTGCGTTTTCGGCGGGGTAGGTGTATGATGGGCGGCGTTCATAGCAAAGCACTGCCACACTGGCTGAGTAGGAACCCATCATGCGGGGGGTATGTTGTTGGCTAAGAAACTTCGACTCGCGGCTGCTGGATTGACGGATATCGGGCGTCGGCGCGAGCGCAATCAGGACAACGTAACGCATTATGTGCCCGCTGATGAGAATGAACTGGCTGAAAAAGGGGCGCTCTTTGTCGTCTGTGACGGCATGGGCGGCCATGCTGCCGGTGAAATAGCCTCGGAACTGGGTGTCAACGCGATTCGCGACGTGTACTATTCCAGCGATGAAGAAGATGTCATTGGCAATATTGCGAACGCCATCAAAAGCGCCAACGAGGCGATCTTTTCCTATGCCCGTCAGCATCCAGAATCCGCTGGCATGGGGACAACCTGCGTCTCGGTATTGATTCACGGCGGGCGGGCGTATTTCGTTAACATCGGTGACAGCCGTGCATATATCGTGCGTGACGGCAGTATGCGCCAGGTAACGCTGGATCATTCCTGGGTGGCGGAGCAGGTACGCGCCGGCCTTTTGACGGAAGAGCAGGCGCGGACACATGCGCATCGCAATGTCATCACTCGCAGCCTGGGCACCGGCCCCACCGTCACCGCCGACCTTTTCGTTGAAACGCTCAAACAGGGCGACCGCCTGCTGCTTTGTAGCGATGGTTTGCATGGCTACGTGGATGAGCGCGAGATCGAGCGCGAGATGCTCCAGCACACCGACCCAGAAGATGGTGTGCAAACGCTGGTAGATATGGCCAATAACAATGGCGGGCCAGACAATATTACCGCATTGGTCATCCACCTGATAGAAGTGCCGTCCGTCAGCGACGAATTGAAGCTGCCGGTCGTCGGCGCGCAAGACGAGCAGACGATCACCCAGCCAATTCCCGTCGTTTCGGCGGGGGCGGGCAAAGCTGGCGAATTGGCTGCGGCGACGGCGGGCGGCTCCAGTCATGCTCTGCCGCCTACTAAGATTGCCACAGCAAAACAGCGGCGCAGCAATCCGCTGGTAACGGCTGCGGTCCGATTGCTTGCCGTTGCCGCTGTGTTGGTGATTCTTGCCGGCGGCTGGGACTTCACGCTTGGCCCCTATGCCCAGATGCGCAACGCGACGCAGCAACTGCAATCCGCCATTTCGCATGCGCAGCAAGTAGTTTCGCAGTCGGGCCAGCAAGACCCCACAACGGCGCTCTCCAATCTCTCGCAGGCGCGTCAGCAGGTTGTTCAGAGCCTCCAAAATACCCAGGCGGACCCACAGGTACGCCAGTCTGCGCAGCAAGTGCTGGATACGCAGGTGACGCCTGCTGTCCAGAGCGCCATCCAGCGGTATGATACTGCCGCGCTCATCAAGCCGCTTGCAGCGTCAGAGACGCAGTTGAGCAGCGTGAGTTGTGTATCCGCGCCGGGGCAGGCTGCGACGCCGCTTTCCAGCGTTTCGGCGCTGGCGGCGGTTGCGCCCACCGGGCAGAAGGCAACTACGCCGCCAGCCGGAAGCCAGACGCTCTATGCGATCAGCAGCAACGCGCTCTATCAGTTGGTTGCGCCGTTGGACCCCATCAGCGGCAAAGCCGACGCTGGCACCGTCACCTGCAACATAGAATTGCTGCCGACCGGCACAACGCCGGTGGCGCTGGCAAGCGATGGCGAGACACTCTTCGTGCTGGCACAACAGAGCGCAACTGCCTACGAAGTGTTGATCTTTGCTCCCAACGGCACCGCGCCAAATGGGCAACCACTGCTCAAGAGCGTGGGACATTTCGGTCTGCCGGCGCAAAACGGCGAGGTCCCAGCGTTGATTGCGGCGCAGGGAGCCACCACCTATGTCAGCTACGCGCTGACAGGCGGCTCGCCGGGCATCTGGGTCTTTAATGGCAACAACCCCAAAGGACCGGCAAAGACGATTCCACTCACGCAGGCGGCCAGTTCGCTGGCGGCGACCAACGGAACATTGTATATCTTGCTCTCAAACGGCACGCTGGGGCAGTTGGATGCCACTCAGACCTTCCAGCCGCTTCAGGTGCAGATACAGGCGCCGTTGTCGCCCACTAGCTCAGACAGTTATTCAGCCGCGACGCCAGTGCCAACGGTGGCGGGCGCAACCTCTGGGGGTGCCAACGCGGGGTCGGTGTTCCAGAACGGCGCAGTGGTCGCGGCGGATGCCAACGCGCCTACCACCGTCTATGTCGGTGATGGCGCAAGCAATCGCGTGGTGCGCTTCTCTGCCAGCGCCGCCGGTCCGGGCGTAGGCCTCTCCAACCAGTTCGTCTATAGTGCGCCGCTGACGCATATGCAGCAGCTTGCGCTCGCGGCAAATGCTACTGTGCTCAACGTCTATGGCTGGAGCGGCTCGCAATTGGCCAGCTTCTCGGTGGATGAGCCAGCCGCGACTCCCGCCAGCTAGCTGGCACGATGGCACACGCGCTACAATTCGTATGACAGAGATCGCCGGTCCTGTTGGGCCGGCGTCTCGTTTGTGTCCATTTATGTCGGAGTTGCGGCAGTAAACTGCCGGCGCACGCGCGGTTATGGCTGAAGCCTCCAGGCAACGGCCTTAAGGGGCTTCAGCCCGTCTTGCGTGCGCCGGCTTTTCAAAGCCGCGCACAAATCCCTTTGGCTTGAAAAGAGGCCATCTGATGACTGATGAGAACCCCGAACGCGACGGTGATAATCCACGCTGGCGTGTCGGCATCTTGCTCTTCCCCGATGTTGAATTGCTCGATTTTTGCGGCCCGCTGGAAGTCTTTACTGTCGCGGCTCGCTTTATAGAGGATCAGGCGCTTCGCCTGGAAGCCTGTACCATCGCCCAAACAGACGGTCCTCTCACTACGCGCGCCGGATTGAAGGTGCTGCCGGATTATACGACCGCCGATCACCCAAAGATTGACGTATTGGTCGTGCCAGGTGGTATGGGTACGCGCCGTGAAGTGGAGAATGCTGCGCTGATTGCCTGGATCGCGCGCGTGGCGTCCAGCGCGGAACTGACCGCCTCGGTCTGTACTGGCGCTTTCCTGTTGGCGCGCGCCGGCTTGCTCGGTACGCGCGACGTGACGACGCACTGGGCCAGCCTGGACCGCTTGGCCGAAAGCCATCCAGAAGTGACGGTGCGGCGTGAGGTGCGCTGGGTGGACACTGGCGATATCGTCACCTCGGCAGGCATCTCCGCAGGCATAGATATGAGCCTGCATCTCGTCGCGCGGCTGCTCGGCGACGAGATCGCGCGGAAGACGGCCCGCCAGATGGAGTATCACTGGCAAGACGCCGATCATTTATCTGAGCGGTAGTGTAGCCGGATTAACATCAGCGAATTTTGCGGTATCCCTTTTGCCGGGACGCGCCGACGTAGTACACTGCGAGATGGCATTTGCAGTCCTATCATACTCTGCTGCCGGCTCAGGCGCGCAAACAAAACAGACACAATCAGCGCAAAAAGGGGCCGGCGCATGCCAATAGCAGCATTTCGATTCGAGGAGATTTCAGACCAGTGACTTCATCACGCACCACGCGCAAGGCAAATGGAGGCGCGAAAGCAACGAAAGCGGCGCAGTCGGCAACGCCAACCTCGCCGCTGGCTACGGCGCTCCGCACGGTATCCTGTGGCGAACTGACCGCTGCCAACGTTGGGCAGGAAGTGATCCTGACGGGCTGGGTGGTGCACCGGCGCGACTATGGCAAGCTCATTTTCATAGACCTGCGCGACCGTTTCGGACTGACGCAGGTAGTGTTCGATCCGGAGCGCAACGCCGATGCCGCCGCAGCCCATGCCATCGCCAGCGAAGCGCGCCTGGAATACGTGCTGCGCGTCGAGGGCGTGGTGGCGCGGCGGTTGCCCGGCAAAGAGAATCCCTCGCTGGCGACCGGCGAGATCGAGGTTGAGGCGCGGCGTGTCGAGGTGCTGAATCCCTCCAAAGTCGTTCCATTCCCGATTGCCGACCATGTGACCGCCGATGAGGCGCTGCGCCTGCGCTATCGCTATCTCGATATGCGCCGCGATACCCTGCGCAAGAACATCGAGCTGCGTCACCGCGCCGTCAAATACATCCGTGACTATATGGATGAGCGCGGCTTCCTGGAAGTTGAGACGCCGATTCTGACGAAGAGTACGCCGGAGGGCGCGCGCGACTATCTGGTGCCCAGCCGGCTCTATCCCGGTGAGTTCTATGCCCTGCCCCAGGCGCCGCAGCAGTTCAAGCAATTGCTGATGGTCGCCGGCATTGATCGTTATTTCCAGATCGCCCGCTGTTTCCGTGATGAAGACCTGCGCGCAGATCGCCAGCCAGAGTTCACACAGCTCGACGTGGAAATGTCGTTCGTCGAGGAGCAGGACATCATGAACCTGATCGAGACGATGCTGATCGGACTGATCGAGACGACGACCACCAAGCACATCAAGCAGAAGCCGTTCCCGCACATCCGCTTCGAGGATGCGATGGATCGCTATGGCAACGACCGGCCAGACCTGCGCTTCGACCTGCCGCTCGTCAACCTGGGCGCACTGGCGCGGCTGGGCACCTTCAAGGTGTTCCACGATGCGCTGGAGAAGGACGGGCTGGTCAAGGGGCTGCGCGTGCCCGGCCTGGCAACGGCTACCCGTAAAGAGCTTGACGAACTGACGGAGTTTGCCAAAACGCACGGCGCGAAGGGATTGGTGACGCTGGCGCTGCTGCCGGAGGGGCCGCGTTCGCCGCTGACCAAGTTCCTCTCGCCGGACGAACTGAACGATGTTGTGCGGCACATGGGCGGCGAAACCGGCGACCTGATTTTCTTCGTCGCCGACGACGCCAAGATCTGCAATGACGTGCTTTCGCGGCTGCGCAGTCGTATGGGCGAGAAGCTCGGCCTGATTGACCCGGATGAGATGGCGCTCTGCTGGGTGGTGGACTTCCCGCTGCTGGAAGTGATCGAGGAAGATGGCAAAGAGCGTTATCATGCGACGCACAATCCCTTCTCTGGCATGAAGGCCGGCGAAGAGGCATTGCTCGACAGTGACCCGCTCAAAGTGACGGCGCGGCAGTACGACATCATCTGCAACGGCTATGAGGTCGGCGGCGGCAGTGTGCGCATCAACATCCCTGAACTCCAGCACAAGGTCTTCCAGTTGCTCGGCCTCTCTGAGGAGCAGATCACCGAGCAGTTCGGCCATATGCTCGAAGCCTTTGAGTACGGCGCGCCGCCGCACGGGGGCATAGCGTTGGGGATTGATCGGCTGGTGATGCTGCTGGCGGGCGGTGAAACCATCCGCGACGTGACGGCGTTCCCCAAGATGCAGAACGGGCAGGATGTGCTGATGCGCGCGCCCTCGCCGGTGACGGAAGAGCAACTGCGCGAACTGCACCTGCGGCTGCGTGAGCCGGAGAAGCGTTCCTAAGCGCGTTTCCACGCCGGAATCGAGGCGTGTCTTATTGGTGGGGCGGACATTCTTGTCTGCCCTACCTCATGAGGAGCGGACTATCAGCGCGAGATGACATTGGCGGCTTCAGCCTCGCTAATCTCGCCGGCCAACTGAGCATCTTTGCCATCCAGCCGGCCCAGGCGGCGCACCTCCGGCCAGATCAGCGCGACGGCGATGACGACGAGAATGGTGCCGATGCCACCACCGACCACGGCGATTACCGGGCCGAAGAGCGCCGCCGCCAGCCCAGACTCGAAGCCGCCAAGCTCATTCGAGGCGCCGACGAAGATGCTGTTCACGGCGGAGATGCGCCCGCGCATCTCATCCGGCGTGCGCAGCAGCAACAGTGTACTCCTGACGATGACGCTGATATTGTCCAGCGCACCCAATGCTACCAGCGCCAGCAGCGAGAGCAGGAACGAACGCGAGAGGCCAAAGACAATCGTGGCAACGCCAAAGCCCGCGACCGCCAGTAGCAGTGTCCAGCCAGCTTTCTTGAACGGCGGCAGGTGTGCCTGCGAGAGCGCCATGATGACGGCGCCAATCGAGGGCGCGGCGCGCAGCCAGCCCAGCCCAACCGCTCCCACATGCAAAATAGAGATCGCGTAAATCGGCAGCAATGTGACGGCGCCGCCCAGCAGCACGGCAAAGAGATCAAGCGTGATCGTCGCCAGGATGATCTTGGTGCGCCAGACGAAGCCAACGCCCGCCGCCAGCGAACGCAGCGACGACGCCTCTTTCGCGTACTCCATCTGTTTGCTGCGCATCAAGAGGAGCAAGACGATATAGATGGCGCAGGCAATGGCGTCCAGCACATAGACGGCGGTGGCGTGGCCGGTGAGCGCGATGATGAAGCCACCCAGCGCTGGACCCAGCACAGCGGCGAACTGCCACGAACTGCTGCTCCAGGTGGCGGCGTTGGGAAAGGCCTCCGCTGGCACGGTCTGTGGCAGCAGGGATGAGCTGGCGGGATCGTTGAATGCGTAGGCAGTGCCCAGCAGCGCCAGCGTGGCATAGACGAGCGGTAGCGCGCCATGCAGCGCGGAGAGCAGCGCCAGGAAGGACGCCGCGATGGTCATGATGGTCTGGCTGGTGATGACGATACGTTTGCGGTTGATGCGGTCGGCCACCTGGCCGGCGGGCAGCGAGAAGAGCATGATGGGCGCGATCTGCGCCAGCCCGACGAAGCCGAGGGCCAGCGCGGAGTTGGTACGAACGTAGAGTTCCCAACCGATAGCGACATTGAGCATCTGCTCGCCCAGCGTGACGATGAAGCGGCCTGCGACGAGCAACCGGAAATCACGATAGCGTAGCGCCAGGTATGGGTCGTGTTGCGCGGAGGACATACTGAGACAAAACTCCAATCAAACTGTCTCGTAGTGTATCACACGAGGATTTTAGCGGAGGGAACCCATAGGAAGTCTAGCGTGAACTGTATTGCTGTGGTCTGATATATGCAGTGTGCAATGCAGGCTCTGCGTCAATTGTTCTGTTCCTTAATCGGACGGAATACATCCTCTTGCCAGCCTATCGCATCTGTTTTCTGCGGAAGAGAGTAGCTAGCAATGAATGATCAGGATAACACGCATGTAATTGAGGATTTGTTTACATATCTCGGTACTCTCAGAAATTATCCGAATGGCACCATAAAAATACCAGGACGCATACTTGGCACTGCGTTCTTTCCTGGTGGGTCTGGCTTATGGAACACCCAACCCAATCATGCTCTACCGTCAATGCCATTTGGTGGCGTTATGGTTATAGGGAACAATTTTGATAGTGAAGCTGGCTTTGAATATTCTTTCAATCACCTGGGAGAAGATCTGAATGGAGCCACCTGGCGAAATCTTTTGGCGTTCTTGAAAGAAGTTAAGATTCCTCCAGAAGAATGCTTCTTTACGAATGCTTATGTAGGCCTAGTAGCCGGAAATAGTGCTACAGGTTTATTTCCTGGCGCACGAAGCCCTGATTTTGTGCGCTGGTGCCAGAACTTCCTACTCTATCAACTACGGCTTATGAAGCCACGGCTTATTCTGTCACTGGGCATCTACGTGCCTCGATTTATGGCGCCTTTATCTCCAGCACTAAACTCTTCTTGGTCAGATATAACCTCGTTTAAAGTACTGGACAAAAGAGGAGTAGCCTTAGTATATCCAACTACTTTTATAGGGCTGTCGCATCCTATTGCTGTTGTAGCGCTCACACATCCTTGTTACCGACCAGTGAATGTCAGGTTTCGCCGGTACGGGAACCTAGAAGGTGACGCGGCGGAGCAGGCTCTTGTGAGAGACGCACTGGCGATGGTTGGATATGAGTGAATTGGAGCGCGACCATATAATATCATCAGGACAAGACAGCAGGTAAAAGAAAAGCCACACGTGTTGCAGACGAGGGTTTGTGAGGCAAGTGTCGAAAGCAAATTAGGTAGCGGGGGAGGGATTTGAACCCACGACACATGGCTTATGAAGCCACTGCTCTAACCACTGAGCTACCCCGCCGAAAAATACCCTCACGCTGGATAACGGCGTGAGGGTGATTGAGTGGTAGCGGGGGCCGGATTCGAACCGGCGACCTCCGGGTTATGCGTACTACTACAGCTTTCACTGCCCGACGAATCGGTTTGTAGTCTGGACTTTCCCTTCACCCTCGGCATGGTCCGTTAGGGTGCCTCACATCAAGTCTCTACACGTTCTCTCGTAGATTATTCATCTGCAAGAGCTTCGCTCGGGATTACCCTGCCAACGGCTTCCCCGAATTTGTGAGGTGTTCGTACGCGAGTTTCCTCACGCACAGCCCATTGTGAAATCAAGTTCCAAGCGTCACGATAATCGGCAGATTTTGGTCTTCGCTGGCGCTTGTCGGCTCCGCATAATGACTGCGCTGACCGAATGATTGATTCCACGGAATTGAGCCCGACGAGCTAACCACTGCTCTACCCCGCGATGCACAATGCAAAAAGGAGTATACCGCAAAATTGCGAAGCTGTCAATCCCTCTGCCGTTTATGTTTAGGATTGGTGCATATTTCAGAAGGCGGGTAAACCGGACGGTGCAACTTGGCTACGGAATACAAACTGTGAAGACAGCACTACCCCGTATATTATGTGAGGGATAGTTCACGAGTCACTTCCATAATGTAGGAGTGAACATGATGTATCAGGTAACTTTCATAGATGTCGCGGCCCGCCCAACTGCGGTGGTGCCTGCAACGACCACATGGCAGCAGTTCCCGGTGTTGTGGAAGGAACTGTTGGATGAGGTGTGGGCATGCTTGCATGCGGGCGGGATTCATAGCGGGTGTCGCAATATCATGTTGTACAAGGACGATGTGCCGCATGTCGAGGTTGGAGTCGAGTTGCGCATTCCATGCCCGCTCACTGGACGGGTGGTGGTGTCGTCCCTGCCAGCAGGGCCAGTGGCGATGACTCTACATCGCGGATCGTACTCTGGCCTGGCGGCAGCGCATCAGGCGGTACTTGCCTGGTGCGCTGCGCACGGGCGGCAGCCAGCCGGTCCGCGATGGGAGGTCTACGGGCCACATAGCGATAACCCTGCCGAAGTTTGGACTGAGATCTATTATTTACTGACGTGACAGATTCTCTCCCGGCAACAAGATCGCTTCAGAGTGAAGCATGGCTGCCTCCGCGTAAGCTCTACGCCACGCTCGGCTGGCTGGACCGGCTATCACTGGCTGAACTTACCTGCTCGGCCATGAACTCCTCCCAGGTGCGCTTGCCCACCGCTCGCTCAGGAGCCAGGATAGCGCCTGCCTTGACCGCGCGCGCAGCTTTGCCAGGCAGCCAGAGCGGAATCATGGGCCGTCGCTTGTGCGTGGCGTGCAGGTATGCGCGCAGCAATTCATCCATCCCGTATATCTTTGGTCCGGCTATATCGGGCGCCAGCCCAACCGGCTTACCCAGCGCCAGCTCAGCGAGCCGGGCCGCCACTTCATCTGTGTCAATGGGCTGGAACCGAAATCCCGCCGGAACTGGTATCACCGGCAATTTTGCCATCTGCTGCGCCACTAGCAGGAAGGCGTCATAGAACTGGGTAGCGCGTAGCGTTGTCCACGGTATACCGGAATCGGCCACCGCGCGCTCGGCGGCCAGCTTGGAGGCGAAATAGGTGAACATCGCGCGATCAACGCCGCTGACGACGGGCACGCGGTCTGCACCAACAACCGAGATGTAGAGCAGATGCCGCGCTCCGGCACGTGATGCCGCCTGGACCAGATGCTGTATCTGCGCCGTGTCGCCCTTGAAGCTGCCCGCGCAGAACACGATGATCTCGGTCCCCTCCACAGCGGCTTCGACTCCCTCGCCCGTCGCCAGATCGCCAGTCACGTACTCGATGCCGTCTCTATCGCTCTCTGCCTTGTGGCTGTGCCTGCTCAGCACGCGCACTGTGCGGCCCGCATCGCGTAACTGCGAGACGACGCGGCTCCCCAGCCTGCCTGTGCCACCAGGAACTAGAATAGGTTGCATGATAGTACCTCTCGTGTTTCTCTGTTGTTTTGAGCGTTGCAAGGCTCTTCTATGCCTCTCGTTCGGAGCGGCTCCGGAGAGGAGACGAGAAGGTACGGGCGGAACGTGACATCAAACGACCGGCATATCGTGCGCTTTCTGACTTCATCTAGACCTATCGCCTGATTCGGGCCTACCATAAGACAAGATCAAGACACGAGCGAAAGATCAGAAGCTAGAAGACGGCAGGGGAATGGTGAGCAATGGGCACATCCAGGCGAACGGAGAATCAGCGACAGGCGACGCCCGCAACGCAGGGAGAAGCGTTCGAGCGGTATCGCGTGCTGCTCTTTTCTATCGCCTATCGTATGACCGGCAGCGCGAGCGACGCCGAAGATTTGGTGCAGGAGACCTACCTGCGCTATCAGGCGAACGCCGACCAGGAGATCAGTTCGCTGAAGGCGTATCTCACCACCATTGTCACCCGCCTCGCGCTGGATTACCTGAAATCGGCCCGCGTCACCCGCGAACAGTACATCGGCACCTGGTTGCCTGAACCGATTCTCACCTCGGACGAGAGTGGATCCCCATTCGCTGACCTCGAACAGCAGGAGGCGCTGTCGCTGGCTTTCTTGCGCCTGCTCGAGACGCTCAGCCCGCCGGAGCGCGCCGTGTTTCTGCTACACGAAGTGTTTGAGTACCCCTTTGACGAAATTGGCGGCATGCTGGAGAAGAGTCCAGCCAATTGCCGCCAGATCTTTCATCGCGCCAGGCAGGCGTTGCAGGATGAGCGTGCGCGTTTCACGCCGGAGCCGCAGCGCCAGCGCCAACTGCTGCTCAGCTTTCTCTCCGCTAGCCAGGCAGGAGACCTCGCGGGTCTCACTAAACTGCTGGCGCAGGATGCCGTCTCCTGGGCGGATGGCGGCGGCAAGGTGCTGGCAAACCTCAAGCCGATCTATGGTCAGCAAGCGGTGGCGCATATCTGGTCGTCCTGGCTTGGCTCGCCGGAGAACAATCAGCGCCCCCCAACGCTGACTTTTACGCTGGTTGAGATCAACGGCGACCCGGCTTTCTTGTGCTGGAATGAGGACGAGCTAATCGGCGTCCTCAGCGTTACCGCGAGCGCCGCTGGTATACAGGACATCTATGTGGTGCGCAATCCAGAAAAGCTAGCCTATCTGCAAAAGCAGCTTGCCGCGCGTAGGGACACTCCACCAGACTGAACCGCTACAAGTGCGCATTGCAGGGGCCGGTATCGCTGGTTTCCCTTGACGCACCCGTACCCTGCGGCATATCATGCGGGCATGAGTGACCTGACCAATCGCATCGAGGTTGCGCAGGCCCGCGTCAATGAAATCGCGGTGCATCTTTGACCTCGCTAGCAAAAAACAACAGATAGACGCCATCGAACAGGAAGCCCTCGCCCCGGACTTCTACGCCGACCGCGCACATGCGCAGGCCCAGATGCGGGCGCTGAGCCGCTTGCGCGACGAAGTTACCACGTGGGAATCGCTGCAAGTGCGGCTCGCTGAGTTGCACGAACTGGCAGAGATGCTCAATGGTGCCTCAGATGCCGACCTGGAAGCCGAAATCACCACGGCGATGGCGGAGATAGACGCCGAATTGGAGCGGCAGCGTTTCAAGCTGCTGATGAACGGCGAACACGACGCTTCTTCGGCCATCATGTCCATCCATGCCGGCAACGGTGGCACCGACGCGCAGGATTGGGTGGCGATGCTTCAGCGCGCCTATATGCGCTGGGCCGAATCACATGGCTATACCGTAGAGTTGCTCGATGAGACGCCCGGTGAGGAGGCCGGCATCAAGAGCACGACGTTTAGCATAGATGGTCCCTACGCCTATGGCTACCTGCGTGGCGAGGCGGGCGCGCACCGGCTGATTCGCCTCTCGCCCTTTGACGCCGCCCACCGCCGGCAGACCTCGTTCGCCAAAGTGGAAGTGATGCCGGATATTGGCGACGAGCCAATCGAAATCGTCATTCGCCCCGAAGATATCGAGGTGGATACGTTCCGCTCCACCGGCAAAGGCGGCCAGCATCTCAACAAGACGGACTCCGCCGTGCGTATGCGCCACAAACCGACAGGCATCGTTGTCACCTGTCAGAATGAGCGTTTACAGATTCAGAACCGTGAACTGGCGCTGCGTGTTCTCAAATCGCGCATCTATGAGTTGCAGATTGAGGAGCGCGAACGCGAGCAAGCGCGGCTCAAAGGCGCGCATGTAGAGGCAGATTTCGGCAACCAGATTCGCACGGTGACGATTCACCCCTACAATCTGGTCAAAGACCACCGCACCGGCGCCGAGCAGGGCGACACCGCCAGCTATCTCAATGGCGAAATGGACCACTTCATCGAGGCAAACCTGACCGCCCGCGCCGGTGAGACGGCGAACGTTTGACCTCACCCCCTAGCTCCCTCTCCCGCGAGGAGAGGGGGAACCAGAGCGGCGTCGCGCAACTAACATCTCAATAAAGCCTTGTGGCTGATGACCGCTTCGGGTACACTATGAGCCGATAGCGGTTGGGGGAAACGCATGGGCCACGAGCAGCATGACGGGGCGGCGGAGCGCGAACGCGAGCTGGCACTGGTGCGCAAGAGCCAGCGCGGCGACCGGGCGGCATTCAATCAGTTGGTGGAACTGCACCAGGGCGGCGCGTATGCCCTGGCATTGCGTATGCTTGGCGACCCTGATCTCGCCGCCGATGTCACGCAGGAGGCGTTCTTCTCCGCCTATCGTGCGATAGGCTCGTTTCGCGGCTCGTCCTTCCGCGCCTGGCTCTATCGCATCGTCAACAATGGCTGCATTGACCATTTCCGCACGCAGGCGCGTCGCCCCTCCGTCTCGCTGGATGCTACCCTTGATGCCGACCGCGACGGCGAGAGCGCCGGTGATGCCCATCTCCCGCAGGCGATGATAGACCCCTCCTGGGACCCGGAGCGCATGGCTTTGCGCGCTGAAACCATCGCGCAGATCCAAACGGCGCTGCTGGCGCTGCCTGCCGAGCAGCGGCTGGCGTTGATCCTGAGCGATGTGCAGGGGTTGCCTTATGAGGAAATTGCGCGGGTAATGGAAACGTCGCTTGGCACGGTCAAGTCGCGTATTGCGCGTGGCCGCGCGCATCTGCGGCGGCTCCTGCTGCGGCAGGGGGAACTTTCAGAAATGCAGCGGCGTCCTGATAGTGGAAAAGCTAAGCCATAACGGCAGGTAGGATAGAAGTATATGACCGGCGGCACACAGCATCAGCAGAGCGGCGAGTGGGAGCAGCAGCGCGAACGGCTCTCCGCCTACCTCGATGGCGAGGTAGACGCGGCTGAGCGCGCCGCGCTGGAGCAACACCTGCCCACCTGCGAGCCATGCCAGCGCGCGCTGGCTGAGCTGCGCCAGACACGGGCGCTGCTCCACGCGCTGCCCACACCCGTCCTGCCGCGTAGCTTCCGGCTGCCGGAGACCGGCGCGATCCCCGAACCGATGGCAACGCGCCGCCGCAGTCCCACAGGCGCACCCACCACAACAACAGGAATTGCCACCCGGCGCAACGCCCGTCTCCTGCAATGGATGGGTGGACTCGTGGCGGCGTTCGGTCTCGTCTTGCTGATGGGCAGCGCGCTCACCACGATGAATCATCCGTCAACTTCCGGCGCTTCGCTCCCGATGAGCCAAAATGCGCCGTCCGCCACGAATACGACCCCTGGGCACGATACTGGCGTCCGTACCACGCAGGGGCCGAATATCGCCGCCACCAGCGGGCATACACCGGCACAAGGATCGCCGCCAACCGCGACTGCAACAGCTACCGGCGCTCCCACCGGAGGAAGCGCCAACGGTGAACAAATTGCTCCTCCGGCGGGCGCGCTCGCCGGCACAGTTTTCCTCATCGGCGGCGCCGGCCTGCTGGTGGGCGGCACTCTGCTCTCGCGCAGGCGCACCCGCCCACGTTCGTAACCTACCCAAAGGAGGGTGGTCGGCTGACGAACATATGGGGAGCCATACCTGCGGCGCTCCCCTCTCCTTGCGAGGAGAGGGGCTGGGGGTGAGGTCTACGGAAACGCGACCTCCGCGTCGCCGCTGATGACGCGCTCACCATGCTGGTTCTCGATCCATAGCTCCACCGGCTGGCGGTTGCCCGCGCGTTCGCCGGGGTTGCCGTGGCAGATAAGCGTATCGCCGGGGCGTACCATCGCCTGGAAGCGCACGCGCAGCCGCGCAACCCAGCCGCCACGCTCCGCCTGCGCCGCCAGCCAATCAGTCAACATCTGCCCGGCGAAGGCCATGCTGAGCATGCCATGCGCAATGGTGCCATCCAGCCCGACGGAGCGCGCGGCCTCTGGATTGACATGGATGGGATTGTGGTCGCCACTGACCTCAGCGTAGGCGTTGATCTGCTCCTGGGTGACGTGTTTGCTCAGCGTCAACGCCGATGTGCTCTCTTGCGGCTGCGTGGGTCGCGGTTTGGCGGCGCCGGCTCCTGCGGCGGCTGCGCCTTCGGGCGGCATGTCGCGCACGAGAACGGTGGATTTGCCGGTGACAATGCGCTCGCCATTCGGCGTATCACAGAGATGTTCGAGCGTCATGATGGCCATGCCGCCGCGCCCAGACTGGCGAATCGTCGCCACACGATGCCGGCTGACCACCGTCTCGCCGGCCAGCAGCGGACGGGTATAGACATATTCCTGTTCGCCGTGCAATACCTGGCTGTGTTCGGGGTCCAGGCCGGCGTCGGCAAACGATACCCGCAGGCGTGTGACAAACGTGGGCGTCACGGGGAGATGGGTGAATCCGGCCTGTTGTGCGGCGAATTCGTCATGAAAAATCGGGTTGGCGTCGCCGATAGCATCGGCAAACTCGCGAATGTCTTCGGCGGCAATGAGGACATGTTCTGATGATGTTTCGTGGCCTATCAGCGATTGATCGAGCGGCATAGGGCAGGTACCTCTCTCTGCTTTTCAGTGTCGTAGTCAGCATGCGACTACATCGTATGCCAGTGGAACCTTCCAGCGCCAGCAAACGTATTATGAACGTATTGTGAACGTATCACGCAGGTATCTTTTGGCGTGGAGGGTTGCCGCGAGCTACCCCGTTTGTTACAATACCGTGGCCGCACAGACGGAGCGGCTGTTGGGATGTCCAACCATCCACTGTAGAGGACGATGTTAGGATTTAGGGGGAATGACACCTATGCCAAAACTCGTGCGCCGCTCTGTAGCCGGCGCGTTGGTCTTGTTCGGGATTCTAGCGCTCACCGCCTGCGGTGCTGGACTGCCGGGCGTCGCTGGCCCGACGGCGACGCCGAACGTACAGACGATCTTGCAGCGTGTCCAGCAGGCGAAGTATAACGACGCAACCTTCACGCTCAACTTTACTGGGAGCTTTTCGGGCACCACCTCAACGGGCACAGGCAACGGGAAGATTACAAAGAATCCCGAACGCGCCGATATCTCGCTGACCCTGTCGGTGAGCGGGCAGCAGATTACCGTCGAGAGCATCACCGATAAGGCGACAAACGCCGCGTACACCAAGATTTCTGGGTTGGACCTTCCGGGCTTTGATGGCAGCAAGTGGACCAAAACTGACCTGGGCAGCAGCAGTTCGTCGCTCTTCGACACGTCGCAGATCACGGACTTCAGCAAAGACCTGAAAAATCTCAAACTGGTGGGCAACGACACCGTTGACGGCACGAAGGTCTGGCATATCACCGGCACGTCAACGGCGGGTGGCCAGAACTCAACGATAGATATGTATGTGACGCAGGATGGCAACTACTATCCGAAGAAGGTTGTCGTCACGTCCACCGGCTCTGCTGCCGGTACGTTCACGCTTGACTTTACCAGCTTCAACACCGGCATCACGATCAGCCTGCCGCCTGCCGATCAGGTGCAGAACGGCTAGCAGTAGATAGCTCGCGGTTTACGCAATCCGGCTGGCATTCGCAACGAATGCCAGCTATTTCTTTTGCCTGTGTATCGGCACGATTGCGTGGCATTTCCCTGGCTATGACGTGGCTATTTCCTGGCTGGCTGCCGGCCTTTTGTGATACAATAGAAGCGTTGTAGGCGCTGGTTCGCGCCGCTGATAGGGGAGTCGCATCTGCGGCTGCCCATCGTGTGTTGTCATGCAAAGTTTCTGCTTTATCGTAAGCAGATAGTATAGAGTGATTGGCGTTCGTGCGCGCGGATGCCGTGGAATGGTTGTCTTGTGAAGTTGATCGTTGGGTTGGGCAATCCTGGCATCCGCTATGCCCACACGCGCCATAACGCGGGCTTCGATGCAGTGGATGCGCTGGCTGCCCGACACAACTGGCCCTGGGATAGCCGCCGCAGCCGCGCTGTACTGGCTGGCGGCGTCTTGGGCGCTGAGAAGATTGTGCTGGTGAAGCCGCAGACCTATATGAACGAGAGCGGCGTCGCCGTCGGCGAGCTGGTGCGCTTCTACAAACTCGATCTGGGCGATCTGCTGGTAATCTGCGATGATCTCGATCTGCCGCTGGGCCGGATACGCCTGCGCCCCGGCGGCTCGGCGGGCGGGCAGCACGGCCTGGAATCTGTCATCCAGCATCTCGGCAGAAATACCTTCGCGCGCATCAAAATCGGCATCGGGCGTCCGGCGAACGGACGCGGCGAGAACCTGGGTTTTCTGCTGAGCGCGCCGCGCGGCGATGAGCGCATCACGCTGGACGCCGCCATCGAACGCGCCTCCGAGGCGGCGGAATGCTGGCTCACCGAGGGCGCTGAGGCTGCGATGAACCGCTATAATGGCTGATGGCTGATAATTCGATACAATTTGCTCACACCGTTCACAGAGTTCACGCCTGATTTGGAGGCTGCTGTTGTCGTTACGTGGTCTACTTCCATTGCTGGCGAATCGGCCAGAGTTCCGCCGTCTACTCGACCGGCTCAATGCGCATGCTGAGATTCCTGTGCTATCCGGCGTGGTCGAGGCGGCCAAACCGTATATCATCGCTGCGCTTGCCGTCTCGCTGGACCGCCCGGTACTCTATGTCGTCCGCGATGAAGAGGAAGTGGAGCGAGCGACCGATACGCTGGTCGGCCTTGTCGGACGCGATTTCCCCATTTTGCCCTATGCCGACCGCGACGCGCTGCCCTACGAGCGCCTGATGCCGGATGCGCTTGCCGTGCAGTCGCGTATGAACGTATTGACAGCGTTGACCCGTCCGGCGGGCGCACTGATCGTCGTCTGCTCCGTGCGCGCGCTCAGCCAGCCGGTCATGCCACCTGACGAGTTCTCACAGGCCATCGTCGAACTGCACAATGGACTGCAACTCGATCCGCGCATCCTGCTGCAACATCTCCTCAGCCTCGGCTATGAGCAGGTGGCCGAGGTGGAAACCTCTGGGCAGGTGAGCCATCGCGGCGGCATCGTGGATGTCTTCCCGCCGGCGCTGGTCCGTCCGGTGCGTATCGAATTCTTTGGCGATGAGATTGATTCGATTCGCACCTTCGACCATGAGACACAGCGCTCGCTCAACCCAATTGACGCCGTATTGATCGGTCCGGCGCGCGAGGCATTGGCGTTGCAGGGTCCAGCGGCGGCGCGACGACTGGAGAAGCTCGACACCGTTGGCATGCACCCCGACGCCTACGAACGCTGGCAGCGCGACCTGGAATATCTGCGCAACAGCCAGTCGTTCGACGATATCGCCTTCTACCTGCCATATCTGCACCAGCCGACTTCGCTGCTGACCTATTTACCGCGCGCCGGTGTGCTTGCGCTCTATGACGCCGAATCGCTTCAGCGCATCACCGAAGAACTGGCAGAGCAGGGTGAAGAGGTGCGCGACCGGCTGGAACGCGACTGCGAGAATCCGCCTGGGTTGCGTCCGGCGTTCATTCCCTGGCCGGAGCTTGAACAGGCGCTGGCCGGGCATACGCAATTCCGTTTCGCCTCGCTCCTGGAAGATGAGATGAGCGAGACGGCGCAGCGCAACTATGGCCTTACGCCGGATCTGATTGGCGCGCAGTCTTATGGTGGCCGTGTGCGCGCCTTCGCCCAGGATGTGCATAAGCTGCTTGGCGAACGGCAGCGCGTGGTGATCGTCAGCGGGCAGGCGCGGCGGCTGGCCGAGGTCTTTGGCGACGAGGCGATGCTCGGCAAGAGCGGTGTCATCTATGTTGCGCCGGCCACCGATCTGCCCGAGCTGCCGGACCCCGGCACGCTCTCGCTGATACATGGGCGCTTCCCGGAGGGCTGGCATAGCCATTCGCTGGCGCTGACCGTTTTCACCGACACTGAGATTTTCGGCTGGTCCAAGCGGCATGGTGAGCAGCGCCGCGCCAGCGTCACACCTGCCTCCTTCCTGGCGGAGTTGCGCCCCGGCGACCATATCGTCCATCAAGATCACGGTATCGGGCGCTTCGAGGGGTTGGTCAAGCTCAACAATGGAGGCGTCGAACGCGAATACCTGCTGATTCAATACGCTGGCACCGACAAGCTCTATATCCCCACCGATCAGCTTGACCGCATCACACGCTACATCGGCATGGGCGACGCTGCGCCGGGACTGAGCAAGCTCGGCGGCAGCGATTGGGTGCGCGCCAAGCAGAAAGCCAAAGAGAACGTCACTGACATTGCGCGTGATCTGCTGCGGCTCTACAGCGTCCGCGAGTCGGTGGTCGGCCATCCCTTCCCACCGGATGACCAGCAGCCCTGGCTGCAAGAACTGGAAGAGGCGTTCCCGTATGAGGAGACGCCGGACCAGAAGCAGGCTATCCAGGAGGTCAAGGCGGATATGGAGCGCGCCCGCCCGATGGACCGGCTGGTTTGCGGCGATGTAGGCTATGGCAAGACGGAGGTGGCCCTGCGCGCCGCCTTCAAGGCGATGCTGGACCAGCGCCAGGTGGCTGTGCTGGTGCCGACAACTGTGCTGGCGTTGCAGCATTTCAATACGTTTGTGCAGCGCCTCAAACCATACCCGGTGCGCGTCGAACTGCTCAGCCGCTTCCGCACGGAAAAAGAGCAGAAGGAAGTGCTGAAAGACCTGGCGCTGGGGCGGGTGGATATCGTCATTGGTACGCACCGGCTGCTGCAAAAAGATGTCGTCTTCAACAATCTCGGCCTGCTCATCATTGATGAGGAGCAACGTTTCGGCGTCGCGCATAAAGAGCGGCTGAAGCAGATGCGGACCGAGGTGGATGTGTTGACGCTGACGGCTACACCTATCCCGCGCACGCTGCATATGGCGCTGGTGAACGTGCGCGATATGAGTGTCATCGAGACACCGCCGCAGGAACGCCTGCCGATTCGCACCTTCATCCGCACCTGGGACGACGCGCTGATCCGCGAGGCGATTCTACGCGAAGTAGATCGCGGCGGACAGGTCTTCTTTGTTCACAATCGCGTGCAGGGGATTCAGGCGCTGGCGCAGCGGCTCCAGAAGTTGGTGCCGGAGGCAACTTTCACTGTTGCGCATGGGCAGATGCCGGAAGATCAGCTCGAAAAGGTGATGCTGGATTTCTCGGCTGGCGAGTTCAATGTGCTGGTCAGCACGACCATCATCGAGAACGGCCTGGATATCCCGAACGCCAACACGATTATCGTCAACAACGCCGCCTACTTCGGCCTGGGGCAGCTCTATCAGTTGCGGGGCCGTGTGGGGCGCGCGACACATCAGGCATACGCCTATTTTCTCTACGCCACCGACACGAAGTTGACGCCGGTTGCCGAGAAGCGTCTACGCGCCATCTTCGAGGCGACCGAACTGGGCGCGGGTTTCCGCATCGCCATGAAAGACCTGGAACTGCGCGGCGCTGGCAATCTGCTTGGCTCTGAGCAATCGGGATTTGTCAATGCGGTTGGCTTTGATCTCTATACACGGCTGCTCTCCGACGCCATTCAAGAGATGCAGGGCGAACGCGCGGGCGCCGCGCCGCGCCCCACGCCGGTGACGGTGGATATTCCGGTGGATGCCTACATCCCCGACGACTATATCAATGACCGCGCGCTCAAGATGAACTTCTATCAGCGGCTCGCCAATCTCGACCGCCCAGAACAGGCGGAGGCGATGGTGACGGAACTGGCAGACCGCTTCGGCACGCCGCCGGAGCCGGTGGCGCATCTGCTGGCGCTGGTGCGGCTGAAGACAGAGGCGGGCGCGCTCGGCTTCGAGTCGCTCTCTGCGCGCGACCATGAGGTGATCTTCAAGCTCAAGCGCACCGTCGCGCCTGATCGCGTCGCGCTCTACAAGCGATTCCGCAACGACGCAGCAGTGCATCTTGGCGAGATTCGCATCCCGCGCCGCCGCTTCGCCGCCGACACAGCGCAGTGGCTCGACGAACTGCGCGAACTGCTGCCCATCATCGCTGGGAAGAAGCCGGCTCCTGCCAGCGCGACTGTTTCATCGCAGGCCGCCGCTGGTCATTGAGCAGCACGAACAGATAGTGATCAGCGCTTGAGAACAGACCAATTGAGGAGAGGATAGAGTAGGTACTCATGACACGTTTATATTTGATCCGGCATGGACAGGCCTATTGCAATGTCCCGCCGTATGGGTTGGTGGCCGGTATGCGCGGCGACGCGGGGCTGACGCCGCAGGGGCGCGAGCAGGCCGAACGCCTGCGCGACCGGCTCGCCGCCACCGGCGAGATCGAGGCTGATGTGTTAATTGCCAGCACGTTGCCGCGCGCTCGCCAGACTGCCGAAATCATCGCACCGGCGCTGGACCTGCCGATCATCTTTGATGACGAGGTGCAGGAAGAATCGGTCGGTGACTTCGATGGCCTGCCGTGGAAGGAAATCGAGGACCAGATACCCGATCAGCGCGTGGAACCCTATCGCCCATTCGGCCCAAATGGCGAAAGCTGGGGGCAGTTTGTCTTGCGCGTGGGCACGGCGCTGAACCGCATTCTACAGGAACATGACGGCAAGAATATCGTCATCGTCACGCATGGCGGCGTGATAGATGCGTCGTTCGCCGTGTTTCTTGGCATGAACACGCTCGTGCCGTCCGAAACAGGCTTCTACACACGCAACACCTCGATTACGCTTTGGGAGCGGCGCGAAATTGACGGGTTTTCGCTGCGCTGGCGGCTGGCTTGCTACAATGATGATCTGCATGTGCGCGAGGTGGGATCTGCCGCGCGTATTCCGTGGGCGCAACTGGCGCCGACGCCCGCGCCCGCACGCGAAGCGGCTGCCGTACCGGTGCCAACCGAGGAAGAGTAACCATGATGTCAAATGCAGGAGATTCAGCGCCAATCTTGACGGTAGGCGAAGTTATGCGCTTGTTCTGGCGAGCGGTGCGGTTGCGCTGCCCGCGCTGTGGCAAGGGTAAGCTCTACGTGCGTGGCTATCGCATGTATGAGCACTGTGCCGTCTGTGGCTGGCGCTTTGAGCGCGAAGAAGGCTACTGGACGGGCGCGATGGCGGTCAATCT
This sequence comes from Chloroflexota bacterium, assembly GCA_021323855.1. GTDB lineage: Bacteria > Chloroflexota > Ktedonobacteria > Ktedonobacterales > JADMIN01 > JAJPKE01. The sequence continues at coordinate 9,381 of JAJPKE010000043.1, read as the reverse complement.
GGTTGTCACCGAACTATTGGTCGCTATCGTCATCGTGCCGCTCGCTGCCTTGCAAGCGCCACCGCTGCCCGTCTTTGCCATCGGCATACCGGCGGTGATCCTATTGCCGCTGCTTTTCTATCGCCACTCCAAGAGCTTCTGGATGGTCATTGATTTCATGATCCATCCGGTCAGGATGCGCTAGTGTGAGTAGTGCTGGCATTCTGCTGCCTCTGCTGCGCTGTTTTGGCTTCGCGTCGCTTCTGCGCCCGCTCCCGGCCCTGCTTGGGCAGCCGCCAGCGCAGCGCGCCAGCAATGGACCTGGCGATGCGCGCGCCAAGCGGGCTGCGCACCTGTGTGGTGAGTGGACCAAAGGTGAAAATATCCGCCAGCGTCATCACTGCACGCCGCCCATCGGTATGATACGTGTCGCCAAGCGAATTCTTCTGCACAGTCGGCTTGCCAAAATTGGTTTCCCAGCCCTCGTCAATTACCCAGCCGCTTTCAACGAGGCTGTCAATCACCGTCTCGCGTTCGGCGTCCACATCTGGCGATATTTTATGGGTCGGCAGGTGGGTAACTTTGGAAATCTCGACCTTGATATCCCTGGTAGCGCCGCCAACCCAGATGGTGCGCCCGTCGTCACTCTCTGCGCCGGTATCCCAGAAGCGCACATGATCGCGTTCGCGCACAGATTTTCCTGGGCGCTCGAAGGCATAATCTTCTTTTCTGCCGTAGAGATAGAGATTGCTGACCGGCGCGGTCGCGTATTTGCGGCCAAAGACCGAATCCACGCTGATACGCACCGACGTCACGAAATCAATCTCATCGGCGCGATACCAGCCGGCGGCGGCAAAGGCGGCGGCAAGCTGGCCGTTGGTGCCGATGATCTTGACGTTGATTGGGTCGCTTGCCTCACCATCGCGGTTGAAGCTGGTCACAGGATTGCTCCCCACCTGCTGCGCCACGGCTGCGGAGGCGCGACGCCCCTCGCGTGAGGCTTCGCGGATATGGCGCATGGTACGCAGCACACGCCAGAGCGCAAGCGCCAGCAAAATAACGATGATCGCGCCGATAACGATAGCGATAATGGCCGGTGTAGGGAGCGAATTCCCTTGACTCTGGGATTGCTGGCGCGGGAGCAAAGAGGAAACGATGATATCGCCTATACCTACCATGCCTGTGCCCTCCACATGAGATTGCTTTGTGTACAAGTCCTGCTGCCATGCAGCATAACCTGCTCGTACACAACTGGCTATGAAACAGCTCGCACCCTGTGGGTAGTGGGGGATATTGTATCAGATAGAGGCAAGCATGGGAAACAGTGCGCAGCGAGAGGCGAGCGATTTTTCGCTGCTACACGCCCTCGTCGTGCGGGCGTAGCAGGCCGGCGCGCAGCGCATATTGCACCAGCTCCGCACGGTGGCGCAGATTCAGCTTGTGCATGACACGCATGCGATAGGTTTCCACCGTCTTCGCGCTCAACGCTAATCGCTCGCCGATTTCCTGGCTGCTGTAGCCCTCAGCCGTCAGCGTCAATACCTCGCGTTCACGCTCGCTGAGGGTGTTGTCCTGCTTCTCATCGTTCTCGCCGCGTTTGTGATCGAGATAATGTGAGAGCAGCAGCGAGGTGGCGGCAGGATAGAGAAAGACATCGCCAGCGGCGACAGTGCGCACCGCCTCAAAGAGGTCCTTATCCACCGCCTGCTTAAGAACGTAGCCATAGCCGCCGGATTCCAGCACTTCGAGCAGGTATTCGTTCTCTGCGTGCATGGTGAGAATCAGCGGACGGCACGATAAGCCAAGCTGCTGGATTTTACGCAGCGCACCCAGGCCATCGAGACCGGGCATGCTCAAATCCAACAGCACGACATCAGGATGCAGTTCCTTTGCCAGTTCAACCGCCTGAAAGCCGTCGCCCGCCTCACCAATCACCTGCATATCCGGCTGCGCATCCAGCAGCATATGCAGTCCTGCGCGGAAAATCGCGTGGTCGTCCGCCAGCAAGATGCGGATGGGCTGCGCGGCGGTGTGTGACGGCTGCGACGGCTGCGACTGGCCTGCCATCATAGACGAGCGCCCGTTATAGTGTTCATGTTCCTCATGTTCCTCTCGCATGGTGCTATTCATCATGGTCCGCACTTTCTTTTAGCGATGCGCGATACGGGAGCGCGGGTGCGAGCGGCATCGTAAAATGTACCGATGTCCCACGTCCCGGCGTTGACTGTAGGTGTAGCCGCCCGCCAGCCAGACGCGCCCGCTCTTCCATGCCAAAGAGACCGACCCCTGGCTCGCTCTTGGTCAGGCGGTCGCGGTCCGTATAGCGTTTGAAGTCAGCAGGGAGAAATCCCCGCCCATCGTCGCGGACCAACAGATCGAGTGTTTGCTCTTTCACGCTAACGGTCATCTCCACGTTGCGCGCCGCCGCATGCTTCGCGATATTGGTGAGTGCCTCCTGGGCGATACGATAAACGGCGATAGTATCCTCCGGCGAGAGACGCACCGGCTCGCGCGGCACCTCTAGCTTGACGGCAAGGCCGGTGCCGGCGGTGAAGGTCGTCGCCAGCGAGCGCAGCGCAGGCGCCAGTCCTAACTGGTCAATTGCCGGTGGGCGCAGGTTGAGCGCCAGCCGCCGCACCTGGTCAATTGCGCCGGAGACCAGGCCGCGCAACTCCTCCGTCTGCGAGATCAGCGCCTCGGCTCCTGGCTGCGATTCCAGCAGCTTCAGCCGGATCAGCAACAGCGTTAGCACCTGGCCGGTGTCGTCGTGCAGCTCGCGGGCGATGCGCTGGCGTTCATCTTCCTGCGCGCGGATGACGCGACCGGAGAGCGCGCGCATCTGCTCGTCGTAGCGTTGCACTTCATCGAGAATCTGGTTGAGCGTATCGGCAAGGCGGGCGATTTCGGCATCGGCCAGCGGTGACGGTTGCGCCCGCACAGTAAAGTCGCCCTGCTGGACACGCCGCGCCACCTCTTGCAGCCGCGCCAGTGGATTCAGCGCCGCTCGTAGCAGCAGCACATTCAGCCAGCAACTCAAGAGTACGCCGACGATGGCGAAGGCCGCTGTCAGTGGCACATCGAACATCGCATGCGTGGTTGGGCGCACGCTGGCGACGTGCAGCGTAATCGCCGTGCCTGCGAGCGCACCCAGCAGCACGATCAGCGAGTTGGCGATCAAAACTTTATAGAACAGCGAAAGCGAGAGCATCCATGCCCAGATCGCCTGGATTCCGCGTGGCCTGGATTGCTTCTCTGGCGGTTGCGTGGTCAATGGGATTCCTGCCTCGCCAGCGCTGATGTCAGTAGATATACTTCTGGAATCTGTTGATAACGCTGCTGTGGGCGGCATCGTGTGCGTTGTATGCGTTGTGTGCGTTGTATGTTTCGCCGGGTCATAGGCGGCTGTTTCTCGTGTCGCTAGTGTTTCTGTCTGCATGGGTTCCATTACGATATGTCCTGATGTTGGGCCTGTGAGATGCCCCACCCCCATTTCATACTATAGTGTGCGTTCCCGATGGGATGCTATGAGTATGCCGCAGCATAACGCCGTATTACGTCCAGCGGTTGCCCATCACTGTGTATTCGCGTGCGATACTGTATCCTGACAATGTGAACAACGGCAGCCCGTGGAAACGTTGAAGAAATGGAGCATATTCCTGTGCCGCAAGCTGATTACGCGCGACGGGTGCGCGAGCTACGCGCCTCGCTGAGTGAGGCGAAGCTGGATGCTTATCTGGCAGCAAGCCAGTATAATCGCCGCTACCTGACGGGCTTTACGCCGACCGACACCGACCTGACCGAATCGTCGGGCCTAGTGCTGGTGACGCAACAATCCCTCAATCTGGTCACGGCGACCTTCTTTTTATCCAGCCTGGAACATGAGATCGTGGCGAGCGGCGCAACGCCATTGCTGATGGATGAGGTTCCCGGCCACAAGCTGATTGCCGAGGTTCTCGCCCGCGAAGGCGTCAAGCGCATTGGCTTCGAGCAAGATTGGTTCTCCTATGCCCGCTACGACCAGATTCGTAAGGGCGTCGCTGAGTCAGATGTGAGCGTCGAGTGGGTGCCGAGCGATGACCTGGTGCAAGCGGTGCGCGTGCGCAAAGATGCGGCGGAAATCGAGACAATACGCCGCGCCGCAGACCTGGCGAATCGCGCTTTTGCCCAGTTGGTGAGCGAGTTGCGCCTGGGCATGACGGAGCGACAGATTGCCCTGCGGCTGGATAGCCTGATGCTGGCGATGGGGGCGAGCGCGCCGAGCTTCGAGACAATTGTGGCGGGTGGGCCGGGCGGCGCGCTCCCGCATGCCGTGCCCAGCGACCGCGAGGTTCAGATTGGCGAGCCGCTGCTGATAGACTTCGGCTGCCGGCTGGATGGCTACTGCTCCGACCTGACGCGCACGATTTGCCTGGGCACGCCGGAGCCGAAGCTGGTAGAAATCTATGCAGGTGTGCGTGCAGCGCAGGATGCCGCCGAGGATGCGCTGCGTGCGGGCGCGCGACGCGGGCGCGAGGTGGATACGGCGGGCTGGGATGTGCTGAAGAGCAGCGGCCTTATCGAGAAGCCGATGCACTCGATGGGCCACGGCGTTGGCATGGCGGTGCATGAGATACCCTATATCTCCTCGCCACGCCGTGATGATCCGGAACTCGATGCGGAACTCAAGAAATATGAAGGCATCGGCGCCAACATGATTATCACCATCGAGCCTGGCGTCTATATTCCTGGCTGGGGTGGCGTGCGCCTGGAAGATATGGTGCTGGTGCGCGAGGATGGCATCGAAATCCTCACCGACCGCAATCCTGAGCAGATCGTCAGCGTGCCAGTCTAGCGCAAGGCGTTGAATTATGTTGGTGGGGCAGACAAGAATGTCTGTCCCACCAACGCAGTACCCGGCAAAAATGCGGGCGCGCTGCCTCATCTGGCAGCGCGCCCGTTTTGCTCATGACGGGTTATCAGTCCGACACAATGGACGCGATGTCATAGTCGTCCATCAGGTCAAATCCCAGAGTTCCCAGCAGTTCGGGAATAGTGACGCTCTTCTCCACTGGTTGTACGCGCTTCACGGCTTCTCTCTTGGTTGCCCGTTCGGGATGCTGGCGGCAATCCCAGCACAACTGTTGCATGGACCACGATGTTGGCGCGTTGGGGTCGGTGGCAAGCTGCCACAACTCGGCATTCTTCATGTCGCGGCCACACTGTTCACAGCGCATGATACACCTCCTGGCTTCGCTAGGGAATAGGTGTTCGGGCACCGGCACGCTTCTCTGCGCCACCGCCATCGCCATGTCAGTCCGCGCTGCGCTGCGTCGGATGTTGAAACCAGTATACCATATTCTCGTCAGCTTCGCTTCATTTTCGTAACCGTTGTCAGAATGTCCTGGAAATTGATATGGTATGGCTGTCGTTTCTTTGTTTGGCGCTTCCTCGCCAATGGCAATTGGTGAAGATCATATGGCGACTTCGTGCAAGGAAAGGACAGGAAAAGCACCCCAATGAGGTGGAATGACGAGGGTAGTAATATGGCGCTCAGAAAGCAAGAACCAACGCAACCAGAGCCGGAGCAGGATCACGCGACGGGCTTTGATAAAGCAGCTATTCGCCAGGCAGTGCGTAACATCATCGTCGCGGTGGGCGAGGACCCCGAACGCGAGAGCCTGGTGGAGACGCCGCGCCGTGTCGCCGATATGTATGCCGAGGTCTTTGCGGGACTCTACCAGGACCCGGCGGATGTGCTGCGGGTGGGTTTCGAGGAGGGCCATCAGGAGTTAGTCCTCGTCAAAGATATCCCGTTCTATAGCATGTGCGAGCATCACTTTCTGCCGTTTCATGGCGTCGCGCATGTTGGCTATATTCCCAATGGGCGCGTCGTCGGCATCTCCAAGCTCGCCCGCGCGCTGGAGATTCTAGCTCGCCGCCCGCAATTGCAGGAGCGCCTGACCTCGCAACTCGCTGATGTCATCATGACGACGTTGGAGCCTGCGGGAGTGGCAGTCGTCGTTACAGCAATCCATCTGTGTATGACCATGCGAGGAATACAGAAGCCAGGTAGCCAGACCGTCACCAGCGCCATGCGTGGTGTCTTCCAGCGCCAGGCCGCCACCCGCGCCGAGTTCATGGCGCTCATCAACGAGTGAACGACCACCTCATCAGGAGACTGTTACCTGTTATGCTGCGTACGATGCTTAACGGCAAGATTCACCGTGCCACCGTCACTGGAGCGGACCTCCACTACATCGGCTCGATTACCATAGACCGCCGCCTCATGGACGCCGCCAATATCCTGCCGTTCGAGCGCGTGCAGGTGGTGAATGTCAACAACGGCAACCGCCTGGAAACCTACGCCATCGAGGGTGAGGCCGGCAGCGGCACGATCCAACTCAACGGCGCGGCTGCCCATCTCGTCGGCGTCGGCGATCTGGTCATCATCATGTCGTATGTGCAGGTGGAAGACCCGATTCCGGTGGACTGGCAGCCGCGCGTCGTTTTCGTAGATGAGCGCAACAACATCACCCAGATCGGCACACTGCCAGCAGCCGGCGCCGAGGGTGAGTGAGTGCCAATGATTGTCCCCGCTAGCTTTCCTTCGCCTCCATCTCCCACACGCCGACCGTACCGGCACGTATGCTGGTGAGTTTGCCGTCATCAGCGAATTGATAGCTGATCGTTCGCTGTCCGTAGGCGTCGGCAAGGCTGGCGGTCCAGACATGCTCAGCGGATTTCGTCAGCGTGAGCGTTGTGCGCAGGATGCCGCGCGGGGCCAGATCGAGCGCGGCGTAGCTGCCTTCAGTAAGCTGACCTGCCTCGATCAACGCCGGAAGCGCCGTCAGTGCCAGCGTTTCGGCGGGAATGAGCGTCGCGGCGGCGATTTCCTCGTCCGTCTCCCAGCCATCTACTGCGCAATGATGCAAGCGATATCGCTCGTGGCCGGTGCGCGTGAGATCATGGGTTTCCGTGCCGGCTAGCGTTTCACCCTGCATCTCCAGGCTTTCGATGCACCCGTTCGCCGCCAGCAGCAGGCGTAGCGTGAAACGCTGTATCTCCTGCCGGCCACGCGCGAAGTAGAAGGATGAGCGACATTCCTCGATGCGCAGCCGCCCACCCGGCAGCCGTTGCAGACGCGAGCGCAGACGGCCCACGATATCGTCGTTCCAACGTTCGCGCCAGCTACCCATGCTGACATCCTGTGCCAATGCTGATGTGGAAGACTGTGTGACCGGCGGCAACCCACGCTCCGGCTGCACCAGCGCAGCGCGCCATTCCAGCAACGCATCCAGGTCTGCGCGCGTCAGATGCCAGCCATTGACGAAGACAGCCTCCGGTTGCGCCGCCGCAACATTCGCTAGCGGATTGTCGTTCAGCAGCAGGAGATCAGCCTGTTTGCCAACCGCAATCGTACCCCACTTGCCGGATTCGTCGAGGAAACGCGCCGCCTCGCTGGTGGCGCAGCGCAGTGCCGCAAAAGGCGAGAGTCCGGCGCGCACCAGTTCGGCCAGCTCTTGATGCAGCGAGAATCCCTGCACGACGTAGGGGTTTGGCGTGTCGGTGCCTGCGAGCAACGGCGCGCCCTCCTCATAAAAGATGCGCGTGACGAGCAGGCGTGATTCGTAGAGCGCGTTCATCGCCGCCAGCCGCTCGGCCTCGCTGACGTTGCGTTTGGCGAAGCGCCGGTCGTTGGTTGGCAGCCAGGCCATGCGCTGCGCCGCTGGTTCATAGCGCAGCCAGGGGAGCGCCGCCGCTTCTTCTGCGGTCAGCCCCATCTGCCTGCGCACGATGACCGTCGGGCAGTTCCATATCTGCTGCGCCGCGCAGTGCCGCGCCAGCCTCCGCAACGCTGCCTCATCGAGACGGTTGCATGTTGATATGATATGGTCCGCCCAGCCGTGTTCCCAGGCGGAATCCTCATCGCCGGGGAGCAGATGACCGTTTTCGATGGCTGAGAAATGCTCGAAGCAGGTCATCCCGGCGGCGATAGCCTCTTCATAGGTCATCGCGTTGGGGCAATGCCCAACCATCCGCAAGCCAACCGCATGCGCCGCCGCGCCCAACGCGCGCAGCACCTCCGGCGCAAGCGACGAATACACCTTGATCTGCTGATAGCCGCGTTCTGCGTAGCCACGCACCAGCGCCTCGGCCTCCGCCGGATCGTTCAACACCTGCGAGCCGGGCCAGAAGGGTTGCCCATTCCAGGAGCCGTCTATGATTGGGCTGGTGGTGACGATATGCGGTCCGGGCCACTCGCCGCGCCGCACCACCTGTTGCAGCGCTAGCACCGGCGCCTTGCCCCACATGTTGCGCACGCGCGTCACGCCATTCGCCAGAAACAGCGCGAAGTGGCCGGGATCGTTGTAATGGACGTGCATATCGGCCAGCCCCGGCAGCAGATATTTGCCGGAGCCGTCTAGGCAACGTATGACGCCGGTCTCAATTTCGCTGGATGGGCCGAGCGCCATGATGACGCCATCGCTGATGATAACGCTCTGGTCATGCAATAGCCGTTCGCTATCCATCGGCACGACAGTCACATGTGTGATTGCCAGCGGCTCCGCCAGTCGTGCGGGCAGCGCGCAAGGGAAAAGCTCAAAAACCATCGGGTTATCTCCTCTATCTCCGGCAAGCCACCAGTAGTGAATGAGTTGGCATGTGGCATTGGGCACGCGAAAGGGCCGGCGATGATACGTGATGACACGATATCGCCAGCCCGTATGTGAAACGATGGCCTGTTGAGGATATGCGCCGATGCGGATAATTGTGGATGGTCGCGGCGAGTGCTAGCGCCGCGCGAACATCACAGACATGGAGAACATGGAGGCATCGGAACGCCGGCCAAACCTTGCACATACGTTCATTTGGGCGCCTCCTTTACACTTCAATGCGCCAGCGATAGAAGCGCCAGACGCGAACACGATGTATTTGGTGGTTGCCGTCGCTCCAACTGTAGCATGCGGCGAGATACTGAGCAAGCGATACCCAGCCCGGCGGTTGAAACCGCGCCTGGATGGCCGGTGGCCGCGAAACCTGCCTGCGCAGGTTTGGATCGGACATCTTCGCTCCCCTCTCCTCGTGGGAGAGGGGTTGGGGTGAGGTTTAGTCCGCGACGGCGGACTTTGCGGCGGCACGCCATCTAGCTGCGGTTTTAACCGCCCGCCAATGCTATCCTGAGATGGGGGCAGCGCAGACGAGACGGAACCCGACGAGGTCGTCGACGACGACGGGAAGATTGACGTCGCGATAGGCCGCGCGGGCGACCCCGGCATCATCGTTCCACGAGCCGCCACGCAGCACACGATTTTCCGTAGAATTATCGTATCTACTTTCAGTCCACTCCCACACATTGCCCGCCAGGTCTTCGACCTCATAGGGACTGGCGCCACTCTGGAGCGTTTGACGCTCACCAGTGGG
>JAJPKE010000040.1 GCA_021323855.1 Chloroflexota bacterium | reverse complement strand
CTTAAAATCCGCTTCCGGCCAACCCGGAGTGAGGGTTCGAGTCCCTCTCGCCCTACCAAAGAGGCACTATTGAATCCTCTTTTGAAGGGCGGCCATTATGGGAACTATTCTCCATATTGACACAACTGTCCAGCCGGATGGCAGCGTTCATGTACCGGTGCCGGGTTTGCAACCAGGCCAACGGGTGAGCGTTGCAATTACGCCAGCTAACGAAGAGACACGAAATGGCCCATCGGTCATTGACTTCATTACTGCGCTTCCTGGCCATCGCCTGTTTCATACTGCCGAAGAGGTAGACGATTATATCCGCGAAGAGCGTGATTCGTGGGAACGCTAACCCTCCCTGCGAGTGGCAGCATCTATCTTGACGCAAATGGATTCATCTATTCCATTGAGCGCGTAGCGCCATACTATCCAGTGCTGGATACCTTTTGGCAAGATATCCGTATGCAGGGTCTATCTGTCCTTACGAGTGAGTTGACGCTGTTAGAAACATTAGTTAAACCCATCCGCAATGGCGACCAAGTGCTGGAAACTGCGTTCCGTACGGTATTGCTTACGTCACCGGATGTGCAGTTGGCACCAATTGCACGTGATATAGTGGAACGAGCTACGCACATCAGAGCAATAGCTGGATTGAAAACACCAGATGCTATTCATGCAGCAACGGCATTGGAACTAGGTTGCGGCTTATTTTTGACCAACGATGCTGCATTTCGCCGCGTCTCAGGTCTGATAGTGACAGTCCTGAGCGATTTACTGATGCCCTAAAGGTTACATAAATTGCGCGCTCCTCCTTTTAGTCTATTCCACACACCTTGACGGATGCAGCTCTACCGGCTACAATTCACATACCTTCTAGTCGGTATACAAAAGTGCCGTGATCTGCTGCTCCGGCCTGGTTTGCCATTGCAGTCAGGAATATGGCTGATATCGAACGCCTGCGGATAAAGAGCAGCCACGCCACACGTCACGATAGAGATACACGATAGAGATACACGATAGAGATACAGGTACCGATGTTGCGTTTGTCACGCCGCAACGAAGGCACAAAAAGGGAACTGATGGTTATTTGTTGGCCTGTGCGTTGATCCATACGACCGAGGAGACCGCGATGAACCCGAATCCAACGACAACTTCTACCAACCCGAAAGCCTACCGGCTGCCACGGACTGTGTTACCGCGCCACTATGATCTCGCCGTTGACGCCCGCATCGGGCGCGAAGAACTGCGCGGTCGTGTAGCTATCCAGGTAGAGATACTCGAACCGTCTTCCACTATTGAACTGAACGCCCGCGCCATCACCGTGACAGACGCCACGCTGATCCGCGAGGGCTCAGATGGTCGCACGCTGGCGGGCGCCGCCACAGTGGACGCCGACCGCGAACTGGTGATCGTGCAGTTCCCGGATACGCTCACCCCTGGCGCAGCCACGCTCACCCTCACCTATACCGGCGTCGTCACCAATGGCCTGGAAGGCATTTATCTGGCCTCGAACGGCGCCGATCAGATGATCTGCACGCAGTGTGAAACCATTGGCGCGCGGGCTATCCTGCCGTGTTTCGATGAGCCGGCCTTCAAGGCGTCCTTCACCTGGCGCGTGACCACCGCCCCCGATGTCACCGTGCTGACCAATGGCGCGCTGGTCTCGGTGACGGAGAGTGACGACGGCGACTCCAAAACCTGGACGTTCGCGCCTACTGCGCCGATGTCCAGTTATCTACTGGCGCTGGCTATCGGCAATCTGGCCAGCACGCCGGAAACAGTGGTGAATGGCGTGCCGCTGCGCATTTGGAGCGCGCAAGGCAAAGAACACACCGGCCAGTTCGCCCTCGATTATACCGCGCGTCTGTTGCCGTGGTATGAAGACTACTTTGCAACGCCCTATCATTTCGGCAAGCTGGATCAGTTGGCCGTGCCGGATTTCGCGGCGGGCGCAATGGAAAACGCCGGCCTCATCATGTCGCAGGATATCCTGCTGCTAATGGACCCGCAGATGACCTCCTGGCGGCAGGAGAAGAGCATCACCGTCACGATTGCCCATGAGTTTGCGCATATGTGGTTCGGCGACCTGGTGACGATGCGCTGGTGGGATGACATCTGGCTGAATGAGGCGTTCGCCAGTTGGATGTCCTATCGCGTGGTGGACGCGCTCTCGCCACAGTATCAGATCTGGGACGAGTTCAGGCTGATGGCAGAGCGCATCCTGGAAACCGACGCACTCGCCAACACCCATGCCATTTACAAGCCCGCCGAGACGCCCGAAGCGGTCATGGAGAACTTCGACCAGATCACCTACACCAAAGGCTGCGCGGTGTTACGCATGCTGGAGAACTTCCTGGGACAAGAGACCTTCCGTGCCGGACTCCGCACCTACATGCGTGAGTTCGCAGAGAGCAATGCGGCGGGCAGTGATCTCTGGCGGCATCTGCAAAACGCTTCGCAGACCAATGTAACGCCAATCATGGAAAGCTGGATCCTGCAAGCCGGCCATCCCATCATCCAGGTGGCGCTCGATAGCTCTGGCGCCTCCAATGGCGCGACGGCGTTGCAGGTGAGCCAGCGACGCTTCTTTGCTGGCAAGGGCGCGGGCGCAGGGAATGAGCAACGCTGGCAGGTGCCGTTGGTGATTCGCTATAAGGATGACGCCGGAGTACATGAGCAACGCTATCTGCTTGCCGAACAAAGCGCCACGGTGCCGCTGGCCGTCAGCGGGCAACTGGCATGGTGCTATGCCAATGCCGATGAAGTGGGCTTCTACCGGCAGCAGTTGGATGCGAGCCTCGTCCAGCGGTTACTGGCGCATCTGGATGAGTTGACGCCGAGCGAGCAGTTGGGATTGCTGCGCGACCAGTGGGCGCTCGTCACCAATGGCAGCCAGTCCATCGGCGCGTTCCTGGATGTGCTGGATATCATGGCGCGGAGCGACGATTACCGCATCGTGCGCCAGGTTGCGAACAGGTTGCAGACGATTGAGGCGTTCCTGGAGTCGGCGGGCGATGCGCAGGCGCTGGCGGCGTTCCGCGCCTGGGTCGGGCGCATCTACGCGCCACAGTTGGCTGCGCTGGGCTACGTACCCCAACCAGGTGAGTCTGAGGGGCAGGGGCAGACCCGCGCGCTGGTGATCGGCGCAATGACACGCTATGCGCATGACGCCAACGCCATTGAACACGCGCGTAGCTGGGCAGCGCGGGAACGCGAGCATCCGAAGGCGGTAGATGCGAATCTGGCGCCGGTCTTTGTCGGCGCGGCGGCACAGTTTGGTGACGCCGCTTTGCAAGATCAGTACCTTGCCGTCTACAAGCAACGCATGGCAGCCGGTGTTGCGCCGCAGGAGATCGAACGCTACGTCAGCAGCTTCTCGCGCTTCGAGCAGCCTGCACTGGTGGCGCGCACGTTCCAGTGGCTGGATGAGGGCGTCTTCCCCTTCCAGAGCATGGTCAGCATCCTGGCGCCGATGCTCTTCCAGACGCAGACGCAAGCCGCGACCTGGGAGTGGACCAAAGCTCATTGGTCATACCTGGAAGAGGTAGGCCGCGCGCTCATCCCATTCATCGTCCAGTTCACCGGGCAACTGCCGGCCTCGCTACGGCCCGATCTCGTCGCGTTCTTCGACGAACGACTGCATGGCGAGTTCCAGTCCAGCGTGGCGCAGGCATTGGAGCAGATTGATCAAACGGAAGAACTGAAGACCCGGACGCGCAACGATCTGCTGGCCTGGTTCCGCAACAAGTAGGGAGACCTCACCCCTGACCCCCTCTCCCGCGAGGAGAGGGGGGATTATCCGACGCGCCAGCAGTAAAAACCGACCTGGCTTCAGCCTTCAGTGGGCATGCCTGGCTCATCTTCAGCCTTCCGTACCCGCACGCGCTTCTGTTGTGGTTTTGTTAGCACCTCCGCCCAGAGCATCACCGTGCCAAGTGCCAGAACCGCCAGCACAATCAGAACGGTGAGCATAGTCACGATAACGATATCGCTGCCGACCGTGACCGCCTGATCGTACAGATCTGCGTCCGCATAAAGGGGATTCGCTGGCATGCCGACAAATGGCAGCGATTGGTTGTATATCCACCACGCCACCAGCAGGCAGAGCGCGCCAACTAATAGCATTCCCCAAACCGTCGTGCGTCGCCAGAACACGAGACGATGCCAGCGATATCTGATTGCCCAGAAGCCTACGTCTCCCAACAGCAGCGCCGCAGAGATCAGCGCCACCAATGCAGCATGCTGCATATCCGCCGCAGTCAGCACAGGATTATCCATCGGGCCACAGCACGAAGCAACGACCAATGGCACGAACGGCCCGAATGGGAGAGGAGACATGTGTGGCATATCCTTTCTATCAGGCAGAAAACCTTTTCTTCTCCACACGCACAACCTGGCTGACACGTGACCGGCCTGTCTGGACGTTCCTTACGTGCGGTAACTGCCTTGATCTTTCAGCGCCAAACCACCTGATATTCATCGCTCACGCGGCTCTCTGCTACAGAAGAGAACGCGATATGCGAAGCGCGGCTACCAGCGTGCTAGAATGGAAGCAGAGCAATCCTGGTAGAGCCGTCCAAGCGCGCGCTGGCATCGTTGCGGGCGCAGCGCATCTTGTCGAGGGAGACGAAAACGATGAGCGACCCCAATCCTATCATAAGCAGCATATCCGGCGTGGAGAGCGCCGACAACTGGGAGAGCTTGAGTGAGCCGGTGGCGTGGCGTCCCACTGAGGAATATCTGCGCAAGAGCCGGTTGCTACGCTTCATGCAGCGGCATGGCATCAGCGACTACAACGCGCTGCTCGAACGCGCCGCCAGCGACCCCTCCTGGTTCTGGGATGCCGTCTCGCCAGACCTCGAACTGGTCTGGCAGCAGCCCTATACGCAGGTGATGGATACCTCGCGCGGCATCCCCTGGACCACCTGGTATCGCGGCGGCAAGTTCAACTATGTCGCCACCGCGCTCGATAAGCACGCCAGCGGCCCGGACGCCAGCCAGACGGCGGTCATCTGGGAGGGTGAGGACGGCGAGGTGCGCCGCCTCAGCTACGCCGAACTGCTGGCGCTGACCAACCGCGTAGCTAATGCACTGACGGCGCTGGGCGTGCGCAAGGGCGACCGCGTGGCGATCTATCTGCCGATGGTGCCCGAAACCGTCGCCGCGACGCTGGCCTGCGGCAAGATCGGCGCGATCTATATGCCCGTCTTCTCCGGCTATGGCGCGGAGGCTGTCGCCACGCGCCTACAGGATAGCGAGGCAAAGGTCATTATCACAGCGGACGGCTACTATCGCCGGGGTAAAGTGGTGCCGATGAAGGAGACCGCCGACGCCGCAGCCGCGCTCTCGCCTGCGGTGGAGCATCTGCTGGTGGTGCGCCGCATGGGTAACGACATCCCCTGGACGGCGGGGCGCGACCACTGGTGGCATGAGGCCATCGAGCAGCAGCCGGAGACCCGCGAGACGCTAGCAACCGATGCCGAAGACCCCTACATGCTGATCTATACCTCCGGCACCACCGGCAAACCCAAAGGCGCCGTCCATGTGCATTGCGGCTTCCCCATCAAGGGCGCGCAGGATATGGCGCATCTCTTCGACGTGCAACGCGGCGACACGCTCTTCTGGCTCAGCGACATTGGCTGGATGATGGGGCCGTGGGCCATCAGTGGCGCGTTGATTCTCGGCGCGACGCTCGCGCTCTATGAGGGTACGCCGGATTATCCCGCGCCGGACCGGCTCTGGGACTTTGCGGAGCGCCACGGTGTGACGGTGATGGGCATTGCGCCGACGGTCGTGCGCTCGCTGATGGCGCATGGCGACGAGTTGGTGAAAAAGCACGATCTCAGCAAGCTGCGCGTGCTGGGAGCGAGCGGCGAGCCGTGGAACTCCGCGCCCTGGCACTGGGCCTTCGAGGTCATCGGCGGCGGGCGCTGCCCGATTATCAACTATTCCGGCGGCACGGAAATCTCCGGCGGCATCGTCGGCTGCACCACCATCACGCCAATTAAACCGTGTTCGTTTTCCGGCCCGGTGCCCGGCATTGCCGCCGATGTGGTAGATGACGAGGGCCATCCGCTGCGTGGCCAGGTGGGCGAGCTGGCGATTCGCCAGCCCTGGCCTGGCATGACACGCGGCTTCTGGAAAGACCCGGCGCGCTATGAGGCAGCTTACTGGCAGCGTATTCCTGGACTCTGGGTGCATGGCGACTTCGCCGTGATTGACCAGGATGGCTACTGGTATATCCTGGGCCGCTCCGACGATACGATCAAGGTGGCGGGCAAGCGCTTGGGTCCAGCGGAGGTCGAATCAGCGGCGGTGACGCATCCCGCCGTCAACGAGGCGGCGGCGGTCGGCGTGCCGCATCCCGTCAAGGGCGAGACGGTGGTGGTCTTCGCGGTGCTGCGGCCAGGAACCGAACCCTCGGATGCCCTGCGCAGCGAGATACAGGCGGAGGTCGTGCGCGCGATGGGACCGGCGCTGAAGCCGGAAACGGTGCTGTTCGTGACGGCGCTGCCAAAGACGCGCAACGGCAAGGTGCTGCGCCGGCTGATTCGCGCGCGCCACCTCGGCAAGACGGACCTGGGCGATCTCTCTTCGCTGGAAAGCCCCGACGCGCTC
Source organism: Chloroflexota bacterium (assembly GCA_021323855.1). Taxonomy (GTDB): domain Bacteria; phylum Chloroflexota; class Ktedonobacteria; order Ktedonobacterales; family JADMIN01; genus JAJPKE01. Next base: position 36,968 of record JAJPKE010000040.1, on the reverse strand, counting down.
GAAGCCATCGCCAACGCTCGTTAGCTTACAGGCTGCGCTTTCTGAGATTCCCCAGCCTTATGGGAGAAAGGGCCAGGTGCGAGGTCATTCTGGTCCCCCCTCTCCTCGCGGGAGAGGGGGCTAGGGGGTGAGGTCTCTATAGTACTGCTGTGGTTTAACTTTTACACGGCAGTGTTATACTGGCCTTGCGAAAGGGTGCGCGACAAGGAACACGCAGGTTTGTGCCGGCTGTTTGGTAGTGGTGGGGGCATGATATGGCCTACCTGGAAATCGAGACGAATGAGGGCACGCGCCGGGTATCGTTGGAGCGAGAACACCTGAGCATTGGCCGGCTCTCTTATAACGATGTCATGCTGCCGTCGCCGCAGATTTCGCGGCAGCACGCCGAACTGCGCCGTGTCGAGGGCCGCTGGTGGATCGCTGATCTGAATAGCACCAACGGCCTGCACCTGAACGAACGGCGCATCCAGGAGCATCTGCTCAGCGACGGCGATGTCATCTTCCTGGCGCCCAACATCAGCCTGCGCTTCGTAGAAGAGGCGGGCGATGCGCAGCAAACTGGTCCGCGTCTCGCCGCGTCTTCGCCCAGGATGCCAGTGCCTGGCCTATCGGGCATTGACTGGGGCGCGCAGGTGGCGCAGCAACTCAAAGACGCCGCCTCGGACCCGCAGGCGCACCGGCTCACCCATCCTATCGGGCAACCGTTTCCCGCCTCCGCGCAGATCTATCCGCCAGTGACGCCGGCATCCTCCATTGCGCCCTTGAAGCCGCGTTCCATCTACTCTGACGATGAGGTGCCCTACGTGCCGCCGGGCATCGCCGCGCCGCCACCACCCACACCACAACCGGCCTACACGCCCGCGCCACAGCCCGCGCCGCCCGCGCGCTACGGCGGACCGCCGACCATTCCCTTTTCCAGTTGGGCTGGCAGCGCTGCGTCTTCACCGGCCTCCAGCACACCGAATGGAGCTGTTCCGCCGGGCGGCAATCCCTCGATGAGCGGCGACCGCTATCCGGCGCCCCCCGGCCCGCTTCAGTCCGGCGCGGGCACCGACGACCCATATCGTCGTTCGGGGCCGCTGGTGGAGCGCAGCAACCCTACCGGCGCCGCCAATGGCACGCTGCTGCACGTCTGCCAGACCTGCGGCCAGTTGACTGCGCCGGATGCGGTCTATTGCCAGAACTGCCATCACTCCATCGCCCATGAATGTAGTAACTGCCGGCTGAGCCTGCTGCCCATCCAGGAGCGTTGCCCGCGCTGTCACACGCCCAACGAGGCGTCGGTGCGGCGCGCGCACCCCGGCAGGTAGCCGCTCCACGTCCTTCGAGTTGCACTGAGTGCAACAACGAAAACGTAGTACATTGACCATCGGCCAAGCTCGGACATACAATACCCCCGGCGATGGGGCCGCCTCTGCGTCTCCGCGACCGCACATCATCGGCTGGCGCCTGTTTCCACAGGCGACCAGCACTCTCACATGGAGGCCACACTGTATGTCAATCACCGTTGCCGAAGACCTGCCATACCTGCCACATCTGATGGAATCTGCGTTGTTCTTTGACACAGAAGAAAAAGACGCCCTATCAGATGATGAGGCGGAACTTGACGAATTTGATGATGAAGAGGATGAGGACGACTTCGAAGACGAAGACGACGATGAATTTGACGATTTTGACGACGATGACGATGACGATGACTTCGACGATGAGGAAGATGAGGAGTTTGACGAAGAAGAAGACGAAGAAAACGATGAGGAGGAAGAATAGCGCCTCCTGGTGCGCGCTCTGGTCCTCCGGTGGCTGGTAAGTTGCTGCGCTGAAGGCGGGGGCAATCTGCAATGAACCAATCTCCGTCCGCCGCATTGTTGCGCTTGCGCGAGGCCGATGTGGTTCGCTTCTGCGGCCTCGCTGCGGCGGCGCGTGGACTCGAAAGCGTCGCGCAGCATGCCGTGACACAGGGGCAGCGAGCGGAGAATTGGCTCAGCGCCACCGTCAGCGAGCGCGAGACGATGGCGCATGCGTGGGCAGAAGCGATTGGCAGCGATCCACTGACGATTCGCTGGCGCTGCTCCTGCCGGACTATGCCTGAAGCCGCGCCCATCCCGCCGCTGGCCTGCGAGCATGTCGCCGCGCTGCTCACAGCCTGGATTCGTGACCCCGCCAGCTTCACTAGCTTCACCACCGTCACTAGCAGCGCAAACGATTCAGGCAACACGAACCGCACAGCCGACGCGCCGGAAGACACGGCGCGCCCCGCCGTCCAACCACCCCGGCGCCCCCTTATCGAACAGCCGCCGCTGCTCCGAGCGCCACGCGCGCATCGTCCACATGGCGAGCCAACGCTGGCCGAAGAATTGGCGCGGCTCTCTACCTCTGACCTGCTGGCGGTGATGCGGCGTGTTCTTGGCATGGAAGACACCTCGCCAGAGGCGCGCAAACTGCTGGAAAACACGCTCTGTACCCCCCAAAAGCTGGCGGCACTGATCGCCCGGCTCGACCAGCAGGCGCAAACGCTGCTGGCTGAAGTGCTGTTGTTGGGTGGCAGCAGCACCAGCGCCGACCTCGACGCCATCGCCATCCGCTCTGAACAGGCGCCCGGCGCATTGAAGGCCGCGCTCGCTGTTCTGGAGCGCCACGCCCTGATGTTTCCCGCGCCGGGAATCGGCGGAACGCCACCCCAGGCAACTGAACAGGCCGCTCAAGGCAACGCGACAGCGCATCCCTGGCGACAGGTGGCGGGCTGGCGCATTCCGCCGGAGATACGCGCCGCCTGCGTCCCTGCGCTCCCCATTGCATCGCTGCCGGCCCGCGCGCCGCATGGCCCGCCGCTGCTTGAACCCACGCCCCCGCCATCGGCGCCATCGGCAAAGGCGCTCCGCGTCGTGCGCGCCACGCCGCGTCAACTCGTGCTGGCGCTGGCACTGCTTGCCTATGGACCGGCACTCTATAACCCGGTTCATCCACAGCAGTCTGGGACACAAGATGCGGCAAACCTCGATGCCCGCTCGATGCGAACTCAGCAGACAAGACGCGCATCACCAGTGCCACGAGCCGCATACGAGAACAGCAGACCGCCGTTTCCGCTGGTCCCTGGCGATTTGCCGCCGCAGATGACGCTGGAGTTCGCGCGTGGCGCTGGTCTCCCCGCTGGGCTGGCGCAGATGGCGCGGCGTGTCCTGCTCTGGGCGCGCGAACAGGGAGGCGCACCGCTCATTCTGGATCTGGCGCGTCTGCCGGAGGCGGAGGGTGCAGTTGCCCTGAAGAGCGCCTTCACGCTCTGGCATCAGGCAGAATTGCCGGTGGAGCTGGCAGATCTGGCGCTGCCCGGTTCGCCCATCCAGGCGCGTTTCGATCAACGCCACGAGGCGCTGCGACCGGCGGCGCTGGCTGCTGATGTGTTCGAGGCGCGGCGCTTTCTTCTTGGCGTGCTGCGCCGCGCTCAACCCGATACCTGGTACGCGCTGGATGCGCTGCTGGCGTTGCTCTGGCGCATCCATCCTGGCTTCTTGCGCGGGCGACAGCAGGCGTACACCACGCCCGCCTGGTGGTTGGAGCAGACGGACCGGCGGCGTCCGCTGCGCATCACCGTGCGCGAAGAGTGGTTCGCGGCGGAGGGCGCGTATGTTCAGTCCTGGCTCACCGGACCGCTGCACTGGTGGGGCGTCTGCGATCTTGCTATGAGCAACAGCGGCCAGCCACTTGCCTTCCGCCTGACGCCATTGGGCGCGTATCTGCTGTCGGCAGGCGATGTGAGCGATGTGGCTGCGCCATCAATTGAGCTATCACCGCGCGCGGAGGATTGGGGTGCGCCGCTGCTGGTCACGCGCGATGGCCGGCTGGCAGTGCAACCGCTGGCTGCCGGTGCGCCGCTATTGGATGCGCTGGCGACCTGGGCGCGTCCGGTGAGCATCGCGGGCGGGCGCATCGTCTATACCTTCGATGCGGGGCTGGCCGCCACAGCCTTCGACCACGGCCTGACGCCGGACCACCTGCTCAAACTCCTCCAGTCTGGCGATACATCCGCCGGAAAACGGGCACTGGCTGCCGCCCAGGCGCAGTGTAGCGATTGGCAGGCGCGCTATGGGGCGTCGCGCATCACGACGGGCTGGGCGCTGGTCGAGGCGCGCGATGAGGCGACCCTCAGCGAGGCGCTGGCCTCTGCGCCGGAGATTGCCGCGCAGTGCCGCCGCGTCTCACCTGCGCATGTGCTGGTGCCGCCGGAGGTCGCTGATGCGCTCGAAGCGGCGCTCCAACGACGTGGCTATCATGTCTAGAGAAGTCCGAAGAAGTCTAGAGAAGCGCCAATGGGTGATGAAAAGAGTACAACGACAGCAACAAGCGCAGAGGTGGAACTGGCGGAGGCGACGCGTTTCCAGCGTGACCTCTATCTGTATTGGCGCGAGGTTCAGTTGGCAAACGGACTGCCGCTGACCACGCGCGGCTACCTCACGCGGTCAGCATTGCGCCGTATTCTTCAGCGGCTCGCCAGCGCCGACGGCGCGCACGATGCCGCCAGCGCTCAGGAACGCGCGGAAACCGACCACCTGCGGCTGTTCTTTCTGCGGCGGCTGCTCCAACGCATGAATCTGTTGCACACCGCGCCTGACGCCGCAAAGTTATTGGCGGCAGATTCAGCCAGCATGGCGCGTTATCTGGCGCATCCGCTGGCGGAACGGTTACGTATCTGCGCGCGGCTCTGGGTGGCTGGCGGCTGGTGGCCAGATGCGCCGGACCCGCACGCTCCGCTGCCGCGCCTGATGTCGCCCGCGCCGCCACGTCTCGCGCTCGCCCGTCGCCGTCTCCTCGAACAGCTTGCCCGCGTCACTGGCGCAACCAATGACGCGCCCGCGCCGCTGTCTGCACTCGCAGCGAACCGGAGAGCAGCAGGCGTAGCGAAGTCCGTCCCAGCGCGTAGCGCATCCCCACGTCGCCGTGTCGCCCAAGCAGGGCGCGAAGATGAGATCTGGCTTGCCGCGCTCTCCGGTCCGCTGCTCTGGATGGGCTTTGTGCAGCAACAAACGCATCAAGATGACGCAGGCGCGACGATGCCAGCATTTCAGGGCTACACTGCAACCTCAGCAACATATGCGCTCCGCGACGCCGAAGATGAGGCGACCAGAACGAAACTAGCCGAAACGCCAGGGCGCGTCATCGTGCAACCCAACTTTGAAGTGATCGCCTTGCCGCCGCTGACTGCGCCAATCCTCTGGCTGCTGGATAGCTGCGCAGAAGGGACGCTGGACCAGACGGCGCGCTACCGGCTGACCCGGCAGACGGTCGCCGCCGCCTACCGCCAGGGATGGAGCGCCGCCACGCTCAGCGCGCAACTGGAAGCTGTGACCACAGCGCCCCTGCCTGCAAACGTGCGCATCACACTCGACGATTGGGAGCGGCATGTGGAACGTGTGCGCCTGCTCCGCGACGTGCAACTGCTGGAGGTGCGCGAAGCCGCCCTGCTCGATACGCTGCTGGCGGATCGTGCGCTGGCTTCGCTGGTGGAGCGCCGCCTCACGCCGACCGCTGCCTTGCTCGCGCCGGATGCCCTGCCGCGCGTGCGCTCCTGGTTGCTGCGGCAGGGCGAATTGCCAGCGCTCATCCAGTAAGCGCCGACGTGATTCCCCCTCTCCTCGCGGGAGAGGGGTCAGGGGGTGAGGTTCATCAGTGCGTGATCTGTGGCGTTGGCGTGGGAATGGTAACTGAACCGCCCTCCTGGCCGGTGACGACCTTCTCGCCCAGGACCAGGCCGGCAAGCACCTCATAGTTCTGCCCGTCTGTCAGACCCAGCACCACCGGCTTGGCAGTCCATTTGCCGTTGCTATATTCCAGCACATAGGATGCCGTTGGGTTGTCATCCGGGCTGACAGCACCGGAGTTTTGCAGGTCCAGCAGCAGTTGGTTCGCCTTCTTCTGCGCCGCAGCCACCTGGCTATGCGGGAGGAAGCCGCCAAATTTGGGGTTGCCCGCCGACTGCGCAAAGTTGACCGCGCTTGCCGGAATGAGCAACACGCCGGTGCGCTGCTGCGTAATCACCCGCACGTTGGCCGTCATGCCGGGGAGCAGGTTCGCGCCGTTGGTAGACTGCATATCCACGTCAATTAGCACCGGATAGTACAGCACGCCATGTGACTGCTGGCCAATCGGTGAGACGCCTTCGAGCGTGCCGCCGAATTGCTGCTTGCCAACTGAGGGAACGACCAGCCGGAAGACGGTATCCTGCGTGATGCCACCGACCTGCGCGACATTGACATTCGCCAGCACTTGCATAGAACCCAGGTCTGTGATGGTGATGAACGAGGTGCCAGCGCCGCCAACCGTATCGCCAACTGCGGCGTTGATCGCTGAAATAGTGCCGGAGTGGCCCGCCGTCAACGTTGCGGCGCTCAGCGCGTCCTGCGCCTGCTGCAAGTTCGCCTGCGCCTGGCTCAAGGACGATTGTGCGGTATTCACTGCCTGCTGCGCGGCGGCGTTCTGCGCGTTGGCCTGCGCCTGCACTGCGGCATAAGCATCCTCCGCCGCCTGGATGCAAGCCGCCTGCTGCGATGAGGGTTTATTCTTACAGCCGTTGATAGCGTTCTGCTCCTGACTGGCCGCTGCGCTTACCGCTGCGTCGCCCTGCGCCTGGACATTACTCTGCGTGGTTTGCGCGTCCGCCAGTTGCGTCTGCGCAGCGTTGACCGCTGCCTGCGCGGTATTGACGGCATCGTTCAACAGCTTGGTATCGAGCTTGGCCAGCGTCTGCCCTTGTGTCACCTGCTGGCCGACCGTGACATCAATCTCAGCGAGCCTACCCGGTTCAACAAAGTTCGCGCCATAGGTGGCGCTGCGCAGCGTGCCGGTAGTCATGAAGCTCACGGCGATATCGCCAGTGCTGACCCGCGCGTAATGCAGGTTTGGCGGCAGATTGCGAACAATGACGAAAATGAGCGCCGCCACCAGGAGCAGCAGCAGAATCAGCGCGGTAAGCCGCTTGCCGTTCATGGAACTGCGGAAACGGTTCACCGAGAAGTTGGGCGGTGAAAAACGGGGCAGTTGAATACGAGAGCGCGGCACCGTCGGTTCCAGGTCTTCCCGCGTCAGGTCGTCATCCGCCATATCCTCAGTCTCCGTGCTTACCTGGCTTTTGAACTCGTTTTCACGATCAGGAGTATCCGACACGTCGAGCGCCTTCCTCTACTCTCACTACTCTCACGGAGCGGCCCATGTGTGCGCCGCCCCGTGCCCCAATATCCCAACCCACCGATAACAGAATGCGCCGTGTCTCTTGCCGTTCGCCGTCTTACGATATCCTAATCAGTCCACCATACACCATAATTCGCGCCAACCCCAGCAAGGTAATAGCCCATACTGCTATTTTCGCTCATGGGGTCAGCCGGAACATCCCAAACTGGTGGACAGACCTCTGCCTTCTACGCAGCTTTAGACGTGTCAGACCCGTCTCCGGTCAACCTCTAGTCAAGCTCTAATTTTGTCGCCTCTATGGTTCATAAAACGCTTGACTCAGGACTATTCTAACATCGAATCTGCCATCGAAAACCGCTGAATAGTGTTATTGCTCGCCAACACAAAATGGCGTCTGGCCATCAAATAGCCAGACGCCACGGGCAACCATTTGGTCGCCCCTCCATTCAGGTTCGCCATCATGAGATCAGCAGTATGGCAAACCTGCTCCTATCAGGGAGTGAAATGGAGACTAATGGGAGTTCAGGTAGACTTGCTGCCAGCTTTGCAGCGTGACGACACCCAACGACGAGAACTTGTAGTTCTGGACGTAGGTTGGCAGGTTGTAGACCGTCTTCTGCTGGAAGTTCGGAATCCAGGCAACTGCCGTCACCAGCAACTGCTCCGCCTGATTGTACTGTTGCGCACGGCTGGCGGGGTCGAGGTTCTGGTCAGCTTGCGCCATCAACGTGTTGGCTGCTGGCACATTGACGCTGCCGGTGTTGTTGATGGAGGTAGGTGCGAACTGCAAGGACAGCCAGTCCTGCGGATCCGGATAGTCCGCCGACCAGCCGATGCCGAAGATCTGCGGCTCGTTGGCCGAGTAGATCAGTTGCAGCAGTGAGTTGAAATCCACAAACTGCGTCTTGATCGGATAGCCAGGGAAGGCGTTCTGCCACATGTTGACCACTGCCTGGTCCTGGCTCTGGACCACCGGATCATTGGTGTCGAAGAGCGTGACGGGCGTGCAACTGGTGATCTTGCCACCGCAGGCTTCGGCCACATACTTGGCCATCGCCGCTTTGGCTGCCGTCTGGTTTCCCGTCAGACTGGTGGTGCCATCGGGTCCCACCAGGTTCGGATTGTAGCCATACATGCCCTGCGGCACAATATGGTTGGTCGGCACGACGGAGCCTTGCAGGATGTTGTTGGCGATGATTTCTTTATCAATCGCCTCAGCGAATGCCTGCCTCGCGTCGAGGTTGTTGAACGGGGCTTTGGCCCAGTTCGGCTGATAGTAGCCCTCACCAAGATACGGCTGCTCGTGGAAGTCTTTGCGCGCCTTCGCCTGCTTGTACTGATCGGCTGGCGGAATGCCCTGGTCGAGCCGCCCATCGAGATAGTCGGCATAGAGGGCATTGGTCGTCTTGTAGACGGTGAAGTCAATCTCTTTGAGCTGTGGCTTGGTGCCCCAGAAGCCATCGTTGCGGACGAGATTAATGTGGCCCTTGTGGTCCCAGGCTTTGACAGTGAAGAGGTTGCCGCCGAAGCCGGCCAGATGGTTGGTCCAGTCTTTGGCGCCGTACTGCTGGATCAGTTGGAACGGCTGCGCGAAAGTCGTCGGATAGGCCATCGCGTCCAGGAAGTACGGAGCGTTTTGCGACAGCTTGATGACGAGCGTCTGGCTGTCCGGCGTGGTGATGTCACCCGCCGTAATCAGGCTCTTGATCGGTCCCTGGACCGTCACGCCGTCGCTACCACACTTCTCGCTGGAGAAGGCTGGCGCGTCGTTGATCGGATAGAGGTAATAGGTGACAGCCGATGCCGTGCAGGGATTCATCGAGCGGTCAATGGACTTGGCAAACGTGGTGGCGTCAATGGGGGTGCCATCGCTCCACTTCAGGCCAGAGCGCACCTTGAAGGTGTAGGTCTTGGCCGTCTGATCGTATGTCGGTAGCGACTGCGCGGCCCAGGCGGTCGGATTGCCGTTCTGATCGAGGGCGATCAGACCGGGGAAAACCAACTGAATCGGGATGTACGAATAGAAATCCTGGTCGTGGGCGGGGTCCATCGTCGCAATGTCATTGCTGGCGGCATTGATCGGCAGCCGGATGATCTGTTGCGAATCTGGCAGCTTACCGCCGCTGCTCGCCGGGCCGCAACCAGCCACGACGACGGCCAGAGTGCCGAGGAGGATCATCAACCCCGACACGGTGAGCTTGCGTAAACTAAAGCGCATGCCATCTCTCCTAAAATCGAAACGAAACATAGAGAGTCTCTCGCGGCCTTTTCTACAGCGACCTACTGTGTGTAATTCCGCTAGCGACTCTCGCCCGGCTCTGGCGGAAACTGCCGGCGGTATGACGATGAAACATCGCGTAGCCGCAAGCGACTGTCTCCAGGCAGAACCGGGCGTGAGGGAAAGCGCCAGGATGTTTGGGAACATTCCGCACGTCCCTCGAACAGATTTGCCGTTACGTGTTTTCAGCATTGCGCTCTCGAGAAGATGCTGTCTGGGAACACCATGCTTATGAGAGCAGCCAACGACATCACGGACATTCAACCATTCAACGATATCGCAACGTGCGCCTTGTCGGGTAAGGCTACGACGTGTCTGGAAAAATTCAGACCAGTCAGATCAGGCCCTGTCGGGTGAGGCCATGATGCGTCTGGAGAAGACCAGCCAAAGCCAATAGGCTTGCTTCACGATTTCGCGAATGAGTATGAATGTCGGAAAACCGTTTGCTACCAGACACTATCCGCAGAAGGGATAGCGTCTTCCAGCAAGGGCAAATCCTCCAAAATCCATTGGTTCCTCCGCCACATGGTACGCATGCAACGAGGGAACAGAATGCTACTGATCGTGCGTGACCATCCGCAACCTGTGTAACAAGCAGCACGAACCCACCCGCTTGCGGGGGTGGTTTCTACGGCTCAGTTTAGCTGTGGAGGCCAGGTATGCGCCCGCGATGGAATGTCAATCCCAGATATTGATGCGATGATGCGCCCCGATTCATTCGAGTCGCGCTCATGTGGCATTCCCGTTAGGTCAACACGCTCCAGGTACACACGACAGTAACCGTGGGGCAGGCATACTCAAGACCGGGCCCTGGCTTTTCTGCCCATCCCAAGCCTAAGACGACCGGAGACGAAACATTTTTACACGAGTTCATGCGCTTCTTGAAATTGACCGTTTCTATCAATGTCAAGAGTCATGCTCGCTAATCGTGGTTCCTGGCAACGGCTTCCAGAATCAGCACGCGCAGCCTGGCGGCGTCGTTCTGGCGCGTCAATTTGCCTTCCGGGTCCAGATGATGCTCACGGACTATCGCACGCAACGTGCCCAGCCGTAGCTCTTCGAGCGCAGCGCGCAGTCCTTCCTCGCCGCGTTTCGCCTGTAAGGTGAAGGGATCGGGGATGCCAGGGCCGAGGTCCGGGCTGGCGCCAGTGATGAGCCGGGGCCGAAAGGTGGAACGCTTCTGTCGCGTGGCTACGCGCTCATCGTCTTTATCGCCTTCATCAGTATTACCAGTATCACCGTGCTCACTGGTTGGCTGACGAAGCGCCGTGTCGGATGGCGGCGCTTCGGGGCCGGCAATGGCGCCGCTGATGCGCCGCGCCAGTTCCGGGTCGCGTTCCAATTCGGCGGCGACGGCGCGCAGTGTGCGTGCCAGCGTCTCAGGGCTGAGGCTGGCCGGTCGGTGTTGCTCGCGCTCCTGGTCGTTTGCAGCAACAGGTGCTGCATCCATGCTACCGGTCGCCTTCTTTGCGCCTTTGGCATTTTTAGCGTTTTTGGGTGATTTGGCCTGCTCAGGCTGTTTGCGAGCGGCGCCGGTCGTATGGGCGCGGTTGCGCTGGGACAAGTCGCTTTACCTCCCGGGCAAGTTGTGTATACGCCTGGCCGCCGCTGCTCGTGGGCGCGAAGCTGAGGATGCTTTCATTCTCACGATGCGCCTTTTCCAGATCGAGATTCTTGGGAATGCGCGTTTCGAGGACGCGCCCCTCATACTTCTTTTCGAGGATACCCCAGGTATCGTTGGCGGTGGTAGTGTTCTCATAGAACGTGGCGACCACCCCGGCAATTTCTAGATCATAGAGATCGAGTTGGTCACGCAGGTCCTCGATGGTCGCCTCCAACTTGTCCATGCCGATCAGACTGAACTCCGTCAGCGAGATGGGGATGAGAACACGATGCGAGGCGGCCAGCGCATTCTGCGTCAGCACGCCAAGCGAGGGCGGCGTGTCAATAATGATGTAATCATAGTTCTGCCCGTGCAGCGCCTTCGCCAGCCGCCACTCACGTCCGGGGCGCGCCGCCAGTTCGACATCGGCGTTTTGCAGGCGACCGTCGCCAGGGACCAGCCAGACATTCTCCTCGTTGGTCTGCCAAATGACGCTTTCCAGCTTGCGGTCGCCCACCAGCACATCATAGAGCGATGGCACCGGATGCACGCGCCCGGTGAGCGCGTAGGTGGCATTCGCCTGCCCATCCACATCCACAACGAGTACCCGATAGTTGAGCCGGGCCAGTCCAGCGGCCAGATTGACGGCGGTAGTCGTCTTGCCGACGCCGCCTTTATTATTTGCGATACAGATCGCGGCCATGAGAATCGTGCCTCCCAATTGCCGGCCCGGAGTATAAGTGTACTGGTTCGCTGTGGGGATCAGTGATGAGCCAGGCTTCGGGCAGCCAGCGTAACATACGCCAGGTGGGTGTGTCAACACGTCCTGGTACGATTGCTTGTGTCTCACTAACCCAGCGGTTCCCCCTCTCCTGGCGTGAGAGGGGGCAGGAGGTCAGGTTAAATCCCAATCGCCTGCGCCGCCGCCTGCGCGCGCTGCTCCGCTTCCGCCACGGTGGCGCCGAGCGCCGTGATATGCCCCATCTTGCGCCCGATGCGCGAAGCGAGCTTGCCGTAGAGGTGAACCTGTGCGCCGGGGACCGCCAGCGCCGCCGTCAACCCATCCGCTTGCGCGGGAGCATTGCGGCTGCCTAGCAGATTCACCATCACAGCGGCAGGCGCAACCATCTCTGCGCTGCCCAGCGGTAATCCCAAGACTGCGCGCAGGTGATTCTCGAACTGCGAAGTGACACAGCCCTCGATGGTGTAGTGTCCGGAATTGTGCGGACGCGGCGCGATTTCATTATAGAGAACGTCGCCTGCCGCTGTCTCGAATAGCTCGATGCCGAAGACGCCGATGCCGCCGATGGCTTCCACCGCGCGACGGGCAATAGCGGCGGCGCGCTCCGCCACAGCAGCGGCGACCGGCGCAGGCGCGCGCACGATATGGCAGATGTGGTTGCGCTGCACCGTCTCCACCACCGGATAGACCGCGCAGGCGCCGCCCGCGCCACGCGCCACCATCACCGCCAGTTCGCGCTCGAACGGCACCCATGCCTCTACCAGCAGCGCGCGCTCCGGCCAGCCTAGCCGCTCGCAGGCGGGCGCGATATCATCTGGGCTGCGCAGCGTCGCGTTGCCATAGCCATCATAGCCGTTACGCCGGGCCTTCAGCACCAGCGGCCACCCCCACTCCTCACCTGCGCGCAGGATATCATTCCGCTCGCTCACCTCCGCGAACAGCGGCATAGGGATACCTGCTGCCTGCATGAAACGTTTCTGCTCCAGCTTATCCTGCACCAGCGCCAGCGTGCGCCCCGCCGGGAAAACCGGCACGCCCTGCGCGGCCAGCCACTCCAGCGACGGCGCATCCACGAACTCGTTCTCCAGCGTCACCGCCAGCGCGCCCTCCGCCAGCGCCAGCAGTTGCGCGTAATCGTCCCATGCGCCCACCAGCGAACGCGCCGCCATCCGCGCCGCAGGGCTGTTTGGCTCGCGTTCCAGAATTGCCACTTCGATACCCAGCCGCGCCGCCGCCTCCGCCGTCATTCGCGCCAACTGCCCACCACCCAGGATGGCGACGAGCGCCGGATAGGAGAGCGCCGCGCGTGGCGCCGGTTCAGCGATGGATGCGGGGGAGAGTGAGGAAGATTGTGGAGCGGTCATAGCTGTTCCTTACTTCGGTGAAGGGTGATAGATCGGGAAAATATCAGGCGAAAGTTGGGCAAGAGCCAGCATTATTGTAGCACAGACCGGGCATTTGCATTGATCTCCGCACACTCTTGCACGCTGCCAACCATTTGATGATATACTTGTGCGTGCGCCCGGTCGTTCACATGTATGCCCGGCTGCCTGGCGGACTCGTCGAAAATACGCCGGACAATTGGCCAAAGACTTCATTCTGGCACCGGAAAACCGGCAAACTGAGATCACATTCGCATCATCTGCTCACTGGCGATAGGCTTCATTTTTTTCGGACGCAACTGACTGCTATCGCTGGCGAGAGGGTCACGGCGCATTGGTTTAGCACAATACAAGACCTATGGGAACACAAAAAGCGACAAAACGTTTTGTCTCTGGTACACCTTGTGCTACTAGCGGGCAAGCTGGCCAGTTTTGGAGTGGTTCAGCATGCCCAATGAGGCATACCTTGTCATTTTGTTGCCTATTAGTGGCTGCTTATTGGCTATGCGCCGCTACTCGTGTATTGCGTCTGTTCTCTGCAATCGCCTGCCCCATTGGGAAATGGCATCGTAATGCGCAACTGTTGTATCTGTGGATGGCTGCCTCGCCAATTCGCGCGTCATCAGCGCAATTGCCAGTTGGCAATGCAGTATGTGAAACAGATGGAGGTGTAACTGAGATGGCCCTATTTCTACGGCGCCTGACGTCTCGCTCACTCTCACTGGTCGTAAGCCTCATCGTGTTGTCTGTCATGATTGCGCCAGCGCTCGCTGCCGTGCCAGCGGCCAGCGCGCATGCGCTCACCCCACGCCAGCACACCGACCAGGCAAACACCGAAGCGGTGCAACTGGCCAGCCCCGCCGTCGTCCGCATCGTCTCCATCATCGAAGCTCAACTCATCTGTAGCGGGTGTTTGAGCAGTGGCGGCGATATTCAGTCCCCCGCCGCCGGTCAGAATCCCTTTGTCTATGGCTCGGCGGGGTCGGGCGCTTTCATCACGCCGGACGGCTACATCCTCACCGCTGACCATGTGGTGGACCATACCGTCAACAATCCCGAAGATGTCCAGTTTATCCTCAGCGCCGCCAGCCAGGATATCGCCCAGCAATATCCCAGCAATACTCCCGATCAAATCCTGACGTTCCTGCAAAATAATCTCAACCGTGTCACCATCAACATGCAGGTGGTGTTGCAGAAGGTCTTTCTCTCCACCGCCTACACGGGCCAATTATTCAGCACTGGCGATGTGCAGAGCTTTGATGTGACCCGCATTGTCACCAACTCGGCGGTCAATCAGGATGACACGGCGATCATCAAAGTCGAAGCCAACGACATGCCTTACCTGCCGATTGCCCCGCCCAACAGCATCAACGTCGGCGATCAAGTCACCGCTATCGCCTACCCTGCCGATGCGGATAATGCCTTGCGTGGCGCGGATTTCACCGTATTGGCCGATCCATCGCAGAGCGATGCCAACACGCTCAACAGCTTGCTGGGCGCCTCGGTCAATACCGGCCAGGTGACCGCCAAGAAGAATCTCGCCAACGGCACACCGGTCTATGAAGCGGGCAGCATCAGCTCGCAGGGGTCGAGCGGCGGACCGGTGATTGACAATCAAGGCCGCATCATCGGCTTTGTGGACGCCGGACCATCTACTGATCGGCTGACCTTCCTGGTGCCGAGCGAAGTGATCGCGCAATATGTCAAGCAATCGGGCAATAGTAACCCAACGCCGGGGCAGTTTGAGACGCTCTGGACCAAAGCCAACCAGGAGCAGTTTGCCAGTGGCAATTGCCACTGGACCCAGGCCGCCAGTAACTATCAGAAGCTGCATGACCAATATCCGCACTTTGGTGGCGTGAACGCGCTGCTGGCCAATGCCAAGAGCCATGCAACGCCAGGCGAATGTACCTCCTCGTCGCTCTCGGCGGGCCTGCTGATCGGCGTCTGCGGTGGCGTGTTGGTGCTGCTGATCGCGGCGGTTCTGGGTGCGGTGTTGCTCCTGCGCCGCCGCAAGCCTGCCGTTGCCGCTGTGCCTGCCGGTGGCTACGGCTATCAGCCGCAGTTGCAGTCCCCTTCGCAGCCCTATAGCGGACCGGGAACGCCCAGTACGCTGACACCCGCCAGTGGCAGCGGCCCAGGCTACCCTGGCACTGCGCCAACCATCACCAGCCAGGGGGTGCCATCTGCGCCACCCATTACGCCAACGCCTGCATCTGGGGCGTATGCGCCGCCACCTTCGGCTCCTGTTCAGCCAGTGTATCAGCCGCCAGCGACGCCAGCGACGCCAGCGACACCTTCATCGCCCTACGCGCCGCCGCCAGCGTACCAGCCGCCAGCCTCAACACCCGTTGCGCCAGCCCAGCCGCCGGTGGCCACGCGCTACTGTGCGAACGGGCACGCCGTGACCGACCCGACCGCGCAGTTCTGCCCGTCCTGCGGCGCACCTGTCGCGCAGTAACGTAGCTGGCGCGTCAACGAATCAATGAAATCAATTCACAAATAGGTTGGTGATTTTGTCCACCAACCTATTTGCTTCTATCCCTCGCTGTATCCTTCGCCCTGGCACACGAAGCCCTCCTCTTGACTTCCTAATGGCGGTAGATTATTCTCTATATAACAAAGACAAACGTACACATCTCCGAATTTGCTGCGGATATGCCAAGACGGACCAAGACCACCAAGACCCACAATGTTGGTACGTAGAAAGGAACAATCAGGTGCAGACCATGCAGAAGTCAGAGCAGCTCCAAACGCAGTATCTTACGCTTCCAGAGGGGAAGATCGCCTACGATGTTCGGGGCGAAGGGCCGCTGTTGCTCTGCCTGCCGGGCATCTTCGATATGCGTTCAGAGTATCGTTTTCTGGCGCCGTTGCTCGCACAGGCCGGCTATCGGGTGGTGACGATGGATTGGCGTGGCCTGGGTGAAACCAGCGCCCGCTGGCCGTCTTACGCGCCGCAGGATATCAGCGGTGACATCCTGGCGATGATTCGCCATTTCGGTGACGAACCCGCCTATCTCGTCGCCCACTCCTACAATTCCGCCTCATCGGTGATTCTTGCGGCTACCCATCCCGAAGCCGTCAGAGCGATGGCGCTGCATGGGCCGTTTGTGCGCGACCATATGCCCGCGTGGATGGCGCATCCGATGAATGAGATACTGTACGCCCGCCCGTGGGGTCTGGCGCTCTGGAAATGGTATTATTCCACCTCATTCCCAGTAAACAAGCCAGCGGACTTCGATGAGTATTTCGCGGCGCAGATGGCGATGCTGCGGGAGCCGGGGCGGCTGCGCGCGATGCGCCACCTGACGGCCTTTGCCGCTGCGCAGGCGAAACTGGGCGAGGTCAAAACGCCGACACTGATCCTGGTAGGCGAGCGCGACCGTGATTACAAGCCGCAAGCCGAGGCTGAGTGGATTCAGGCGCATATCCCTGGCAGCAAGGCGCAGATGATTGCGGACGCCGGACATTATCTGGTGGCCCAGGTGCCGGAAGTCGCCAGCCAGGCGATCATTGGCTTCTTCCAATCGCTTCCATCCAGCCGCTAGAATGATTGTGATGGTGCTGGCGCTATCGCTATAGGTCTCCCAGCGTTGCGAGGTGCTATGGCTACACGAGTTGGATTGACAAAGGCTATCGTCCTGCAAGCGGCCACCGAGCTGGCCGATACCGTTGGGCTGGAGGGGTTGACGCTGCACTTGCTGGCGGAGCGGCTGGGGGTGCGCGCGCCAACGTTGTATCACTATCTGCCCGATGGCATCGTCGGCTTGCAGCGCGAGCTGGCGCTGTGGAGCATGCGCGAGCAGGCAGACCTGCTGGGTAAGGTGATCATGGGCAAATCGGGAACTGAGGCGCTCTGGGCGCTGGCGGAGACCTATCGCGCCTATATCAAGGCGCATCATGGGTTATACGCCGCCACGACGATGCTGCCCCCCAGGTGGAATGACACCGAGTTGCTGGCTGCGCACCAGGCGGTCTTTGAGATTGCCATGCGCGCCGTCGCCGCGTACCATTTCTCTGAAGATGATGCCGTTCATGCCGTTCGTATGCTGCGTATCATCGTGCATGGCGCGGCGACGCTCGAATTAGCGGGTGGCTTCGGTCTGCCGCAGGCCACCGATGAGACGTTCCGCCGTCTCTTCACCATCTACCTCGATGCACTCGATACGCTTGCCGCAAAATGACGCATACTCTCGGCTTTGAAAAGCCGGAGCATGCGCGAACTGGCTGAAGCCAGGATGGGTAGCCGTTTTTGACTTTAGTCCGCTGTCCGTGCGCCGGCAATTTATTGCCGCGAAGTTGTGGCGACCGTGCGCCGGCAATTTATTGCCGCGAAGTTGTGGCGACCGTGCGCCGGCAATTTATTGCCGCGAGGGCCAGGTGGCCACGATATTTTAAGGGATATTTCTGTTATGGCGAACATCAAAGCGCTGAATCTGGCGCTGGCTTTTCTCGTCGAGTTGGCGGCGCTGGTGGCGCTGGCGTTCTGGGGCGTCCACACCGGCGGTAATGCGCTGGCGAAAGTGGGCCTGGGTATTGGCGCGCCGCTGTTGCTGGCGGTCTTCTGGGGTGCGTTCATGGCTCCCCGGTCGAAGCGACACCTCACAGGCATCACCTATCTCACAGTGAAGATCGTCATCTTCGCTCTCGCTGCGCTGGCACTGATAGCGGCAGACCAACTGGCGCTGGGCGTCATCTTTGGTGTTGTCGCCATTCTCAACGCGCTGCTGGCCTATGCCTGGAAGCAGTGATAGGTAGCTCATCGCTATTGCAACTCACGGATGCTGCGCACGCCGAGCGCGGCGGCAACGAGAACCGTGCTGAGGAGGCCACTGCCGACGAAGACCCACTGCGGGCCGATGCGGTCGGTCAGCACGCCGGCCAGCGCATAGCCGATAGGCGTCATGCAGAGCGAGCCAAGCCAGTCTATGCTGCTGACGCGCCCCAGCTTGTCGGCTGGCACCAACTCCTGCATCACCGTTACCCAGATCACACCAAAGATGCCCATGCCAAAACCGATAACTGCGCTTGTTCCTAGCGCAATTACCGTGTCTATCGAATGTGGGAACGGTACGCCAAGCGCGATCAGGCCGAGGCTAGAGAGGAGCAGCGCGCTATAGGCGATTAGTCCACGATGGCGCGGGCGGCGCATCTGCCCGATGGTCAGCGTGCCCAGCATAGAGCCGAGACCCTCAGCCGTCGCAAACCCGCCGAGCAGCCAGACGCCCGTATGGTAGAAGTCTGTCACCAGTTTGGGCGCTGCCACGGCAAACGACCCACCCCATCCCATATTGCCGATGGAGGCGACGGCAATCGTCACCCAGAGCCAGGGTGAGGCCAGCACATAATGCAGCCCCTCACGCACATCAGCGACCAATCCCCGCATGCCGCGTGGCCGGTCTGTGGCTTCTGGTGTTTCTGCCAGCGCGCCGGAGGTCGCCTTAGCCAGCGTCGCGCTGTTGGGTATGCGCATGACGATCAGGCAAAGCGCGGAAAAGGCGAATGAGCCGCCATCGAAGGCAAAGGCCAGCTTCGGCCCGCCGAGAGTGATGAAGAGCGCGCCGAGCGCCGGACCAAGCAAGACGCTCATCTGGCGGCTGAGGCCCGTGAGCGCATTGGCCGACGGCAAAAGCTCAACCTCCACCAGTTGCGGCGGAATGGATTCCAGCGCCGGCACGAAAAAGCCATCTACAAAACCAAAGGCAATGGTTAGCACGATCAGATGCCAGAGTTGGAGCAGGTTCATCATCCCCAGCGCCGCAATCAGCAGCACCAGCACCGCACGCCCGCCATCGGACCAGAGCAGCAAGAGCCGCCGGGGCAGCCGGTCCGCCGCCACACCGCCCAGCAGCAGGAAGAGGATGCGTGGCGCCATGCCGGCAATGGCGACGATGCCCATGATCGTGCCGGAATGGGTCAGCAGCAGCACTGCCCAGGAGAGCGCGGTAAAATACGCGCCGTCGCCCATCAGTGAGACGGTCTGCCCCACCCAGAGCAGCGCAAAGGAACGTGATTGCAACGCACGCGCAAAGCGCACACGCTTGGCAAGCGCGAGACTCATAGCGATGGAGTTCTTTCTATTTTAGTAGTCACACTGCTGCGTTATTCGAGATAAGTTTTGAGGACGTGCAGCGTTTCAGGATGCACCAGCACTGCCAGCCGGTCGGCGCTGTGCAGATCGGAGAGATGGCAGCGAATGGCCTGTAGCCCCTCGTACTCCATCGTATCCTGCGGTCCGTCAATCCAGCGGGGATGCGCGCGGATGAATTGCTGCACCTCCACACTGGTCAGATAAGCAACCATGTCAATGGCGGCGAAGGTGGTGAGATGCTGGCACCATGGGCATTGCAGCGCAATCACGTGCCACCAGATGCGCTCAAGCTCCGGCTCTGCGAAGGGTGGCATGATGCGCACATCGGCATGATGCCCGCACTGTGGGCATATCTGCTGCTTCTGTGCAACTGCCTCTTCCCAATAGGGTTGCGAGAGGCGGTCCATCAGTTTGATAGCCGGCAGAAAAGAATGTGGATTGGCCAGCGGCAGAATACACCGCATGACATCGAGGTCCAGCGCGGGCGAACACAGCGGGCAGCGCAGGCGGAGTTTCGTCGTGCCGTCCGGCTGCGGCTCAAACTTGCCGCGCAAGCGGCGGCGTGCGCAGTTATGGCACCAGCAGCGTGTCTCATGCCAGCCGCTGCTGATGGCATCGCCTTCCAGCTTTATCGCCAGCCCGAATGACTCGGCATCGCCCCGTAGCTCGCCTTCCAGCAGCTTGCGCAGTTGCTTGCGTGCGCGATGAAGTTGCGCCTCCAGCGCGGAGATGGTCAAGCCCAGTTGCAGCGCGGCCTCGCGTTGTGGCACTTCCTCCAGATAACATATCTCCACCAGGCTGCGTGTGTGTTCCGGCAGATGACCAAGCGCACGGTCGAGCAGCGTTTCCAGGTCGCGCCGCTCCAACAGGTCCGCCGGATCGGCGCTGGTCTCATCCACCCGTTCCAGCGCATCGCTTTCCGCCGCTACGAGCGCCTGCCAGCGGCGCGCAGCAACAGAATTACCGCGCAGATGATGTAGGCAGAGGTTGCGGCAGATGCCGTCGAGCCAGGCGTCGAAACGCCGCGCGTCGCGCAGACGTTCCATCTGCCCCCAGGCAACCAGCAGCGTCTCCTGGACGATATCGTCGGCGCTCTCCGGCTCGATGCCGCGCCCCCGCGCAATACGAAGCAGGCGTGGACGCGCCGCCGCGAAAGCTCGCTCGATATTGAGCGGCGCATCACCCGGCGAACCAACAACGCGAACGCCTGCGATGTTTGGAATGTTCTGTGCGTCTGGTATGCGCAATGATGCAGGCATGGTCTCGCGGGTCATCGTCTCTATCGTCTCGCTTGTGGCGTTGTTCGTAGCGAATGTTTGTGTTGGATGTGTTGTGCGCATCGGTCTCCTCCCAGGTCTCAATAGATAGTTCCCTGAGAGACCCACTACCTTGCGCGATTTTTTATGGGGTTTGCTGATGGCGATTGCACCTGCTGTCGCGCCAGGCTGAATTGCCATTGTATCACCGTGTTACTGAGATGAGGCGTTGTGCTATGCTTGCGGCAGCATGGTGGAACAATGAGGACGAGACAGGTATGCTCATTCGGGTATTTTATGCGCGGCTCAAGACTGGCAGGCGCGCGGCATATGAACGGCTATGCCAGGAGGTCAGTGTGCCATTGATGCGCGCGCAATCCGGCTGCCTGACGACGCATATCGCACCGCTCCGCGCCGATCTATCCGATGATTTCATTTTCGTCTCGCTCTGGAAGGACCTGGCGAGCCTGCGCGCGTTCGTTGGCGAGGAGTGGCAGCAGGCTTCGATTCTCCCTGGTGAGGCGGACCTGTTGGAGCGCGTGCGTGTCGAGCATTACGATGATTCTTATCATAGCCTCGTGCAACTCTGGTCCGCCAACACGGAAATCATCAGGCGGCGCGAAGCGCAAGCGCTGACTGCGCCGCTGACCGATGCCGAGTGGCAGGCGGTGCAGCGCGTGCTGCCACCACGACGCGATGGCGGCAGAGGGCGGCCACGCGCAGATGACCGGCGCATCCTCGACGGCATTCTCTATGTATTGCGCAATGGCTGTCGCTGGCAAGATCTGCCCGCCAGCTTCGGCAACGCCGTCACCTACTGGCGTCGTTTCGTCGAGTGGGAGGCAAACGGAACCTGGGAACACATCTGGCGCGCGCTGCTGGCCGTCATGGACCCACCGGCGCGGCAGGCATGGGCGCTAGCCTTCCTGGACAGCCGCTACGTCCCCACCAAGCCGGGCCGCCGGTATGGATGGGCCGCTATCACCCAATAAAGCCTAAGATATCTTCCGAGAGTGGCTTGCCCATCGCCCGCAGGTAGATCGTCGCCTTGCCGAAGAAAATCAGCAACGCCTGAAGGTAGATGTCGAGTTGCATGGCGACGGGAACCTCAAAGCCTGGGCCGCGATTGACAATCTTCTCTGCGTCCTCGTCGGGGAGCGCGGCAATCGCCGCCTCCATCTCGCCGTCCAGCGTTTCATACCAGGCGATGAGTTTACTGACACTGCTCTCCAGGTCAGCCTCCGCATTGTGATAGGACCAGTCTTGCGTGAAGGTCTTCAGCGACTGAATATACGAATATTCCACATCGCCCATTTCGCGGCAGAGCGCGCCCAGCGTCATCGCCAGGCCGCCGGGGGTGAACGCCAGGTCAGCGTCACTCAGCGCCGCGATCATCTGATTGCGCGCCTTCTGCGTGCCGTCTATCCACGGCCATTTCTCTTGCATCAATTTGCCCACGTATGTTCTCCTCTGCTGCTATGAGTTGCCGTCACAGGACATTCGGACCATGCAGAATATGATACCGCGCATCCTCTCCATGCCTCTTGTAAATATGCGACAAATGCGAACATTTGTACTACAGTAGCAACATGAGGTGAAGCTACCGGATGACCGGGGGAGAAAGATACGCTCAGCGAGGGGGAGAAGATGCGCGCGACCATCAATCCATCCAGAAGCATTTTGCATCCGCAGGCGGGCGCCACCAGGTTTCAGCTTTTCCGCAGCGTCCCCACCAACGAGGCGTTGCGCGCGTTCGTAGAACACTTCTGGATCGTCCGCTGGGACCTGCGCGGGCAGGAGCCGTATGTGCAGGAGACACTTCCCTATCCGTCCGTTCATCTGGTCTGCGAGCGCGGAAAAACGCAGATCGTTGGTGTAGATACCGGCAAGTTTTCGCGGCTCCTCGAAGGCGAAGGCCGGGTCGTGGCCGCCAAGTTCACGCCCGGAGGTTTCTATCCGTTTGTGAACGTTCCGGTCTGCGCCTTCACCAATCGCACCGCCAGCCTGGAAGAAATATTTGGTGTGGATAGCGCCGCGCTGGAAGCGTTGGAGGAGACAATTTTCTCCTGCCCAGACGAAGCAGCGATGGTGGCGTGTTTGGAATCATTCCTCGGCGAGCGGTTGCCAGCGCATGATGCGAAACTCGATACTATCCAGCAGATCATCGCCTCCATCATTGCGCATCCGGAGATCACCAGCGTCACCGACCTCGCCGTGCGCTTCGACATGAACAAACGCAGTCTGCAACGGCTCTTCAGGCAGTATGTCGGCGTCGGGCCGAAGTGGGTCATCAAGCGGTACCGGCTGCATGAGGTGGCCGAGCGCCTGGCCGCTGGCGAGCGCATGGACTGGCAGCGCATCGTCTGGGAATTGGGTTACACCGATCAGGCGCACTTCATCCATGATTTCCAGAGCATCGTCGGGCAGACGCCCACGCAATACGCGCAACAGGCGCAAGGCGCTGCTGCAACGGCTATGCGCTCCTGAGAGTGCCAGTAAATCCCACTATTTTTGCAATGGACTCTTGTACGCCCGCGCACAGCTATGGTAGAGTTCCTGCGCTCAGGAGAGCAGATGATCGGTGGGCGGGCGATAGAGCGAGGCGAAGGATGCGCATGGGCATCTCTGCCATCGCAATAATCGCAATAATCGCAATAGTGGGAAGGCGTGCAACTATGCGTCATGCAGCTTCGTTCCGGTCTGTATCTCTGGCATTCATGCTGTGTGTGGCTATTGCTCTCCTGAGCGCTTGTGCCGGGGGAAATATGAGCGGCACGCAACAATCGCCAGGCACGCCCACCACGCAAGATGCCCTTACCTCACGCCTGCAACATGCCGTGGGGACGCGAGCTACACGTGTCACCCTGACCTATGATGCTGTGCAGCAGAGCATCGAGACTACTGTGACGGTCGGCGGGCCGGTCGCCCGGACATCAACGGAGATTAACGCCTCGCAGGAGCGGGTGAAGGCGCTCTGTTTTCAGGCGCAACAGGCGCTCTGGACCAGTGGGGTCGCCTTGCGTGAGGTGAAGGTGACGATTCTGGGGCCGGTGTATGACGATTACTATGATCTGGTCACTGAATGGTATGGTGGCGCGGACCTCAAAGCCGCGACGGCGCAGCAATTCAATTGGCGCACGCTGGATGCGGATAGCGCCTGGAGTCGCTATGATGTCGTCTGGCTGCGGGTGGATTACGGCTCGTTCCAGCAATACGGCGCGCCAACACCGATACCATAGCAGCCCCCACCCCCAACAACCCCTCCCCCGTGCGCGGGAGAGGGGAGAGACCTTACCCCGGCCTGCGGCCACCCCTCTCCCGCAAGGAGAGGGGACCTGGGGCAGGCGGTTGTGGCGAGGGCGCTACGTTCAGCTATGCGAAGAATGAACCGGCGGATGAATCCTCGTCTATACGTCCTGCTGACGACGAGAGCCATGCCCAAGCGAGCCAGGAACAGCTAGTCCCTATACTTAATACTTCCCGCCTCATCGAACACCAGCGCCCGCACTCCCCTCTCCTCGCGGGAGAGGGGCCGGGGGTGAGGTCTCTCCGCTAACGAATGGGCAGCTTGTAATAGCCGTAAGTGGTGATGGGGCGAAAGCCGCATGCTTGATAGAGCGCAACGGCTGGCGTGTTGTTCGTCTCGACTTCCAGGCCGATATGCGTGATACCCTCCGCCCGCAACTGCTCCGTCAGCAACGCCAGCGTTTGCCAGGCGAGGCCGCGTCGCCGGTACGCTGGCAAGACGCCAAAAGCGTAGATCGAGGCGCGCCCTTCGATGATATAGAGCTTGAGGCTGCCAACTGGCGTGCCATCCAGTTCGGCCAGATAGAAACGCACAACGGGATTGGGCATCTCTATCTCGATATCCGCCTGGCGCGCGGCAAAATCCGCCTCTTCGTTGAAAACGGTGGTCTGGATGCGCGCCAGCGTTGCCGATTCGTCCGCATACGCGCGTCGCAGGGTTAAGGATGGTTCGCCGCGCGCCAGACCGCGTTGCATCGCCGCAATGTCCTGCAACTCCATACGATGTTCCGCGAATGCCATCTGCCCGCCATGCGCGGCAGCCAGCGCCTTTCCGGCAGGGGATGCCTCTTCGCAGATCAGCAGCGCCTCCTGGGCATCGCTGGCCTTGCAGACGGCGAGCGCAGCAACCAGCAGCGCGTTGCCGATGCCGCGCCGTCGCTGCTCCGGCGCCACCATGCCGCAGAGTTCGATACTGCGCCAGTTGCCATCCAGTGAGCAATAGCCCGCCAGCGCATCACCGGTATACAGCAAAAAAGCGCGCGGCTGTTCCAATTGCTGTGATGAAGCTTGCGCTGCGAAGGTTGGTAACGTCAGTTTGAGGTCCAGCCCATCAGTGGCGTTACAGCGGTCGCGTAGTGCGACAACGGCGCGTTCCTCCTCCGGCGAGAGGGTCTGGCGCGGCTCTGGCGTCCAGTCAGCTTTTGCGTTCATGCGAGCGTTGTCCCCTCTCGACGTGTGGTGAGGCGTCTTTTACGGTATGAGGAATTGTGATGTATGAGCGTGTATCGTACCACATGTGTAGGCGCTAAACACCTAACGGCCTATGCTATGCTTGGGAACAAATGGGGCAATCCAGATAGATGAAAATATCGTCTCGCGCTGGTTGAATCAGCCCAAGCGACAATCGTAAATCAAGAATTGGCAACGATGATTGAGCACATACCTGACCCTCGTCTGTAGGCGGACTTGGCGGCGGCGCGCCAGACAGCCGCGAATGTATTCACTAGCCCAATCGCTATGGCGATGCTGAAGAAGGTGGTTGTTGGATCGAGACCACTTTAATTGAGGTGACTCGTAGCAACGGAGACGTAGGTCGCTCGGCAGTCACAAATTCATCCGCACCTACCATCTCTGCCGATACGACGTGAAGGGCGTCAACCGCACCAAGACCGAATTGTTCAGCACGAAGCAATGCCTGGTGGACAAGGGTAGCAGTTGGCTGAACCCATATCTGTACAGCCGCGAAGAACGCTAGATAAACAGTTACTTCCGTAGTGCGTTTGAAATATATCGGCTTCGGCAGCACTTCAAGCCGCACGAAATCGCTAGAAATGAACTGGCGATTGCTGTCGGCCAGAACCGCCAATGCAGGGGCAGAGAGCGAATCAGTGCTGCGAGCGGCAGCAATGAGGACTCCAGAATCTATGAAGGTACGAATCATCAGGCATCATCCCGCATACGCTCGCCGCGCCGTTCAGCTACCTCCGCCTCTACTTCTTCCCAGGAAGAGAGAAGTGGCTCGCCAGAAGCAATGATCTTGGCCCGCTGTTCAAGCAACTGTCGGCCCAATGGCGAGATATTGGCGATATCCAGCCCCAGTGCTTTCGCCTGTTCATAGGCAGCAGGCGAAAGCGGTTGACTTTCAGCTGAGGCAGAAGCACTCGTTGGCGCGGGCACAACCGTTTCGTCAGTACGCTGTGCAGCGTATTCGAGCGCCGCGCGCACATCGGCAACGGTGACGCCATACTCACGCGCCACCTCTTTGAAGGATTTGCCGCTGGCGACCGCCGCGACAAGTGTGCTGGCGGAAATCTGTGTCCCCTCGATCACCGGTTTGCCGGCCAACACAGCGGAATCCGCGATGATATGCGGATAAAGCTGTATCTGCATGCTATTCCCTCCTCACTCTCACTCCTATTCAGTCCGCTATCCAGTTGTAGTGTACGATTTATATTAACGTGACCGCTGGCATTCTCGCTCATTCGGGCAAGCTAATAGGCTTTGCGCTTGGAATAGAGCCAATAACTGTGCGCTCGACGAGGTTGACGCCGAAGTGATAGGCAAGTTCGCGCTCGTCTGCGCCGGTCAGCACAAGTAGGTCGCAGCGTTTACCCGGTTCCAGGCTGCCAACTTCATCCTGCATGCCTAGCGCCCGCGCACCGCCGAGCGTGGCGGCGAGCAGAGCTTCTTCGAGCGTCGCGTGCATCGCGTTGACCGCCAGCGCCAGCATTATCTGCATATTTTCGCAGTAGCTCGTGCCGGGATTGTAGTCGGTTGCCAGGGCGAGATGCAGGCCAGCCTCGCGGAACCGCTGCCACTGGGGATAGGCCATTGCCAGCGAGAATGAGCAGCCGGGGAGCAACGTCGCCGTGACACCAGCCGCCGCCAGCGCTCGCAGATCGTTGTCGCTGGCGAAATCGAGATGATCGGCGGAGACGGCGCCAAATTCAGCGGCAAGCTCCGCGCCGCCGGTTGCGCCAAGCTGGTTGGCATGCAGCTTGAGCTGGTAGCCGAGCGCCTGCGCGCGTGCCAGGATGCGTCGTGTCTCGTCAACGGTGAAGGCCGTGCGCTCGCAGAAGACATCACAGAAGCGCGCCTTGCCCGCGAAGGCTGGCAGCATCTCATCGCAGATGCTCGCCACATAGCGCGCACGACCCTCAGTGCTGCCCCGGTATTCAGGCGGCAGGGTATGCGCGCCAAGAAACGTCGGGATGATATGCGGCAATCCAGGTTCAGCGGCCAGCGCATCCATGATAGCGAGGCAACGCGCCTCAGTCGCCATATCCAGCCCATAGCCGGTTTTGCCCTCGACGGTGGTGGTGCCGTGGGCGGCGAAGCTGCGCAGGCGGCTACGTCCCAATGCGAGCAACGTCTCTGCATCGGCGGCGCGGGTGGCGCGAACGGTGTTGAGGATGCCGCCGCCGCGTTCGGCTATCTCTTCATAGGAGACACCGGCATGGCGCAACTGAAACTCTTCGGCGCGGTCGCCAGCAAAGATGAAATGCGTATGCGAGTCCACAAATCCGGGCAGCACGGCATGCCCGCCAGCATCCAGCCGCGCGGAATCGGGCACACCAGCGAGGTCTACCGATTGCGCCAGGTCGCTCTCTGGTCCTACCCAGACGATGCGCCCCTGGTGGGCTGCCACCGCGCCATGTTCGATGATGCCGAGCGCGCCACCAGCGGCAGGCGAGGCATCCGGCGCGCAGGTGCCGAGGCGGCTCGCGCCGGTCAGCACCCAATCCGCTGCGATGAGCGCATCAGCGGTATCACTATCCCTTTGCATTGGTCTCCCCTTTGGAAGTAGCCTACACGCTCGAAACGTTTCTGTCTATACGTTGGCTGGTTTGCTGTTGATTTGTTCATTCGCAGCGCGTGTAGAGTTATGTGTTGCTTTGATGATTCCTGATCCACAAAAATCGTATTCCTGGTGAGATAACGCTTGACGGCGTTAGAGCAGTTGTGTACAGGAGGGCGAGTACATGCTTGCGCGCATGATGATGAGGTCTCCTCAATGGTCTGCAAGCCTCCTCGTGGGATTGTGCTTGCTCACGGTGGCCTGTGGAGCGAACACTCCAGCACGGAGTCTCACTTCGCCCACGCTGACCCCTTCGCCATCGCCAACCGCGACGATCTTGCCCACGGCAACGGCAACGTCTGCTGCCACGGCGGGGTGTGTTAGTTCCTCCCCATATGTGTACTTCGAGAATCCGCCTGGACCCCTCCTGACGGCGATTCCGTTACCGCCAGGTACGCTCGTGCAAAATATTGGGATGGGTATCCAGGCTGGCAGTGCGATGTATTACTTCTGCACGCCCGGAGCGACACCAGCGGCGATTACGGCGTTTATGGATTCCGCCCTTCCTGCCGCTGGGTGGAAGAGGAAGAGTGCCCGTGCCTGTAATGCTCCTTCGTACGACTGGTACAAAGGCATCTATGGGATGGATATTGTTTTCAATCTCTCCTCACCACCTTTACCTGCTGTGTGGGGGCTTGATATGTGCCCGCATCTTGGAGAAAACTAGCGCCCAGCTTATATATCCTGACGAAGCAAGGGATGAGGTCTCACGCGCCGAGCCGCTCGCGGAGCGCCTGTGCGACGCCGGGCGTGACGATGCCGTTGAGGTCACCATGCAGCCGGGCGACTTCTTTGAGCAGGCTGGAACTGATGAAAAGATGTGGCAGCGCCGTAATAATCATCAGCGTCTCGATCTCTGGCGCAAGGTTGCGGTTCATCAACGCCTGCTGAAACTCGTACTCGAAGTCGGTGACGGCGCGCAGCCCGCGCACGGTCGCCTGCGCGCCGAGAGTGCGAGCGAAATCTACGATCAATCCCTGGAAACGCTCGACCCGCACATTGGTCAATCCTTCGCTGGCGATGGCGTCTTTCCAGAGCGCGACCCGTTCATCCGTGGAAAAGAGCAGGTTTTTGCTGGGCGTCTCATAGACGGCGATAACCAGTTCATCCACCAGCCGCGCGGCGCGTTTGGCAATGTCAATATGCCCGCGATGCACCGGATCGAAGGAACCGGGATAGACGGCGACGAGATGGCGGTGTTCACTCTCCCCCATCGGCGGAACTCCTCGTTGTCTCTGTGTCGGGTCGTGTCTGGCTAACCTCACCCCCGGCCCCTCTCCCACAAGGAGAGGGGAGCGCAGATGAACCTATAGAACGCCTATACTGCGGCATTGTACGCGACATACTGGGCGCTGTCTAGCGGTCTATTGGTCTGGTATGGTCTAGTAGTTACCGGCCACCCAGTCCGCCGCGCGTTCGACAATCTGCGCCGCTGGCTCCTGATAGTGGGTGCAGCGGGGCAGTGTGCCCAGGATAGTCTGGCCGTAGCCGCGCGTCTGAAGGCGACGGTCGAAGAGAACGACGGCGTTGCGCCGCCAGTGGCTCCAGGCGAGGCCGCCGAGCGCCTGACGCAGCTTCAGCGCGGCATGTGGCACGACGAACTGGCTCTGCTGGTCCTCCCAGGTTTCGGCGCGCGCCGCCAGCAGTGGATCGCTGAGCGCCGGGAAGGGCACGCGGGTGACGACGACGCAGGCGGGCGGGCGCTCGATCTGGTCCATCCCCTCCCAGAAGGCGCCTGCACCCAGCAACACCACGCGCGACTCCGTGCGGAAGGCGCGCCAGAGCTGGCGCACCGAGCCATCCTGCCCCTGCACCATCAGCATGATGCGCTGCCGTTCGAGGACACGGCGAATGGTGACAGCGCTGGACCGCAGAGCCGCGTGCGATGGGAACATCACCACGAGGTCGCCGTTGAGCGTGGTGGCGAGGTGAATCAGCAAATCGTCGAGATGGCGCTGATATTTTGGCGCATTCGGCTCTGGCACATCCGACGGCAGGCAGAGCAGCGTTTGCTGGCTGCGGTCCATCGCCGGGCCGAGGGTCTGTGTGGTCGCCGGTAAATTGAGCGAGCCAGTAGCGAAGGTGAAGTCGCCAGCAACCGCCAGCGCGGGTGCCGCCAGAATCAGCCCGCGCTCCGGCGTGGCGAGCGACGCCAACTCCTGCCCCACCCGTATCGGCGCGCTATGCAGCACTGGCGTTGCTTCTGGCTCGGTCGCCGATAGTGTGGCGACGAGCGTGGCGCTGGCTGCCGGCGATGCTGCGGCAGATTCCGTCGTTTCGGGCGTCTCCGCAGGCGTTGATGGTGGCGTGACCTCCTGTGTCTCAGGCATGGTCTGCATCGTATCGGCTGACTCGGTTGCTCCGGCTGCCTGGGCTGGCGGCTGCTCCTTTGCGTCGCGCGGCTTCTGCTGTTGCCGGTGATCGAAGCGCCCGCGCCGTCCAGCGTTTCCATCACCAGCGACGTTATTATTGTTGTTCTGGGAGTAAGGGAGCCGCAGCCAGTACACAGCGTTTTCGGCGCCGCTGGCGCTGAACACCGCCGATACCTGGGCGCGTATGCGATCCAGCATGCGCGCAGCGCCGAACAAATCGGTGGCGATGCCGTCGCTGGCGATGCTCGCCTTCTTGCCGCGCAGCGTCACCACCTGCTGCCCCACCTCGCGCGCCAGCTTCGCCACGCCGGTCAACTGCTCATCGAGCGTCACCCAGGCGGACGCAACTTCGTCCCAGGCGGCGAGGCGACGGCTGGCGGCATCCAGGCGCAGAACCCGCTGCTCGATATTCTCGCTGAGCTGGCCGCCCTTGCCGCTATCGCCCAGCGCCTCCACGAGCAGCCGGTACCACGCCTGAAAGAACGGCGCACTGCTGCGGCGGGCGCGTTCCACCTGCGCAAACCAGGCTTTCTCATGCGTGGCTCTGCCTTTGGCTGCGGATTGCTCCATGCGCTGCGCCGCCAGATGCAGCAGTCCGGCGCGTTTGCCATCGGGCAGCGTCTCCGCCAGTTGATCGAGTTGCGCGGTCAGTTCCGCCTGATCGAGCGCGCTGCTGCGGCTGCGGCGCAGTTCGTCTTCCAGCAGGTGCGCATCCAGCACCAGCACGCGGTCGGCTTCTGGCAAAAATGTATCCGCGCCGCTGAGATGCGCGGCGAGCGCGGCATGGGTGGTGAGGACAACGCTGGCCGCCACTGCCGCCTCCTGCGCGCGGGCGACGAAGCAGTAGCCATCGCGGCGATAGGTGCAATCGCTGGCGGAATCAGCGAACTCGGTTCCCGAACGCACGCGCTCCCATGCGCCAAGCTCAGAGCCAGCCAGTGCCACCTCGCCACGCGCGCCCGTCTCTGTGCGTCCCGCCCAGACGGTGAGCTTCGCCAGCCCGCGCGCCATATCTTGCGAGAGCGTGCCGTTGCGCGCAGTGCGGGCGATGCCAAACCAGCGGTGCAGGCAGAGATAGCTTTCGCGCTCGGCCAGTTCCATGACGGAGAGCGCATCTGGGGACAGCGCCGCCAGCTCGAAGGCGCGCGGTAGGAGGCGCTGCACCAGACGGCGCAGGCGTTCCTGATCGGCGGCGCTCACCAGCAGCTTGCTCTGGTGTTCGCTTGCCCAGGTGAGCGCAGCGCTGAGGCAGGCAATTGCGCCGGAGCCGTCGTTCTGCGCCTCCAACAGCAGGGGACCGCCACCAGTAGCCAGCGCCGCGCCGGCATTGACACTGATCGTGCGCTGAAGCATCGCCTGCGCCTCCGCCTGTATCTCCGGCGCAACGACCGCCATTGGCGGCAACGTTTCTGGCGTTTCCGTTGCTTCAGTCGTCGCGGTCATCTCAGTTGCGGCCACCTCAGCGGCTGTATCTTCAGGCGTGGGTGCATCCTCATCCAGAGGAACGAGCCGCATCCGGGCAGGCGGAGTCTCCGGTGTGATGGCGAGCGAGAGGACGGCAGGGTCCATGCCGAGCTTGGCGGCAAGCTGATCGCCCAGCGATGAGGTGGCTCCGGCGAAGAGACCGCCGTTGCCGTTCTTATTCAGGTTGCCGAGGCTGGCGCGCTGCTCACGCACGGCGGCGCGCACAAAATAGGCAGGGGTCCAATCCGGTGGCGCAGCAAGGCGGCCCAGCCCTTCGATGGTGCTGGCGTCCAGTTCGTCCAGCCGCTTGAGCAGCGCCAAAAAGACCTCCATCGAAAGCTGCGCATCCGCCAGCGCGCGATGATACATCGGACTTTTTACGCCAAGCGCCCTGCCGACCGAGGCGAGCGTATAGCTGGGCAGCCCCGGCAGCAGCGCAGAAGCCAGCTCAAAGGTATCTACCAGCGGATTATGTCGCGCCAGCCCGACGCGATGCAGAAACGCGGCATCGAAAGGGACGCTATGGCCGACAAGCGGGAAGTCACCAATGAAAGCGCGCAGTTTGGGCAGCAGTTCCGCGAGTGAGGGCGCGTGTTTAAGTTGGGCGGAGCCGATGCCGGTGAGCCGCTGCACGCGAAAGGGAACGGGGATACCAGGCGAAACAAACGACTCGAATGTATCCAGCACATCCTCGCCGGCAAACTTGAGTGCGCCGATCTCGATGATCGCGTCCTGGTCGGCATGTAGCCCGGTGGTTTCGAGATCAATGGCAACGCGCGTGATAGTAGTGCGCCCTGGCACGGATGACTCCCATCAATAGAAATCCCCCACCCCTAACCCCTCCCCCGTGCGCGGGAGAGGGGAACCAGAGCGCGAGGGACAGCGACTGGCTATACGGCGAACAAGCGCGCCAGCGACGAGGCGGCAGCACGCCCGGCAATGCCACGATGGCTGAGACGGTGCTTCTCCTCAGCGGTGATTTCGGCGGCGGTGCGACCATACTGCGGCACGTAGAAGATCGGATCGTAGCCGAAGCCATTGCTACCGGCTGGCGCAAAAGCGATCTGCCCCTCCATCGTGCCATCCACGACATCGTAGAGGCCACGCGGCGCGGGTTCCGCGATGGCGATGACACAGCGATAGCGCGCGCTGCGCTCTGCTGCGGGCACGCCATCGAGCCGCGCGAAAAGGATGCGAAAACGCTCTTCGTAGGGCGTATGCTCGCCTGCCCAGCGCGCCGAGTAGACGCCAGGTTCGCCGTTCAGCGCGTCTATCTCCAGCCCCGAATCGTCGGCCAGTGCGGGCATTCCGGCGGCCTCCGCATAGGCTAGCGCCTTGAGGATGGCGTTCTCTGCGAAGGTGCTGCCCGTCTCCTCGACCTGCGCCTGAATGTTCACGTCGAGCGGGCTGACCAGTTCGCAGGGAATATCGCTATCTGCCAGAATCTCACGGAACTCTTTGATTTTGTGCTGATTGGTAGTCGCCAGCAGAATACGCGGCTTGCTCAAGAATCCCCCCACCCCCGACCCCTCCCCCCTGCGCGGGAGAGAGGAGTTCAGACACTGGCCACCTGCCGGATGCTTACGCCAAACGATGTTCAGCGCATTCTAGCACGCGGCTCGCGGATGCGTCGAGATAGTTGGCTATTTATAGAGCAGTGACTTCATCCAAGCGACTGACTCGAAGGCGCTATCCGGCGGCAGGAACACGCCATCGTCACGGTGACAGTAGAGCAACCGCTGCCAGCGTTCCAGCGCCTTGTGCCATTCGGCCTGTTTGCGCCGGGCATCTATCCGCTGGGAACGCATGCGTTTGAGTTGCGATGCGATGACGATGAGCAGAAAAATGGCGATGGCCAGCACGCCCGGTAAACCGAAAAAGAGGGTGAGCGGCAGGAGATATTGGTATGGGAGCGCCGTCAACGTCCCATAGAGCGAGCATAACAGCATCGCGCTGAGGATGGCCGTCGTCACAATTGCCCACGTCTCCCAGGGGGCCTCTGTGCGCGGCGGCGCAGGCGGCGCAAGCTGTATCTTGCCCGCTGTATAGACGAACGGCACTGGCTGCACCTGATCGCTCTGCCCACACTTCGGGCAGGCGGGCAATACTGGCGTCGGCGGATATGCCAGATAGGGCGAATAGGGCGGCGGGATGCTGGCCACGGCATTCCTCGTGCTTTCTGAATACATCGTTATACAGAATCTCTAGCTGAGCAACGCCATTGTACTGAGAACGCCTGATGGCGGCAAGGGGTAGATTCACCCACCAGCCCGGCCACGCATGCGGCGGGAGAGCAGCGCCGCGCGTAGGTTGAGCTTGCAGAGGGGATCGCTGAGGTCCACGTCACAGATTTCCTCGATGCGTTGCAGGCGATATTTCAGCGTGTGCCGGTGAACGATCAGCTTCTCCGCCGCCCGCACGCCGTTGCCGTCGCACTCCAAAAAGACTTCCAGCGTGTGCAGCAAATCAGCGTCGCGCGTGCGGTCGCTCTCCGCCAGCCGCTGGATGCGGCGCGCGTAGGCGTTCTCCGCCAGCGCCTCCGGTGGCACGGTATGCAGCCAGTGGAGCAACCCCAACTCCTCGAAAGTCGCCACCAGCCGTTCATCGCCAAGCGCAGGCAGCAGCGTCAATGCTTCGAGCGCCTGCTCATAGGCGTTGTTCAGCGTCGTCGCGCCGCCATGCACTGTGCTGGCGCCGATGCGCACCGGCGTATCCAGCAGCCGCGACTCTGTGGCGAAGTGACGGCAGAAGTCGCTGGTGGCCTCGGCACGTCCACACTCGATCAACGCCACCACGCGCCCGGCGCGCTCACCCACGGCGGCGGCCACGCCGCTGCGATGCGCAGCCGTCCGCGCCATGCGTTCGACGGTGCGCACATCGTTGCCGTTGGGGTCGGCCACCACAACGGCATGTTGCCCTTCCAGCCGCAGGCGGAAGCGCGCCGCCTCCTCGCGGACGGTATTATCCAGTTGCGGCTCGATGGCCAGCAGACGGCTGATGACGCGGCTTTCCAGGCGTTCCTCCGCCTGATGCGCCGTCTCGTCGCGGAAGAGGATCAGCGCGGCGACTGTTGCGGCGTGTTCGATGGCGTGGAAGTCCAGCGGTTCCAGTTCCCGATTGCCGGCGATGATCCAGACGTAGCCGTAGATTTTGCGCGCGACGACGATGGGCGCCAGGATGCGCGCCATCGTCATGCCGGCGGCGCGTGTCTGCTCGTTGGGGTCAATGCGCAGCGGCGCCAGCGAGGTGCGCACTTTGTTGAGGATGCCGGCCTTGCGCAGATAGTCCAGCAGGCCGGGCGAGCTATGTCCCTCGCGGATCGAGGCGCGGCGGCTCTCGTCAATGTCATGCTCGGCCTCCTCGGAGGTCGCCAGCACATTGAAGGAGATGTCGTCAATCTCCACAGCGCGTTTGAGCAGCAGGCAGAGTTCGCGGGCGACATCGGCCAGCGAACCGCCATCCAGCACCACGCGCGTCAGCGAGCGGTGAATGGCGAGCGACTGCTTGTACAGTTGATACTGCTCATTGATGATATGTTCGGAGACGGTGCGCACGACATCTTCCAGCGGCACGGACCAGGGGAGTTCGATGATGGGAAAGCCAGCGGCGTCGGCGGCAACGCGCACACTCTCCGGCACATGGTCGAGATACTGACCGACGGCGACGACCATCCCCGCCAGCCCCTTCGCCGCGAGGTCCGCGCAGAGCTGGCGCTGGGCCTCTGGATCATCGCGAAAACCATAGAAGGTGGTGAGCAGCAGTTCGCCGGGGCGCACCCACTCGCTGGCCTCTGGAATATCCACTGGATGCGCCCAGCGTACCTCACGGTCCAGCCCATCGCAGCCAGCGACGAGCGTGCTGCCGGCAAAGACATCCATCGTGAGTACCTGGCGAACCGTAAGCATGGGTGTATCCTGACATTGATCTACGCTGATCTGTGCCAATTTTGCCCCTAAGCGTATCATGTCATTGTTGGGGTCGCAAGAACAGCCAGCGAATGAATTCGCGCCTGGATGGCTTTCAGCCGCGAAGTCCGCCTGCGCGGACTAGGAACTGGCGAGCCTTGTGGTGCTGGGCTGGCCGTTGGAAGCGCGGACATTCTTGCTCGCAGGTGGTCAATGATAAGTCGGGAGACATTCTTGTCTGCAAAACTATTTTGGCAGGCAGGAATTTCTGCCCCACCGTGGACGAGAGGGCGACTCCGAACCCGCGCAGGCGGGTTTCGCGGCCAGCGGCCATCCAGGCGCGGTTTCAACCGCCAAGCGATATGAGAGGTGAATTGGATGGATATTCTGGTGATTGGCTGCGGCGTATCGGGGTTGACGACCGGCATACGCTTGCTGGAAGCGGGGCATCGCGTCACGATCTGGGCGCGCGATATGCCGGGGAGCAGGCCACTGCCACAGCCGCCAGCCGTCACCTCGGAGGTGGCTGCCGCCGTCTGGTATCCCTACAAGGCGTATCCGCAGGAGCGCGTCAATGCCTGGGGCGCAGCGGCGTATCGCGTTTTCCGCGAACTGGCGGCGCAGGGATCGCCGGAAGAGCATGGCGTTGTGATGCGCGAAGTGGTGGAGGCGCTGCCGCAGCCGGCGCCAGACCCCTGGTGGGTGGAGGCGGTGCGCGATACCTTTCGCCACGCGCGGGCAGGCGAGTTGCCGGCGGGCTACATAGATGGCTACATCTTCGCAGCACCGGTGATTGACATGTCCATTTATCTTGGCTATCTCCAGCGCCGTTTCATGGATGGCGGCGGCACGATCAGCGAACACACGATAGCCAGCCTGGATGAAGCGTTTGCGGCTAACCCTATCGTCGTCAACTGCACAGGGTTGGGGGCGCGAGAGGTGGTGGGCGACAAAGAACTCTATCCCTCGCGTGGGCAGGTGGTGCGCATCCGTCCGCGAGGCTTTCATCGTGTGGTCATGGACGACTACGGACCGAACAAGGTGGCCTATATCGTGCCGCGTGTGCATGACATCGTGCTGGGCGGCGTGGACGACGAACACAACGAGAGTGTCACGCCGGACGAGAGCGTCACCGCAGGCATCCTCGCACGCTGCGGCAGCCTCGTGCCGGAGATGGCAAATGTCCAGCCCGACGATATCCTGGCGGTGGTCTGCGGGCTACGTCCGGCGCGTTCGACGGTGCGGCTGGAACGCGAAGAGGTCGCGCCGGGGCGCATCGCCATTCACAACTACGGGCACGGCGGTGCGGGTGTCACGCTCTCCTGGGGCTGCGCCGATGAGGTGGTGGCGTTGGTGAGCCAGTCGTGATTATTTTTTGTGGATCACTTGTAAAAGAGAGTCCTGTGGCTAAACCCGCCACGGGACTCTCTTTTGCTGTAATCGCTTTTGCTTGCTAACTATGCGTTCGGCGGCGGTATGTCAATAACTAGGTTCTGTTGACATTTTACCGTAACCAGACGAGCGCGCAGACGAAGTGGACGAAGCCCAGGTAGGAGCGGTCCAACTTGTCGAAACGCGAGAAGATACG
>JAJPKE010000005.1 GCA_021323855.1 Chloroflexota bacterium | reverse complement strand
GGGGCTTTGTCAATGTTGTCGAACGAGGTGTAATTGGCCAGCTTGGCGGCGGCCAGCACCTTGGTGATCGCTGCCGTCAGCGTGGTTTTGCCGTGGTCAATATGCCCGATGGTCCCCACGTTCACATGCGGCTTGTCCCGCACAAATTTCTGCTTCGCCATGAGTGCCGGAGTTCCTCCTAAAGATCAATGAATAGCGCTCTCTGACGAAATGAAAGCGCCAATGTCAGAAACGTTCCTCTGGTCGGCCCCGCTGGCTCCTTGAGGAACACCCGTCCGCAACGGCACGTTCCAAGACACACGAAACGTCCCACTACGCGCTCGACGCCAGCAACAGTTCGTGTTGCTGGCGTGTGTCGAACGGCAGCGGGACCGTCGGAGCCCACGACGGGATTCGAACCCGTGACCCCAACCTTACCAAGATTGTGCGCTACCCCTGCGCCACGTGGGCATTTGCGGTTGCGCCGACGAAGCACATCAAAGAGCGCCGCCGGACGGGTGGGCAGTGGAGGATTCGAACCTCCGAAGGCGTAAGCCAACTGATTTACAGTCAGTCCCGTTTGGCCACTTCGGTAACTGCCCAGGGTAGAAAGCCTCTTCCAATCGCCCTCGCGGGACACATATACATACATATCGCCAGGGCAAAGAGAGAGCCGACGGTCGGGCTCGAACCGACAACCTGCTGTTTACAAAACAGCTGCTCTGCCATTGAGCTACATCGGCACGCGGGCGCATCACGGCTTGTTGCGCCCACAAGGCAGTCGTAGTATAGCCATGTCTGGCAGAGCATGTCAAGGGCCGAAGTGAAGAGACCTCACCCCGCCCTTCGGCCACCCCTCTCCCGCGAGGCGAGGGGACCGTGGGACAAACAGTCGTGGCGCGGGGCGAAGGGTACAGCCGGGCGAACGGCGGCCTGCGCCATGTTGGGTACCAGCGCCTCTGCGCTCCCCTCTCCCGCGCACGGGGGAGGGGTCGGGGGTGGGGGCTTCATGAGAGTGTGAAACACCTCACAGGCATCGCGGGCGCGGGAACACTATAGTACAATAGACCGTCCTGGGGATAGATGCGCACCGAAGGTAGTGTGTGTGTTACACTGCTGGCCGGGCATGGTATCGTCTCGGAGGACGGCTGGCGGCCACGTCTACCGGATGTGCGCACTTGCGCCTGAGTCAACCTG
The DNA here is from genome assembly GCA_021323855.1 of Chloroflexota bacterium. Taxonomy (GTDB): domain Bacteria; phylum Chloroflexota; class Ktedonobacteria; order Ktedonobacterales; family JADMIN01; genus JAJPKE01. Next base: position 229,668 of record JAJPKE010000005.1, on the reverse strand, counting down.
AGTTCCTGTGGGCGAGTGCGAGCAAGCCTGATCTATCATAGGCTACCGTTATGCGGCTGAAGCGGACGTTATCATTCAGTTCTTCTTCTCATCAGTTCCAGCCCAGGGTGGTCCGAAGCAGATCATGGCAATGTGTGATCTCGTGTAGCAGGCATTTTGGCGCTTGACACGTATGCGTACAGTCGCTACAGTAAGCGTGCTATGCCAAGAAAATCCGGCGGATGGCGTCAGGTGTTACCCGGCGTTGTCTAGTAACATCTGGTGATGCCTACGGCGCGAATGGCGTATCATCTGGTGATAGGCCGTGAGCATAAGTGCAGCGTTGAAAACGTTTTGAGAACGTTTTGAGAAGGCTATGAAGTCTGCAACGTCAGCGAAATCAGCGCACAGCGCAAGGCCGGAAGGGGCTGCAACCGTGTGGACGGGCGCCCACGGTGGGAGGGGCTGATGGACCAACTGGAAGTGCTCGGAGATCGCTATGAGCTGCAGGAGCCGATTGGCCGTGGCGGCATGGCGACGATCTACCGCGCCGTAGACCTGCGCATGGGGCGGACGGTGGCGGCGAAGATTCTCCGCGAAGTCTATAGCTCCGACCCCAAGTTCGTCACGCGCTTTCAGCGTGAGGCGCGCGCCGCCTCGGCGCTGCAACATCCCAATATTGTGCAGGTCTTCGACTATGGCCAGAGCGGCGAGAGCTACTATATCGTCATGGAGTTCGTCGAAGGCTCCGACCTGCGGCGCTACCTCAAACGCAACGGCATCCTCTCCAACGAGCGCGCCATCGAGATTGCGCACGATATCGGCCTGGGACTGGGCGCAGCGCATAAGCGCGGCATCGTCCACCGCGATGTCAAGCCGCAGAACATCATGCTCAACGATAAGGGACTGGTCAAGCTGACAGACTTCGGCATTGCCAGCATGTATAAGGACGCCGAGGCGGAGCGCCTGACGACCACCGGCATGACGCTGGGCACCGTGCAGTATTACGCGCCGGAGCAGGCGCAGGGCGAAATCGTCTCGCCTGCGGCGGATATCTATGCGCTGGGCATAGTGATGTATGAGATGCTCTGCGGGCGCACGCCCTTCGACGGCGAGACGCCGGTGGCCGTGGCAATGCGCCACATTCAGGACGCGCCAGACCCGCCGACGCTGTACAATCCGCGCATCACGCCGGGGTTGGAGCGCATTATCCTGCGTTGCCTGGAGAAAGACCCGCGCGACCGCTATAAAGATGGCGATGCGCTGGCCTATGCGCTGGAAAATCTGGCGCGCCAGGGGCAGCCAGGACGGCGCAGCGGTCCCGCTGGCACCGGCATAGGGCCGATTACCCCCGGTCGCTCGACGGCGATGGGCGCAGCCAACCGTGGCACGCTGGGCAATATGTATGGCGGCGCCGCCGTGGCGAGCAATCCGATGCGCCCGCCGGTGGGTCTGCCGGAGGGCTTCAGCGACGCGCCAACCTATGATGGTTCACTGGATGCCGATAACGGCTTTGGCGGCGGAACGTTTCCCTTCGCGCCTGCCGGTCCCACCGCGCCACGCGCGCCATCGCCAATCAGTGGCGGACGCCCGCCCGTCTTCGGCTCGCCCTCGCAGCCCGGCGCGCCCAAAAAGCGCAACGGCCCGCTGATCGCCACCATCGTCGTCTCGGCGATGCTGCTGCTCGGCCTGGCCTGCCTGCTGCTCGGCGTCACCACCAATGGTTTCGGCTTGGGATCTGCGTTTGGTGGCGCTACGCCCACGGCTACCGTGCCGCTAGTAATGGTGCCCAACTTCGTTGGTATGCAATACAATGACGCGCTCTCTCAAGCAACCGCCAAACATTTACAAGTCGCTGAAACACAGGTGGCGAGTACACAACCAGTCGGACAGGTCATTGACCAGAATCCGGCAGCGAATACCACGGTACAACAGGGAACTACCGTTACGCTGACTGTGAGCAGTGGGCCAGGGAAAATCACGGTGCCAAATGTCGTAGGATTGCCTTTCCAGCAAGCGGAGAACAAATTAACGGAAGCTGGATTGAAATTTAATCTGGTAACAAACCCATATAACCCAAGCTACCAGCCAGGTATCGTTATCAGTACGACACCACCAGCGGGAACGTCGGTAGATCCGACGCAGGTCATACAGCTTGAAGTCAACGGCAATCCGCCGCCGACAGCCACACCGGCAACGGCGACGGCGACGCCAACTTGTCCGGCTACGCCGGTGACGGGGCCAGGTACGCCGACGCCTACTCCGGCGTGCTGATGATGGCGTAAAGCCCCCACCCCCGGCCCCTCCCCCGTGCGCGGGAGAGGGGAGGCAAAAATCCTCCCCCGGCCCCTCTCCTTGTGAGGAGAGGGGAGCGCAGGTGCGGCGAACGGATGGCCGGCGAAGCTCCTAGCGAATGAATTCGCGCCTGGCTGGCTTTCAGCCGCGAAGTCCGCCTGCGCAGACTCATATCAGGCAAGAGGTCTGGCGCACGGTAGGGTTTCTGTCCCTCGGAAAGGTGGTGGCGGACATCCTTGTCTGCCCTACTGAAATCCTTCACCCACTACTCCGACCGATAATCCAGCCTAGATGTCTGCTCACCAAATAATCCAGTCGCCCACCCCTCGATCATCTCATGTGTTGCCACACGCCCGCCTGCTCCTAACCCGCGTCGGCGGGTTTTGCGGCTGAAAGCCAGCCAGGCGCGAATTCATTCGCTGGCTTCTCGTTCACCTGAATCAACGTATCGCTTTCCACCACCCCTCTTGCCCCACGATCCCCTCTCCTCGCGGGAGAGGGGTGCCCGAAGGGCGGGGTGAGGTCTCTCTGCTCTGCGCTCCCCTCTCCCGCGCACGGGGGAGGGGCTGGGGGTGGGGGATTTCCCCAATCCATCCCCACGCCAGGAATGGTATGCTGAGAGCAATCATTTCAGCAGTAGCAGAGCAACAGAGTAATAGAGCAACACATCCATGCCAGCACACGCGCGCGTCTACACCAGCGAAGCCCTCGTCCTGCGCCGGCTCGATTTCGGCGAGGCCGACCGCATCCTCACGCTCTTCACCCCCTCCTATGGGAAGGTGCGCGCCATCGCCAAAGGTGTGCGCCGCACCACCAGCCGGCTGGCCGGGCACCTCGAACCCTTCACCCGCACACAGGTCTTGCTGGCGACGGGGCGCGACCTCGACATCATCACCCAGGCCGAGGCGCGCGAACGGCTGGATGCGCTGCGTAGCGGCCTCTGGCACATGAGCGGCGCGTGGTATTGCTCCGAGTTGATAGATCGTTTCCTCGAAGACGCCGACCCCCATCCGCAGCTCTATCGCCTCTACATGCAAACGTTGCGTGTGCTCAACGACGGCGCAGCGGAGAGTGAGTCGCAGTTGCGCTGCTGGCTGGCGCTGCGCTTGTTTGAGATGCGCCTGCTCGACGAACTCGGCTATCGCCCGGCGCTGGTCAACTGTGCTGGCTGCGACACACCGCTTCGACCCGAAGAGAATGGCTACAGCGCCGAGCTTGGTGGCGTCCTCTGCCCCAACTGTTCGCGCTATGCGCAGCGCCGTCTCTCGCTCGCCGCCTTCAAGGTGCTGCGCCTGCTGCAAACGACCACCTGGGAGGCATTGCCACGCCTGCGGCTGGAATCCAACGTGCAAATAGAACTGGAAGGCACCTTACAATTGACGCTGCGCTACCATCTGGATCGCGACCTCAAAACGTGGAGTTTCCTACAGGGACGCTAACCGTTACACATGATATGAAAAATTGCCTCTTGACAATTACCCAGGAGTCGCTGAAAATGCGGCGTAACAGGTGACCGAAATCCCGAACCCTCCGGCGACCCAGCCACCGGGCAACCAATGTGCGGTCAAAGTCTGCTCAATGTGTGGCAAGGTGTGGCAAGGTGTGGCAAGTGGCAACATGCGCAATTTGGAGGAGTTGCCGGTGGTGTGTGAGATTTCACCAGTGCGTGGCGTAGTAATTTCCAGACTATGCACACGGTCATGTTGGGGGAACATCGTAGAGTACCATCATTTCACGTCTACGGCGTGGACCGGCAACGGCGCCGGAGGATGGAAGCGCGAGGAGTGACGCGGTGCATGATGAATGGTCTGAGGAGGCTCTCTATCACGGGTTGCTCGAACGCAACCAGGGCGCTCTAGAGGCGCTCATCAGGCGATACTCACGCGAGATGTCGTACTTCATCCGGGTAGTCCTGGATAGTGCAGGCACTGCTCAAGATGTTGAGGAGTGTACCAGCGACCTGTTTGTCGCCGTCTGGCAGGAGATCAAGAGTTACGATCCCGCTCGTGGCGGGTTGCGTACGTGGATCACCATGCGCGCCAAATACATCGCACTCGACCGTCGCCGGCAGATTCAACGTCGCCCGGCGATTGCGTTGAGTTCACTGGATAATAGCGAGTTTAGCGGCGCTCACGATGGTGAGCCATATCTTGGAGACCATCCTGTCATGCACGCGGCAGACAACAGCATGGAGCGGTTGATCGAGCAGCGAGAGCGCCGTGAAGAACTGCGTCAGGCGCTGGAATCGCTCTCCGAACAGGACCGGACGATTGTCTATATGCGCTATTTCCTGCTGGCGCCGACCGAGGAAATCTGCGCACGAATGAAACTTTCCCGCCACGCGATTGACACGCGGCTCTGGCGGGCGCGCAAAGCCTTGCAAACGGCGCTTGAGGGACTGAGACATGAGCACATCCGAGCGCTCTAGAGGGCCGAACGGCAGCGGCGCTGAGGTAAACGCCAGGGAATTGCCGTTCCCTGAAGATTTCTCACTAGAAGAAATGGCGTTTGCCAGAGAGATGCACGAACTCTTTGCCATTGACAGCGAAGAGTTGCCGCCGCTTTTTGTTCAGACCTTGCTCAGCGACCAGCAGCATCCCGTCCCCGCAAGCGCATTCGAGCAGCGCATCACCAATCGAGTCTTCGCGCGGCTGGGTCTCTCGCGCATCTTGCTGCCACAGGTCTCCCACCGCCCAACATTGACGCAGCTTGTACGGCGTGTACGCGCGCTCGGCCAGGAGACGTGGCACTATCTCAACCGCCCGCTGGCGGCGGCAACGGGGGTGGCGCTCTTCTTCATGGCGTTGATGGTGGTCTTTGCCTCGCCGTCTTTCGCCCAGGGTCTCCGCATTATCTTTGGCAACACCGGCGTGGTGGAAGTCAATAGCGTGCCCCAGAGCGCCAAACAATCTACCTATCAACACACTTCCTCTCAACAAGATACTGATAGCCTCGACCCAACGATGCCGCTCTTCTGGCTTGGCCCGACAGCCGGCAATTACGCCTATCAAGGGATGAGCCTTCAGGAACCGTACTCCTGGACCAAAGGGGTTATCGTTGATCTCCAATATAGCCTGAACCCAGGTCTGAACACGACCGGCGCAACGAATAAAACCACTGCGACTGGCGCAACAAATCAGAACGCCAGCCAGCCCAATCAAGCGACTCAAGGCAATCAAACGAATCAAGCAAACCAGGCTAATCAAGGTACCGGCACACTCGACATTCGCGAATTCCAGCTTGCCAGCGGCTACTCCGCCGTGTATCAGGTGGTCGCCGATGGCTCTGCGACGCCGGTGCAGGTCGGCGGGGAGCCAGCGGTCTATGTCAATGGCATGTGGGAGCAGTTGTTTCACGACCGTACCACAACCTATACCTGGCAGTCGGATACCCATTGCCTGCTGATTCTGGAGCGCGACGGCGTGGTCATCTGGATCACCGGCGACCCGCGCGACGGACTGGATGTGCAGACAATGGCTGCCCTGGCCGGGCAACTCGTCTCGACAACCCAGGCGCAGTTGATTCGCAACTATCGCGGCATGATTATCATGCACCAATCGCAGTTGCCCGTTGCGACGGACGCTGGGGTCAATTCTGAAGTGTACGATGTCGTGCAGCAGGGGATGTCGCCTGGCGCCGGGCAATTCGTGATTGCCAGCTCGGCATCTGGCACCGTTTCCAGCGCAGCGAGTTCATAAAATCGACACCCTATATGCCATTGGAGAACCAGCTACCCAGTGGCAGTTTCTTTTCCCGCACAGCACCACCTGTGAACTTCCGATGCGGCGGCGCTACCCGCTGCCGTACCGGCGATCCGCAGAGAGGCTTTCTGTGCGCGAAATCCGGGCTGATGCCGTGGGCGCGCGCCCACAGTGTCAAAGGAATCCGTTGAGCGGATGCCCCGCCGTTTGCTCTGGCGCGAGTAGGTCTGCGCCGGAGATGCGAACGGACTGGCGGCGCTCGATGGAGCCAATGTGGCGTCAGACTTTTTCATGCCGTCACAGTAGCACACCTGATGAGAGAGAACGTCTGTAGTTCACGCGGGAGTAGTCGGGTACTGCCGGATGAGGCTATGGGCGCTCTCTTTCATTGGGGAAATGAGCCAGCGAGTTGGCTCACATTTCCCTGGAGGAGAGAACAAGCGCATGAGTTTACGCAAACTCACCATGTCGGGGTTGATGATCCTCCTCGGCACTCTGGCCGTCGTCGTGGCCGGTTGCGGCACCAGTTCCACTGGCGGAAAACTGCCGGATTCGCAGCAGATCATCCGGCTGCCGATCAATGCCGCCAGCAATGACATTGCGACGATGGACCCCGGCCACGACCAGGATTTCTATTCGTATACTCCGATTGAACTGGTCTTCCCCGGCCTGATCGCCCTCGATCAGAACGGCAATCCGACCGCCTGGGCCGCCGATGGCATGCCCACCTATGACCAGACGGCCAAGACCTACACCTTCAAGGTGCGCTCTGGCCTGAAGTGGAGCGATGGTACCCCCATTGACGCCACCACCTTCGCCAAAGCCATTGACCGCTCGATGAGTCCCTGCACGGCGTCTGCCGTGACGTACTACCTCTATCCGATCAACAACGCGCCGGCCTATTCCACTGAGAAGTGCGCCAGCGACGGTGTGACGGTCCAGGGGCCGATCAAGAGCCTGATTACGGACGGTGATGTGACCACGCCGGACAGCCAGACGCTCGTCATCAAGCTCTCGGCCAATGCCCCCTACTTCCTGGAGGCGATGGGGTATCCGACGACGTACGCAGTCCCGTTCCAACTGATCCAGCAGTACGGCGCCAAAGACTGGACCAACCATCTGGCCGGCTTCGGCGGCAACCTCTTCAAGGTCAAGAGCTGGGACCACAAGGGCCACATTGATCTCGTCCGCAACGACGACTTCTGGGGCACCAAGCCACAGCTCAAAGAGATTGATTTCACTATCTACAAGACCGTCAACGCTGAGTATGCCGACTACCTGGACGGTCGCCTCGATCAGGGCGGCGCGCCAGCCGACCAGTACAAGGCCTCCAAGAAGCGCAGTGACTTCCACGAGCAGCCGTACCTGGCCGAAGGCTACTACCAGCCGAACTGGGCCAAAGCCCCGTTCAACAACCTCGATGCGCGCCAGGCATTTGCTGAAGCCATCAACAAAGAGATCCTGGCTGACAACGTGAACCAGGGGTCAGTGATCGCTACTAACCATATTGTGCCGCAGGGCATGTATGGCTACAATCCGAACCTGGTGGGACCGGACGGCACTCCCAGCCTGACCGGCGACACTGCGGCGGCGCAGGCAGCGATGCAGAAGTATGTAAACGAAGCCTGCGGTGGCAAGATCGCCAGTTGCACGCCGGTCACGCTCTATGACACCAATGATCCGACCCTCGAAACGGCGGACCAGGCGGTCGTCACGATGTGGCAGAATGCCTTCCCTGGCTATCCGATCAAGACGCAGTTCGTGGACTTCAACTCGCTGCTGCAACTGATCTACTCGGCCAACGAGCCGCAGATCTTCGGCATCGGCTGGTCGGCGGACTATCCGGACCCGCAGGACTGGCTGTCGCTCCAGTTCGAGCCTGGATCACTCAACAACACTGGTTCGGTCAACGTGCCGCAGGCCACCACGTTGATGCAGCAAGCGGATACGAACCTTGACCCGGCCAGCCGCGCGCAACAGTACAATCAGGCGGAGCAGTTGCTGGTGACGGCGGTTGCTTGGATTCCGCTGAGCCAGGGCAAGACCTACTACAACCTGCCGACCTACGTCCAGAACTTCAAGTTCTCGTCGTTGGGCGTCATCACACTGCAAAGCTGGTCGCAAATTTACCTGACCTCGCACTAGGCCGTACATCAGGCTTCTAGTAGCCGTCAGGTAGTTGTCCAGTAGTCGTCCAGGCTCATATCGAGCCATAGTTTCCCGCCTGCGCAGTCTGTCGCATATGCGATAGGCGGCGCAGGCGGGTGAATAGCCACTCTACCATGCCCGGTCTCACCATATCCCAGGTCTGTATCTCAGACTGAAGGAGCATGAGATCGGGCATTTTGCGCGCCGATAAACGTCTATACTTCTAGAGAAGCCTGAGCAATCTGTTATGGAGTACGCTTACCGCTTCCAGGCGCTCAGGCCATCATGGATTTGTCGTAGATTGCGAAATATTATCAGGAGAGTTGTGGATGAGGTGGGGATATCGCGCGCGCAGTTTTTCGTTACTCTGTTCTATCAGTGTCCTATTGGGGCTGCTGGCCCTTACGCTTGCCGGCTGTAACCAGCAGCGAGCATCTACAGCCTCGACACCCGCCCCGACCCCGGCCAGCGACGCACAACAGGTGTTGCACATCGCACTCGGCCATTCCATCGGCACGCTGGACCCGGCGGTGCAACTGGACCCCGAATCCAGCGGCATGCTCGCGCTGGTCTGGCCGACGCTGGTGGCGCTGGACGCGCAACAACAGCCGCGTCCCTGGGCAGCGCAGCGCATTGACATCAGCCCCGACGGCCTGACCTATACATTCCATCTCTATAAAGGGCTGACGTGGAGCGACGGAACCCCGCTCGGCGCGCAGGACTTTGCGTATTCGCTCAATCGTCTGCTCGATCCCTGCACCGACTCGCACCTGGGCTATGATCTCTATAGCCTCAAAGATGCCGTCGCCTTCAATACGGAAACCTGCGAGTCCGTCAGTGGCAGCTCTGAGACGCTTTCTGGCTCGATCAACACCCTGCTCAACAATGCGATTACCGTCACCGATCCACAGACATTGGTGGTGAAACTTCAGCAGCCTTCCGCTTATTTCTTGACGGCGCTCAGCGCTCCTGCCTGTGCTGCGGTGCCGCAGCAGTTGATCGCTCACTATGGCTCACAATGGACCAGCCATCTGGCAACAGGAGTCGGCTTCGGCGCAAATCTCTTCCTCGTCACCGCCTGGGATAGCAAGCATGGTCTCACCCTGCAACGCAATCCGCATTTCTGGGGCAAGAAACCGCTGCTGCGCGAACTTGACCTGACCTTCGAGAAATCCGACGCTGTGGCCTATAGCAATTTTCTGAGCGGACAAAGCGACATTGGCTATGCGCCGCTCGCGCAGTATGGCCAGGCCAGCGCAAAAAAAGACTTCCATGCGGTTGGCAACCTCACGGAAGATTACTTTGCGATGAACTGGCGCATTGCGCCGTTCAATGATGAGCGCATGCGCCAGGCGTTTGCGCTGGCATTGGATAAAGAGACGCTCATCGAGCAGGTGTTTCACGGCACGGCGCAGCCGACCAACCATATCGTGCCGCAGGGTGTGCCAGGGTATAATGCGGCGCTGACAGGGCCGGACGGCACGCAAACCCTGAAAGGAAATGTTGTAAAAGCGCAGCAACTCGAACAGTCATACATACATGATGTGTGTAGTGGACAGGTGAGCCAGTGCCCGGCGGTCACGCTCACCGTCGCCAGCGGATACCCCACGCAGGCCAGTCTGGCGCAGGCCGCAGTGACCATGTGGAAAGCCGCGTTTCCAGGATATCCCGTTTCCAGCGCGACCATTGATGATGGAACGTTTCTCGACGATCTGCTCGGCAATGTGACGGCGCCGACGCTGCAATTCTGGGCGACGTTCTGGGTGGGGGATTATCCCGATCCACAGGATTGGCTCTCGCTGCAATTTCTGCCGACCAGCGCCTATAACAGCAGCAGCGTCAACCTGAGCGACGCCAACGCTTTGATGATTCGCGCAGATGGTGAGCCAGATGTGGCCCAGCGTATGCTGGATTATCAGCGAGCGGAGCAAATGCTCGTGACACAGGTGGCGTGGATTCCGCTAGATCAAGAGGAAGTCTGGTGGGAGTCTGCCCCTTACGTTACGAACTACGCGCTGACAACGACGGAGCAAACGCCATTGAGCGTCTGGCAACAGGTCTATATCGCGCGCCATTAGCCAGGCAGTGTCAGCTAGTAGCCGCGAACGCGGAAAGAAACGCGCTGTATATGGCGGGCGAGGCGGAGAAAGTGAGGCCACGAGCGCCGCTGAAAATCGAATAGAGAGCGGGAAGTGCAGGCGATTTGCGGGTGATTGGGCGGAAGACGTATCAAGATGTGTCAAACGATGTGACAGACTTGGAATTGCGTCTTTCCCTGAAGCACATTATGTGTTATCGTATGCAACAAATCTGATGTGTTGCCGTGCATGCAGATACAAGACCATGCCTGTCTGGGGGGCTGGTTCGAAGGCGTTCGAGAGCAACACGTTTTGGAGACGTTGTCGTTGTACGCATCGGCCCAACAGCAGCGTATGAGCAACGGCGCTCATAGCCACGTCGAAAGACAACCATGAGAGGCGAGGTATGGATCAGTTATCGCAAAATTTGCCCGGTATCATCTTTCTGCTGGTGATCGTGGGCATCTGCGCCTTCACCGCAATCCGGGTGGGCGTTCGCTTCCTCATTCGGCGCCTGGCCGGACTGGTTTTCGTCTTATGGGGTGTATCCTTCATTACGTTCGTGCTGGGCTACTTTGCCCCCGGCAATGCCGTGCTGGTCAACTGCAACGGCCACTGCCCGAGAGCCCAGGTTGCGTCGCTGATGCACTTCTATGGCCTGGATCAGGGATTCTGGCAGCAATACTGGCATTTCCTCAGCAACGCAGTGCGGCTGGACTTCGGCTATTCCTACATTGATCGCACGGTGCGCGTGAATGATATCCTCTCGCGCTATGTGCCGGTCTCCGCGCAACTGGGCATCTCAGGCGTTGTTCTGGCAGTGCTGGTTGGTGTGCCGCTCGGCCTCTATGCGGCAGTCAAGGCGAACACCGCCTTTGATACGGTCGCTCAGACCGCCAGTCTCGTCCTCTTTGCGCTCCCCTCGTTTGTGCTGATCCCTTTCTACTGGCTGATTATGATTAACCTCCATAATGCCGGTCTGCCCAGCCTCGCCGTCACCGGCTGGGATTCCTGGGATGCGATGGTTGGGCCGATCTTGATCTTCGGCGCTGGCGCCTTCGCCTTCTTCGTGCGCATCACCAGGGCCAGTATGCTGGAGGTGCTGCGCCAGGATTATGTGCGCACCGCCCGCGCCAAAGGGTTACAGGAACGGGTGGTGATTTGGAAACATGCCTTCCGCAATGCCCTCATCAATGTTTTGACGGCGGTGGGGCCGGCGCTCGGCTTCGCCGTCGGCGGGGTGTTCATCATCGAACTCCTCTTCAATATTCCCGGCATCGGCGTCTATTCGCTCACGGCCATCGAGAACCGTGACTATCCAGTGGTGCAGGCGACCGTGCTGCTCATTGCGGTCTTCATCGCCCTGGCTAACCTGTTGACCGATGTCGCTTATGGTATCGCTGATCCCCGCATCAAGACGCAATAGCGTGAGCGGGCGCTCACGACATACGACACCGCCCGCGCGTACCAAATAGGTGGCGGGGCGATGGAAGAGGAGGATAGAGATGAGAATTGATGAAAGCTCCGAGCAGACCGGAACACAATCGTTCAACGATGGGTATTCCATTAACCCTGGATCGGAACTTGGAACAGCAGGTTTCCTTGAGCCGCAATTGGCCATTGCCACGAACCCGCTGGAAACGACGCTAAGCCAGAGTGAACTGGACCTGCGCACGCAAGAGGCGGTGACGGAGGGGCAATCGCTTTCCCCTATTGAGGCATCGCTACGCCGCCTGGGCCGCGATAAGCGCGCGATGGTCTGTCTGGCCGTCATCATCTTCATGGTGGTCGCCAGCTATGTCTTCCCCATCTTCTACCTGCACATGGGGCCGAATATTCAGGGCGGCATTTTTGGTAACGCTTCGGTTCCGCCGGAACTCTATCACTACATGCAGCACCAGGAACTGCTCAATCTGGACGCGCCAAGCTCGCTCGCCCATCCGCTGGGCACCGATCAACTGGGGCGTGACATCCTCGCTCGCCTCATGGCTGGTGTGAACGTCTCCATTCAGGTCGCGCTCTTCGTGGAAATCTTTGACGTAGTGCTGGGCCTGATTATCGGTGTGCTGGCTGGCTTCTTCGGCGGCTGGATTGACACCTTCCTCGCTCGTTTCACCGACCTGATGTTTGCCTTCCCCACGTTGCTCTTCGCCATCCTCGCCGCCGCAACCCTCGGCCCGGCCTTTGTAGATGCGCTGGGGCCGCAAGGTCGTCTGATCCTGGTCAGTATCGCGATTGGTATTACCGTCTGGCCACAGATGGCGCGTTTCGTGCGCGGCCAGACACTCCAATTGAAAGAGCAGCAGTTTATTGAAGCTGCGCGCATGTCGGGTAGCTCCAACCAGCGCATCATGATGCAGCATATCGTCCCCAATCTCTTTAGCATCGTCGTGGCGGCGGCAACGCTCGACATTGTGGGAACGATCACTGCCGAAGCTGCCATTTCCCTCCTCGGCCTCGGCGTCGAGCCTCCGGGGTCTAGCCTGGGCCTGATGATTAACGACGCCGCGCAACGCATCAATATTTCCCTCTGGGAAATATTGTGGCCGACGATTACCCTGTCTATCCTGGTGCTGGCTATCTCCTTCCTGGGTGATGGGGTCAACGACGCCTTCAACCCGCGTACAAAAGATTAGCGCCAGCGCGCTGAGGGTGCCGGTTCGCAACAAACCGGCACCCTCCCGATATGTGGTATCCTACAAAGGGAACTCACGCTCTTATGTGAAGTTTCCGTGTGCAATCATTTTGAGTATCACGATGAAGAGGCTCGAATGGCAGAAAAGCTACTCGATGTGCAACATCTTCGCACGCACTTTTTCACTCGCGCTGGCGTGGTGAAGGCGGTTGAGGATGTCTCGTTTTACATTGACGAGGGCGAAACGCTTGGTCTGGTAGGCGAGAGCGGATGCGGCAAGAGTGTCACCTCGCTTTCGATTCTGCGCCTGCTGGAGAGTCCTCCGGGGAAGATCGTCGGCGGCAAAGTGTTGTTTCAGGGCGAAGATATCCTCGAAATGAACCGCGAGGAGTTAAACGCGCTGCGCGGTGGCCGGGCGGCGATGATCTTCCAGGACCCAATGACCTCCTTGAATCCGGTCTATCCCATCGGCTACCAGATCGCCGAGGCCGTCAAAGCGCACCTGAAACTCGACGACAAGGCGGCAATGAATCGTGCCGTTGAGATGCTGGACCGCGTGCGTATCCCGGAAGCGCGCCGCCGTCTCAACCATTATCCACACGAGTTTAGCGGCGGCATGCGCCAGCGCGTGATGATCGCTATTGCGCTTTCCTGCAATCCGCAACTCTTGATCGCCGACGAGCCAACCACCGCGCTGGATGTCACCATTCAGGCGCAGGTGCTTGATCTGATGAAAGGTCTTGCGCAGGAGTTCCGCACGGCGACGCTGCTGATTACGCATGATTTGGGCGTCGTCGCCGGAAGCTGCGACCGGGTGAACGTCATGTACGCTGGGCGCATCGTTGAGGCCGCGCCGACGACCACGCTCTTTGCCAAGCCTGCCCATCCCTATACGCAGGCGTTGCTGGCCGCCGTTCCGCGTTCCGATACACCCAAAGGCTCGCGGCTCGCCGCCATCGGTGGTCAGCCGCCCAATCTCATCAATCTGGCGCCAGGTTGCCCCTTCGCGCCGCGCTGCCCCAAGGCACAGGCGCGTTGCCGGGCGGAGCTTCCCCCACTGGAAACCGTTGGTCCGAATCAACAGGCCGCCTGTTTCTATCCCTATTGAGAGTGGTCAACACGCCGGATTGCTCGCAATGCCAGCAGGATGCGCTGATGATCGTTTCGAGGTCGTTTCTCAGTCGTTGATGCTGATGGCGACACGAGAGGCGACATGAGAGGCGACATGAGAGCAGTACTCTAACGACACTGCTGGCGGCGCTTGACAGGAGATGATTGACATTGGCAACACAGACGATGCAGCCGGGAATGCCGGCCATGACAGACAGCAATGCGCTGCTCGAGCTGCGCGGGGTGAAAGTTCACTTCCCCATTCGCGGTGGCCTAATGAACCGCACGGTCGCCTCGGTCAAAGCCGTTGATGGCGTTGATCTCAAGATCATGCGTGGTGAGACGCTTGGCCTCGTGGGCGAGAGCGGGTGCGGCAAATCCACCCTGGGCCGTGCGATTCTTCAGCTCATCAAGCCGACGGCAGGCTCGGTCTTCTTCGAGGGCGAGGACCTGATGACGATGAGCGATGAAGAGGTCCGCAAGCGCCGCGCGAATATGCAAATGATCTTCCAGGACCCATTCAGCTCGCTCGACCCACGTTTTACCGTTGGTCGCGTGATTGGGGAGCCGCTGGAAAATTACGAGTATGGCAGCCCGAAAGAAGTGGATGAGCGGGTGCGCTATCTGCTGCGCACCGTGGGCATGAGTCCCAACGTCCTCAACCGCTACGCGCACGAGTTCAGCGGCGGCCAGCGGCAACGCATCGGCGTTGCGCGGGCGCTGGCGCTCAACCCCAAATTCATTGTGGCCGATGAGCCAACCTCCGCGCTGGATGTTTCGATTCAAGCGCAGGTCCTCAACTTGATGGGCGAGCTACAAAAAGAGTTCAACCTGACGTATCTCTTCGTCGCCCACAACCTTTCGGCCATCAAGCACGTCAGCACGCGCGTCGCAGTGATGTATCTTGGGCATATCGCTGAGCTAGGCAAAGCCGAAGATATCTACGGCAACCCGCAGCATCCCTATACGATTGCGCTGCTCTCGGCCAGCCCATTCCCGGACCCGCAGATGGAGCAGACCCGCAAGCGCATCATCCTCACGGGTGACGTGCCCAGCCCAGTGAATCCACCCTCCGGCTGCCCGTTCCATCCGCGCTGCTGGAAGGCGCAGGCCATCTGCCGTGAGGTCTACCCGACGCTGGAGAAGAAGTCATCGGGAGCGCAAGAGGTCGCCTGCCACTTTCCCGGCGCATAGGTTCAGTTTCTCTGAGCATTCGGCGTTTCTTCTCGCAAACGGAGACCATCAATATATGGTCTCCGTTTGTTTTTGCTGGAGCGGCGGCGATAGATAAGTCTTTTCTCAGCTTTAGCGGCAGGGTCTTTACGAACGGTCCAGGGATTGCTATGATGTGAGTGGCGGGTGATGAGTCGCCCACCAGTAAAACAGCCGCATGCTGGCAGCGTGGCCAGCGAAGCGGCGTTGGGCCTCGATGAGGAGGGTCACAGTATGAAGTTGCGTGGTTTGCGGCAGATGCGCCAGCGCCGTGGTCTGAGCATCAGCCAGCTTGCCGAATTGACAGATATCCGCCGCGATACGATCACCCATCTCGAACACGGTAAGGAAGAACCGCAGCCATATGTCTTGCGACGGCTCGCTGCCGCGCTGAACGCCACCACCGCAGAGTTGCTGGGCGTCGCCGTCATTGAATCACCAGCGTTATCCACGCTGCCCAATCACAGCACGCTCCACCCCCTACACGAACATCCAACCGTTGCCGTCGGCTGAGGAATTATCAGCCGGGCGCCTGCACGTTTTTTGCGGGGATAATGATTGCCAGGAATCAGCGCCGATGTCTGGCGATCATTATCCCTGTTCTACTTGTTTTGCCTGCTTTGTTTGTGTTGCCGTGCGTTTCGCCTCACGGTAGAGCAGTGCATCGCCAAGCATGGCGCCCAGCGCCAGCGCGCCAAGCGCGAGGAAACGCCAGTCGCGTTTGCCACGCGCGGCAGCGATGCCTACTGCCAGCGTATCGCCACCATCGGTCAGCGTGCGCGCCAGCAGCCACGGCGCGAAATTGCCACCATGCGCGGCAGCGGACCAAAGGCCCATACCCATCACGATATCCCGCACGCCCAGCGAGCGCATCATCGAAGCCGTCGCCGCATCCGGCGTCTCGAAGCCGAAGACCCGGGCAAAGCGATCAGGCAGCAGCAATGGTGTCACACCGAAGAGCATCGTTGCGATGCCAAGTCCAGCCGCGCTCTGCCGTAGTATCTGCTTATCCATGTCCCTATCATCCTCTGCAAACCACCATCAACACACCACATCCCTATTATGAGAGCGTTCCCTGCCTGCGTTCAATCTTCGAGCCATTCGGTGATGAACCGCTTGCTGAGGTGAATGTCAACCTGGCGCAGCCGTCCCTCACCGGAATTGATGAACTTGTGAGGCGTCTCCGGCGGCACGAGAATCACCTGCCCAGCCTTCGCTTCAACGGTTTCCGCGCCAACGGTAAAGGTCGCGCTGCCCTCCTGAATGATAAAAATTTCCTCGTAGGCATGCTTATGCAGTCGCGGGCCACCTCCCGGCGGCAGGTCTACCCAGATGAACGAGATATTCGAGTTCGCGTCTCCATGCAGGTAGCCCTCGAACTCATAGGTGTCGCCGTCGCGCCGGAGATCGTTTCTATCGAGAACCTTGTAGCTCATGCTTGCCCCCTACTCGTCTGTTGCCATAGGTGTTTCTCCATCTTCCATCCTACCGCATTGCTGGCAAGTGGGAGGCAATTACATACTTCGCTGCTGGTCATCTATTGCTGTTTGGCAGGAGTGTAGCGCCCCGGCACATCGCGGAAACTGATGCCGAAGCGATTCCACGCATTGATCGTGGCAATCACCAGCGTTAGATTAGCAAGCTCCTCATCGCTGAAATGCGGGCGCACCTGCTCATACACCTCGTCGGGCACATGATCGAGCGAGATCAGCGTGAGCTTCTCCGTCCAGAGCAGCGCCGCGCGCTCACGTTCGGTGAAGAACGGCGTCTCCCGCCAGACGGAGAGCGCAAAGAGCCGCTGTTCCGTCTCGCCGCGCGCCCGCAAATCTAAACTGTGCATATCCACACAGTAGGCGCAGCCGTTGATCTGCGAGGCACGCAACTTCACCAGGTCTTGCAGTTCTGGTTCCAGGCCGCAGTTGGCAAGATACGTCTCCAACCCGTTCATCGCCCGCATCGCACCCGGCGCGGCCTTCGCATAATTCATTCTGGCTTCCATTACTATTCTCCCCCTTTGCAGGTCTGTTCAGCGAACTCATCAAACTATTGAACGTCTCTTGAAAGCATAACAGGATAATGGACTTGTACAAAGAGCCATTTTTATGTAGAATGTGGGTGCCATTTATAAAAGGTGAAGGGAAACGAAACGGATCGCTTATGCCGAAACGCGCCGTTCACACGCAAAAACCGGAGGTCATCCTGGACCAGCATGCGCCAGCGCCGCTCTACAAGCAGTTGTACGAGCGACTGCGGGCCGCGATTCTGGCGGGGCAGTTGGAGGCAGGCGCACGCCTCCCCTCAACGCGCGGGCTGGCCAGCGAACTCGGTATATCACGGAACACGACTGCTCTCGCCTACGAATTGCTGCTGTTGGAAGGCTACCTCGAAAGCAGAGTGGGAGACGGCACGCGCGTCGCCCACCTGCATGCACAGCGGCTCTCGCAGACACGCGAGACGGCGAGAGAGCGGGACGCGGCACATCGCATGGAGGGGAACGAGCGACCGCCATTGCTCGCCCGGCGCAACCAGTTGTTAGTCAAATCATTCTCGCAGACCTCGCTGGGAGCCGATCAGCCGGATGCTGAAACTGGCATCTTTCGTGTCGGGCAGCCGGATGTCTCGCACTTCCCCTATGAGACATGGGCACGGCTGATGGCGAAGCATGCGCGCCAATCGCTGCAAGGCTTTTCGCTCTACCAGCCTCCGCAAGGCTACCTGCCGCTCCGCGAGGCCATCGCCGCGCATGTTGGCATTACGCGCGGCGTTCATTGCTCGCCTGAGCAGATCATCATCACTGCTGGTTCACAGGGCGCGCTTGATCTCGTGGCGCGCGTGCTGCTTGATCCTGGTGAGCCGGCCTGGGTCGAGAACCCTGGCTATGTGGGAGCGCATGGCACGCTGCTGGCTGCTGGGGCACAGGTGATACCGGTGTCGGTGGACCAGGATGGTCTGATTGTGGAGGTTGGGCGGCAACGCAGCCTGCATGCGCGGCTGGCCGTCGTCACGCCCTCACATCAGTTTCCCACCGCCGTTCCTATGAGCCTGGAGCGGCGGCTGGCGCTGCTGGAATGGAGCCGGGATGCGCGCGCCTGGATCATCGAGGACGACTATGATAGCGAGTATCGTTTCAGTGGACGGCCTTTGGAGTCATTGCAAGGGTTGGACGACGCCGGGCGTGTGATCTATATCGGCAGCTTCAGCAAGGTGTTGTTCCCCTCGCTGCGTCTGGGCTATCTGATCGTGCCGCCTGCCCTGCTCGAAGGGTTTATCACCGCGCGCAGTTTCATTGATGTCCACCCGCCGCTCCTGGAGCAGATGGCGCTGGCCGAGTTTATTGCCGCCGGACATTACGCGCGACACCTGCGGAAAATGCGTCTGTTGTACCTGGAACGCCGTGATGCGCTCGTGGCGGCGCTGCGGCAAGAACTGGGCAATATGCTACATGTCGTCACGCCGGAGGCGGGCATCCATCTGGTCGCGTGGCTGCCAGCGGAAATATCCGCTCCGGCTGTCACCCAACTGGCGGTAGCCAATGGCCTGCATATCTCACCTATCTCCCAGTTCAGTTTGCGCCCACTTCAGCGTGATGGCTTGCTCTTCGGTTTCGCTGGCGCGACTGCTGATGAGCTGCGCGCTGGCGTGCGAACGCTGGCGCAGGCGCTTCGCCCACTCTGTGTCTGACGTGCGTATGACATGCGTATAAGCCGTGTGCGCTCATCTTGCATGATACACCGCAAGTCTTATCGTGTTTGCTGAGAGGCGAGAGCGGGTGTTATAGTGACCGAGACTCATGCAGGCTCATGTAGACCGAAGTGGAAAACGGTGGAGTTGTAGATGCGCGCCTCTCATTCACGTGTATAGTGAGGGACCGCGAAGGCGCAACAGGCAGCAACGCGAGTCTATATCGTCTAGAATCAACTTTGAGGATGCGCTTCGTATACTCTGGGCGTTGATACGCGCGGTTGGCCCGAAAGTGAGTAAAAGATCGTGACAACCTGCCCTCGATGTGGTTTGGCGAACCGCGCAGGAACGCCTGTTTGCCCGCGATGTGGGATGACCTTGATACAGGGGAATGCGCAGCCTCCGGCTGACGCGCAGCCCGAATGGATGCGTTCATTTCAGGCCAACCAGCCCTATACGCAGTATCCGGCGCAACCACCACAGCAGCCGCCTACTCCACAGCCATACCAACAATACCAGGGAAATCCGGGAAATCCGGGAAATCAAGGTTATCAGGGCTATCAGGGCTACCCTGGTGGCGCGCCGGGATATCCACAACAGCCAGGGCAGCCGCAAATTTCCGTGGGTTCGCTGGTCAACGAAGATGCGCTGCCGGAGTGGCTGCGCAACGCCGCCAACAGTGGCGCGCTGCCACCACCCATGCCGCAGCCACAGCAGAATCCACCGGTGCTGGCGGGGAATGGCTGGGAGAACACGCGCGCCGGGCAACCCTCGCTGCCGCCGCAGGCTGCGCAGACGAGCGGACCGCTGGGCTATGGCCAGCAGCGTCCGATGATTCCGCCGTCGCCGGTAGGGTCCGGCAGCCTCGTCGCCAGCGCACTCTTCGATGAATCGGCACTGCCGGAGTGGTTACGCGCAGGCGCAATGGGGCAGAGCGCCGATATGCCAACCAACCACATGCAGGCGCCAGCGGGTTACGGTGCGCCACCTCTGCCCAATCAGCCAGGCCAGCCCAATCAAGGGCCGCAGCCCCAGATACCAGTGCCGCCATCCAGCGCTTTCCCTGGCATCGAGCAGGCTGGCGCGTATCAGGTATCGCAATCACCACAGAGCGGCCTCCCCGCCTCCTCATTGATTGATGCCAACGCGCTACCGCAGTGGTTGAGCGGCCAGCAGGGCGCGCCAGCCGCACCGCAGGGGCGTAACTATGAGGTCTCGCGCGGGCTACAGGCCGGCTCACTGATAGACGAAAATGCGTTGCCGCAATGGCTACGCAACGAGCCGCCGTCGCCATCTCCAGCAAACCAGGCGCCTGGCGTGGTTCCCGGTATGCAGGGCGCCATCCCACCTAACACAACGCAGGGACCATCCTGGCTGAACCAGGGCTATGCGCCGCCCGCGCCAACACCAAACGCCTGGAGCAGCATGCCTAACAATGGGGTCACTGGCCAGCCGATGCTCCCCTCGCAAGGCGGCATCCCCGGCATGATGGGCGCGAACGAACTCGTGGACGAGGCGGCGCTGCCAGAATGGCTGCGCTCGCAGAGCGGTATTATGAATGTCGGGTCGCCGCTCGCGCCGCTTGTTGGGCAGGGAAACGGCGCAAACGGCGCGCAACCCATGCAGCCCATGCAACCCAAACAGCCAGCGCAACCAGCCGCACCGCCGCCGAATCCACAAGATGCTGCGTTGCTGGCAAACGGCAGCGCTGCTGGCACCTTTTCAGCCTCGGACCTGATAGACCCCTCTGCATTGCCGGATTGGGTCCGTGGCGCCAATGCCGCGCCCGCCCCAACTTTTAGCTCGACTTCTGGGTGGACCAGCCGCCAACCAGCCGCGCCTGCGCCCCCAGGAAGCGGTGGCCTCAGCGCGGGTCAGGCGGCGGACGCCAGCGCCAGCGCGGAGTGGCCGATGGATACCTGGCACGCGCGTGTGCAGGAGCCACCGCCAGTTCCTGGCAACGGCAATGGGCATGCGCCGCGTGGCGCGAATCAGCGCCAGGGGAGCCAGGGCACTGGCACTAACGGGAATGGTAATGGGCGAGGCAACATCCCCCGCAACGAGTTACCGCCCTGGCTGATGAACAACGTGCCGGAGCCATTACCGCCGCGCCGCCCGCCACAGCCACCACTGCCCGGCGCAAACACTGCGGCGTGGGACGATGCGACCAATGCCTATCCCGGCTATGAGGGCGCAGGCAACTACGATGAGTACGCTGAATACGGGGAATATGGCGAACAGGGTGAGTATGGCCATGCTGCCGGCGTGATGTCGCCCGACGGCTATGCGAACGGCGGCTATCCGGATTACGAGAACTATGACGGCAACGACGGCTTTGGCGCGTTCGATGGCTATGATGGGTATGATGATGGCTATGACAATCCGCAGGCGCAGCAGCCCCAACCAGAGCGGCGTGGCGGCTGGCGACGTTTCTTTGGCCGCAAATAACAGACGATAAGCGGGAGCCTGCTGTTCACCGGCTCTTGCGCTGCCATTGAGAAAAGGAAAGTGAGAAATCTTCGTGGGCGAAGCCGTGCAGACATCGCCACGCCAGATGGAAAACGCTGAGCAACCTGCGTCGTACACGACGCGCTCGTTGCTGATCGTGGATTGCGGCTCGGTCTTCACGAAAGTGGCGCTGCTGGGCGTCATCGAAAACCAGTACCGGCTGATTGGCCGCGCCCAGGCTGCCACAACGCTGACCCCGCCGCTGGCCGACCTGGCGATAGGCGCGCGAGACGCCATCGCCATCCTCGAACGGATCGCCGGGCGCACGATGCTGCGCGACGGTCAGGTGATTACGCCGGAGCAGGCGGATGGCAGCGGCGTGGATGGCCTGGCGCTTGTCACCAGCGTCGGCGGTCCGATGAAGCTGCTGGCGGCGGGGCCGGGACGCGAGGCGCTGGCGGGCTTCATGTATCGCTCCATCGGTGGCCTCTTCACGCAGATCGAGGCGTTGCCAAACACGCACCCTGAGAGTGATGGCGGCTCGCTGGAATGGCAACAAGCGTTGGAGCAGGTGCGCGCCTTCGCGCCGCAGGCGATGCTAGTGATTGGCGCCCCCTTCGGCGCAGCGCGTGCGCAGGCCAACATCGAAGAGACGGGCAAGCGCATCAAGGCATGGCTGGATACGCTAAGCGCCCCATCCGCAGAGGAAACGGCGTATACTCCCCGCCAACTGCCCGTCATCTTCACCGGCAGCCCTGATGATGCGCCGTCCTTCACGGCGGGGCTTGGGGAGCGCAGCAAGGACGTTCAGATAGTTGAGGCGCTGTCGCCTTCGACGCTCAACCCGCTCAATCGCGCCGTCAATGCGCTCTACGAAGGCGCAGTGCTGCGCCATCTGCCCGGATATGCGAACCTGCGCGCGCTCTCGAACACGACGCCCGCTGCAACGATGACGGCACTCGGCGGCATGGTGCGCTATTTGGCGCAACACTTCCAGACCAATGTGATCGGCGTGGATGTCGGCGCCAGTTCCACGGCGCTCAGCGGCGCCACAGCGCGCGGCGAGTTTCTCCCTGCCGGACACCCCAATGCTGGCGTAGGACCAGGCGCTGGGGCAATTTTGCGTGCGCGTGGCGCGCCGCAGGTGATGCAGTGGCTCAGCTTCATCGCCTCTGAAGATGAACTGCGCGAGTATGTGCTAATGCGCATGCTGCGCCCGCGCGCGCTGCCCACCTCTCCACGCGAACTGGAATTCGAGCATGCGCTGGCACGCGAAGCTATTCAGATGGCGCTACGCGCGCCAGGGTCACGCCTGGGCGGGTTGCATCCGCTCGATGTCGTGCTGGGCAGTGGTGGTGTTCTCTCGCATGTGCCGCATCCCGCGCTGGCGGCGCTGATCTTGATGGATGCGCTTCAGCCGCGCGGCATCACCTCGCTGGTGCTGGATACGGCGCATCTGGCGAATATGCTCGGTTGCGCAGCCAGCCTCGATGCCATCGCCACCGCCGAAGTGGCCGAACGTGATGCCGTGCTGCTCCAGCTTGGCACGCTGATCTCCACGGTCGGCTCGCCAGAGCCGGGGGAAGCGGCGGTGCGCGTCGTCCTGGAATACGCGGATGGACGCAAGCATAGCGAAGATATCGCGCCCGGCGTGCTGGTGCGGCTACCGCTGATGCCCGGAGAGCAGGCGATTCTCGGCCTCTATCCTGCGCCTTCGGTTGATGTGGGGCTGGGGCCGGGGCAGCAGGCGCGAGCAAGCGAACCTGTAGAGGGCGGCGCGCTAGGGCTGCTGCTGGACGCGCGTGGTCGCCCACTGATGCCGCCAGCCGATCCGGCGGAACGTGCGGAGCGGGTGCGCCAGTGGTATCAGGCATTCGGGTTATCCGCGCTATTAGGATTGGAGGCGTAGTCACGCTATGAGCAGCAGCGCCAGTAGCAAAACCAGCTCAACCAATCAGCTACGACCGTCTGGCCCTACCAATGCGCGCGCGCTGGACTTCCCGTTGGGGCGCCCGCTGGCTCCTGCGGCGACGATTCGCCGGCAGCGAGCGCTTCCCCCGGGCGCGGAGACACGGGTTGCCATTGGCGATCAGGTGCAGGCAGATCAGCCTATCGCGGAAGTGGAAAGCGATGGCATACGTAGCGCCATCCGCGCGGGCTTCAGCGGGCGCGTAGTGGATGTTACTCTGAACCAGCGCGTGACCATCGAGGGCACGGCGACGGTGCTTCAGGGTATCGTCGGCATCGGCGGCCCGGCGGTGGGCACGCTGACGGTGTTGCCGCGTGGCGAATCGCTGGCGATGGTGCCGATTCCGCGCGGCGGCGTCATCCTCTTTCCGCAGCAGTTGCCGCTGATGCTGATCCAGCGCGCGGTGGCTGGCGGCGCGGCGGGCATCATCACTGGCAGCGTCTCTGCGCGCGAGTTTGAGGGCTTTTCACGGATGGACCTGAGCGCGGCGCTGGATGGCTTCCCGCTTGGCGCAGTGCCACCTCCACCGCTGACGATTGTTGTCACCGAGGGGTTAGGCGCGGCGCCGATGAGTTCGTTGCTGGTGCAGGTGCTGGCGCAGCGGCTCAACACCACCGTCTATCTCTGCGGCGAAACCTCCATACAGCAAGCGATTCGCCCGGAGGTGATCTTCACGCCGCCGCTCAGCCAATCAGCGCAGCCGCTCCCACTGCGCAGTACGTTGGAGCCTGGGGCGCGTGTGATGGCCTGGGCGGGCGCACATCGTGGCATGCCAGCGCAGATTATTCAGATGCCACAGCGCCGCCACTATAGCGAGGCGGGTCTGCTGGTGCCGGGCGCGATACTGCGCTTCGAGGACGGGTCAACCGATATTGTGCCGCTCCATCTGCTCGATAGAATTGGATAGGATTGAACAGGATTGGATAGGGCTGGCTGAGCGATGGCAACGAACATGGATAACTTTGCGCTCATTCCCGCCGATACGCTTGCGCCGGAACAGCTTGTGGTGGCGTTCAATCGCGGATTCGAGGGCTATCTCGTGCCGATGGTGCAGACCGTCGAATCGCTGGCTGCGATGATCGAGACGAACGACGTAGAACTACGCGACTCCCTTGTGTTGACCTCACCCCCTGACCCCCTCTCCCACGGAGAGAGGGGGGACCTAGAGATGTGCGGAGTGGCGTTGCTGGCGGTGCGTGGTGAGCGCGGCTGGGTTGCGGGGATGGGCATTGCGCCGGAGTGGCGCGGGCGCGGCGTGGGAGAGTATTTGATGCGGGCATTGGTGGAGCGCGCGCGCGCGCGCGGCCTGCGCACGCTGCATCTGGAAGTGCTGGAAGCCAACACCGCCGCTTATCGCCTCTATGAGCGTGTAGGATTCCGCACCACGCGCCAGTTACTCGTCTACACCGGCCCGCTCGATACGGCAAAGCTGGCCCGATCTGCGACCTTACAGGCTGATATCAGCCCTATTTGGGTTGACGAGGCGTTGGAAGCCTTTGAGCAGACGCATACGGTTGCGCCGCCGTGGCAGCGCGAACCCGACTCACTGGGCAATACTGGGCAGCGTGGGCAGCGGCTCACCGGCCTGGCGCTCCGTCAGCAGGGCGCGATGCAGGCGTATCTGCTGTCCATGCCAGCGCGTGGCGGTGTGGCGCTGATGGACATTGGCTCGCGCGCTCCCACCAGCGGGGAACGGCTGGCGCAGGGCATGGCGCTGCTCTATCACCTGCTCGCCAACGCACCGGAGACCTCCGTGCGCGCCATCAACGTGCCCCCTGGCGACCTGCTGGGCGAGGTACTCGATACGCTCTGCTGCCCCGTCGTCAACCACCAGCGCGAAATGTTCCTAAACCTGAGCTAACAAACTGTATCTTCACCTGAATTCAGGTTCTTCACCATAGGCGCTATATTTGCTCATCCAACCGCTCTCACCGAAAAGTTCACCATGCAATCCATCGCTCAGAGTTGCTATATTTACACTATTTACCACGATCTGGATGCGCCCTTCGTCAGAGCAATCCGTATCTTCCTGTATGCGAAATAAGAAGTCATGGAGAGCATTGTCTACGGAAAGCATGACACAACGGCGAATGATGGTGCGCTGTTGCTCATCTAATTGACCCAGTTCACTCTGTAACTCCTGCAATGCAGGAGCTTTCCATTGACCTTGAGCTAAGATATCGTAAAAACCAATTGCCTTATCACGCAGATGCTCCATAAGAACCCGACCGAACTCATCAAGAGGTTCACGGTTGCGCATATCTTCCGCCTCCATCAATTGCTGCCTGTCTCTAGTCCGCGCAGGCGGACTTCGCGGCTGAAAGCCATCTAGGCGCGAATTGATTCGCTGGCTGCCCTGCCAGCTTTACTCATTACCGCATCGGCTCACCCGAGCCATACAAAAAGTAGTGTTCAGTTGCGTGCATGTCCATCTGCCAGCCGAGCGGAGCCAGTTTTGCAGTGAGCGTCTCCGGCGTGTAGAAGACCTTGACGATTTCATATTGCTGGCCGTCGTTGAGCGAGCGGGTAACAGTCGTTGCTTCGGGGCCGTTCAACTGGTGATCGCGCGCCGTTGATGTCTGCTCAAAGAGCGAATCTATCAGGAAGACACGCCCATCCGGCGTCAGGCTCGCGCGCACCATCTCCCAGAAGGGCGCAAAGCGTTCCGGCGGCACATGCGAGAGCCAGAAGCTGAAGAACACCGTGTCATACTCGCCATCCGGCTGCCAGGAGAAGAGGTCCGTCTCGATATAGCGCACCCGTGGATCATTGACCCGCGCCCGGTTCAGCGCCAGCACCGCCGATGAGCTATCCAGCGCCGTCAGCGTATCGGTATAGCGCGCCAGCCGCTCGGTCCAGAGGCCCGTACCACAGGCAAGCTCCAACACCCGGCCA
This sequence comes from Chloroflexota bacterium, assembly GCA_021323855.1. Classification (GTDB taxonomy): domain Bacteria; phylum Chloroflexota; class Ktedonobacteria; order Ktedonobacterales; family JADMIN01; genus JAJPKE01. Next base: position 203,517 of record JAJPKE010000005.1, on the reverse strand, counting down.
CGCGGCCCGAATGCCTCCAGCGCCCGCACTACCTCTTCGACCTCCGCGAACCATTGCTCGTTCAGTGCGGGGCCGTGGTCATAGCGTCCCTGGCGCAGAAACCATTCGTCATATTCACCGGCCCGCGCCTGATAATAGGCGATCTGCTGCTGAAGAATCGCATCCGTCGAGTCTGCCGCATCGGCCATTTCCCGTCTTCCCTTCTCATCGCAAAGCAAACAATACATCTCTATCACAGAATAGGTGAACCATCCGTACAACGCCATCCCTGAGTATACGTGACCAGCGCGTCTCTTGCCATCCAGTCTAACGCAATCGTATTGACCTCTTTTGCAAGTTCGCTAACGAACTTTCAATCGTAGAGCGATTGAAGTATAATATAGACGCTGCTGAATTACTGTAGAGATAAGAACCACATCTGTTATGCAATGAGGGTCCGGCATATGCCAACCAAATATCGCTGGCACAAAGTCATTTCTAATACGTATCTTGGCCAGACAAGAGTCATACGAGGTGCAACGAAGACTGAGGTTGAGGCAAAGGTCCGACAACAACTGACTATCTGGGCACAGCGAGAAGCGCAGCAGCGCGCGCGTCAGCAAGCACAACTGTCGCGGCAGGTGCAGCAAGATTATCTGCAAGCACTGGAAGCTCAGACTGAATCTAATTCTCGTGAGGCGCAAGCTCGACTTGCAACTTTACGTCAACTGCTCCCCCAAAACCTACAAAGTGGAAATCGTTTTCAATGGAACCAGCTCAAACAAAATCAGCAATATCCTCCATTCCAGTTTTCCGAGGTTCCTCCTACCTACCAACAAGTGGCTCTGTCTTTAAACGTTCCGGCTCCTCAACCTATAATCGAAGGCTTGTTCTCTAGCAGAAAACACAAGCGGGAAGAATTAGAGGCCCAGGCTCGTAGCCAGTATACAATGCTCATGGCTCAATTTGAGGCGCGTAGACAGAGTGCTTTTCAGACCTATGAGCAAAAAAGACAGGCATACGAGCGTGTTCGGGATGAATATAACGCATCTGTTGACGAACGCCAGCGACGGTTTGAACAAGGTGATGCGGAAGTCATGACATGGTTTCTTCAGCGAACTCTCGATCAACTTGATTTGCCAGAGGACTATGGTAAAGACTTCGATGTGGCATTTGATGGTGCGAGCGGTATAGGCATTGTCAATATGCAGTTGCCAACTCTAGAAGAATTGCCAAAGATAAGCGGATACCGATTTATTAAAACTAGAAAGACAAGTGAACCAATTGAGTTGAAACAGAAAGATATAGAAGCATTGTATGACTCTCTGATCTATCAAATTGCCTTGCTAACTATTCATCGTATTTTCCGCGAGTCCTATTCACCAGCCTTACAGTCCGTAGTGTTCAATGGATGGGTGACTGGTATTGATCCCAAAACTGGCAACGATTATACCTCCTGCATTCTTTCTGTCCAAGCGTCACGCGCCACTTTCCAGGCACTTAACTTGGAGCGTGTTGATGCAAAGGAATGTGTGAAGAGCCTGAAAGGCCTCGTTGCAGGACCACTTGCCCAGCTAGCTCCGGTAAAACCCATTATGGACTTAAATAGGGAAGATAGCCGCTTTGTTGAATCAAGGAACATTTTAGAAAGCCTTGATGCAAGTGACAATCTGGCTACAATGGATTGGGAGGATTTTGAGCATTTGGTCCGTGAACTATTCTCTCGGGTATTTGGAGGAGAGGGCACGGAAGTGCGTGTAACCCAGGCGAGCCGTGACCGTGGCGTGGATGCAATTGCATTTGACCCTGATCCTATACGTGGTGGCAAATTCGTGATTCAGGCCAAACGCTACAACAATGTTGTACCAGTATCAGCAGTCCGTGAACTCTTCGGCATAATGGGTGACGAGGGGGCGGTAAAGGGCATCCTTGTTACTACCAGCCATTATGGCAATGAAGCACGCGAGTTTGCGAAAGATAAGCCTCTAACTTTAATTGATGGAGCCAATTTAATACAAATGTTCCAAGAGTACGGCTACAACGTTAAAATCGAGATACAGAAATCCTAAAACAAAATCTACCTATTGAATCATCAGAAAAGAGCAACCAATGGCGTCACATTTGTTCCGAAGGAAGCCCAAAGAGACAGAGGCGCCGCCACTGCCGCCAACCATTCCAAACCCTCAATTGCAACCAAGACGAACTGGCATTGATGCTATCCTCGCTAATCCTAGAGAACTCATCTGGCAGGGCAAATCTGCCGAAGCGCTCACCTACCTGGAGCCAATTGCCGAGAAGATGCCTGATGATTTCCAGGTGTGGGGCCTTCTGGGATATGCTTACAAGAGAACGAAGCAATACGACGCCAGTAAGCAGGCATACGAACAGGTGCTGGCGCTCACACAGACGGCGCTGACGTTTTTTCCTAGCGATGGTATCGCCTTGTTTTTTAGAGGCGACGCGCTGTTTCAACTACAACGTTTTGATGAGGCGATCCAGTGCTATGATCAGATACTGGCTCTTGACCCGCAGAATGTACGCGCCTGGAGCGACAAAGGGATGGCATTATCCAGGCTGATGCGTTACGAAGATGCTTTAGTCTGCGATGAGCAGGCGCTCGCCCTCGCTCCTAAAGATGCGTCATGCTGGAACAACAAAGGTTGGGCCTTGTACCATCTCAATCAGCTAGGAGAAGCGCTCCAGTATTTTGACCAAGCTATCGCGCTTGATGCCAAAAATTTTCCTGCCTGGACGAACAAGACCCGCACGCTATGCGATCTGCAACGCTATGACGAAGCGCTGGCTGCCGGTGAGCAGGCGCTCAACATTGCACCGCGACTGCCTCCCGCCTGGGTCAACAAGGGCTGGGTATTGTATGAGTTACAGCGATATGACGAGGCGCTGCAATGTCATGAGCAGGCGCTGACCCTCGACCCGAAGTTCGACCGCGCCTGGAACGGCAAAGCGTACACCTGTTTGGCGCTAGCACGCTACGATGAGGCGCTCACCTGCATCGAGCAAGCGTTAGCGATAGCGCCGGAGAAAGCAATCTTCTGGCACAGCCAGGGCGAGATCTATCTGGCGATGCAACGCTATGAGGAGGCGCTGACCGCCTTCGATCACGCGCTCCAACTCGACGACTCGCAAGCCTTCGCCTGGCGTCACAAGGCGCAGGCGTTGCGGGCGCTGGGGCGCTTTGCAGAGGCGACAGAGACGGAAGAGCAGGCGCAAGCGCTGGAAGCTGCGGGAAGCCGGCTGCCACGGCAATATGAAGATTGAGGGTGCGTCTCTTAGAAGCCCAGTCACTTGCCAAAGAGAATGGGGGCGAGGTCCGCCAGGAAGATGCGCGCCGTCACGGGGCCGATGCCCTTGAAGGCTTGCAGGCGGGCGGAAAGATCGGCGGCATCCCGCGATTGCGCGAAGAGGCGCGTCAACGAGCCGTAGGTTTCGCTGAGTTCCCGGCTGATGTCCAGCAGCTTGGTAGCCGTGGAGAAGTCATAGCGCACATATTGCGCGCTATCCAGCACGGCCACAATCTTATCCCAGCCGGCTGCGGTAATCGCGGATGGAGACATCAGGCCCGCCGCGATGCAGGTGAAATAGGCGCGGGCGGCAACTTTCTGCTGAATGGGTTTGCCAAACAACAGGCAGGCGAGAAACCACTTGAAGTACTCCGCCTCAGTTCTCCGGGAAAGTTGTATGCCCAGGTCGCCCGATGTGATGCGGCGACCCGGCGCGCGCTGCTCGTGAGCATGCCTGCGCGCCGGGCGAGTATTCTTCGCCTTAGAGCGGTCGTGCCTGGTGTTCTGCGTGGTGTCATGCGTGGTGTTCGTGGCGGCCACTCTCCTCATGGCTGGGATTATGCGTATGTGGGCGCTTCCCCAAGTCCTGCCAACGGCTCTCCTCGATCTCGATGCCAAAGTGCGCGGCGGCCTTGCGGATATTGGCGAAGGCAAGGTCACGATCCTCATCGCTGACGCCCTCCACCTGATCGAAACGGGCGAGCGCATTCTTGACGTGCGAGGCATCGGTCAACGGCTCTTTGCGCTGCTTGGGGAAGGCAAAGGCGCTATCCGGCAGTTTGTCCTGCTCATGGGTACTCAATTTGCCATGCTGTTCGTGCGGCTCCCACGTGGTTTTCGCTGGCATACAAGGTCTCCTTTCACTCTCTCTTCATCACACATTCCATCTACCCGCCGGACCCCGCAACCTGCATGCCGAACAGCAGCGCATCTTGCGCAAACACCACCTGCGCGATACTATTTCAGATAGTTACTATCTTTTGTGCAGTCATGTATGGCGTCTGACGTTAAGGCGATGTGGTATCGCGATAGACGCCAGAGACACCATATATGACCTAGTTGCTGTGTAGAGGGATATGAGGGACAAGACGATGGCAGTGACCCCGGAACGTTTTGCGCAAGGCATGAGCTACGATGCTTTCAAGACACAGATGACCCGCAACCAGGAACGCTTTGCAGAGAACGAACGCCAGTTTCAGGTGGACCCGGCGGACATAGCGGTCTTCGAGCAGTTGCCGCAGCCGCTGAATGTGCTGGTGCTGGCGGAGGATTGGTGTGGTGATGTGATTGACAATCTGCCCATTCTTGGCCGTCTCGCCGGGGCGAGTGGCAAGCTGAACCTGAGTATCTTCCTGCGCGATCAGAACCTCGATCTGATGGATCAGTATTTGAAGGACGGGCAGTTCCGCTCCATTCCCGTCTTCGTTTTCTTCGATCAGCACTTCAACGAGCTTGGGCGCTTCATCGAACGACCGGATAGCGTTACCGAGCGGCGCGCCAAACTGCGGCAGGAACTTTATGCGGCGCACCCGGAGTTTGGGTCGCCAGATACTCCCATCAGCCAGCTTCCCGAAGAGGTGCGCACGCCGCTCACGGCAGCGTTGGCAGCGCAGCGCGAGCAAACGAAGGCTGAGGATAACCTGGATGTCGTGCGCGCGTTGCAGGCCATTGTCGCGTCGGTTCACGCTTGACGATGGAGTGGCTGACGGCTGTTTGGTGGCCGGACGTTGACGTATCTGCTCTGCGCGCCACCCAATGAGAGGAAAGAGAAGGCTATGGCTAAACGACCGATCAAAGTGACGATTGCGTATTGCTCCGAGTGCGGCTACGAGCCGCAGACGCTTGCGCTCACCGAGGCGCTGATGAAGCAGTTCCGTGATGAACTATCCGAAATCGAATTGATTCCCTGGCACGAGGGCACATTCGAGGTGACAATTGACGGCGAACTGGTACATTCGATGGAACGCGACGGCGGCTTTGGCGAACACAGCGCCATCATCGAAGCGGTCAAGCGCCATCAGGCGGTTGGGATTCCTGCCTGATGGCTCCGGACTCCCCTCTCCTCATGAGGAGAGGGGCTGGTGGTGAGGATGTAGCCTCTCGACGCGGATTCATCCGCCAGTTCTCCTACCGCGATCTACTCACCTCGCGGTGCGCCTGGGTCGCGCGCTCGAAGCTCGGCCACTCGACCTGTAGGCCGCGTTGCGCCAGTATCTCCGCCGCCAGGTCCGCCGGAAAGCCACGCTCCGCGTGCAACTGAAAGAGCAGTTCACCCGGCACCACGCCGCGTTCACCGGGCGTTATGCTATCCAGCATGCGCAGCCCAGCCGTCAGCGTGCGCTGAAAGCGTTGCTCTTCCTGCCGTACCATCTCTTCGAGCAGCGGAACCCGCTGTTGCTCCTCCTCGCTGAGCAGCGCGCCGTGCGCCTGCGCCAGCGGCATGAGCAATTCGCTCAGGAATGGGCGAGTGATGCCGAGCAGCCGCCCACGTGTCGCTGCGCGGCGGATCAGCCGCCGCAACACAGAGCCGCGCCCGTCGCGCCCCGGCTCTGTACCCTCCGCGCCCACGAAGAGCGCCGCACGCATATGGTCCACGATCATGCGTTGCGACTGTTCGCGCTGCGCTGGCAGCATCGCGCTGGGCTGTCCATCGTGTCCATGTCCATCATGACTATCGTGTTCGTTGGGCAGCAACGAGTGTAGCCGTTGCTGCGCTGGCAGGAAGAGGTCAATATGGAAGGCTGAAGGCGCACCCTGTAAGAGCAGCGCCATGCGTTCCAACCCCATGCCGGTGTCCACGCTGCGCAGGGGCAGCGGCGTAATGCTGCCGTCTGGATGCTGCTCGAATTCAATGAAGACGAGATTCCAGAACTCCAGGAAGCGGTTGCAGTCGCAACCCGGACGGCACTCTTGCCTGCCACAGCCGAACGCCTCACCGCGATCAATGAAGAGTTCGGTGTCGCGTCCACAGGGACCGGGGCCGCCAGTAGTCCAGAAGTTGTCTTCCGCGCCGAGCGGCACGATACGCTCGCCGGGGATGCCAGCGCGCAGCCATTCCGCGACGATATCCTCATCTGGCGGCAGGTTGAGAGACGGATCGCCGCCGAAAGTGGTGATCCAGAGGCGTTGCCAATCAATGCCGAAGATACTCAACAGTTCGACCGCTAGCTCAACCGCTTCGCGCCGGCCATAGTCGCCGATGGACCAGTTGCCGAGCATCTGAAACGCCGACATCTTGCGGTCGTTGCTGCCTACCATCTCCACATCATCGGTGCGCAGGCAGCGTTGCAGTGCCGCCAGCCGGGGCGCGGGTGGCGGCTCGCTGCCACGCAGATACGGCATCAGCGGCTGCATCCCGGCGATGATAAATGAGGTGCTGTTCTCCGGCGCCGCCAGCGGATGCCCCGCCAGGCGCAGGTGGCCGTGCTGCTCGAAGAACGCTAGATACGTCTCAGCGATGCGCGCGGACGACCAAACATGCGGATGTGATTGTTGTGTCATGGATTTTGTCTTACTCATGACAATGCTCTCCCTTTCTGGTTGAGTGGCTATGGAGTCCACATCGTCACCGCGCAGACGCCGTTTGGCTTTCCGGCAGCATAGATACACCAATGTTCAGATGGGAGAGCATATGCTATCGCTTCGCAGAGGGGGGAAATGGGGCAGTAGTAGATACAGCGCAAACAAATGGCCCGCCGCAAGCGCATATGCTCGGGCGGGCCTGAACAGCCCGTGGTACCACCTGGCTTGGCAGCCAGCACAAAGACATCGAGCAGACAACATGCTGGCGTACCCACTTAGCGGACACGGAACGCGCGGCGCAATCTATCACACTAGATGGCGCACCACAAACATTCGATGTCCCGCCCCATGATAACGGAGGGCAACCGGCGGTGACTACTGGCTGATAGATGAACACACCTATGCAGTGTTGGTCCCGCGTCGCGGTTTGGCGGAACTCCACGCGCCAAACCTGGGGGTGGCTTCGAGATGGCGCCCGACGCCAGGCTTACACTCTCCCTGGCTCGCTGCGGTCTGCGCCTGCTCTACTGGTCCCCCGCGACGAAGCACTATGATATGGTGGCAGTATATGCGGCGCCATTGCCTGTCGTCAAGGGAGGCGGCAAAAACAGCAGAGTTGGGTGAACAACAACGGAAACAACATTGGTGTCCAGCGGCAACACTATGTGTCACTGGACACCAAAGCGAGCGAATAGAGATAGGCTATTCGACGGTGACTGACTTCGCCAGGTTGCGCGGCTGGTCTATGTTACAGTCGCGCGCCAGCGCCACATGATAGGCCAACACCTGCAAGGGAATGATGCCCAGCAGCGGCGCGATGGGTTCCGGCGCATCAGGCACCGTCAGCACATAATCGGCGTGCTGCGCGATGTCGCTGTTGCCCTCGCTGGCAATGGCGATGATCTGCGCGTCGCGCGCCCGCACCTCCTCGACATTGCTGATGAGCTTGTCGTAGGTGTGGCTGTTCAGCGCCATCGCCAGGAGCGGCACATTTGGATCGAGCAGTGCGATGGGGCCGTGCTTCAACTCGCCAGCGGGATACGCCTCGGCATGGATATACGAGATTTCTTTGAGCTTGAGCGCACCCTCCATCGCCAGCGGATAGCCCGCGCCGCGCCCGATGAACATGCAGCTCTCCCGTCCGGCGAGGTACGCCGTCAGCTCGCGAAGCGACGCCTCATCGGTGGCTGGTGACTCCAACACGCGCTGCATCTGCTCTGGCAGCGCCTGGAGCGCCGTCAGCATGCGTTGCTGCTCTTCGGGCGCGAGCGTCAGTTGCCGTTCGCCAAGCCAGAGGCCAAGTAAGTACAGCGCCGTTACCATCGTGACATAGGTTTTGGTCGCCGTGACGCTGATCTCCGGCCCCGCCTGCAAATACAGAACGGCGCCCGCCAGCCGGGTAATTGCGCTGCCTACCACATTCGTCAGCGCAATCACCGGCGCGCCATGCTCGCGGGCCAGGCGCGTCGCCGCCAGCGTATCGGTCGTCTCGCCGGACTGCGTAAGCGCCAGGCAGAGCGTCTCCGGCCCGACGATAGGGTCGGCATAGCGATATTCGGAGGCGATGCACACCTCCACCGGCAGGCGCGACCAGCGTTCGATGGCGTATTTGCCCAGGATACCGGCGTGGATAGACGTGCCACAGCCGAGAATGACGATGCGGCGCACCTGATTGAGCGCGCCACTCGCTGCCAGCCGGTCCAGTTCCGCCAGCCGCACGGATGGGCCGTCTGCCGTCTGCTGCACACGCCCCAGCAGCGCGCGGGTGACGGCGTGTGGCTGCTCGTGAATCTCTTTGACGAAGTAGTGCGGAAAACCGCACTTCTCCGCCGCTTCGATATCCCATTCGACATGATGCGGCGTATGCTCGATGCTGTTGCCGTCAATATCGGTGATGGCGAACGACGAGCGGGTGACCTCGACGATCTCACCCTCTTCGAGAATGATGATCTCGCGGGTGTGGCGCAGGATGGCAGGGATATCCGACGCCAGGAAGTTCTCACCATCGCCCAGGCCGACGATCAGCGGTCCGGTCAGTCGCGCGCCGACCAGCCGGTCCGGGAAGTCGCGGCTGATGACGGCAATCGAATAGGAGCCGGTGACACGGCGGAGCGCCTGGCGCACCGCCTCGGCCAGCCCGCTGGCGCCGCTGGCAAGCGCATCTTCGATGAGATGCGACAGCACTTCGGTATCGGTCTCCGAGCGGAAGGTGTGCCCTTTCGCCAGCAGTTCGGCGCGTAGCTCGGCGTAGTTCTCGATGATGCCGTTATGCACCACCGTGATGTTGCCGCTGCAATCAGCGTGTGGGTGCGCGTTGGTATCGTTGGGGCGCCCGTGGGTTGCCCAGCGGGTATGCCCGATGCCAGCGTAACCCTCCGGCTCGGCGGTGGCGACCGTCGAACGCAGATTTTGCAGCTTGCCGGCGGCTTTGCGGACTTCCAGCGCGCCGTCGCTGGAAATGACGGCGATGCCAGCGGAGTCATAGCCACGATACTCCAGGCGCGCCAGTCCCTCGATCAGAATGGGGGTTGCGTTTTTGGGGCCAACATAGCCCACTATGCCGCACATCTACGGCATATTCCTTTCTGTATTGCGCCACTGGCCGTGTCCTGTCCCGGCAGTCGCCCGCCGGATTTGCCCACGACCTTTGAGGAGGGTGATGGCTTGCACCCTGGAGGCTCCCCGCTGATGATCCGAACGGCCTCCACCTCGTCAACTGGCGTCCTCCCATGCCAGCCCTTGCGCTACTCGTCCCGACAATAGTTGTTTGGCCGATAGCTGCCTGAATGGCAACCTCAGTCCCCTACATGCTACCGGCTCGTGCGACTCTTGTCAAATGGTATTGCCACATGTTGTGATACCTGCACCTCCACGCAAGGACTATTCCGCGCGCATACCGAGATGTGTGCTTTGGTATGCGCTCCTAATAGCTAGCGATATTTTTCCGCTTTTCGCCGCTTTGTGGGTATATATCCAAGAGTGATTGAGGCATTGGAGTTTCGTGGTTTCGTTTATTGAAAAGGTGTGTATTGTGCCCATTCCTCCGTTGCAGCCCAATGGCACTCTTCCGCCAGGAGAGTATCAGGCTACTATTACTGAAATCGTGACGATGTTTCCTCCAATTACGGTTGAACGCCAGGAATTGAATCAGGCGTTACAAGACGCTCTCCCGGCGCTCATCAAATTGCAAACGCTGGCGCCGGATATGATAGTGTACATTGACGGAAGTTTCGTGACGAGTAAGCAGTCGCCAAATGATGTGGACATCTTGATCCTAACAGATGTCTTCGATGAAATCGAGATTCGTGACTTTTTCAACAACGAATGCCCGATTCCAGCGACTTACTTCGACATACATGCTGATCCCGTGCAGCGGCGCCATTTAGTGAACGTCTTTACCCGGACGCGCAGCAACCAGCCTAAAGGTATTATAGTCCTTTCGCTCTAAGCGAGGAGAAAGACGACCCCTATGAAAGAAACACAGCCACCTATCACCACAGTTGACGAGTACGAGGGGTATCGGCATGCGCTAGAGGATATTAACGCCGAATGTTCGGAGCGCGAACGAGATGTCTTCCAGGCGCAGAACGATTCTGCTAGGCTGGACCGGGCGCGTGCTGCGCTCTTTCGCATGTATCGTATTCGGCAAGGGATTCTCGATGCCTTGAAAGAATACGAACGCAAACACATCCAGCCACAGCGCAAGAGCGGCTAGCTTCCATTGGCTCCCAAACTTGACGCGCGCTGGCGAAACCTCTACACTTGATAAAGAGTGCGGGCGTGCGTCCGCTGCTGTATGGGCGCCGCGCAATCAACGAAGAAAGAGCGAGGCAAAAGAGCGTAAGTATGAGTACCAATACACCAGCATCTCCCAGCGGAGCCAGCGGCCAGAAGACCGATAACCGTGTCTTCGTCGAGATACCTAAAGCCGGTCCGGGCCAGGGCTACCGCGCGCCCAAGAACTTCGCCAGCCCCGCGCAGCAAGGGCTGGGCAGGTTGCTGGTCTATCTGCTCTGCGCGGCGTTGATCGTGGCGCCGGCCTTCGTCGTCTTCTGGATTTGCTTCGCCCCTGGTTCACATGCGCTGCAATTAGGCTTCTGGTGGCTCTGGATCGCCATGTTCCTCATCACCGAATCCATCGGCGTCTTCTGCGCCATTGGCATTGGCCGCGAGGCGCTCGGCGCTTCCGGTACGCGCTACACCAAGTAGTAATGATCGCTATTTCTCTCCGGCGCAGCACGAGCGATGCGCCGGATTTTTTTGTCTCACGCATCCCTTGCATTTGCATGTCTTGTTTCCGTATATTGTATACAGTATTCATTTCACATGACTTGGAGGTGCTGTTATGCCAGTGCCGGAAACGATTGCTGTTTCGCGCGTCTGCCTGCGCGATGAGGCGTATGATCGCCTGCGCGATTGGATTCTTGATGGTACGCTCGCCCCTGGCGAGCCACTGCGCGATGAGGCGCTGGCGGAGGCGCTGGGGATGAGCCGCACGCCCGTCCGCGAGGCGTTGCAGCGGCTGGAAGACGACGGACTGGCCGTGACGACCGCCAACCGCCGCACCCAGGTCAGTCCCGTTTCGCTGAAGCAGGCGCGTGAGGTCTATCCGATAGTTGCGACACTCGAAGAGCTGGCGATTGGCCTGGCGCTGACGCGCATGGACGACGCGGCGCTGGCGACGATGCGCCGCGCCAACGATGATCTGGCGGCGGCCCTGAAAGCCTGTGACCCTGCCGCTGCGCTCACCGCCGATACAACCATTCATGGCGCCTTCATCGAGCAGAGCGGCAACCAGGAACTCATCAACACGCTGGCTGAACTGAAATATAAGGTGCGGCGTATCGAACGCGCCTTCTGGGGCAGCGCCGACCGTAGCGCCTCCATTGCAGACCACGCTGAATTGATCGCGGCGTTGGAGCAACGCGATGCGCCAACCGCCCGGCGTGTGCTGATTCGCAACTGGGAACGCGGCCTGCGCTGGATCAATCCTGACTATCCAGACCAGCCGGATCATACAGAGAGTCTAGATCAACCAAACCAACTTTTAGCGTCCACAACTGCAACCACAACGGGGTGAAACGCATTGTAGCAAGAGTGGCTTGAACGCCAACCCGCGCCTCTAGTTCCCCTCTCCCGCGCACGGGGGAGGGGTTAGGGGTGGGGGTTTACGGGGAGATGGGGTACAAGAAGCAATGCGTGTTCGTGAATACCTGGTGTTGTTTACACTGGCGCTGTTCTGGGGCGTCTCGTTTTTATTTATCGCGCTTGGCGTCAAAGATGTGTCGCCTGCTACGCTCGTGGTGGGGCGGCTGGCGTTCTCCGTCGCCACGCTGGGCGTCATCGTCGCCGTGCAGCCGAAGCTCATCGCAGGTTGGCGGCGCTACTGGAAGCTGGGTGTCCTGGTAGGCGTTGTCAACAACGTTCTGCCGTTCCTGCTGATCTCCGCCGGTGAGCAGCAGATCGCCAGTGGCGTCGCTTCGATTCTGAACGCGACGACGCCGCTCTTTACCGTATTGCTGGCGAACTGGTGGGGTGGCGACCGCGAGCCGCTCACCTGGCAGCGTGGCGTGGGTGTTCTGCTGGGCTTTCTCGGTGTCGGTGTGCTGGTCGGTCCCGCTGCGTTGCATTTTGCGGGCAACAACGTGCCGCAACTCATCGGTGAGATTGCCGTGTTGATCGCCGCCCTGTCGTATGGCGTGGGGGCGCTGCTGAGCCGTCGCTTTGCCGGTTCGTCACCGCTAGTCGGCCCGCTGACGATGCAGACGAGCGCGCTCATCATCGTCATTCCGGTGGCGCTGCTCTGGGCGCCGCCAACGCATCTGCCGACGCTGCGCGCGCTGATTGCGATGGCGGAACTTGGCATCCTGGGCACCGCCGTGGCCTACCTGCTCTACTTCTGGCTGATTCGCCATGTCGGCGCAACTCGCACTTCCATCGTGACGTATCTCTTGCCCTGTACCGCGCTCTTCTGGGGCGCTCTCTTCAACAAAGAGGTCATCACCTGGAATAGCCTGGCCGGGCTGGCGCTGGTGTTGCTGGGTACGATGGCGACCAATGGTACCATCGGTCTCTGGTGGCGACGCTACGCTGCCGCTCGCGCTGCGCGGGTCTCCGTTGCAGCGGGAAGCGGCAATCTGGAAAGCTAATCATGTATGGAAATCCTCACCCCCAGCCCCTCTCCTTGCGAGGAGAGGGGTGCCCGAAGGGCGGGGTGAGGATGATGTAACAAGAGGAGCGGCGAACGATGAAACCAGCCATCATTGTGATTGACGTGCAGAACGAATATTTCGCGCCACACGGCAAATGGGTGCTGCCGGAGGGTGAGCCTGCGCTGGCGCGCATCAATGCGCTGCTGGCGGCGGCGCGTGCGCAACAGACGCCCATCCTGCATATGCGGCACGAGGAGCTTGGCGCGACGGAGGGCGTTTTTGTCCCTGGCAGCCTCGGTGCGGACCTCTATCCTGGTCTGGAAGTGCGCCCAGAGGAGCCGCAGATTGTCAAGCACTTTCCTGGCTCCTTCACGCAGACGCCGCTCGAATCGTATCTGCGACAGGCGCAGGCGGATACCGTGGTGATCTGCGGCTATATGACGCAGATGTGCTGCGATACGACGACACGACAGGCGAGCGAGCGCGACTATCACATTCTTTTCGCCGCCGATGGCACTGCCGCCCGCGCGCTGAAGCTGAATGGCCGCCCGATCTCGCATCAGCAGGTGCAGGAGACGACGCTTGCCAACATGACGCAGTTCGCTGATGTACTGTCAGTTGACCAGATCATCGAACGATTGCAAACAAAGACAGAATAGTTGGGATAAACCCAATAATCAGGTGTTTCTCATGTCGAAATCTATCTCCGGCGTCTCCGGTGCGCACACGCTACCCGCCGGTTCAACGCCTGCGGCTACCACGCCTGCGCAGCGCGCCGCCACGTCGCGGGTGCGTGTCTATCTGGCGCTGGCGCTGGGCATCGTCTGCATCGCGCTCTCGGCCATCTTCACCCGGCAGGCGGGCATCCCTGGCACGGTGTCGGCATTCTATCGTGTTGGCATTGGGGTGGTGGTGCTGGCGATTCCTTTTGGCCGCAGCGTCTCGCGTGGCGCGGTGTCGCCGGACCGTCGGGTCTGGCTACTGGCGGCGGCTTCCGGCATCTTCTTCGCGCTCGATCTGGCGCTCTGGAACACCTCGCTCTTTCGCACCTCAGCGGCCAATGCTACGCTGCTGGCCAATGACGCGCCGATCATCGTCGGGCTTGGCTCGCTGCTCCTCTTCCGCGAGAAGCTGCGGCTGCCGTATTGGGTTGGTCTGGCGCTCGGTCTCATTGGCATGGGCATCATCGTTGGCGGCGATGCCTTCTCGCGGTCCGGCCCAGGCGTTGGCGACGCGCTGGCGCTGACGGCTGGCGTTTCGTATGCCGGCTATCTGCTTGCCATGCAACGCATCCGCGCGAAGATGGATACGCTCTCCTCGCTCTGGATTCCCGGCCTCACCGGCGCGCTCTTGCTGCTGCTCTTCAACCTCGCCACGCATCAAACGCTGTGGGGATTTCCGCCGCATGTCTATCTCTCGCTGCTGGAATTGGGCATCATCTCGCAGGTGATCGGCTGGCTGGCGATCAATTACGCGCTGGGGCATCTGCCCGCCGCCATCGTCTCCGCGACCCTGCTCGGCCAGCCGGTGCTGACGGCGCTCTTCGCGGTGCCGCTGCTGGGTGAGGCGCTGGCCTCGCGGCAACTGCTCGGCGGGCTGGTGGCGCTAGCTGGCATCTATCTGGTCAATCGCGGCTTCTCACGCAAGTGAACATTTGCTGTATTGCAATGTGAGCATGACACTCTCGGCTTTGAAAAGCCGGAGTACGGTGACGACCGGCTGAAGCCACAGTATCTGCGGGCGGGTGTGGGGCTTCAGTCCATTTTCTGTGCGCCGGCAGTTTACTGCCGCGAATTTCGCTCTATCATCCCTCTACCGATATCACTGAGAGCGGCATACCAAGAAAATCGCTGAAGCGTCCGGCGGCTGCGGAAAGCACATCTTCTGGAGTGGCAAGCGGCGCAAATGGCGTCAGCGTAATGGTGACGGCGTTCTTCTTGATACTGCGCTTCCAGGTGCCAACCACCTGACCATTCACAACGATGATGGGGAAGAATACGCCGTTACCGCCGGGAACGACTTTGGGTGCATGTTCCACGGCCAGCACGTCGCTACGGTCCTTGTATCCCAGCAGATATTCGTCGAAGCCGGGCAGCAGATGGATATCTGTTGCCTCCTGCATCTGATGATCGGGCGCATCGCCAGCAAGCCAGTATGCTTTTCCCTCGCTCTTTTCCGCGACGAGTGTGGACTGTACCGCATCGAGGCCGATGCGCGCGTCGGTGAGGGTCAGCCCGGCCCAACCGGCGAAGTCGTCGAGCGTGGCCGGTCCGTGGCTGGCAAAGTAGCGCCCGGCCAGTTCTGCCAGTGATGCCTCACGTGAAAGCTGCCGCGATGTGGGCACCCACTCATCCAGCAGCATAAACGTCTGCTCTTTCCCATCCAGTGGTCCCTGGCAGATGAGGCCTGCCTGCGCGTGATACCACAGCAGATGATAGCCGCGCTGCCCGGTAGTGGAAATCTGCGCATCTTCCAACAGTTGCATCATGGCGGAACGGGTCAACCGTTTGCCACTCGCTAGCGCCGCCTGAAAGAGTTCGCCACAGCGGCCTACCGTCTGGTCATCGAGTTCCAACTGCCGCCGCCGGGTGGCGTCCGCCGCCAGACGGCGCTGCGCCGATACGTCTAACATCCACTTCGCATCTTCCGCCGCGACGAAATGCAGCGTGCCGCGCTGCGGCCAGGTGCGGACAATCTTCCCCCCGGCAATGGCCTGCTCGACCTCCGCCAGCCCAGCGGCGCGTGTGCGCAGCCCAACTGCCCAGACGGCCTGCTGATAATCCTGCGCCTGCATCGCCCCCATCCACCTGACCACTTCCTCCGGCTGATCGCATCGTTCACCGATGATACGCTGGTTGATTAAGCGCCGCTTCGCTATCTCTGCGCTGTCCACGCCAGGTCTCCTAATGTTTGAATCCCCTGATCGAGCAATATCATATCGTTTCGTTATACGCCAGTTTTTGCCCACTCGTGTTCTTGTGTGTATTTGGGCATTGACAACAGTGCGTTTTCTTCTCCACAATGCAAAGCAAAGGCTGAGGCAATGGGAGTGCCCGGTTGCAGGCAGGCGCAGCTTCACGGCAAACAGAACAATCACAACATAAATAAAAGGTATGGGGACGCATGGCAGACGCAGAAGATGCTGGGGTGGGGCGCTATGGATTTAGCATGTATCGGTGCAGTGTCGAGGGCTGCAAGAACAATGGCGTCAACGAGTGTTTTAGCTGTAACCAGCACTTCTGCGATACCCATATGTTGCAAACGCGGCTCGAAGGGACGCATATCGGCGCTATCGTCATCGAGGCGTGCGAATCCTGCACAGGGCGCGCCATCTCACTCTATACCCGCCAGGGCGCATTCATGACCAGTTGCCGCCGCAAGTCAGTGGTGGGCTGATAGAAGGACCCTCATGGAGTTCATAGCGCATCCAGAAATATTTGCGCGTTTCCCTGGCATACGGATCGCCATTGCCAGCGCGGAAGGGCTGGACAACGCCACGCCGCGCCCGCAGATAGAGGCCGCCTGGCGTGAGGCATGGGCGGCGGCTGCCACAGCCGCCGCGCCGTATGGCAACGCGCAGTCACATCCGCGCATTGCACCCTGGCGCGAACGTTTCAAGGCACAGGGCATCTCCGGCAAAGAGTTCCCCTCATCCGCCGAAGCGCTGCTGCGTCGCGCGCTCAAAGGCGGCGAACCATTCACCATCAATCCGCTGGTGGACTGGTACAATGCGCTGTCGCTGCGTCACTTCGTCCCTGCGGGCGCGTTCGATCTCGGCCAGCTAGCCGGGCCGGTTGAGCTGCGGCTGACGACCGAAGGCGATACCTTCTTTGCGCTGGACGCGCCGGAGGCGATTCCCGTTCCAGCGGGTGAGGTTGCCTATACCGACGGCCATACCGTCATCACGCGGCATTTCATCTGGCGGCAATCGCGCGCCGGCCTCATCTCACACGAGACCACCCATGCGCTGCTGCTCTCAGAGATACTCGGAGAGGTTGGCGAGGCGGTCGCCAATGCCATGCTATCCGATTTCCTCACCGGACTGCGCGACTACTTCGGTGTCAATGGGCGCGGAGCTATCATAGACGCCGACCATTCGACATTCGTTTATTAGGTGGAGCAGATATTAGATGAAGCAGAGTGAGTGCCCCTTACCCACCCTCACTGATAGCAATTGTCCAACACACGGTAGTGCAATGTGTAGGGTACGAAGTGCGGGAGTAACAATGCCAGGCAGAACATTGACAGGGTATGCTCCTGCTTGCCTCGCCCCAGAGACAACCTGTGCAACTTCGGCAGTTGCCGCCTGTGTTCGCTACAATCCTACCAGCTACCGGCTCACTCTGCTGACTATTCCGATAAATCCGTCGCCCAATTGGCGGCCTGAATTGCGGTATCTATTTCCCTACGCTCTTTGGCAAGCTGGTCAATCTCGTCCCGTAATTGTGGCACATCAATAGTCGGGATGCGCCTGATTTCCGCGCGCCCAATACGGTCCACCCGTTCTGAAGCAGCATCAGCGACAGACCGCAGGACATTTTGATGCAATGTGAGCGCATCGCGTAGCGCCAATGCTTCCGTCAACGTCATGCCTGATGCGAGCCGCGTGGTCATATTCGCCTGATTGATCTGATAGATCAGTTCTTGCAACTGTTTGATGAGTGACGCGACCTGCCCACGCAGCTTTGCCGGGTCCTCATGTGGCTGTTCGCCTTCCTGAACCCAGGCGCTTCGCTTGAGACGGTCCTGAAGTTGTGCTAGACGTTTCTGAATGTCTCCACGTAATATGAGGGCTTCCGCCAACTTCATCCAGCTAGTCCTTTCAATCGCCTTTCGTATTTGGTCAATCACTTGCAGCACGCCAAAGGCACCGCGCAGCGATTATACCACGTAATATCAGGGGATAGCAGATGATTTTCACTGGCGCAGTCGCTGAAACATCGGCGCTTGACGGTACAGGCTAACGTATGGTATCGTGAGGATGCGTCGGGGCGTAGCGCAGCCTGGTAGCGCACCACAATGGGGTTGTGGGGGTCGGAGGTTCAAATCCTCTCGCCCCGACCAGTCAGGGCGATCTTCTCAGGAAGATCGCCCTTTGTCTATCCGTTATTTTTTCAGGTGCAGATCATCAGCTTCTGGTTGGGCCGTGGAACAGAGGGGTGGGCTGGATGGAGTTACGGACAACACCGCAAACGGGTTCTGTCAATGTCAACCGGCAGGCGGGCGCCATCCGTTTGAACGCGGTGAAGGCATTGGCAGCGCAGATCAGCAGCCGTGTGACGCAGGCGCCAGGAAACACGCGCATCGAGGTGGCCGAGGCCAGCTATTCGACGCTGTTGTTGACGATGCACACGATGCTCGGCAGCGACCAGGAGACGCTCAAAGGCTGGCAGCAGGTCGCGTGGCTGGTGAGCAATCTCAACATTCGGCTATTGATAGACATGCTGGCGGATAATCGCGTCGCTGAATTGCAGGTGCGCGTGGCGACGCTGCTGGATATCCCCGATCTGCCGCCCATCAGCAGCCTCGCAGATATCCACGAGGCCATCCACGCGGCGATTCGCGTCGGCGCGCCGCGCTACAACAGCGGCGATCAGCGCGGCTGCTGCACGGTGTATTGGGCGACCATCCAGACGTTGCTGGCAACGACGCCGGTGCGCGGCTTTCCTGGTTTCGCGCGGGCGCTCGGCCAGCTTCGGCCCATCGCGGAGTTGGAGGTGCAACTGATGTCGCTTGGCCCCGAACAGACCGATGAGCTGGCCTGGGAGATGCGCCACGCCCTCGACGCCGCCTTAGAAATCAACGGCTGAACACTTGAGCGTGGGTCTTAGCCTTTCTACTGTCTGACCTTTTCCAGCCACGCACGCATATCCGGCTCATGCTCCTCGTGAAAGTGCGCGAAGAAGATGGCGCCGGTCAGCGGGAAATCTCCCTCTTCCAGCCAGGGGAAGCGCGCCGGATCATTCAGGTCAGCTTCGGAAAATGCGCCAAGCGTCTCCACCAGTTGCTCAAAGACCGCGCGTGAATCGCTCAACACCTCGGAGACGGAGCGGTCGCGGTTGGCGGCGTAGATCCAGGCATTGATCTCATCATCCTCTTGCAGGTTCGCTGGCCAGGGTGGCGCAGGCTGCGGTTCGTGGCGTAGCGCCGCCTGGAATCGTGCCACGCTGCGCCGCCGCCAGCCCGTCAGGTGGGCAACGATATCTTTGATGGACCACTCACCGGCGACGCCCGGCTGGGTCAGATGCTCCTCGCCAGTGTCCTGTATGTCTTGCAATAGCGCCTCATAGTACGCCTCTTCTTTGTGAAGGTCATCGAGGAGTTGCGCTTTGCTCGTGTTGTTGCTCATACGTGTGTGTCATGCCCTCCAAATTTATTGCGGCAACGCTTGCGCCAGGAAGTCCAGCACGAGCGTGTTGAAGCGTTCCGGCTGCTCCATGTTCACCATATGCGCCACGCCCTGAAAGACGGCGTGCTGCGCGCCAGGGATGCCCTTCGCCAGTGTATTCGCCGCTGCCACCGTGCCAGATTCATCGAAGTCGCCGACGATCACCAGCGTGGGCACATGAATCTCGCTCAGTCGCCCGGCGGCAGGTGGCTCCAATGGTTGCGGCTCCAGCTTCTCCTGGTGCAGCCGGTAGTTGTTGCGGAGCGTCTCCGCTATGCGCTCGCGCACCGAGGCGGCGGCGCGTCCCTCCGGCTGGTTGGGTCCATCGCACCAGACATGTACGCCAAGTTTGACCAGCCCCTCATAATCCTTCTGCTCCTCCAGCGTCTCATACTGGCTGAACAAGGCCGTCTCAGTCTCAGTTGGATTGCTGAACGATTGCTCATCTCCACTGGCGGCGCCGGCAACGACAATCAGCGCATCTACCAGTTCGGGATGCTCAAGCGTGAAGTCAACCACCTGCGTCCCGCCGTTGGAGAGGCCCAGGATGGCAGCCTTCTCGATGCCCAGGTGTGCGAGCAATGCCGCCATATCCTGCCGGTATGAAAACGGACCATCCTCCGAGGTCGTCTTGCCGAAGCCGCGCTTATCGAAGCGCACGACGCGATATTGCTCTGCAAAAGCGTTGACCTGCTCGTCCCACATGCTATGGTCGGACACGTCGGCATGCACCAGCAGCAGTGGATACCCGGCGCCCGTGACCTCGTAATACAATCGCCCGCCCGCGACATCAAGATAACCGGTTTCGACGGAACTGTTCGACCTGTTCGAGGGGTTGTCGCTCATGAGATACGCCCTTTCCTCACTATTCGGTACTGTGCGCTGGTTCAACGGCAGGCGAAATCCTGCCGTCTCATTCAACTGGCGCACGCTCTGCAAAAAGCGTCTGGAAGGTTTCGAGAACGCGCTGCCAATGCTGCTGCATGTGTGCGCGTTCTCTGGCGCCCGCCAACTGTTCTTGATGAAAACTGATCGTCGTCTGTTCCCCGTTGGCAATAGTGCGCACCTGGATCGTTGAGGGCTGTTGCCACTCTGGCGGCTGCCAGGTCAGGCGGATATTTACACGAGGATTCACTACGCGAATTGTGCCGGTTGTTCCATCGGTTGTCGTAAAGGTTTCCCCTACGACAAATCGCAATGACAATGGTTCGCCGAGCCAGATATCTACGCCCCGCTCAGAGGTGAGAAAACGCCAGGCATCATCTAATGAAACGGGGAACGTTCGGCGAACCCCGACTTGAAAACCCGCTGATTTGGTCTGTCCTACGAGTCTTGGCTGCATACTCATGCTTCCGCATACTCCTCGCTGTTCTCAGAACATGTAGAACGCACTTTCCAACACTAAGTATATTCTTAAAATAGGACAATATTGACCCTGATGATAGCATTTATGAGCAGTGAGAAGATCTCATCACCATGTGCGAAAAAATGATGTAAGGTTTTGGGGACATGGCGCGACAGGGTGGTATGAAAGGAGAGAAAGCCAATGTTTGAGGCACTCGATACACACGATACCACCCTGTTCGCCTTGCGCGATAGCCATACATCCCATACAACACACATAACCTTGAATGCCGAACTCGAACGACTGCTGGCAGCGGCGCGGCCACGTCTTCAGCGAATCGCTCGTCTGCAAGGGCTGGCGTATGATGCGGCGGAAGACGCTGCCCAGGAGACGCTGGTGCAGGCGTGGCGCAGCCTGGAACGCCTGAGCGCGCCCGACCGCTTCGACGCCTGGCTCGATGGTATCTGCCGCAATATCGTGCGTCGCCGCCTGCGCAGCGATGCCCAGAATGCGCGCCATGAGATGCCGTTTGCTAATCTGCTACCAGCGCTGGATATCGACGTAGATGAGGCCCTTCCGCTGGAGTTTGCCGGCGCTGAGGAGAGTGATCCCGCCGAACTGCTCAGCCGCCAGGATTTGCTGACGCTGCTGGACCGCGCGCTGGCGCTGCTGCCGCCCGCCACGCGCGAGGCGCTGACGCTCTGCTACCTCAGCGATCTGCCACAGCGTGAGGCGGCGGCACGGTTGGGGCTGAGCAGCAATGCGCTGGAGGTGCGGCTGCATCGCGCCCGCAACCAGTTTCGCCGGCTCCTCAGCAACGAACTGCGCGCCGAGGCTGAAGATTTCGGTCTGCTGCTGGATAGTGAGGCGGATAGTGGCTGGCGTGAGACGCGGCTCTGGTGCAACTTCTGCGGCAACCATCATCTGCAAGGTCGCTTCGAGCCAGAGCCGGATGGCCGCGTGACGATGCGTATGCGCTGCCCGGAATGTTGGATGCGCTACAGGGCAGATAGCGTGCGGACCACTGATTACTATCCCGGCCAGCAGCCACGGGCTTTTCTGCCAGCCCACAAGAAATTTTTGCTGCGCAACGCCGCTTTCTATACGAACGCTGTCGCCAATGGCTATCGCACGATCTGCCCTGTTTGCGCACGGCATCGCGTGCGGTTAGAAGTGCTGCGCCCGGAAGACGTTCCAGAGGCTACCTATCCCGATGTCCGTTATTTCCTCTATCGCTGCCCGGATTGTGGTATCGGCTTCAGTTCGATCTCCACGCTTGGCGCCGCCCATCCCGTTGCGAAGCGTTTCCTGGCGGAGCACCCGCGTAGCGTCCTCGAACCGGAGACGCTGGCGGAGTATGCCGGGCGCCCGGCCTATCACTTCCACATGCGGGATGTCAGCAGCGCCGCGCAACTGACGGCGTTCGTAGACACCGAAACCTTTGCCGTCTTCGACATCTTCGTCGAATGAAGCTGACGACCTCACCCCCAGCCCCTCTCCCACAAGGAGAGGGGAGCGCAGGAACTGCCTGCCTTTCACCTGCTGAGGCTGGCTGAGGATAGGCAAAACAAGCCTTACCCACTGTCCTGCATCTCAATTCCCAATCATCCACATATCCGGCACGGAGGTGTTTTCTATGTCCCTGCCCACTGAAACGGCGCCTGTGGATGAAACATCCACAGGACCTATACCAGATAGCTCGTCTGAATCCAGGCACCAGGAGCCTGATAAGTCACACCGGCATCCAGTGCGTTTCCTGGCGAATCTGTTCGCGCCGCTGCGCTATCGTGATTTCCGGCTGCTTTTCAGCGGCCAGTTGATTTCGATCATTGGCGATAATTTTTATGAGGTGGCGCTGCCCTGGCTGGTCCTCAGCAATGGTGGCAGCGCGCAAGACCTGGGCATTGTGCTGATGGCCTATGGCATCCCGCGCGTCGGCACGCTGCTGATTGGTGGCTGGCTCAGCGACCGCCTGCGTCCGCGCCGGGTGATGCTGAGCGCCGACTGCGCGCGCATGCTGCTGGTCGGCGCGCTGGCGGCGCTGGCGCTCTGGGGACACCCAACACTCTGGCAACTCTGCGCGCTGATGGCGCCGTTGGGACTTTTCGCTGGACTCTTCATCCCGGCTTCCTGGGCCATCACGCCGGATGTCCTGCCGGACGACGCTTTGCAGGCGGGCAATTCGCTGAATTTCTCCTGGGTACAGCTTGCCAATCTTGCCGGGCCGGGTCTTGGCGGGCTGATCGTCAGCCAGTTCCGTTCCGGCGTGGCGCTAGCGGTGGACGCCTTTACCTTCATCGCCTCCGCTGGCACGCTGGCCGCCATGCGCACTGGCCGCAAACCGGCAGCCGTTGCAGCGCAGAAAGAAAACGCTGCATCCAGCGAAACGGCAGATGGACAACCCACGCCTGAAATGGGTTTCTGGCGGTTCCTGCGCGGTTCGCGGCTCTTTCAGTTGATTCTGGTGATGGTGATTGCGCTTAACCTCATCTATGGTGGCACGCTGGAGGTCGGCCTGCCGGCGCTGGCGCATGGGCCGTTACATGCCGGGGCCAACGGTTATGGCATCCTGCTGGCGGCGTTCGGCGCTGGTGCGCTGGTTGGCGGCATCAGCGGTGGATTCCTGACGCATGTGCCACATCCCTGGATGGTTAATATGGCGGTCTGGGCATTCCAGGGCTTAGCAGTGGTGGCGATTCCGCTGACGGGTACGCTGACGGGCGCAACGATAGCGATTGGCCTGATGGGGCTGTGCAACGGGCTGGGGAACGTCTCATTCCTCACGCTGGTACAACAGAAGTTGCCGCGTCACCTGATGGGGCGCTTCATGGGCGCGTTGGCCTTCGGTAACTTCGGCCTCTTCCCGATTTCCGTGGCGGCGGCAGGCTTTGCGGTGGCGGCGTTTGGGCCGGCTCTCGTCATCTCGGCGGGTGGCGCATTCACCATCCTGGTCATCGTCGCTGTGCTGATTCCGCCGGATTTCCGCAGGCTCGCGTAACCTTCCAGCGACCGGAGATTATTTACGGCCACCGAAGCGGCTGCGAATAATGCTGCCGATCAGCCGCACCTCTTCGACGCGGAGCAGCGTGACGATGCCAAAATAGACGATGGAGCCAGCAGCCCCGGCGACGATGAAAATCAATGCCTGGCCGCTGGCTTTGTCGGTATTGAAGACATGCGGCAACACGCTCGGCAGGAAGTTGAGCAGGTCCCAGCAGATGAACGCCATGACCGCCGCTGCTAGCAGGATGCGCCAGCCGCCGCCCAGCAGTTCGCGGCGGCCCAGGTCGCCAATCGCCAGTGTCAGCAAGATGAAGAGAATGACTGCGTGGCTGGCGTTCTTGAGCGTGTCGGCAAAGGCTAGCGCTGGCATGCCAATCGTACCGCCGAACGGCAGCGCCACCGAGAGGTAGAAGAGGATCGAGACGACGCCGACCAGCATTGGGGTGATGGTGTTCTTGCGCGCATAGAACGCCGCAATCAAAATCTGGTCCACTGCCACGAACGGCAACTGAATGGCGTAATTTTGCAGCGCCAGCGCATTGCGCACCGTGCAGCCGTGATCGCAGGTGCCGTGCTGAAAGAGCATCGCCATGATCGGCTCGCGCAGCACGATCAACCCCACCATCGAGGGAACCATGAGCAGCAAGCCGAGGCGGATGCCCATGACCACCGTGCGCTTGAACTCCACCATATTCTCGCCGGTGGCTGCTTTGGTAAGCGGTGGCAGCACCGTGAAGGAGAGCGCCGCCACCACCAGCCCGATGGGGAACTGCGTCAGCGTGGTGCCGCTCTGCATCGCCGTCACGTTATTGCCGGAGTTGCCAGGTGTGCGTCCCGCCAGCACGAGGTCTACCGATTGCTGCGCCAGCGTGAAGATCAGGCCGAGGGCCACCGGCGCGTAAAGGACGAAGATACGGCGCACGGCTGGATGGCGCAGATCGAGGACCGGCTGCCAGAGAACCCGCACTTTACGCAGGCCCGGCAGCATCACCAGGAACTCTGCCAGCGCGCCGACCGCCGCGCCCAGCGCCAGGCCACGCGCGCCAATCTCACGAGCATGCGTCAGGCTGGCGCTGACCGTGCCCGGATGAAATAGTTCGTTGAGCGGCACGCCCAGCCGTGTCGCGCCGAAGAGCAGCGCCGCCACGCCCACCACGACGATACCGATGTGATACATGCCGGTGGCGAAGGCAGGATACACCACTTCTTTCAGCGCATAGAGCAATGCCGAGGTGGCGGCGTAGAGTCCCAAGCCAAAGAGTGAGAAGGCGATCAGCCGCACCAGAATGACGGTCAGTTGCTGTTGATCGGGACTAAACCCCGCTGTGGCGAAGGGGACGAAATAGGGCGCGGCGAAGAACACGCCGACGACCGCTACCGACATGACGAGCAGGATGATGTTAGCGACAGTGCTATAGATGCGTCGCAGTTCCGCGCGCTGTTCCGGGTCGCTGTAATCGGTGAAGGTGGGAATCAGCGCGCCGCTGACCGAGCCGCCGACGAGCAGATCGCTCACCATCTGCACAGGCTTGAGCGCGATGACGAACGGGCCGCTGGCGATGCCGTAGAACAGCACATTGAGCGTTTCGATGCGCACAAAGCCGAGGATACTGCTGAGCAGCGTGCCAATGCTTATGAGGCCAGCAGTTTTCAGCATGCGCTTGCTGCCCGCTGTCGCGTCGGATTCGCCGGAGGGTGTTTCTGTGGGCACTCCTTCGAGGAGGATAGGCATTTGCTGCCCTTCCTCTTCGTTGGCAATCAACACCGCGCCATCACTGTCGAAGGGTGGTGGAGCGCTGTGTTCACCGCTGAGAGCGCCGGGATGAACACCTGGATGCTCTGGATGCTCGCCGGACTGCTCCTGCTTACGTGGCCTCAGAATGCCCATACCGCCTCAATATCTGCTCTATCAATTCAGTAGTGGAGTGCCCCGGCAAATAGGAAAGCAGTGCCAGTTCTCCGCCATATCCGGCCACCACCTGCGCCTCCGGCAGACGTTCCGCAAGTGTTGCCAGTTCAGGATAGTCGCTGCTGTCGCCGGAGAGCAAGCGCTGTAACGTTGTGGACGACAGCCGGTAGTCGCCACGCTGCTCGTCGCCCGCATAATCAGCGCCTTTGACATAGATGGCGGGCCGGAGCCGCTCGATCAGTCGCCCAGCGGTATTGTCTGCAAAGATCGTCACATAGTCAACATTTGCCAGCGCCGCTAGTACTTCGGCGCGTTCTCCCTGCGGCACCAGCGGGCGTCGCAGTCCCTTCAACCGGCGCGCAGAGTCGTCGCTGTTGACGGCGACGATCAGGAAATCACCGAGGTCGCGGGCGCGTCGCAGATAGGTGACATGGCCGAGATGCAGCAGATCGAAGCAGCCATTGGTAAAGGCCGCCCGTTCGCCGTGCTGCTGGCGTTCCGCGACCACCTGCGCCAGCGCATCCTCTGCGATAACCTGTCCCATTGTCAGCTAATCCTTTACCAGCGCGGCCACCGCCGCCGCCAGTTCCTGCGGCGTATTGGTGGCGCAGCCAATGCGTCGCACCACCAGCCCTGCCGCGATATTGGCCAGCAGCGCCGCTTCCGCCATTGTGCCGCCAGCCACCAGCGCCAGCGTGAAGGTCGCGGCGACGGTATCGCCCGCGCCGGTGGGGTCCGCCACCTCCGCCAGATTCGAGGCGGGAATGTGGTGCGGCGGCGCTCCCTGCTCAAAGAGGCTCATGCCTTCGCTGCCTCGTGTAATCAGCACCCCACTGGCGCCGGTATCTTCCAACAGCCGCGCACCTGCCCGTTCCAGGCTGGCGCGGTCGGTGATGCGCATGCCCAGCGTCGCCTCGGCCTCCGGCTGGTTTGGCGTCAGTGCTGTCGCTCCTTGAAAGCGCGCCAGGTCGCCATGCGAATCCACCGTGATGATCTTGCCGAGTGTCTTGGCGAGTGGCAACGCCGCCTCGATGATCGCCTGATTGATGACGCCGATCTCATAGTCCGAGAAGATCAGCGCATCCACGGTAGGAATCATATCGCGCAGATAGGCTTTGATGTCGCGGCTGCACTCCTCGCTCAGTTCTGAGTGATCTATCTGGTCAATGCGCACGATCTGCTGCTGCACCAGTTGCGTGCCGCCGGCCAGAATGCGTGTCTTGGTCGAGGTGGGGCGTGCCGCTTCGTTGAAGAGGCCCTCCATATGCACCCCTTGCTCCGCCAGCCGCGCGCGTAGCCGCTCCCCCGGCGCATCATCGCCAACGACGCCCGCCAGGAACACCTCAGCGCCGAGGGTGCGCGCATTGACGGCGGGATTGGTCGCGCCTCCGGGAACGGTATACTGGTCGCTCTGCGTCAGAATCAACACCGGCGCCTCGCGCGAGATGCGGCTGGGCGTGCCGACGACATATTCATCGGCGACCATATCGCCAACGACCAGCACCCGCTTGCCGGCGAACCCTGCGACGAGTTCGAGCAGGCGGCTCTGTTTGCTTTTGTGTTCCAGACTGAGTTCTCCGGCAACCGATGGTTTAGCCAGTCTTTCGGTTCTATTCGGCAGATTGGGGATATCGGTAGCACTCGTTCCATCCCGTCGTGGGTACATTGGGTGCATGCCCTCGATACTTTCCACAGAACGCCGCAACGTCCTGAAAAGATAAAATTTGATACGCGCGATATCGCATCACGAATCTCTACAGAGTATGACGGCGAGCGCGAAACGTGGCAACGCGAGCATGCGCCGCCAGCGCCAGGGTTCGCGCAGCAGGCGATAGAGCCATTCCAGCCCCACGCGGCGCATCCAGCGCGGCGCACGCGGCACATGACCGGCGATGAAATCGAACGCGCCGCCGACACCGACTGCGACACTGACCCCGGCGGCGCCCAACACTTCGCGTAGCCCGGCGATCCAACGTTCCTGCGCGGGTGAGCCGAACGCCACGAACAGGATATCGGGCCGCATAGTAGCAAGGCGCGTCAGAATGTCATCTCTGGCCGTCGCC
The DNA here is from genome assembly GCA_021323855.1 of Chloroflexota bacterium. Lineage (GTDB taxonomy): Bacteria > Chloroflexota > Ktedonobacteria > Ktedonobacterales > JADMIN01 > JAJPKE01. The sequence goes on along the minus strand of JAJPKE010000005.1, from coordinate 175,854 downwards.
TGCGGGCCACCACTATACGCACCGGCAAGTTGCAACCCTGGATAGCGCCGTTGCAACACTTCGCCGGCCAGTTCAGCAATGCCTGGCGCCGCACCCAGCAGAAAGAGCCGCCAGCCGCGCGCCGCCGCCACCTGTGCCGTGCGTTCCAATAGATCAACGCCGGTGACACGCGCCAGTCGTTGCCCGCGCCGCCGCGCCGCCCAGACGACGCCCACGCCATCTGCGATGCAGAGGTCTGCGCTGGTGATCGCCGCGCGCAGGGACTCGTCGCGCTGCGCAGCCATCACTATCTCCGGATTCAATGTGACGATCTGATGCAATGGCTGGGCAGGCGGCGTCGCTGTTGCCGCACTTCCGTTTGCGTCCGCGCGTTCGTCAATCCGGCGCGCAATCCAGGCCAGCGTTTGCTCCATAGCGAGCGCATGGACCGGCAAACCCAACACACGCGCAATCCTCATCGGAGGCGCCTGCGCGTCATTGCGGTTGCCAGTGTTTTCGATTGTCTGAGCCGTGTTGGTTGTCTCGATTGTGTCGGCCATGCCTGCTACTCCGCGTTCGTTGCGCATCGCTGCCAGTATAGCACGCCATCTGTGCCGTGCCGCGCACCTTTGTGCGTTTGACGCCGCACCGAGAGGCCGCATACAATTTTAGGCAGCATCAGCGGAAAGAAGACCTTGCATGACCCTTGACGATACCAACACTACCAATGCTACCAATGGCATACATGCTCCGGACGACACAGACACCGTTCGCAGAGAACAGACCAGCGCCGCGCCGCTAAATAAGCGTGCGGCGGAACATGCGCTCTCCCCAGAGACGGCGCGTGCCTATGCGCGCTTGCAAGCCATTCTGCGCGACCTCAGCTCCGTGCTGGTGGCATATTCCGGCGGGGTAGATAGCGCGTTGCTGCTCAAAGTGGCGACGGATACGCTGGGCACGGAGCGGGCGGCTGGTGCGCTGGCCTCGTCACCGGCCTATGACGATGAGGAGACGGCGAAGGCGGTGCGCGCGGCGGAGGAGATGGGCGCGCGACTGGTGCGTGTGGAGACGAATGAACTCGATGATCCGCGCTACGCCGCCAATGGCGCGGACCGTTGTTACTTCTGCAAAACCGAACTCTTCGATCATTTGGAACCGGTGGCGAAACGCCTGGGGCTGGCACAGATTGCCTATGGCATGAACCGCGACGACCGTGGCGATTGGCGGCCCGGCCAGCGTGCGGCGCGTGAACGTGGCGTGCGGGCGCCGCTCGATGAGGCGGAGATGGGCAAGGACGAAATACGCGAACTGGCGCGCTATCTGGGTCTCTCTGTCTGGGATAAGCCAGCGATGGCTTGCTACTCCTCACGCATCCCCTACGGTACGCCGGTGACGGTGGAGGCGCTGGCGCAGATTGGGCGCGCGGAACGGGCGCTGCGCAGGCTGGGCTTCCGCCAGGTGCGTGTGCGCCATCATGAGAAGGTGGCGCGCATCGAGATTGACCCCGCCGAGTTTCCGCGCCTGCTGGACCCCGACCTGCGCCAGCGTATCGTCACTGATGTGCGCGCTGCTGGTTATCCCTTCGTCACGCTGGACTTACAAGGCTACCGCACCGGCTCGCTCAACGAACCCCTGCTGCGCCGCAACAAAACCAGCGAATGAATCTGCCCATTGGGGGCGTTGGTTGAAACCACGCACACGAGAGACCGGCCTCTGTCCCCTCGCCTGCGCCGGATTGCCTACCAGCGCCCGCACTCCCCTCTCCCGCGCACGGGGGAGGGGCTGGGGGTGGGGGCATTATCCGCCAATAGGCGTCCACGTGCCGTTGTTGTAGTAGACAAACGAGCCGACTGGAAACGACATCGAGGTGGCGCTATCTGACTCATAGACATTCACAATGGCCCACCCCTGCGTCGGCGTTGCCATCGTTAAGCCTGAGACGAATTGGCCCCCAGTAAGCGGAAGATACTTCCATTGCCATTGCCCATTGCTGTAGTGTAAGAGAGATGTTTCAGCGCCGGGCACGGTATCCTCAAAAGCCCATCCCTCAGTCGGTGAGATCATCGTCATGCTCATTACGTCGCCGGGTCCCATGTTCGCGTTGGGGTCCGGTGGCAACTGCGCCTGTGTCCAGCTTGCTCCGTCGTAATGCAGGATGAGCGATGCGTTATGGTCGCCGGTCGCGTCCTGATAATAGTTCGAGCCACCAACCCAAACGTTCTGGTTGGAGAGCGCCGTAATGGTATAAAACGACGGTGAGAGCCTGCCAACGATAGACCCTTTCCAGGTCTGCCACTGGCCGTTCTGATACGTGGCGATGACCCCGCCCCACGGGCTATTGGTATCGTAACCGGCGAGCCAGCAGGTGCCGTCCGGCGTGACGGAGAAGCCAAAGAGGAGCATCGAGGGCACATCGAATGACATAGATTGTGGCGTCCATACGCCGTTCTGGTAGTGGAGCAACGTATACCCTTCCGCTATAGTGTAAGGCGTGGGGTGGGTCTTCCCATGATCCACCAGCATCCAACCCTCGCCAGTCGCAGTCATCTGGACCTGCGCCTCTATCATCTGCGCATCGCCGGGAACGCTCGCCTGCTGCCATTGTCCATTGCTATAGTGCAGCACGATCAGCCGGTCGGTGAGCCAATCGTTGCGCTTCTGCCCATTATCAGTAATTGGGTCGGGCATATCCGTTGAACCAACCGCCCACCCCTCGTTTGCCGAGACCATTGATATCTGGTTGAGCTCCGCTGTGGGAATGCTGCTTGCTATCGGCGTCCACTGGCAATCCTGGAAATGCAGGATCAGCGTGCGCGGAGCAGTAGTCCCGTTGGGGTTCCAGATATCACCAACGGCCCAGCCGTCGCGCGCAGAGACCATCGAAATGCTGCGCACCGAGCCGTACTGGGGCAGGTGCGCCTTGAGCTGGCTGGTCGCGCAGGGCGCTGGGGTTGCGGTCGTCTTTGCCTGCGGTCCAGCGCCACGATGGCCGCGAAGCTGTGGGCCAATGACCCCGAACACCGCCACACTCAGCGCAATCACCAGCGCAAACGCGCCCACCGCCAGCAGCGAACGCCTGCGCGGCGGTTTGCCGGATATCACTGGGCGTGAGCGGTGGGTAGGATGTGTAGAATAACTTGATTGGTTCGATTGTCTATTTTCCACGAGATCGTCTGCTCTTTCTCTGGTATGCGCGTCTCGTGTGGTGATGAGCAGGCGTTGCCCCGGCAGACGGGTGCGCAGCGCCGCCCAGGTTGCCTCCGCCGCCGTGTCCACCGGAAGCGCGCGGTCAGCGTCTTCCAGCGTGCCGGTGATGGCGCGCCAGAGAGCAAACTCCTGCTGGCAGGCCACACAGGTGGCGAGGTGCCGATCTATGCGTGCGCGCTCTTCGGGCGCAAGCTGACCGTTCGCATACCAGGGGAGGTGTTCACGGCACCACGAACAGGTGACATCAGGCGTCATGGCGAATCCCCTCCAGCGACTCCAGCGAATGCGAGGACAGTTCCCGGACGAGCGCTTTGCGCGCATAATTTAACCGGCTCTTGACGGTGCCGGTGGGCACATCGAGAATATGGGCGGTTTCTTCCAGGGAGAAGCCCTGCCGTGAGACGAGATCGAGTACCTCACGGTGTTTAGGCGAAAGACGCCGCAGCGCCTCCCCCAGCGCCAGCCTGCCCACAATCTCCTCTTCAGGAGAATTGCCCAGCCAGATCGCTTGCGAAGCATCCTCGGCATCCAGCTCATCGGCAGAGACATCATTGGCATAGCGCGCCAATGTGCGGCGCTTGTGGATCACCAGGTAGTGCGCAATCTGGAATATCCAACTGGCCACCTTTGCTTCGCCACGATACGCGCCCGCCGTTCGCCAGACGGCGAGGAAGATATCCTGGAACGTCTCCTCCACCGCCTGTGCGTCGCCCCCAAGCTGATGCCAGAGGTATGGGCGCAGGCGTGGACGATAGGCGACGTAGAGCTGATGCAAGGCATCTTCGTCGCCTGCCGCGATCAACGCCAGCAGGGTCGCGTGGTCAGCAGTCATATTCCCTCACACGCACCATCCGCTTCTCCACTGGTTTGCCAACCTGCAAATCTGCAAACATCATCACAAACATCAACGCGCAAGGTCTTGTTAGCTATGTGAGCCAGAAAAGCTATCCGGATACCAGACTCATGAAATAGGTGGGGGAAGCATGCCCAAAGGTTCAATCCAGGGTCAAATAGAGACCAGAAAAGAGTGGGAAATCGCCGCGCAGAGAAGGGCTATTCCATTGAAGGAAGCAGGAATACCGAAATGACAATCTATTCCGATGAATCGCCATGCTGAAGCTGGAAAATGATGTGCTGTAAAACTGAGCGGTACTCCAATGGTACTGTGCCATTTCCGCGAGGTGCTAGAATGCGCAGGTTGTGTAACGGTAGAGTAATGTTCTAGACGCGCATCTGCGTGCGCCTGGAGCTACGTGGCATCTACCAGTTGCCAGACAGTGGTAGAGAAAGGAACTGGACGTAGTAGCGTTTAGCGCCATAGTGACGCTAGACAGTAGTTTGGAGTGAGAATGTATACCATTCGCTTTCGGCGTTTGTCCCTTGTAGGAACGGCTGTCATGGCCTTGTTGCTTGGTAGCGCGTTGTTTAGTGGCCTGCATACAGCGCATGCGGCAGCCGCGACTGCCCAATCTGCGCCTTCCTCGCGTGACTTCCGCTATGGGAACTACCTCTCCAATGGGTGGTTCTGCTTCGGCTTTTCCAGCGGGATCTATCACTGCACGCAGCATTACCATTACGTCAATGGGCGTGCCGTATCGCTCAACCCCGGATTCGTGCCTAATGGCACAAGTGGCACAGCAGCGGCCACCACAGGCGGCCACACAGCCGCGACCACTGGTGGCGAGCACGAGCCAGATGGCGATGCCGACGACCGCAGCGCCGGTGGTAGCAGTAGCAACAATTCCGGTGGCGGCGTCGTGAATCGTGGCGGCGGCGGGAACACCGCTGGCTACCCGTTCGGGCAATGCACCTGGGGCGCTGCCCGCCTGTCCTGGGATAATGTGAGCTATCTCGGCAATGCCAAGGATTGGTTCGCCAATGCGCAGGCGCGTGGCCTGCCAACGGGCTATACCCCGCGTGTCGGCGCGACGGTTGTTTATCAGCCGGGCGTACAGGGCGCCAGCGCCCTCGGCCATGTGGCGCATGTCGTCGCCGTGTATGGCAACGGAACGTTCCTCGTTGAAGAGATGAACTACTACGGCTTCGGCGGCGGTTTCGGCGTATTCAGCTATCGCACCTCGCACACTGGCTGGGGTGTCAGCTTCATTTACTAAGTGACCCCACTCTACCATCATGGAGTCTTCGCTGGCCTTCTCTACAGGCTGGCGAAGACTCGTCTGTTTTCACCGGGTGCCGCAGACAGGAATGTCCGCGCTACCGGGCAGAATGATACACCAGTTCATCACCGCAGGGCATGCGCAGTATTGGCTGCTATAGATTCGGGTATTTTCACCGCTTCATCCTGTTTCGCCTTCGTGTCTCCGCTCGTATTGCGCGAGGCGAGAACGCGTGTCATGATGACACCGATCAGCCCGACGGCAAAAGCGGTTCCGTAAACTGGGAGAAACGCGCGGCTGATGAGTCCCAACATGCCAATATAGGGCATGAACGGCTTGCTGAAGAAGAGCGACAGCACCCAGAGCAACAGCAGGATGGCGACGACCGGCCACGCGCCGTGCATCGTCCCCTTTGCCAGGCCCATCAATTTCTGCTCGCTATGATTCAACAGCACCGCCAGCACGCCAAGCGCCACCAGCGCAATCCAGAACCAGGGCAACAGATTGAGTATTTTCTGATGACCTGCTGCGGTCAGTGTGTCGGGCGTCAAGCCAACAAATGTCACAAACGGCTGAAGGAACACCGGAAGCTGCGCTGGGGTTGGTCCGCCGGGAACGAGCGGAATATTGTTGGGGTTGAAGAGCGCGAAATTCGGCAGCACGGCCTGTAACTGCGACGGCACATCAAAGACGGCGGCGGTTCCACCATCGTAATAGCCCTCCGCCACCCGGCTGTATACGAGTTCGACCACCCCGGCATACGATTTGCCCACAATCTCCCGGCCAAGCACCCGCACTTTGAGGACCGGCAGCGTGATGGGCTGCGAGGGATGCGCCCTGGCGCTGGCTTCGAGCCTCGTATAGGTCGTCTGGCTGAGTCCCAGATCACCATGCCCCACCAGGAACGGATTCAAGAGGTTGGCTCCGGCATCCGCCAGCATAGCCGTCGCATTGGGGCGAGCAGAGAGGATCGTCAGCGACGTGACCCAGAGCGTTGAGAGAATGAACACCCCGAACAGTGTATAGACAAATCCGCCAAAGCCTTTGAGTGACATCGCGTATCCTCTTTCTGCCGGTATGTGCGTATGCGGCGGTTTCCACTTCAGCCCTCACCTCACCTGGTGTAGCTCAGTTGCGTCTCAGCATTTCAGTGTCTCAGTATAGAGAGACCGCCAGACGCGAGAGAAGGGGCAAAACCACGGAATCACCGGCAGAAGTGTTGAGATGTGGCATGAGCTCGTAATCAGTAGAGAGAATTGAACAAAAAGGGGCACAAATGATGGGTAAATCTCATCCATTGGGAACGTGGCAACCCTGGCGCCCGCCACAGGTAGCGGCATTCTTTGCGCCTCTCTCCGCTCCCTGGTGGATAGCAGGAGGATGGGCTATTGACCTTTTCCTGGGAAGACAGACGCGCGAGCATGAGGACATTGATGTGCTGATTCTCCGGCGGGATCACGCCGCCGTTCGCTCACTGTTCGCTACCTGGGACATGCAGGCTGCCCTCCCGCCGCCGCGAGATGAGACATGGCCGTTTCGCGTCTGGGGTCAAGGTGAAATGCTCGAGCCAGCCATCCATGATATCTGGTGCCGTCCTAGTGCGGCGCAGCCGTGGGCAATTCAGTTGATGGTGGCTGATACTCACGATGATCGGTGGCTCTTTCGCCGCATGCCAACGATTGAGCGCACAATAGCTACGCTAGGAAGCATTACCCCAGCCGGCATTCCCTATCTGGCCCCAGAGATTCAGTTGCTCTACAAGGCCAAAAGTCCCCGCGCAAAGGACGAAGCCGACTTCACTCAAACGTTGCCTGCGCTCTCTGCGGAGCGTCGTCAGTGGCTCAGGGATGCCTTGCTCATGGCGTATCCAGAGCATCCGTGGCTCAAGCTACTGGTGGGCAGATAACGAGTTTTGATGCGGTTCCTTCTTGCGAAAAACCTGAAAAATCCGTGATGAGGTGGTATGTTTTCTCACATTTCCTAAATGAAAGGTGTCGGTTGGAACAGGAACCTTCACGATTCCTGTTCCATCCCGCTCTTCAAGTCAGGGGTTTACGTTGCTCGTAGAGAGATGCCGTGTGCTAGTCTGGTACGAAGATCATGCCCGTTGGATGAGTCAGGCCGATAACAGCGGGCGTCACTAACCCTGTGGTAGGATCAACCGTACCTACAAAGCCAACTGTGCCCGAATCATCTGGTGCCTCGGTATAGAGGTAATGGTTAACCGAGTTGGGCACAAAGGTGCTGCGGATCCAGTATGTAGTGTTTGTCACACCATCAGCAACGAGCAGTCGCCCCGATCGCGGCGCGAAGACGGTATCATCGAGTTGGTCGCCGACGAGCAAACGAGAGACCGATTGCTGCGGTGTACCAGGGTTGCTAATAAAGACCAGTTCCGATCCCGCCTGATTCACCAGCACCAGGTTGCCCTGCGGGTCAACGGTCATCGAATCAGGATCGACTTCATTGAGGGTAACGGTACTCTTACTGACGAGATCAGTTGCGCTCGCATTCCCCATGAGGATCGGCTTCAGCGTCACTGTGCCACCGCTGAGGGTCATCTCATCCACGGCGGGGAAGACGTTTACCCCAGCGGCGTTGAGGTTGGGATTGGAAGCTGCGATGAAAGCCATGCCATTGACAAACGCCAGATCATCATAGCCGCCGCCATGTGGTGTGGGAGCAAATGTATAGGGCGTAATCGTGCCAGAAGTAGGGTCTAGTGTGACGAAACGCGGGTTGCCATCTTCGCAGGACGTAACCCAGAGCAGACGGGTGCTAGGGTCTTCCCGCATGCCATCGCTATGCCCAGGGATATTGAAGGTTGTGACCACTTTGCCTTGCAGTGTGTACTCGACGATGGTGCTGTTGGCGGTTGCTGCATCGGTACAATCTTTCGCGGTCTTATTCTGATAGTCAATAAAGATGTGAGTACCATCGTCCACCAGAGAGTCAGGGCCAAAGTAGCTCTGCGTCCCCTGGGCGAACACAGAGACCTGATAGCCCGGCAGCGCCGCTAGCTGGCTGAGAGGGCCGTTGGCGGGTGGTGTGGCGTTCGTACTCGTAGACGAGGAGGTCGCACAGCCAGAGAGCAGCGCGACCAGAGCCACAAGCAGCGCGAATCCGGAGAGAATCCGAATTCGGGGGGATATAGCACTCTTCACAAAAGCACATCCTTTCCTGCATGGTAGTCATGCGAGGGTTAGGAACAAATACGTAACCTTGAACAGTGTGCTTCCTGTGTGTTAACGGCGGAAGATGTTTGTGTAAATGCTGCCTTAATGACCAGCGCAAGAGGAATTAGCTGCGGAGCGTAGCCAGTGGTGTGGTTTAGGGGCGCCTTGCTCATGGCGCTTCATAAGCCGCTGGCGGACTGATAACAATACTGCAAAGGGCGCTATACAGTAGAATAGAGACTTGTGGGGAGATTGCTAGAAGGGCAATATCAGCTTGCCAGACAGGTCAGTCGTGTATTGGACGGCTATGTTCCAAATTAACAGCAGGCAAGAGGAGGAAAAGTGGGATGACCAGTCAAAAAGCCAACTGTAGTTCTATTGATGAGTATATCGCTACCTTCCCTGAGGATATCCAGGCAAAGCTCGAAACACTGCGGGCAACCATACGGGCCGCCGCGCCTGACGCGGAGGAGCGCATCAGCTATCAAATGCCGGCGTTTGCGCTGAAGGGCAATCTCGTTTATTTCGCTGCATTGAAGAACCATATCGGATTCTACCCAACGTCAAGCGGAGTTGCGGCATTTCAGCAGGAATTGGCTCCCTATAAAAGCACGCCAGGAGCGATACAGTTCCCGCTCGACGAACCGCTTCCGCTGGAATTGGTGAGCAAAATCGTGAAGTTCCGGGTAGCCGAGAACCTCAATCGCGCCGCAGCCAAAGCAAACAAGATGGCCAAAGCGGGCAAAGGGGGCAAAGAGGGCAAAACTGCCAAGAGCTAAGCGCGCCGTAGTCCAGCCGCCTTACGCTGGTCATAGAACGCCTGCGCCAAGCCGATGCCAGCCATGAGGCGCCGCTGTCTCACTCGCCTCATCATATGCTCCGCTACTCCGCGCAGGCATGCCCACCATGACGGTCACTTCGTGTGATGCCGAGTCGTCTCACGCGACGAACGACTCATCTACTCTCCACCAGGAGAATGCTGGTTAGCGGCGCTCGCTGCCAACTTTCTGGTATTCAGCACGGAGCGACGGCAGCCCATGCCGTTCCCAGACCTGCTGAAACCATGTCTGGCCGCCCTCGAATCCTTCGCTCGCCAGCGTACAGCACAGGTGTCGCTCAAACAGCAGGCGTTTCTGCGCAAAGTACAGGCGGTGATCGGTAACGAACGTGAGCGTGCCCCCTGGCATGAGGATGCGCACAAGCTCAGCGACGAATGCCTCGGTGAGCAGGTCTTTGCGCTGATGTTTGTGCTTCACCACCGGCGGAGGAAACAGCAGCAAGAGCGCGCTGGCGGCCTCGGAGGGAACCTTGCACATCGCCTGACGCAAATCGGTCCGCAGAAAGAGGACATTGGGCAGATCAAGCCTGACGGCGTGGTTGACTGCATCGTAGAGATACTTGCGCTGCCAATCCAGGCCAACATAGTTGTAGCTGGGATGGCGTTGCGCCTGGGCTAGCAGGTATTCGCCGCGCCCGCAGCCCAGGTCCAGCACAAGGGGCCGCGCGTTACCAAAGAGGCTGCGCGACGTGATATCAGGCAAGGCGGCTGGCCGGTGGTAAAGGGTCGCGCCATCGTAGCTACGATAGTAGCGCCGCAACGCCTCATCACAGGGGAGGTCAACAGGGAAACGGTCCAACTTTCTTCTTGGCATAGAAGCAACACTCTCTTCATGTTCTTCACTGCCTTCTCTCTTGCGCTGACACCAATGCCCTTTGCGCTTCCATGAGTCCGGTCGTCGGCAGTTCGCGCTCTTCCTGCTCCCACGAAGCATAGGGGCCACCTACTTCTCGTTCTGAAGAGATATGCGAGACGAGCAGAGACTATGAGCTAGCGGGCAGCTCATTAGGGTGGAGCTGCCTGGCGCTTGTGCCGACGATAGCGATGATAGTGGGGACTGATGGAGGGAGGGCGTTTGCGCCAAGCCGGAGAGAGGCAACAGCTAACGTGAGAAATAGCCATCCACTTGAGGAGCTATTTCTCTACAATCAAGCAACGTTGGTCGTGCCTGGTCTTGTAGCAATACGCCACAGTTAGCCGTTGTGAACTGTTGTGGTAGAGGTTGCTAGGTCCATTGTGCGCCTGTTCTCCCATTGAGCAAATATTGAGAACATTGAAGGAACAGCAAAAGTGTACCAGAAGATTAGAGCGGGTGCCGGGCAGAAATCTGACTGGGTTAGCAGCACAGAACGGCGCTGGGAAAATTGGGGGTGGGGCTGACAGGATTCGAACCTGCGACACACGGTTTAGGAAACCGACGCTCTTTCCCCTGAGCTACAGCCCCACAAAGTCTGTTGGTTTCTGTGTTTTTGACGACCAGCCGATAAAAATCGGTATCCCTTATCTACACAGGAAACCGCAGTCTCTCATTGGGTTGATTGTATCCCACCAAACAAAGAGATGCAAGACGAGTGTAACGAACGCCGCTACCCTAGAGGATGGCTAAGACTATTGATACTCTTGCTGTTTCTTTGCTCATGAGTAATAATATCAACATATGAGCAAAGAAACAGCAACCCACAAGACATACAAATATCGGCTAGAGCCAACTCCTGAACAAGCGCAGACACTGGAGAATATCCTGTGGCAATGCCATACACTCTATAATATCGCTCTGGAACAGCGCAAAACCTGGTGGCAACGCGGCCAAAATGTAGGAGCCACATATCCTCAACAGAAAGCCGAATTACCCGACTTGAAAGCAGCGTTTCCTGACCTCGCCAGTGTTCATTCCCAAGTGCTGCAAGATGTGTTGCTCCGCCTGGAGATGGCATTTAAGCGCTTCTTTGCACGGGTGAAAGCAGGTGAAAAACCAGGGTATCCGCGCTTCCAGGGAAAAGGGCGTTATCACTCATTTACCTATCCGCAGTATGGCAATGGAGCCGTGATAGACGGCGGTTTGCTCAGTCTCTCCAAGATTGGCCGCGTGCGTATCCGTGTACATCGGCCCTGGGAAGGCACCCCCAAGACCGTTACCATCTCCAAGGAGGCGGACGGTTGGTATTGTTGCCTTTCCTGTGAAGGCGTACCCATTCATCCCTTGCCCAAAACCGGCGAAGTCACTGGAATTGATGTGGGACTCAAGGTATTCTATGTCACGGCCCAGAATGAGATCTGCGATAATCCTCGCTACTTCAGAAAGGCCGAAAAGGCGCTGCGCAGGAAGCAACGCAAATTGGCCCGTTGTCAGCGAGGCAGCAAACGTCGGCAAAAAGTGAAGCAACAGGTCGCCAGGCACTATCAGAAAGTTAAACGGCAACGGGCTGACTTTCATCACAAAGAAGCACTAAAACTGCTCAGACAATACGACACGATCTATCTGGAAGACTTGCAGGTCGCCAACTTGATGCGCAATCATCACTTGGCGAAGAGTATTAATGACGCTGGGTGGGCACAGTTCCGACATATACTCGAGTACAAGGCAGCATGCGCCGGTAAGCGAGTCATGGCGATACCCCCACACTATACCAGCCAGGTCTGTAGCCGCTGTGGGGCGTATGTCCAGAAAAGTCTCTCAGTCAGAACCCACATCTGCACTGAATGCGGCTTGGTGCTGGACCGCGACCACAACGGCGCCATCAATGTGTTGCAGGTGGGTTTGGAACAGGACCGGCGGGAACAAGCAAAAACAACGTTGGCCTGTTCAGACAGTTCAGGCGGGGGCACCGCCTTCAGGGGATAACGTAGCGGGGTGCCGCATGCGTTCTCTGAGAAGTCCCATTCTCTGTGGATGGGGAGCATGTCACGAAACTACTGCTCTTTCTCTTGAGCTACAACCCTAAGAAGTTGCTGGTTTGCCAGATGGAGATGCTATCTGGTAGCGGCAACACATCCTCGCGCTCACTTGCCTCTGCTGTGCTATACTGCACAGCAAGGCATTGACTCGACAGCAACCGATAGCGACCAACACAACCAATTGGCAACTGAGGATGGGGAGCCAGACCAACCCATGAAATGCCCGTATTGTGGATTCCATGAATCGCGCGTGACCGACTCACGCGACCAGGGCGGCACGATCCACCGCCGCCGCCGCTGTGAGCATTGCTTCCAGCGGTTCAGCACGGTGGAGAGTGTGGTGCTGCCCGAATTGATGGTGGTCAAGCGCGATGGACGGCGCGAACCCTTCAAGCGTGAGAAGATCAGCCAGGGATTGCAACACGCCTGCCAGAAGCGCCCGATTCCCGTCGGCCAGCTCGAAGCGATTGTCGAGGAGATCGAGAACGAACTCTACAAGCTGGGACAGGCGGAGGTAGAGACGCGCGTCATCGGTGAGATGGTGATGGAGCGACTGCGCAAGCTCGACGATATCGCCTTCATCCGCTTCGCCAGCGTCTACCGCTCCTATCCCGATATCAAAGCGATGCGGCAGGAGATGGACCGCATCATCGAGCATGAACAAACGACGAACGCCACCAAGCCAGGACGTTGAAGACGCAGACAGGAATGTCTGCGCCACCAAACCAAAACACCACGATGGGCTATCTAGCACAGCATACAAACCCACTATGCGGGACATGCTATGTGGCAGCGGTGGGAGCATGTGGCATCTGCGCGTAGCGCATGCTATAACTCCTCAGTAGCCGGTGATTGGCTACAGTCCATGACACAGCAGGAAATCAGGATAACCTTCCATGAGCAGCGTTCTTCCCGATGCAACGACACCTTTTGGCCAGCGCGTCGCCCAGCGATTGCGCGAAGAAACTGTCATCTGGCTGACCACCGTCGGCGCCGATGGCACGCCCCAACCCAATCCCGTCTGGTTCCTCTGGGATGGCGAGACCATCCTGGTCTATAATCAAACGACCGCCAAACGGCTGCAACATATCGCGCGCAACCCGCATGTCTCGCTCAATTTCAATAGCACCGATGACGGAGATGATGTCGTCATCATCACCGGCGAGGCGCAGGTCAACCCCAACGAGAAGCTGGCTCACGAGATACCAGAATACGCGGCGAAGTATGCGCAGAGCATCGTCGAATTAGGCTCGATAGAAAACATGGCGAGGGAGTATCCGGTGGCGCTACGCATCCGGCCAACAAAGGTACGCGGCTCCTAGCTGCTCTTCGCGGTGAGATGCACAACATAGCGCCCGCGAAACGTGACGGCTACCTGTTCATCCTGGCATATCTCGACGGTTAGCTCTATCCGCGCTTTGCCACGGCTGCGCAGTTGCGCCTCGAACCGCGCTAACTCATCGGCGGATGGCTGCTGGCAACTGGCGGTGAAATCGTTGCTGACGGGCCGGCGATAGTGGCAGCTACTCTCCTGGATCACCACCGTACCGGTGAGACCCCACTCTTTGAGCAGCAGCCAGACCAGCCCCCACCCCGCGAGCGTCAGCACAGAGTTCAGGCTACCGGCGAACGCCGTTGACTTGTGGTTCAGGTTAGTAGTGATGGGCGCCCAGAGCGTCAGGCGCCCATCACGATACTGTTCGACCCGCAGGCCGAGATGACGTGTCAGGGGAATCTCATGGTTGAGCGTGTGTTGCAGGTCGCGCAAAAGGTCATCCATACGTTCCCCTGATATCATCAATTTGGCAACTGCTAGCCCGTTTGCCACAACGCGCATTCAATTGGATGCCCGCACTGCCCACGGTCCCCTCTCCTCGCGGGAGAGGGGTGCCCGTAGGGCGGGGTGAGGTCTCTCTGGCTCCCCTCTCCCGCGCACGGGGGAGGGGCTGGGGGTGGGGGCTACCGCTTCCGCACCGTCACCACCACAATCTGGCGGCCACCAAGTTCGGCTGTTAGCACCGGCTGCGTCACCTCAGTATAGCCATCCTCCGGACCGCTCGCTTCATCATCGGTTAAGATGGTGAGCGTGCGCGTCAGCGTCTCCTCACGGATATAGGCGCTGCGCGGCTGGATGATTTCAGCCAGCTTTGCGTCGAGCACGAGCCAGGTGTCTATCGTATCTTCGATGGCCAGCCCAGCGTGCTTGCGCACCTCCTGGATCAGATGCGTCAGGTCGCGTACCAACCCCTCCGCCAGCAGTTCCGGCGTCAGTGTGGTTTCCAGCACCGCCACGTAGCCGCGTTCCTCGGCGGCGACATAGCCCTCGCGTGCGCCGGCCTCGATCTCCACCTCGTCCGCCAGCAACTCGACTGGCTGCCCCTCCACAGTGAGCGTCAGTTTTCCTGTCTCGCGCAGGGTGCGCGCCGCCGCCTGCATATCGCCAGAGCGCAGCGTGCCCAGCACCTTCGGCAGCAGCTTGCCATGCTTGGGACCAAGCACCGGCATCTTCGGCTGCACGGTGTAGGTCAGGATTGCCGCCTCATCCAGTGGCATCACCTCAACCTCTCTGACGTTCAGTTCTTCGCGCAGTTGCGCCTTGTTCTCCGCGCGCTCCATAGCTGTGCGCTCCTGCTCGGTTTTCACGCCGACGAGCAACCTGGAGAGCGGCTGGCGCACGCGAATCTGCGCCTTCTCGCGCGCGGCGCGGCCCAGGTTCACCAGTCGCTTCACCAGCGCCGTCTCGTCGCGCAACTGCGGTGAGATCAGCGTGGCGTCCACCTGCGGCCAGTCGCAGAGATGCACGCTCTCCGGCGCCTGCTCGTCCACCGAGCGCACCAGATTCTGGTAGAGCGATTCCGCCAGGAACGGCGTCAACGGCGCCAGCAGCTTCGTCACCGTCACCAGACACTCGTAGAGCGTCAGATAGGCGGCCACCTTATCGGCGTCCTCCTCGCTCTTCCAGAAACGCCGCCGGCTGCGCCGTACATACCAGTTGGAGAGATTTTCCACCAGCGCCGCGATGGCCTCGCCCGCGCCGCGTGAGTCGAACGCCGCCAGCGACGCCTCCACACGCTGTACCGTCTCCTGCAACTCAGAAAGCGCCCAGCGGTCGAGGTCGCTGCGTTTGCTCACCGGCAGCGAGCGGGTCAGCGGATTGAAGTCGTCTATATTGGCGTAGGTGACGAAGAACGAGTACATGTTCCAGAGCTTATCCAGCGGGCTGCGCGTCTGCATCCATAGCTCGTTCAGGCGTGGCGGCTGGCCCTGTTCGCGCGCTTTGGCGGCGTCCTCATGGCTGGGGATGCGTGGGAAGCGCGCATTCTGCTCTGGGATGGTATTGACGAACAGCCAGCGCATCGTATCGGCGCCGACGATGGCCGCCGCCTCATCGAATGGGATGCTGTTGCCCTTGCTCTTATGGAACTCCTCGCCGTTCTGGTCCATGAGTGTGCCGAAGCCTAGCAACGTCTTGAAGGGTGCGCTGTCCTCCAGCGCCGCCGCCATGACCAGGATTGCGTAGAACCAGTTGCGGAACTGGCCGGCGAAGCCTTCAGTCACGAAGTCAGCGGGATACCACTCACGCCAGTACGCGCGGTCGCTGCGATAGCGCAGCGTCGAGAACGAGACGATGCCAGCGTCCAGCCAGGGATTGCCCACATCCGGCACACGGCTGACCACCGCGCCGCACTGCGAACACTTGATTTTGACGGCATCCACCCAGGGACGGTGCGGTGTGTGACCCTCAAACTCCTGCCAGCCCTCCACGGCGCGCTCGCGTAACTCCGTCTCGCTGCCGATCACCTCAAAGGTGCCGCAGGCTTCGCAGGGGTAGATGGGCAGCGCCAGCCCCCAGTACCGCTTCTTGGAGATCATCCAATCTTCCATGTTGCGCAGCCAGTCGAGTTCGCGCTCGCGCCCGAAGCCGGGTATCCACGTCATCGCCGGGTCTTCGACGATGCGCACCAGCCGCTTGCGCAGGTTATCCTGGTCCGCTGGCGCATCGAGGCTACCCATCGAGATGAACCACTCGTCCACCAGACGGAAGATCAGTTCCGTCTTGCAGCGCCAGCAATGCGGATAGACGTGCTTGTAGCTCTCGGTTTGGTAGAAATAGCCCTTCTGCCGCAAATTCTCGAAGATTGGCCGCGCGACCTCAGAGACTTGCTTGCCGCTCAGCCACTCGTAACCCTCCACATAGACGCCGCTCTCATCCACCGGCGCCAGGATCACCAGCGCGTTGTCTTTGGAGAGGCCGAAGTCTTCGCGGCCACAGCCCGGCGCAAGATGCACGATGCCCGTGCCCTCGGCGGCGCTGACCTCATCCCAGGCGACGACGCGATGCTCCGCCCCGGTATTCGTCCAGGCGGGCAACTCGTCGAACGGACCGGCGTAGCGCCAGCCCAACAGTTCGCTGCCTTTGAGCGTCGCTACCACCTTCGCGTCGCCATGTTCGTGGCCTTGCAGCTTCTTCAGCTTCGGCACGACATCGTTGGAGAGATAGTAATAGTCGCCGTCCTGCTCTACCTTCGCATAGGTCAGTTCAGGGTTGACGGCGGCGGCGACGTTGGCCGGCAGTGTCCAGGGGGTCGTCGTCCAGACCAGCAGATATTCGTTTGGGCGATCCAGCAGCGGGAAGCGCACGTAGACGCTGGTATGCGTCACCTCTTTACGGCCCTCGTTGATCTCCATATCGGAGATGCCGGTGGCGCAGCGCGGGCACCAGGGCATCACATCGCGGCCCCGGTAAACCCACCCCTTCTGCCAGCAGAGTTTGAGGAAGCCCCAGATGGTGTAGTTGTTCTCGTCGGACATCGTGTAATACGAGTTCGACCAGTCCATCCACTCGCCAAGCCGGATGGATTGCTCCGCCTGCACGTTGGAATAGCGCAGCACCCGCTCTTTGCAGCGTTCTACGAAGTTGCCGATGCCGTAATCTTCGATCTCGCGCTTATTGTGGAAGCCAAGCTCTTTCTCCACCTCAACCTCGACCCACAACCCCTGGCAATCGAAACCGTTCTGATACCGTTGGCGGTAGCCGCGCATCGTGTTGAAGCGCTGAAAGAGGTCTTTATAGGTGCGGCCCCAGGCGTGATGGACACCCATCGGGTTGTTCGCGGTGATCGGCCCGTCTATGAATGACCAGCGTTTCTCCGCGCCATCGTTGCGGTGCAGGTATTTGTTGAGGATGTCGTGTTCATCCCACCACCGCTGCACGCCCTCTTCCAGCAGCGGATAGTCCACGCGCGTCGGCGCAACGACCGGCTGGAAAAGCTGGCGTTTCGTCGCTGTGGTATGCCCATTCGTGCCGTTTTTGCCGTTACTGGCGCCGGCAACTCTGGCTTTCTTTGTTGTCGTGGTAGCTTTTGCGCCGTTGCCACCATTCGTACCGCTCGATCTGGCGCGACCGGCCTTGCTCGTTGTTCTCGTTTTCTCTGCCATCTATGGTATCCTCGCCGATTATCTATGCCCCATCTCGGCTCTAAAGAGCCGGGGCACGGACGACAGGCTAAAGCCTCCGCAGGTCGCGCCGCCAAGACTTCAGTCTTCCCGTTTCGTGCGCCGGCTTTTCAAAGCCGCGACACCTCATCTCGTGCGCCGGCAGTTTACTGCCGCGAGTGTTTAGCTAGCAGGTTCGTCCAGCAGGACGATCTCCATGCGCTTGTTCTGTTTGCCTTTGTTCTCGGTCTTAGTGATCTTGATGCCGCCCACTTCGCGTGTGCTATGCACATGCGTGCCGCCATCTGCCTGCAAGTCCAGCCCGACGATCTCAACGATGCGTATCTCGCTGATCTCCGGCGGCAGCAGATTGATCTTGGTGCGTATCAGATCGGGTATCTCAAAGGCTTTGGCGCGTGGCAGCGTATAAACCTTGATGGGGTGATCGGCGGCGACGGCTTCGTTGATGCTGCGCTCGACGGCATGCACCCACTCTGGCGTAAAGACATCGGTCGAGAAGTCCATACGCGCGCGGTCCTCATACATCTGGCCGCCCGTCACCTGCGCGCCGAAATCGCGGAAGATGCTGCCGCAGAGGATGTGCAACGCGGTATGCGTGCGCATCATGCGATAGCGAAACTCCCAGTCCACCTCGCAGGTGACGCTTTCGCCAACGCCAGGCAACCCCGCAGCGGTGGGCGCAACCTCATGCCAGACGACATCACCACGCTTGTGGACACCAACCAGCGGCAGGCGCTCCGATCCCCAGAGCAGCGTTCCCCGGTCGGCGAGCTGCCCACCGCCGCCGGGGTAGATAATCGTGCGATCCAATGCGAGCGAATTGCCTTCGCTACCTACGACTTTGGCCTCGCACGTGCGGATATAGCTGTCAGTGTGATACAGCAGTTCAGTTGGGCTGACGCTCACCTGGTTGGGCTGAACTTCTTGTGATGCGTGTGATGTCGGTTGCATGTGTTGCGCTCCTTAGCGTCTGCGCTTCTCGGTCGCCTACGAATGTTTGGAACTATCGGAACGATTGAAATGGCTGGCCAGTTGGAACGGGTTAGACTGTAGACCGCATAAAAAAACTCTCACCCGTCAGCAGGGGCGAGAGTTATCCCGTGGTACCACCCAAAATTGACCAACGCCAACGCTCAGTCGTCCAACAGGTGAGCGCGGTGTGGTCCGCTCATGGGACACATGGTTCTGCCATATGTCCCCCCGCAAGATAACGGGCGGGGTCCGGTCATGTCTCACTTCTCTCGTGCCCCAGTATATCTGGTCCGGTGGCGACCGGCGAGAAGATCGAGTGACAGCTCAGGAGTGATGTTCGGCTTCCGCGCGCCGTCCGGTCGCACCAACCCCGGACTCTCTGGAGACGCAAGCATGAAACCTACTGGTTCCGTCGGCGCTGCTTCCGGCGTTGATCGTTGCGCATTCGCTGCGCGGCCAACGCCGTTGATCTGTATGGATAGGAGTCGCAGAGAGCGACTTCCATTTCTAACAGTGTGGCATAGAATGGACCGGTATGTCAAGTCATGCGGGCTGCTTGTACCAGTGTATCCACTGGCAAGCGTCATAGAGTATGATGGAGTAGGTCGCAACGGACACAGGTGGCGGGAAGCGAGGTAGGGCGTATATGAGTAGCAAGAAGAAGATCAAGGCGTCGTCAGGTTCGGCAGGAGCGTCCGGCACAGTGCGCGACGTGGCGCTGACCCGCCGCCAGCAGAAACGCACCCGGCGGCCTGCGCCGCGTTCTTCTATGCCAACTGCATCAGCTCTCCAATCTGCGCCAGCCGCAAAAATTGCTGCGGCGCCTGGCAATACGCAAGCGCAGATCGTAGTGCCCCCTGCCATCACCGCACGCGAGGAAGCGCCCGAACATCCTGAAAAAATTGAGGCGCGCGGGAAGTCGCGTGTGCGCGCCGCGCAGGGAGACACGCTGACAGCTCAGGCTACCTCAAAGGCGCAAAAATCCCGCAAAACAGCGCCCGCTACTAAAACGTCCGCGCAGCAGAAGCAAGCCGCAACGAACGCGCTGGCTGCAACCACGCAAACGACACGCGAACGCCGCTACCCCACGCTCGCGCGTATGGCGGCGATTGCGCCGCGCCCCACTGCTCCGGCGAACCCGCTGACCGATACGGTTGTGACACCACCTGACATGCCTCCTATGTCCACCCCGAAATCGGCTTCACCTGTGGCCGATGAGACAGAGGAATTGTCACCGATTGGCTCATCCGCTGAAACCAACTTCGATGTAGATAGACTCGATACGCTCGATATACATCTAGAGTCAGAGGAAACTTCACTCACTGAACTGGCTGAGGAGGCCAATATGGTCATTGCCCCCAGGATTGCCCCGGCGCCCCAGATTATTGCGCCCACTGAAAGTGCGCCCGCCAATCCACCCGCGCCACTTGCTCCGCGTGTGCCCGTTCGGACGCGCAATCTGCGTGATCTACGCGACATACAAGATGGACGCAATGGAAAGACAGCGCCCACGCGCGCCGTGCCACGTCCTTCCCTCACTGAGACGGACCCGCTGCTCCGCCAGTATCCGCTGACTCGCCCGCAACCATTACCGGCAACGAATCTCGTCATCCCCATCGCTGTCGTGGAGGCTAGTGTTGCTGCTGTGGCAGCGATTTCAATGGCCGTGTTGATGTTGGTTGGTTCTGCTGGCGCGTACTGGGCACTGGCGCTGACGGTGATTGCCGGGCTGGGCGGTTTGCTGGCCTATGCGCTGGCGCACGACGACGCTAGCCAGCGCAGCGCGGGCGCAATCTTGCTGGCGTCGCAGCTTGGCATGCTGGCCTGGGGTATGGCGCTGCTGGGTCCGCGCGCCTCACTATTGGCGCTGCTGCCAATCGTGCTGTTGCTGGCGCTTCGCACGACCAACCGCGTGATCGCCAGCCTGGGCGTTGTCGTTGCGCTCGCTGTCTATGGTCTCTTTGAGTTGCTGTCGCTGAATAACCTGGTTCGCCCCGCTCTCCAACTGAATACGACGCTTGCCGCCGTCTTTGACGGCATTTTTGTTGTCTCCGGCATGCTGCTGTTGCTGCGGGCAGTGCTGGATATCCACGCCAGCCGCAGCAAGGCGGAGATTCTGGCGCGCTCCCGCCTGCATGAATTGCGCCAGGTGCGCGCCCGCGCGGCGCAGGTGCGCCAGCAGAGCGAAGAAGATGCGCTGCGCCTGCATGATACCCTGATGGCTGCGCTCTATGGACGCACCGATACATCGCCAGCGCCATCCACCCTGGAGGGACCGCTGAACCAGTTGAATGAGGCGGTGGGGCTGCTTGGCGAGCGCATGACGGTGCTGCAACGCGACCGCGAGGAGCGCCTGCGTCTGGAAGGGGCGCTGCGCCGCCTGACCCGCGCTGTGGAGCGCGCCTGGCTTGGTCTGCCGTGGAAGTGGCCGGAACCCTCCGGCACCTCGCTCGATGAGCTGGTGGCGCTGCTGCGGACGCCAAATCCGCGTGAGGCGCGCCCGGATGCCTTGCTGGATACGCCCGCCGCGCTGGTGCCGATACCATCGCTGGATCCATCGCTCACGCCTGCGCCGTGGGAGGCGCCTGCGCTGCATCCGCGTGTACGTGAGCATCTTTCGGACCCCTCGTGGTCCTTCGGCCAGCAGCCGACCAACGGCGCCCGGCTCAATGGGCCTGCCAGCCGCATCTCACCGCTGCCCTGGCTGGAATGGGACGAGTGGCGCGATTGGGACGACCGCTTTAGCTCGTAACATCAAAGATGCGTTTTGCGCCGCTCGGCAGTGCGATGGTGAATCGCTGATTGTCGAGAAATATTGGCACATCAGTCCACTTCGATGCAGTGCCGTGCAGTTTTGCGGGCACTGCATCATCAATTGTGATTTCGCGGAAATTGCTGTTGCGAATATCTATGACCACTATTCGCCCTACCTCATAGCGTCCATGCGTTAATGGAACCTGATGACCTGTATCTGTCGTTCTGTAGATGGTCTGATATCCAGATACAGCATAGCGTTCATCAGCGCTGAGCGCAGGATAACATTGAATGGCTTCGCCGCTCATCAATCGAAAATCCGCTCCTTTCAGATGAACATCACCGTTATTCTTGAGCAGAATGGCTTCCCACCCTGACATACCTTGATCTACCCATCGCATAACAGCCAGGGTATTGGACGGGGCGACCCAAAGATCATAGGGCCACGCGGAGAAAGGAAGTTGTACTGAACATTGGCTTATAAGATAATCTTGCGGCCAGCTATGTCGTTCAAATAGATAGTGTTGCTTATCCTCAGCTTTAGCGGAAAGTTCTCTGGCCGCCAACAATTGGGTTCCGGCATAATTCCATGCCAGTGTCAGAGTTCCTTCTTCTGCCCAGATCAAATTCCCTGTCGCTATCTCCCAGATACCAGCAACCGGCGGTGTTGCGCTCGTTTCCATGCCAATATAAACATTTGTTGGCTCACTGGCGATTTTCTTTGACGGCGCGAAACCGGCCAGCGGCTCATAGCGCGATAAATCCAAAATAGCACCTGTACAATATTACTCCGGCTGCACAGCATAGTGTCCAGCCTCGCCCGTTACATAGCGGTAGGTAGATTGGAAGCCCAGGCGCTCGTAGACATGAATGGCTGGGTGGTTGTCCGCAACGACATTGAGGACGATATCGCGGCAGCCATGCGCCAGCAAATCAGTGATGAGCGCGGCGGTGGCCATCGTGGCATAGCCTCGCCCACGCGCGTCGGGGTGCGTGAAAATGTTGCCCAGCACGGCGATGCCATACGCGCCAGCGACGATATGCGTCCCAGCGGCGGCTACGAGACGCCCGGCATCAGCACGGACGCCATAGAAGACGCCATTGCGCAGCAGATCTGGATGGAAGTGTGTTTCGGGATAAAGGTTCTGCAAGGCTTGCAGGTCGGTGAGGTCATCAAGTGTGAGCCGCACCGCTTGTACCGCTAATGATGGCATATCGGGCGCGCGGAAGGTCTCCGCCGTCAGCCCCATACGCAGCATCTCGCGCCAGCCGGTGAGCGGGCGGTAATAGCGTTCGAGCAGCGGCAAGTGGTTCGGCTGCGACTGAATCAACGCATGCGCTGGCAGCGTCAACTGCGCTAGTTGCGCCAGCATCGCGGCAATGCCGTCATCCGCGCCAAACGGGCTGATGACGGTGAAGCGCGGATGCTGCACCACGAGGCAGGCCGCTTCTGCTGGTTGGTCTCCCTGAGAGGCGAGCGCGTAGTGGCTGTATGCGCGCATCGGTGGCAAGAGATCGGCAATAGCGAAGCTGTTCCATACACGGTCACGCGCCAGGATGGGATACACCTCATCCTCGCTCACATCCAACTTCACGCGCCAATCGTCATGTGTTGCCATCATTACGCATCCTCTATCGCCTCTATTGCTTGATTCCAGCGCGTTCTACCACCATGCGCAACTTGTCGCCTGCGCCGGTGAGGATTGGCGCGCCGTGGCCCGGCAAACTCGCCTCGATGTCGAAGGTCGCCAGTTTCGCCATCGAACGTAGCGTCTGTGGGGTGTCGTGATTGAACATCTTCGGTGTCATGCTCACATCACCGTTGCTGTGCCCATAGACATCGCCAACGAAGAGCAGCCTGCGCCCAGGGAGATAGAGCGATATATGCCCCACCGTATGCCCATGCGTCTCGATCACCTGAAGGCCGCCATCGCTTGCCAGTACCGGCAGCGTCTCCCCCTCCCTCACCTGCCGCTGGATAGTTACCGGCTTGATCCGCCGGATGAACAACGTCTGCATCATAAACCGCATGATCGGTGAGGTCGGCAGCTCGCGCGGTCCTGTGCCGTCAATGGCTGGTGTGTCAAGCGGGTCTGCGAACGTTTCCGCTCCGGAGGCGGCAACCAAAGTGGCGAGATTGCCGATGTGATCTGGATGTTGATGCGTCAACACAATACGTCGCACATCGCGCAACGACCGGCCAATGCGCTCCAAATAGGCAACCACCTTTTTGTCGCTGCCTGGGATGCCAGTGTCAATCAGCGTAAGACCATCCGCTTCGAGAATCACGTAGACATTGCAGTTTACGCCGTCCACCACATGAATATCCGGTTGTAGCTCCATCGCGCAGTCTCCTCACGCATCTCTGTTGCAGTAGCATGAGCATAACACTCGGCTGGGTGGCTAACAAATACCAATCCCACGCTGGTCGCCTGTGGCTGCTGCCTTCTCATTGTAGCAGAACGGCGCATGAATGCCCACAAGAGAGACCAGGCGCATCTAATTTGTCCGCACGAGAAGGATGGCCAGCGTTTGAAACCGTGTATGGTGGGTTAGTGAGTCACTGCGCGAGAGTTGGCCGAACGAACCCATCATCTATCGCCACAAGCGTTCGCCCGCGCTCCCCTCTCCTCGCGGGAGAGGGGTCGGGGGTGAGGTCTCTCTGGCTCTCCCCTCTCCCGCGCACGGGGGAGAGGACATCACTCGTCCTCGCGCAGCCAGGGCGGAATATACTCGTCGCTTTGCTCTGTTTGCTCTGGCTGGCTTGGTTGATCCGGTTGATCGGCGCGTGCCTCATCGGTATGTGGCGTGGTTGGCTCAGCCGTTTCAGCCCTGGCCGCTGCCTGGCTTCTTTCAACAGCTTTGCCAGCCTCATCATCAGAGAAATCGCGCAGCCAGGCGGGTAGCTCGATGTCTTTATCCAGCAGTTCACGCGCCCGCAACGTTGGCCAGGGCGTAGTGTCCAGCGGCGGCAAATTGTTGATGATTGGTCTGGTCGGCGGTGCGCGCCTGGGCATCGCCTGCGAAGGCAACGACGGTAACGTCCAGCGTGGACGCGACTGCGATGGCGTATCAGGGCGAGCGGAGGGTATTGCTGGTATGGCAGGCATAGCGCCGGATGTCCCTGATGGGTTTACTCCATTGGTAATACCTGGCATGCGGGGAATAGCTGGCGGGTTTGGTTGCGAAGGAGCGGATGAGCTAGATGGATGAGAGGGATGAGATGGCGATGGGTTGGATGGATACGAGGGTGGCGCTGGATGCGAAGCACTGGACGTATTGGGAGCATAGGAGGGATACGGCGGATACGAGGACTGAGAAGGCTGAGAAGGCTGAGAAGGCTGAGAAGGCTGAGAAGGCTGAGAAGGCTGAAAGGGCTGAGAGGGATAGGATGGGTAGCGCGGCGCGCTGATTGCCAGGCGTTGCTGACCATCGGGGAGCATCCGCGCATGACGCAGACGCTGCAACTCCACCATCACCTCATCGAGCGATGTGCCTGTATAGAGCGGCGGCCTATAGGGAAAGCCCTGGCGCATGCGTTGTAGCGCCAGCGCCAATTCGTGCGCTGCCACCTCCATGCGCGTGCGCGCCTCTTGCTCGCGC
The DNA here is from genome assembly GCA_021323855.1 of Chloroflexota bacterium. GTDB lineage: Bacteria > Chloroflexota > Ktedonobacteria > Ktedonobacterales > JADMIN01 > JAJPKE01. Next base: position 150,856 of record JAJPKE010000005.1, on the reverse strand, counting down.
ATCAGCCGTCCAAGCCGGTCCAGCAAAAGATTGAGGCTCATTGCCACCGGCAAGAGTTCCCCCTGGGTGATGGTGGCGCGCGCATCCCACTGCCCTCGCGCCACCGCCGTATGCACCTGTTGAAGATGCGCGATCCCTTGCTGTAAACGAATCCGTTGCTCTTCGAGGATACGGGTCTGCGCGCGGATGCGCTCATTGGCGGCCTGCAAATCATCGGCGCGCGAGGCATCCATCAGCGCATACCAGACGCTATTTGCGCCAAGCCAGGTCGCGCCGACCGCCAGCAGTTGAATCACCAGCGCCACTGCGATCACATCGTAGAAGGAACCACGAGTGGCGAATGGATACATCCCGCTCCAATATGCCTGCAATGGCCCGGTGCGTGGGAGAAGTAGCAGCGCAGCAAGGGTAAAGGCTATCGAGAGCGCGCCAAAGATGATGGGACCGCGCCGCCCCGCCAGCACGCCGGAAAGCACGATCAACACCACAAACAGATCAAAGAGGCGCAGATCAGATAGGTCTATGCCACCTTGCACCTCCGCCTTGCCGACGATTTCCCAGGCGATGGCGACGGCAACGCCGCCCAGCAGCACACAGTTGGCGGCGGTGATAGCGTCCGTCTGGCTGAAGATATAGGCCAGCAGTCCGCTCACCATCGCCAGCGTGATCGCCACCAATGTCACGATATCCGGCCTGGGAATCAATCCCGCCGGGACAAGCACCAGCGCCAGCAGGACGACGCTGAGGGATACCACCTCCACCAATGGTCTGCGGCGGCGCTGCTCCTGGCGGTGCGCCACGTCCGACGGTGTGGTCAATGTATGGGAGACGCCTGCGCCTGGTGATGCGCCAGCCCGGTGCCCGCTTGTTGACCGGGCCATCCACTCCGGCGGATGATCGAACGGAGAGTTACTATCGTTGAGCATAAATGGCACCTCCGGACGGCGCTAGGATGCTGATGTTTTGGCATAGCTCACGGCTTCAGGGTTGACTCCAACAAGGCTCCATACAGCAGGAGAAGCACATCATGTTCCACAACCTGACCTGCTCGTTTCAACGCCTGAGATACTTGTATTATGTCATGTTCTGGTCGCACCCGTGCCTGTTTCGACAACAGCGCGCCATTCCTTGACCCTTCCTGACGCGCGGACATACAATCAGCCTGGCGAAACGCACACGGCGGCGTCGCGCCTTCCCATTGGAGCAACGATATGGCAACCGCTGGCGAACGCAGTACACATGATGAACGCGATGAACGCACGGAGCAACTCTTGCTGACAGTGGATATCAGCAACACCGGCATCAAGTTCGGTCTCTATCCGCTGCATCCTCCGCATCCTCCGACCGGCAAGCGTAATGAACATGGTGAACATGGCGAACACGGTGAACGAAATGATGGATTGCGCGCCCGCTGGCGCATCGCCACCAAACGCGAAAAGACCGCCGATGAATACGCGATGCTGCTGGCGGACCTTTGCCAGCATGTCGGGCTGCGGCTGGAGAATATTGGCGATGTAATCCTGGCGAGCGTCGTGCCGCAGTTGACGCCGGTCTTTGCTGATCTGGCGGCGCGCTACCTCAAACGCGAGCCGATTATCGTCAATCACCAGATGGACCTGGGCATCCGGCTGCTGGTAGATAACCCCTGGGAGACTGGCACCGACCGCATCATCAGCACGCTGGCGGCGCATCATTTCTATGGTGGTCCGGCGATTGTCATTCAATTCGGCACGGCCACCAGCTTCGATTGCGTCTCACCGGAGGGTGATTTCCTCGGTGGCGCGATTGCACCAGGGCTGGGCATTTCGGCGGAGGCGCTGGCGCGGGCCGGCGCACAACTCTATCAGGTGGAGCTTTCCGCGCCGCCAATGGCGCTCGGCAAGAATACCGTCCAGTGCATGCGGTCGGGCATCGTCTTTGGGCATGTCGGGCTGGTCGAAGGATTGGTAGCGCGGCTGCGTCGTGATCTGCCGGGCGGCGAACGCGCCAAAGTGATCGCGCACGGTGGTCTTGCCGATGTTATCGCAGGGGTCACATCAAGCATTGACGTGGTGGACCCGAACCTCATCCTGAAGGGTCTACTGGTGGCCTATGACCGGGTAAAGGATAGCGCGCGTAGTCGAGCGTAGCAGCGCACAAGCGCCAAGAAAGTGTAGTAACCAACCAATGAGCAACGAGCAGCACATAGCCCAACCGGCGGCAGCCTCCCTGGCAGCGGCCCAACAGACGCCAGTAACAATAGATGCGATATTCAGCTTGCGCCTGCCCCTCGATCCGCAGATATCGCCGGACGGCAAGCAGGTTGCTTTCCCGCTCTATGAGTGGCTACCAGATCAGCCGGTGCAGCGTAGCCGCATCTGGCTGGTGGATACCGCTGGCGGCGAGCCGCGCCCTTTCAGCAATGGTGAGCATGGCGACGATGAGCCACGCTGGTCGCCGGATAGCCAGCGCATTGCCTTCACCTCGCAGCGCGGCGACGACAGGCACCCGCAGCTTTATATCATGCCGGTGGAGGGCGGCGAGGCGAGGCGCGTCTGCGCGATGCCCAATGGCGCCAGCGACATCGCCTGGTCGCCGGATGCCCGCCGCATCGCGTTCCTCTCGCTGGAAGGCGCTGAGCCGGGAACCGAGCCGAAGGTCAACGAGGAAGAGCGACACAGGCGGCTCTGGACCGTGCGCCCGGAGAGCGATACGCCGGAGCCAGTGACGCCGCCGAACGTCACCATCTGGTATTACGCCTGGTCTCCGGATAGCGAGCAGTTGGCGGTGTATTATTCGGCTGGCCCGACGGAATCTGACTGGTATCGCGGCCAGATCGGTGATGTTCCAGCAGGTGGCGGCGCGATTCGTCAGATCAGCGCGCTCACCCGCCAGGCCGGTGCGCTCACCTGGTCACGCGATGGGCAGCGCCTCTATTACGTCTCCGGCGAGTGGAGCGACCGCCCGCTGGTCGGCGGCGATGTCTATGTGCAGTCCATCGCGGGCGGCGAGGCACGCAACCTGACGCCGGGCATCGAGTGCAATCCAAGCTGGCTTGGTGAATTGCCCGGTGGACCGGATGGGGCAGATGGGCGGTTGCTCTATGTTGCCTGGGCCGGGTTGAGCAACCGGCTTGGCATCCTCAATACCGTCAGCGACACACGCACAGTTCTCAGCAGCGACTTTTATATCGGCCATCGCGCGTGGCCGCATGTCTCCGCGACGCCAGACCTGCGCACCTTCGTCACCACGCACAGCGACCAGCAACACGGCGATAACATCTGGCTAGGTGAACTGCATGGCGAGCCAGGAGCGGAGACGGTGCAGTGGCGGCAATTGACGCGGCTCAACCCCATCGCTGAAGAGACCTTCCAGCTTGCGCCGAGCGAACGCATCAGCTTCGAGGGCGCGGACGGCTGGCGCATCGAGGGGCTGTATACGCCGCCGCTCAACCCCAAAGAGGGACAGTTGCCGCCGCTCGTGCTGAATGTGCATGGCGGCCCAACCTCGGCCTTTCGCGACACCTGGCTGGATTTCATGGCGCCGCAGCTTTCCACGGCGGGCTACGCGGTGCTGCGCATCAATCCGCGCGGTAGCATGGGGCGCGGCGTGGCTTTTTCTGACGCGGTGCTGGGCGATATGGGCGGCAAAGACTTCGAGGATTTGATGGGCGGCGTGGACTATGTGATCGAGCGCGGGCTGGCGGATGGCAACCGGCTGGCAATCATCGGCTGGAGCTACGGCGGTTTCATGACGGCCTGGGCGGTGACGCAGACGAACCGCTTCAAGGCAGCGATGGTGGGCGCAGGCGTCACTGATTTTCATAGCTTCCATGCGCAGAGCAACATCGGCAACTGGGATGAAGACTTCATCGCGGCGAACTGGCTGGAACAGCCGAACGCCTACCGCGAACGCTCGGCGCTGACCTATGCTGCGCGTGTGACGACGCCGACGCTGATCGTGCATGGCGAACAGGATCCCTGCGTACCCGTCAACCAGGCGTATGCTTTCTATCGCGCGCTGCGCGAGCGTGGTGTGACGACGGAGCTTGCCGTCTATCCGCGCGAGGGCCACGGCTTCCGCGAGCGCGACCACACCCGCGACCTCTACGAGCGGCTGTTGCGCTGGCTGGACCGCTACGTGTGATCTCGCATGAATTGCTGGCACCTGATGTGCAAATGCTCCTATAGCTATGGGTGGCGAAGACGTAGGGCGGAGATACAGTGGGCATAGGAGCCGGGAGTATGAGCGAAGCATCGGCATCAGCGTTGCCATCGGGGCAGCAATTCGAGCTACGCCGGGGAGCGACGCGCGCCGTCGTGACGGAGATGGGCGCAGGGTTGCGCGTGTTTTCAGTCGGCGGGCGCTCGTTCCTGGACACCTACGAGCAGGACCATATGCCAGTGGATGGCCGGGGCGCGCTCTTGCTGCCGTTTCCCAACCGTATCGCGGACGGCAAGTACGTCTTCCGTGGCGAGCAGTATCAGTTGCCGATCAACGAGGTCGGCCCGCATCACGCTATCCACGGCATGACACGCTGGATGAACTGGCGGTTGGTTGAGCAGGGCGAGGACCGGCTGACGCTGGCGCTCACGCTGCACGCACAGCCAGGCTATCCCTTCGTCCTTGCACTACAGGCGACCTATCAACTCACTGAGAACGGGCTGGAAATGCGGACGACTGCGCGCAACATTGGCGCGGACCTCCTGCCGTATGGCGCCGGGCATCACCCCTATTTCACTGTCGGCTCGGAGACGATTGACGCCGATCTGCTCACGCTGCCCGCTCGCGCCTACTTCCATACCGATCAGCGACAGATTCCGATGCTACCGTCGGTCAGTGTGGAGGGCACGCTCTACGATTTCCGGACGCCGCGTGACATCGGCTCAACCGTCATGGATACCGGCTTCACCGATCTGGCCCGCGACGCCGATGGCTATGCGCGTGTGATCTTCGCCGCACCCGCTGGCACGCCGCGCATCACACTCTATATGGACGCCGCCTATCAGTATCTCCAGGTCTTCACCGGCGACACGGTGCAAGCTCGTGAGCGGCGACGGCATGGCCTGGCTATCGAGCCGTATACCTGCGCAGCGAACGCTTATAACAACGGGTTGGGGTTGGCCGTTCTTGAACCGGGGCAATCGTTCAGCAGTGTCTGGGGCTTCGAGGTGGCGCTTTAGGTCCCTGGCCTCGTAGACTCGTAGACTCATAGAAAGGCCCATAAAAAAGCGGCTGTGCGATTTGGACACACAGCCACCCTTCACGCCATAGAGTTCGAGACAAACTGGCGATTGATGTAGCGCTAACTGCGCTGGCGATTAGAAGCTGGCTCTTATTTTGATTAAGATGTGGCGCTCAAATTGAGTGGTTCGCCCTGGCGTTGGTCGGCGGGCACCATCACGCCGAGGACACGCTCGATAGCCATTGTATGGCAACAGGTGCCCCAATCGGAGAAGAAGCGGCAGGTACAGTTCCAGGCGCCATTGTCGAAACTGGTGGTATGTGTATCGTTCTCACCACGGAAAGTCGCCGCGAATTGGCTGAATTGAATGCGTTCCGGCTCCTGGGCGTACTGCTTGGCTTTGGCGATCTTTCCGATCATGCTGGAGTGCATGGGCATGCTCCGTTTCTCTCTGTGTTCTCCGGTGAACGATGAAGAGCAGCGCATCTCTGGCCGGCCATAGCGCTGGCTGTGCATAGGCGGCTTCGCCTGCTCTGCTGCCTCTTCATTCCTGCTCCACCCGAAAACGTGCTGATGAACGACAGATGAACGACACTTGTGCGCTGATGTGTGCCTGGGTTTGCATGGTCCTCCTCCCGGCGTGAAACCCAGCACATAGCCTGTCATGCCAACTGACTAACGCGACTGAAAACTGAAGGAGGCGCTCCTCTGACTTTCAGACCCCGACGATCAGGAGACCGAAGATCATCTGACCATAGTTGCGCCGTGGCGATTGGCTGTGCTTTGCGCCAAAAAACAGGAAGGCACCGCAAGCAATAACGCTCACAGTGCCTGTTTCTTGCTCTGCACACGCGCAGACCTTACGTGCGTCGTGCGTGTGCAGACCCCGGTCAGATATGGCAGACGCATCTTCGATTCCCCTTTCGCATTGCGCAAACAATCAGGGCGTTCAGAAGAGTGCTTTCATGGATATGGATGATAGTGTACCATGTGGTTTACGGCGCGTCCAGTCGCACAAGAGTTCCAGATGGGCATATAAGATGCGAGATGTGAGTAGTGAGATAATATAGTAGTTTGAAAACAGGAGCCTGAATACAGGAGCTTGCGCAACACTCGATGTCGTGTTGACGTGTTAGTCTGGCAGGGCGGGCATTTCCGTCTGCTTCTGCTGATGGGGCAGACACCACGTGAAGACACAAACGCATTCCAACCGCTCCAGATCACGCATTCAACAGAGCGGCCAAGACAATCGGTATACGCAACAGTTTCAGCACAACCAGCGCAGCCATGCCGCTATGCTGGTTGAGTCCACCGCTGTTGGGCACATGCCGCTAGAAACGGCGGGGTATCAGGCGCTCCATACCCAGTTCAAGCGGTTGCGCAAAAACGTACGCGCGCTACAGCATGGCGATGGCGGCCAGCGCGACCAGCATGAATATGACGCTGAGGCTATTCACGATGCGCGGGTGGCGTCGCGCGAGCTGCGCACGCTGCTGCAACTGCTCGAACCGGCGCCCGGCTTCACACGGAAACGGCTGCGCGGTCTGCATGCGCGGCTGGGTACGCTGGCGCAGGCGCTCGGTGATGTGCGTGATGGCGATGTCTTGCTCGGTCTGTTGGCTGCGTATGAAGAGCAGCGCCAGAATACTCAGAATACTCATGACGCCAGTGATACCGGCAATACCGGCGATCAGTGCGCTGACCTCCGCCCGCTCCGCGATGAATTGCAGCGCAGGCAGACCGCCGCGCGCGATGCGTTGGATAACCTGTTAGCGGCGAAGCAGACGCGCCGCCTGCTGCGTGCGCTGCGCAAACTCACCCGCAAGCGCAAGGAGCCGCCGGGAGTACACCCCATCCTCGTGCGTCATTTTGTGGGCAGCGCCCTCTGGCAACGCTATGAAGCCATCCTGCGCTACGAAACCGACCTACCGGACGCTTCAATGGAGACGTTGCATGCGCTGCGCATTGCCTGCAAGGAACTGCGCTATAGCCTGCACCTATTCGGCTTCAAGTCCGGGCACGAGCCGGAGCCGGTGGAACTGATACTCGCGACGCTGAAGGCCGCGCAGGACCAGCTTGGGCGCTTGCATGATTTGCTCGTCGCCAGGGAAATCGTGCGCGCGTTGCCATCCACCCCCGCGCTCGATAGCTACTTCGCCGCGCTGACGCAGGAAAGCGATCAGTTGCGCGCCGCCGCCGGCCCGGTCTGGGAGCGCCTGAGCGGTGAGGAGATGCGCCAGGCGCTCGCCGGATTCATCGCTGGGCTGTAGCGTTTCCGCGTCGCGGCAATAAATTGCCGACGCACGCCACGAGGACTGAAGTCCCCACAGACGGGCTTTAGCCCATATCACCGTGCTCCGGCTTTTCAAAGCCGAGGTTAGTCTCTCTCACCGTGCCCCGGCTTTTCAAAGCCGAGAGCAAGCGAATATCACACCTCGTCCACATGCTTGTCCAGAAAGCCACGAGCGAACTGCGCGAAGGCATACACATCGGCGAAGGTGGTGACGAGGCCGACGGAGACGCGCACCGCGCCGGTGCTTTTCGCGTCTATGCAGCGGCGGAACTCTTCCAGCGCCAGCCGCTCGGTGTGGCCGACGAAACAGGTGGATAGCTCTTCGGCGGAGATGCCCAGCGCAAGCTCGCCGCCACCGGGATTGCAGAAGCAACCAGTACGCAGCGAAATACGCGCTTCGTTGGCGCGCTGCTCCACCAGCCGGTGATCTATGAAGCGCCCATCGGGATCATAGAAGTTCAGCGTGATAGTGCCGCCGCGCCGCTGCATCGTCGTGGGGCCATAGATATGCACCACCTGCGCGCCGTTGCTGTGGCGCAGGGCCACCAACGCATCCAGCAGCCACCCGGCTAAGCAGTAGACGCGCGTGTGAATCGTCTCCAACCCAATCGCCGCGATATGGCGCAGACCGATCTCCACCGCTGGCAGCGTCAGATAGTTGATGGTGCCGTCCTCGAACGCCTCGCCGCCTTCGTGCAGATAGTAGCGGTCGCCCTGGACCGAGGCGACGGTGATGGTTCCACCGGCGAACCAGGGGCGGTGCAGCTTCGCCAGCGTCTTCTTGCGCGCCAGCAGGCAACCTACACCCGTCGGATATCCGAACATCTTGTAGAAGGAGAGCGAGACGAAATCTGGATGCCAGCGGCTGAGGTCTAGCGTATTCGTTGGCACGAAGGCGGCGGCGTCCAGCAGCACATCCCAACCGGCAGCCTGCGCGCGTTCGATCCATTCTAACGCATGCTGCACGCCTGAGAAGTTCGATTGCGCTGGATAGGCAAAGAGGTTGTGGCCGCCTGGTCGCGCCTCGGTAAGCGCTGCCACCAGCCGTTCATCGTCGAGGTACATATCCGGCGGAATCACCGGCACATAGGTGACATGCGCGCCCTTTGCTCGCGCAAATTCGCGGATGCCGTTGACAGAGTTATGGTTGTCGAAGGTCAGCAGATAGCGGTCATCCGGGCCGAAGGGATAAGATTCGCCGACCAGCTTAAGCGCGCCGCTGGCGTTCTGCGTAAAAATCACTGTATATTCGTCTGGCGAGGCATTGAAGAAGCTGAGGACGGCGGCGCGCGTCTGCTCCACCAGCAGCGTCATTGCCAGCGAGGTGGGGTTGGTGGAGTGCGGATTGCCGAAGACGTTCTGCGCCAGCAGGTCCGCATGCGCACGCACCTGGGAGTCGGCATAGAGGCCGCCGCCGGTGTAATCGAGGTAAATGTTGCCCGTCTGGTCCAACCGCAGATACTCGCTGGCGCGTAGCTCATCGAGGCGCTGGGTGGTGGCGAAGGCGGGATAAGCTTGCTTGAACGCCGCTTCCGCCCCGGCTAAGCCGGACATATCGAGGGCAGATGCCGGTGGTGTAGATGGGTGGTACGTATCAGGCGCTTGGTCATGTTGGAGTGTGTCATGCTGAGGCGTCGCTGGCTGAGCTGACATGTGTGCGTTCCCTTCTGCACCGTTGCATCGGGTGCATCTCATGATAGCGCCGTGCGCAAGGCTGCGTCAATCATCTACTTATCCTGTTCTCGACCGCATGCCCTATGATTTGGGTAGAAGCGATATAAGGCGGAGACAAGCGAGGATAAAGGATACATGGCTGCACCACACGTTGCTGTTTCGTTTGCGCCGCGCCCCAGGGAGCGCGCCATTATCATAGAGCGGTTGTCGCCGCTGGCGGATATCGCCATCCTGCCAGAACTCGATGGCGCAGGGCAGCGCATGGCGGCGCTGGACGCGGCTGCTGTGCTGTTCACCTGGAATGTGCCGCGCGAACTGACCGGCGACGATTTTGCACATCTGGAACACGTGCGGCTGATTCAGACGCTTTCCGCCGGAGTAGATCATCTGCCGTTTGCGCAATTTCCCGCGCAGGCGACCATCGCCAGCAATGCCGGAGCCTATGCCGACCCGATGGCTGAACATGTGCTGGCAATGACGCTGGCGCTGCAAAAGCGCCTGCTGGCCGAGCAGCAGAAGCTCGCCAGCGGCATCTTCGACCAATCCATCCCTAACCGGCGCATGCGCGGCGCAACGGCGGCAATTATCGGCTTCGGTGGCATCGGCCAGGCGACTGCGCGGCTGCTACGCGCATTCGGCGCAGAGATCATCGCCATCAACCAGAGCGGGCAGACAGATGAGTCGGTGCTGTGGGCTGGCACGCTGGCCGACCTGGAACGCGCGCTGCGGGAGGCCGATATCGTCGTGCTATCCCTGCCGCTGACCCGGCAGACGCGCAACCTGATCGGCGCACGTGAGCTAGGCTGGATGAAACCAGACGCCATCCTCATCAATGTGGCACGCGGCGCATTGATCGAAGAGGGAGCGCTCTATGAGCATCTCAGCGCACACCCACAATTCCTGGCGGGCATTGACACCTGGTGGCAGGAGCGATTCAGCGGGCGACCGTTCCACCTGAATTACCCGTTCTTCACGCTGCCCAACCTGCTCGGCTCGCCGCATAATTCCGGCACGGTCTCCGGCATCATGGCGGAGGCAACGCAGCACGCTACCGAAAATATCGCGCGCTTTCTCATGGGCGAGCGTATGAGGGGCATCGTCCGGCGCGACGACTATGTGACGAATTAATAGAAGTTGACAATCCTTCGCACGGATGGGTATACTTACATGCGGCGGCGCGAGTCGCCACATTAGGATATGCCCCCGTGGCGGAATGGTATACGCGGCAGGTTGAGGGCCTGTGCCCGTAAGGGCGTTGTGGTTCGAGTCCACTCGGGGGCACCAGCAATGTCCGGTGAAATGTCTTGACGTGCGGCGTCGCAACATGAGCGGTTGTCTGCACGTCGTCTCATTTCTAGCTGGCGTTGTCATGCCATGATGGTTTGCGGGTGGCTAGCTCAGTTGGTAGAGCGCTTGCTTTACACGCAAGATGTCAGGGGTTCGAGTCCCTTGCCACCCACCGATGTATCTCTTGTATCCCTCCATCTATGTCCTTGTCCTCTCTTTTTCGCTATTTCTCATCAGAAATCTGACCACCTAACTTCGCTTTTGGTGGTAAACTAACCTGTGCAGGCAACAACCGCTCTCCCTCGTAGATAGATGCAGACATGTTCAGGCAATTCCCACCAATTTCACCTTTGCAGTAGAAAGAGACAGCCGACATGGATCCGAACACGCAACAGACCAGCACATCCATCAAACCGAAGCTGCATACCCTGGTGGCCCGCGCGCGCGCCGAGCAGCAGGCGTTCGTCGCTGATACGACCCCGGCAGAGCAGGCCGCGAGTGGTGAGCCGGATCACTGGAGCCTCAAAGATCATTTCGCCCACATGAACTTCTGGCGCCAGAAGTCCTTGAATGATTTAGACGCTGCCGCGAAGGGCGAGACGCCGGAGAATGCTGACGATTTCCAGCCAGTCAACGAGCGTGTCTTCGAGGAGCGGAGGCAGGCGCAATGGGCCGATCTCATGGCCGAATCTGACCGGCTCTTCGACGCGCTTGACACGCAGATCGAACGGTTCTCCGACGAGGAATGGACTGATCCCAACCATTATGCCTGGCGCAATGGGCAGCCGCTCGTCGCGCTGATCGTTGGCAGTTTCTATGAGCATCCTGCTGACCACTTCGCGCAGCTCTACCGGGAGCGCGGCGACATGGTGAAGGCGCAGCGAATCCGCGCGGCGAACGCTGAAGCCATTGGTGAGATTCTCGGCAAATCGGAGGCCTATGCCAATGCCATCTACAACCTCGGCTGCTTCTATGCGCTGAACGGCGAGCCGGAGAAAGCTATCGAATCACTGCGCACCTCTCTGCCGCTCAATCCCGCGCTGATCGAATGGTCGAAGCAGGATAGCGACCTCGACTCCCTGCGCGACCTGCCGGCATTTCAGGCGCTGTACTAGACCCCCACCCCTAGCCCCTCCGCTGCGCTCACCCGCCGCCTCCGCAACCCGATGGGTTGCTTCGCGCTCTCCGAGCGCGCGGCGGCGGTCCCCGTGCGCGGGAGAGGGGTGCCAGAGAGAGACCTCACCCCCTACCCCTCTCCCATAGGAGAGGGGAGCCAGAGGGCAACGCGATCCCTTCGATATGCCGGCCCGACCTGCCACAATGTTGCTTGCCCATTGTGGACGGCCACATGCTATACTGACGACGCCACAGTAACGCGGCGATGTGTCTACGAGATCAACCGTTCAGTTGTATCGAGAGCAGCATGGCAGAAAGGATCACGCATGTCGGCGCCGATGTCACCACCACGTATCTTTCTGAGCTATTCGCATGCGGACAAGCCCTGGTGCCGCTCCTTTGTGGCGCATCTCCGCTCCGTCCTGGGGTATGCGGACCCTGGCTATATTTTCTTTGATGAAAGCTCGCTGCAATCCGGCGATACCTGGTTGGAGCGGCTGCAACAAGAGGTAATCGCGCGCCCGGTGTTCATCCTGGTGCTGACGCCGAACGCCATCGCCTCTGATTATGTGCGGCGTGAGGTCAGCCTGGCGCTGCGCGAAACTATCTCCAATCGCAACCGGCGCATCATCACCGTGCTGCTTCAGCCTTGCGATGCCAGCCAGCTTGCGCCGCTGCTGATGGATTATCAGATGGCAGATTTTGTCCATCAGCCGTTCAACATCGCCTTCACCGGATTGGTTGGCGCGTTACGTGCCATCAACGCCGAGTGGATGGCACGCAACGCTGCTACTCCTCCACCAAATGCGGGTCCTGCGTCGGCGCCGGGATATCCCAGCTATCCACCGGCGACGCCAGCCAGCAATCCGGCCAATCCGCCCGCCGGTCAGTGGGCGCCGCAACCCATGCCGCAACCTACCCAGCCCGGCGCATGGCCATCGCAGCCGCTACCACAGCAACCTCTCCCTGTGAATCCTCCCATCAATCCTCATCCCGCCAGCCCCCCAATCAACCCTAACCCTGCCCCTCCTATGTATGCCGCGATGACTCCTGCTTCTTCGACCCAGGCGGGCGGCGCAGGGCAGTTCAGCCAGCCTTCGCAGGAAATGCAGCAGAGTGGCGAGCGACTTCAACAGATCAATCAGGACCTCGCCGCCATTCACGAGGCCAATAACCGGTTGGCACAGAGCATACAAGCACCAACTGGGCAGGTGGGTATAGCATCGCAGAGTAATCCATTCGGCCCAAGTATCCAAACGACTGCCACGTCCGCGAACGCTGAGATGTCGCCACAACTGAAGAAGTTTCTCGCGGAGGTCCACGATTCGTTTACCTCGCAGCGTTGGGGCGATGTCACGCGCCGCGCGGAGTTTGCGCTCTCCCTGGGCGAGCCGGTCAGCGACGCGCGCTTCTACCGTGAACTGGCAACGGCGTATAGCGAACTACGCCGCTGGGAGCAGTGCATCGAAGCCTCGCGCAAATCCGCCGATCTCAACCCCTTCTATCCAAAGCTCTGGCAGACGCTGGCGCTGGCGCAGCAGCAACTTGGCCTGATGCAAGACGCTATCACCACCTGGGACTATGCCGTCGCGATGCTGCCGACCGGTGCGATTACCGATGCCCAGCGCCGCGACCTGCTCAAACAGCGACGCGATGCGCTCATCAGCCAGCAACTCTGGGACGATGTGCTGGCAAATACCGCTGAGGAGATGCGCGATGGTGGCGGCGACACCGATATGCTGCGGGTGCGCGCCGAAGTGCTGATGCGCCTGAAGCTGAACGATGAGACGGTCACGCCGTATCTTCAGCAATGGCTGCCGCGCTGGCTGCAACAGCTTGGTTTTCACATTACCTCCATTCATGGCATCGAGGTGATCGAGTCGCCACTGTGTGAGGTGCCGGCGGGCGCATTCCAGATGGGCAACGACCCTGATGTTGATCCGCTTGCCAACGCCGACGAAACGCCGCAGCACGAGGTGAAACTGGATACGTACCAGATTGGTCGCTTCAGCGTGACGGTTGCCGAATTCGCGCGCTATGTGAAGGCTGGCGGCTCACCACCAGCGCCCTATACGATTTCTAGCGGCACGGTAGACTGGCAGAAGCAACTCGAACATCCGGAGATGCCCGTCGTCTGCGTCACCTGGCGCGATGCGAACGCCTACGCGCAGTGGCTTGCGGAGATCACCGGCAAGCCCTGGCGTCTGCCGACCGAGGCCGAATGGGAGAAGGCAGCCCGCTGGGACGCCGCAACCAACCACGCGCGCATCTATCCCTGGGGCGATACCTGGGATATCGCCCGCTGTCATAGCAACGAAGGTCCAGTGACAGGCCCGTTGCCGGTGGGCATGCTGCCAGCGGGGGCCAGCCCCTATGGCGCGCAGGATATGGGCGGCAATGTCCTGGAATGGTGCAGCAGCCTGTACATACGCTATCCCTATAGCGCCAAAGATGGCCGCGAAGCGCCGGATGGGGCGCTCAGCCGGATCACTCGCTCTGGCAAGACGACAAGCGCCAAGACGGCTCGTGCGGCGATGCGTACACTGGAATACCCCAACAATTTCAATAAAACGCTGGGGTTCCGGCTGGTCTGCGCTCCAGCGCCGGTGACACAGAGCGCTGCGTCCACCACTGTATCCTTCAGCGGCATCTTGCCGGATAATCCGCGCGTACAGCCAGCGCCCGGCGGTGCTGGTCCAGCGGCCAATGTCGCCAGCGCGCCAGCCACGCCGCTCTCTCCGGCGCAGCAGTTGGCACAGGAGGCACACCTTGCCACGCGCGGCGGCCTCTGGCAAGAGGCGATTGCGAAGGGAGAGCAGGCGGCGCAGATGCCAGAGAACGCCGCCAGCGAGACGCTCTTCGCTGACCTGGCGCTGGCCTATGGCGCAGTGCAGCGGTGGGACGCCTGCGTTGGCGCGGCATCACAGGCGCTTCGCATCAATGGCTTCAACCCGGATACCTGGGCGATGCTGGCCCGCGCTCAGCGCATGCTCGGCCATGCCAACGACGCGCTGACCTCGTTCAATCGCGCGCTGGCGTTGACCCCGGCGGATAATCGCCAGATGCTCGGCAGGCTGCTCGAAGAGCAACGCACCCTGCTGATGGAGCAACTGCGCTGGCAGGACGCCCTCGCTGTGCTGGACGAGGAACTGCGCCTCAAGCCCGGCGACGCCACCCTGCTGGCCGCCCGCGCTGAACTGGTGCGCCAGTTGGGATAACCTCCGCTCGTATAACGCCCTGGGCACTGATAATATCGGCGCTCAGGGCATGTTATCGTGAGAAGAGGTGACTAACTGGAATTGAATCCGTAGCCTTTAGAGCCGCAATCTACTGATGGTTGGTTTTCAGGAGTATTCTGCCTTTGTACCCGTTACGATGCTTACTCATTAGCAGAGCGACGAGTCTGGGTATCTCTGTAGGTGTGCAGCTTCTAGTTTTGAGCAACCAACGTGCGATACTATGTAGGCGGCAATGATTTACAGCCCGCCTCATTGTGCAGAAGGAGTCCTTCATGGCAGACCAATCTCATCTCCTTTTGTTGCGAACTAGCGTAGAAGACTGGAATCAGTGGCGGAAAGATAGATTTTATCCTCGGAACGGTGGCGATGCTACAGAACCTGATCTTGAAGAGGCAGATTTACACGAGGCAAATTTATCGAAGGCAAACCTATATATAGCACATTTAGATGAAGCAAATCTGAAAAGAGCAAACCTGTTTCAAGCAAATCTCCACCACGCGTGGCTCAATGGGGCAGACTTAGAGGGAGCAGACTTGAGGGGAGCAGACTTAAGCGGAGCAGACCTTATTGGGACATATTTGAAGGGAGCAAACCTGAGCGGAGCGAATTTGAGGGGTGTACGGCTCGACGGTGCAGTGCTTTCTGAGGCGATATTGAGCGGTGCAGACTTAAGTGAGGCTGACCTAACAGATGCAGACCTCGAACAGAGCGTTTGCATTGAAACAAACTTTTCCGGGGCCACTTTAACAGGTTGTCATGTTTATGGAATCGCTTGCTGGGATGCCATTCTTGAGGATGCTGTACAACAATCCCTCTGCATTACTCCATATGATGAGCCAGAAATAACTGTAGATAATCTTGAAGTAGCTCAATTCATCTATCTTCTACTCAACAATCAAAAAATCCGCCACGTTATTGATACGATTACCAGCAAAGTTGTGTTGATACTGGGACGGTTCACATCTGAGCGGAAAGTCATACTGGATGCTGTTCGAGATGAGTTGCGAACCCGCGATTACTTGCCTATCGTCTTCGATTTCGAGAAGCCGAGCAGCCGCGACCTGACTGAGACAGTCTCGACATTGGCGCATATGGCGCGGTTTGTGATTGCTGATCTGACGGACGCCAAGAGTATTCCGCAAGAGTTGTCTGTCATCGTTCCAACGCTACCCTCGCTCGCTGTGCAACCGCTCATCCAGGATGGAGATAGCGAGTACGCGATGATTGAGCATTGGCAGCGGTATCCCTGGGTGCTGGACACATACCACTATCAGAACCTCGACAGTTTGCTGGCAAACCTCAAAGAAGCGGTCATTGATCCAGCGGAACGGCGGGCGAATGAGCTTATGCCACCACAAAAAACGACCCCACCAACCTAGCCAGTGGAGTCTCATTATCCCGCGAACGTGTCTCCGGTGATCTCCTCGGTTTCGCCCGCATCATCTTCGGCTATTGCTTCGGCAACCAACTTTTCGAGCAGTTGGTCAGAACGTGGATCGGCAAAGAGGGCACTCCAACGGTCCTCTGATTGCATCTCTTCGAGGAGCAGTTGTGCGAGCAACTCTTGCTCGGCCTCTGAGCGTTGCTCAGCTAAGTCAAAAGCTTGCTTCAGGCGTTCGATCATACGCGACTGACTCACTTTCTTGCTATGCCTTGCCATGCTTTGTACCACAAAAATGGTGAGCTAGCGTTTTATCGCTTGCCGCATGCGTTGCACAGCCTGCGTGCGAATGAACTCATGCCACCACATGCCGCTGGACCGGACGGTGGAAGCAAAGCCTCTGGACAGGCATGATATACAATAATACAGAATACTCCCTTGCAACCAAACCGGCACAAACTTTGCTGAACGGTCGGTGTGTATTTATCAGGCGCTTGCGCTCGGCTGTGGGACATCTCGTGCGGGATGTTCGCAGAAGAGGCGAGCGCCATAGTGGATATCGTGTTGGAAGTCAGGTGTGATGGTTATGGCTGATGAGCAGCAGCTTGCCCTCTTGCGCGAAAGTGTGCGCGAATGGAACCTCTGGCGCAAAGATAACCCCGATGCGACGATTGACTTATCCAAAGCCGATCTCCGCGAGGCCGATCTGTGGGAGGCCAATCTGCGTGAGGCGCACCTGACCGAAGCCGACCTCAGCCATGCCCAGTTGTATCGGGCCGACCTGCATGGCGCGCACCTGCACCGTGCGCGACTGTATCGCGCCTACCTGAGCGGCGCTGATCTGGGCGGGGCGGACCTCAGCGAAGCCAATCTGCGCAAGGCCAACCTCATTACTGCGCAGGTATCCGGAGCCAACCTGATTGCCGCCGATCTGAGCGGGGTGGACCTGCGCGAAGCCGACCTGAAGGGGACATATCTGAGCGGCGCGCGGCTCTATCACGCCGATTTGAGCGACGCTGATCTGCATGAGGCGATTCTGAATGAGGCGGACCTGAGCGGGGCGAACCTCAGCCGGGCGGATCTGAGCGGCGCTGATGTCAGTGACGCGAATCTGAGCGAGGCCATCTGCATCGGCACGGACTTCGCGCAGGCAACGCTCACCGGCTGCCGTGTCTATGGCAGCACCAGTTGGGATGTCCACCTGGAAGGCGCGACGCAAGAGGACCTCTGCATCACGCCACTGGATCAGCCGGCAATTATGGTGGACCACCTGGCGGTCGCGCAGTTCATCTATCTGATGCTCAACAATCAACCGTTGCGCCAGGTGATTGACACCATCACCAGCAAGGTCGTGCTGATCGTAGGCTGCTTTCCCCTGGAACGCAAGGTGGTCCTCGATGCGCTACGCGAGGAGCTACGCCAGCAGGGCTATCTGCCGGTTGCCTTCGACTTCGCGGTTCCGGCCCCCCACGACCTGACGGAAACAGTCTCGACGCTGGCGCGGATGGCGCGCTTCGTGATGGTTGACCTCACCGACGCCCAGAATCTGCCGCAAGAACTGGCGAGTGTCATCCCGAATCTGCCATCTGTGACGGTGCAGCCGCTCATCGAGGAGGGAAGCGCCGGGCACGCCTGGTTGGAGCAGTGGCGGCAACTTTCGAGGGTGCTGGACCTCTATGCGTATCCAGACCTCGACGGCCTGGTGGCCAGCCTCAAAGAGCGCGTGATTGACCCAGCTGAGCGACGTGCCAATGAGTTTGCCCCGCAAACAAAGACAATCCCACTGGCCTGACCAATGGGATTGTCTTGGGGTGACCGACGGGGCTTGAACCCGCAACCTCCAGAGCCACAATCTGGCGCTCCACCATTGAGCTACGGCCACCATCTGACGGGCAAGGCATATGGAACCATACATTGCCGCCTTTCCAGTATAGCCCGACCGCCGAACGAATGTCAACGGCATACGCCATACATAAACGCCATACATTTCAGTAGCAGATGATACGCCACTCTCGTGCGCTTTCCGTTTCGCCCCTTCGCTGTCGTATGTATAGGAGAGCGATGGAACATCTGTACCTGGTTGTCTTTGTTGGACGGCTGTTTGTGTAGCAGTTGCCATCCGAACTGCGTTGGACGATGGCGCGAGAGGAGAGACAGTTGACCATGCCACACCTGGCCCCTATACTATTGACTACGGCGTCTCCCAGCCAGTATTCGCGCGGACTTTTATGGCCGCTCGCTGGCGTGCTGGGGGAGAGGTCGCAGGCCATGAGTCGGAAGGAGTCTTGGGTGGGAGACGAGAACGATCTAGCGCGCGACCCCAGGTACGCGGTCCGGCGCGCGACCCTCGACCAGCAGTTTCAGGCGCTGCCGGCGGTGGGTACGCCCGCCTACTGGGCTGACCTCGAACGCACCGGCGAGGGCGCGCTGCCGCTGGAAGTGCTGGTGCGCTGCCTGCGCGCACGGCTGGCGGCTGGAGCATCAGGCGATGTAGACCGCCTCTTTGCGGCGCTGTTAACCCGAATAGGGGCGGCGCTGCAATGGCGTGCGCGGAAAGAGATAGCGCACTACGAGGCGGCCCAGCAGATGCAACTGGCGCCGGATATCGAGGCAGAGTGTTACCTCGAATTATGGCGGAAACTCAAAGATGCGAAACAGACGTTCCTGGAAGAAAATTTCATGGGCTGCCTCGAATTCATGTGGCGGCATGCGGTCCATGCCATCCTGGAGCGCGAAGGCATCTGGCAGCGCCCAGGCGTCACGCATGCGACGCGCGTGCCACGGCAGGAGATGGATGCGCTGGCCGCCGGCAAACCGCGCCCGGATGGCGGCGAAGAGATGCCCCTGGAACCAGCGGATACTGTGAGCGTAGATCCCGCTGAGGCGGTGGAGCAGCGCGTGGACCTGGAAGCGGCGATAGCGGAGCTGACGCCTGAGCAACACCAGATACTGTATGATCTGTTCTGGCGTGACCTGCCGCAGAAAGAGGTAGCGGAACGACTTGGCACCACGAACAGGACGGTGTATAACCGCCTGAAAACCATTCTTGCCAGGCTGCGCGCTGCGCTGGATGCTGACGCCGAACGCCCAGGCGGAGAGGAGGAGGATGAAGATGGCCGGTAAGACTCGCAGACAACGCCGCCGGAGCGAAGACGAAGATCTGATGATGCGCCTCACCGCGCGCTATACTGACGAATATCAGGCGGGCAGCAACCCTAAGATCGAAGAGTATATCCAGCGCTATCCGCAATATACCGCCGAACTGCTGGATTTTGCCTTCTACTTCCATACCGTCGCCGCGCAGATGCCACTGGCCGAAATGGCGTTGCCGCCCGCAGTTGCGCCGTCTCCAGCGGCACAGCGTGCCCGCGCGCAGGTTCGCGCCGACCTGGGACTGGTGGCCTCAACGCCCGCTACCGCGCCAGCAACTCAGGCAACTTCAGCCGATGCGCCTGCGCTGGAATCGCTGGCAACGCGCGCGTTTGCGCTCCGCCTTTCGCCGCCCAGGCTCGCGCAACAGGTAGGCATCAGTAACGACCTTTTGGGCAGGCTCGATGCGCGCACCATCCAGCCGCAGACGATTCCGCCGACGCTGCTGCAACGCTTCGCCGGTGCGCTTCAGGTGACGGTAGAGGCTATCGCCGCCTATTTCGGCGCGCCCGCGCAGGCCAGCGTCCATTACTACGCAGAGAAAGCGCCGGAAGCCCAGCAGCAGGAGCCATTCCTGGATGCGGTGGACGCCAGCAACATGTCACCAGACGCCAAGCGCGAGTGGGCGGAGATTGCGGCGCGCGAATTGCCGTAGCCCTATGGCTGCTGGCTTGATTGGTGGCGCTGATGTGACTGGCGTGGCTGATGGGTGCTGCGCCGTAGGGGTGTGGCGGCAGGTTGTGGCCCACTGGCAGGCGCGGCTTGCGTCGTCACGGTATGGCTGGTCAGGTCCAGGGTGAACGCATCAATGGTGGTTGCCTGCGCCTGAAGCGGATCGCCAAAGCCAGGGACAGCTACATACGTGCCGCTGAGGGTGGTCGGCGTCACCTCCATCCGCAGATAGCCGAACTGGCTATCGCAGTACTGCTCAAACGTCACCTGCTCCGTGCCACTATCTCCTGCTATGGTCAGCGGCGGATTGCCCTGGAGATTCTTCGAGACACTGTGCAGGTTATGGTAGCCACCGGCCCCAGCGACGATGAAAGGCACGGCGCGCTGGTTGATGCTGCGCGTGAACCGCTGATAGTTGTGGACATGCCCGGCGAAAACGGCATCTGGCACACGCCCGCTCTGGCTCATCGCGTTCTCCAGAATCCCGTGCATATAGACGCTGCCACTGTGAAAGTCGTCGAGGGAATAGATGGGGTGGTGCATGCAGAGCAGCAGCGCGCGATCCGCCGGAGCGGCGGCCAGCTCTTGCTCCAGCCAGGCGATTTGCGCGTCATCCAGTTGCCCGCCATCCGGCACATTGGTATACAGCCCAACAAACGTTGCCAGCGGCGTCTCCAACGTCCAATAGACATTGGGCTGGTCCATCGCCAGCCGCGCAGCATCCAGCGCATCGGGCGTATGGTGTGGGCTGGATGCACAGAAATTCCTCACGAAAGCCGCCAGCGATGGTGTGCCGGCCTGCTGCATGGCGGGGGAGAGGTCGCCGTCGTGGTTGCCGGGAATGGCGAAGATCGGGCGCGGATACGTCGAGTAGGCGTCATAGAACTGCGGGAAATATTCGGTTGCCTCGCCATAGTAATAGACGACATCACCCAGATGATAGAAGAACGAGGGCTGCGCTGTGGCGTTCTGCACCTCACAGTCCAGCGCCAGTTGATGTGCCACATTCTGTTGCGGCACTGGCGTCTTGACGCCACCTGTATCACCCACCAGGTGAAAGACCATGCGTTGCGCGCTGGTGATGGCGCTGATCTCATCTGGCGGCAGCACACTGGCGAGCGAGAGATGATAGGGATAGGAGCCGGTTGGCGCTGGCAGCGGACGAAATGGCTGCGAGCCGTGGAAACTGGCGGGCCGCTGCAAACGCAGACCCGTCGCAGCCGGCTGATTGTCATGGAAACGCCGGACAAAGAAACGATTATTGTTCATGGTAGAGGCTCCTCTGTTCCTAATACTGCTGTCATAAATGGCGTTGACGTTGAGCACGAATATCTGACGCACCACGGTTGTATCGCATCATACCCCATTCTGTGGGCGCCGGAGATGGGGAGCCAGGGGTAGATGCCGAATGATGCCGAATGATGCCGAATGATGCCGAATGATGCCAAATGGTGAACGAAGAATTAAGAAAAGCGCACTATCACAGCTTCATCACAACACTGCCCGCCGTCTGCTATTCGTCTTGATTTCAGCTTTAGTTCCATCTACACTAAGGAGTGTCAAGAACGACCGGCGCCGACTGCGCCGCTCACGTAAATGCCTGACTGCGAGAGTCTACCGTTCACCTCAGCGTCAGTAGTGAGTAGCGTCTCTATCTATCAACAGGTGTGTCTTGATCAAACTGCCTGCCTAGATGAAGAGATCCAGGTCTGGCCCGCAAGCGAAGAGAAGAAACCATCTTGGTTACGCAAGCTTCTCGCTGCATCGCACGGGCGCCCATCACTTCCGCCTCTCGGCCTTCCACTGGCTCATGAAAGCGGAAGTGATGAGTCTTGGGGGTACAGGAGGTGGAGGAGACACACTGGAAGTATCGGGGAGTCACGACGGTGTGTTTCCTCCCTCTCCTGTTTCCTCCAAACCTCCAAACCTCTAAGCCTCCAAGCCTCTTAAACCTCTCAAGCCTCCCGATTTCCTTTCCAGGATGACATCATCCCGCGATTTCCTCCTGCCTCTTTACCTTTCTCCTCATTCGCGCTCAGTTCTGCGCATAGCCACGAAACGACGCGAAATAGCGCGAGGAAGCGATACCATGCAACAACAGGCAATGATCGCCTCTCCTCATAATATCTCTATCGCATCCGTCGCAACACGATGTGCCATGTCGTACTATACTGAGAAAGGGCGAGATGTAGCGCGCTAACAGGTATCATTTCAATGGCACGTCTTGCGCCGAAACCCTACCAACCTCAAAGGAGAGCGTGATGGGCAAACCGAGGGTCTATGTGACCCGCATCATACCGGACGCCGGCCTCGATCTGATTCGTGAGTACTGCGACGCAATCATCTGGCAGGACGAGCTGCCCCCACCGCGCGAAGTACTCTTGCGGGAGACGCGCGACGCCGATGGACTCGTCAGCCTGCTCACCGACCGCATTGACGGCGAACTGCTGGATGCCTGCCCGCGTCTGCGTGTCGTCAGCAATATGGCGGTTGGCTTCGACAACATCAATATTCCAGAGGCCAGCGAGCGTGGCGTGCTGGCTGGTAATACGCCGGGCGTCCTCACCGAGACGACGGCGGACTTCGCATTTGCGCTGCTCATGGCTGCCGCGCGCCGCATCGTGGAAGGTGTGGACTATGTGCGCGCGGGCAAGTGGCGCACCTGGGGGCCGATGCTGCTGATGGGCGCGGATGTCCACCATGCGACGCTCGGCCTCGTGGGGCTGGGGCGCATCGGCGCGGAGATGGCGAAGCGGGCGCGTGGCTTTGATATGCGTGTTCTCTATTATGATGTCATGCGCCGCGAAGACCTCGAATCCTCGCTTCACCTGGAATACGCGCCACTGGACATGGTGCTGGCGAACGCCGACTTTGTGAGCGTCCATACGCCGCTGACACCGGAGACGCACCATCTGATGAACGGCGAGCGATTCGAGCAGATGAAGCCCAGTGCGATCCTCATCAATACATCGCGCGGGCCGGTGGTGGATACGGAGGCGCTGGTGGTAGCGCTGCAAAAGGGCGAGATTGCCGGCGCGGCGCTGGATGTGACGGAGCCGGAGCCGCTGCCTGCCGATCATCCACTGGTGGCGATGCCCAACTGTATCGTCGTGCCGCATATCGCCAGCGCCAGCAGCATCACGCGCGGGAAGATGGCGGAGATTGCTGCGCGCAATCTGATCGCCGGACTCAACGGCGAGGCGCTGCCCTGCGGCCTGAATAACGATGTGGTTGGCAAGGGCCGCAATGCCATGCCACGCGACTGGCAACTGTTTACGCCGGAGGCTGAATGATGGGGCATACAGTGCAACTGACCGACGAGCAGTACGAAACGTTGCGCCAGGTCGCTGCGCGCGATGATGAAACGCCGGAGCAGTTGATCGGGCGCATGGTGAATGCACTTGCAGAAACGCAAGGCGCAGTGTACTACACCGATGACGAACTATTGCGCGCGCTGGGAGCCGATGACTCGGAACTGGCTGAACTGGCGAAGCTGGAAGCGCAGGCAGATGCCAACGATAGATACCATGCGTTGTAAGTTTTCGCTCAATGGCGAGCAAGAGGAGTAAACGGATGAAGTTTGCGGAGCGGATGGGCCGGCTGGGCACCGAGACGGCGTTTGAGGTGCTGGTGCGAGCAAAGGCGCTCGAAGCCCAGGGCCGCGAGATCGTTCACCTGGAGATTGGCGAGCCTGATTTCGATACCCCCAAGTATATTACTGACGCCGCCTGCAAGGCGCTGCGTGCGGGCTATACGCACTATACGCCGGCCCCTGGCATACCCGAATTGCGTGAAGCTATTGCCCAGGATGCCAGCAAACGGCGCGGCATTAGCTTCTCCGCCGATGATGTGGTCGTCACGCCGGGTGGCAAGCCGATCATGTTCTACTCGATTCTGGCGTTGGTGGATGAAGGTGATGAGGTCATCTATCCCAATCCCGGCTTCCCCATCTATGAGTCTATGATCCAGTTTGTCGGTGGCAGGCCGGTTCCCATCCAGCTCGAAGAGCAGCGCGACTTCTCGCTGGACGCGGAAAAGCTCTGTTCGCTGGTGACGCCGCGCACGCGCATGATTATCCTCAATTCACCACACAATCCCACCGGCGGCATCCTCTCGCGTGCGGACCTGGAAACCATCGCCGCTGTTGTGCGCGAGCATCCCGATCTGATCGTCCTTTCGGACGAGATATACAGCCGCATGCTGTATGAGGGCGAGCATACCAGCATCGCTGCGTTGCCGGGCATGCGCGAGCAGACGATTGTGCTGGACGGCTTCTCGAAGATTTATGCCATGACCGGCTGGCGGCTGGGCTACGGCCTCTTCCCACATGAGATGGCTCCGGCGATTGCGCGCCTGATGACCAACAGTAACTCCTGCACCTCCGCCTCGACGCAGATGGCAGGTATCGCCGCGCTCACCGGCAATCAGCGCCCCTCCGAGGAGATGGTGGCGGAGTTCCACAAGCGCCGCGATGTGATCGTCGCCGGTCTCAACGCGATTCCCGGTATCACCTGCCGCACGCCGCGTGGCGCGTTCTACGTCTTCCCCAACATCACGGGCACCGGCATGTCGTCGCGCGAGGTGGCTGATCTGCTGCTCTATGAGGGTGGTGTCGCAGCGTTGGCGGGGACGGCGTTCGGCGCCTATGGCGAGGGCTACATCCGCCTCTCATATGCCAACTCCATTGAGAACATCGAAAAGGCGTTGGAGCGCATCAAGACGACGCTGGCCGCGCATAGCCGCAATGGCAAAGCAGGGAAGACATCGAGAGCGGCGAAACCCAGTAAAGTCGCAGCCAGCGCCACGAAAGCGACAAGATCAACGGGATCATCGCGGGCGAAGAAGCCAGCAGTGGTTGGATAGTCCTCACCCCCGTCCCCTCTCCTCTGCGGAGGAGAGGGGAGCGCGGGCGCTGGCATCCATTTGGGCGCTGGCCACTCAGCATGATGGAGCAGAAAAATACCCCGAAACACGGATGACTCATAGCCAAACGTACCAAAAGTCCCAGGAAAATAGGCTATGGGGTCCTACTTACCTCTAGCCAAGTCGGCTCATATATCAAAAAGTTGCAGTCATGTCCGTTGTCTATGGTATACTACCTGCACATTCGCCTTTCGTCCGCCTTTCGTGCGGGGCCAGGTTCGACGCTCCGCACGACGCAAAAGGATCGCGGTGGAAATGTGGATGACGGCAGGATGTCGGTTATCCGAACGCGAATACCCTTTTTGCGCTGGCATACTCTCAGACCGCCTGTGCTGACGCTGCCTGGTACCATTCGATTATGCGCCATTGTGACGTAAGATGGACATCGAACATGGTCTGGAAGCAAACGGGTAAGGAACAGAGTCGTGAGGCGCAAAGTTCCGAAGTCCTGTACTTCGTACTAAGGAGTTCTCCATGATGCATCACGACGCTTTTCAGCGCCCTTTTGAAGGGCCGGATGGCGTAGGCGGTTATGCCGCCACCTGCCCGTATTGCCGGAGAATGTTGACAGAACAGGTGTATGTCGGCCCCACCGGCGAGCTGATTGGCTGCGAAGACTGCGCCATTGAGCGCGGCCTCATCGGTGAACCCATCTCCCTCGAAGAGTGGTTCGAGCCGGAAGGACTGCACGATGTCCTGCGCCAGTTCGGGTTGAGCAACTGGAAGATTCGCAAGCCGGACCCGACACCGACACAGCAGCCACGCGCGCATTACTGGGAAATCATGGCGGATGGGTCACGCTATTTCCTCAAACGCTTCTATAGCTGGTATCCCGCCACGGCGGTCCAGCATATGCACAGCGTGATGGCGCATCTCATCAAGCAGCAGATCCCCGCGCCGCAATGGGTGGCGGATACCACCACCGGCCAGAGCTACGCGGAGGCCGCTGGCAC
This sequence comes from Chloroflexota bacterium, assembly GCA_021323855.1. Lineage (GTDB taxonomy): Bacteria > Chloroflexota > Ktedonobacteria > Ktedonobacterales > JADMIN01 > JAJPKE01. The sequence goes on along the minus strand of JAJPKE010000005.1, from coordinate 125,004 downwards.
CTGCTGGGGGCTGTATCGTGCGCTCGATGGCCACAGCGCCACCATCCAGGAATGGATGTGGGGGCGACCGAAAGCCGCTGAGATGCTTGCCGTCTTGCATCGTGCGCTCGATGGCTTCCGCCCGGAAGGTGAAGAGTTCAATATCTGGGGCGCCTGGTCGCTGGATACAGTGGACCGTGTACTGGAGAACTGGCAGCCACATCCGGACCTCTCGCCGGACCTGCTGGGCCATATCCGTGAGCGACTGGCGACGCGCTACTTTGGCGACCTGTATCCCGCCCTGCCGAAGTTCGTCGTACATGGCGATTACGTCGCCACGAACGTCCTCTGGCGCGGCGATGCCATCAGCGCCAACGTCAGCGGTGTGCTGGACTTCGAGAAGGCGCACCGCGATACCGCGCTCTTCGACTTCGCCTGGGGGCTGGGCGACCGGCGGCCACCACTGCTGCGCGCCACCATCGCCACCTACAGCCGTGTGCGTCCGCTCTCGCCCATCGAGCGCGAGGCCATGCCAGAGGCGCTGCTGCTTGGCGCGCTGATGAGTATTGACATGCAGATGACATACTTCCGCAATATGGAAGAGGTCTCGCGGCTCGCCCAGGAATTGATGATGCTGGTCCGCGACCTGGAATCGCTGCGCAAAGCCGCCGCGCTCAAGTAAATCTTGCAGCGGGCAAAGAATACTCCTTAGCACGTAGCACCCCTGCTCTCCTCAATAGTTGAGAGCAGGGGTGATTTTTGCCTCTTTACCCCAACCAGTAGCATCTCCCCCCGCCATCTGCTATGCTGGGATGCGTATCAGCCGCCGTATTGCGTTGTATAGCTAAGTATCGTGCGGTGGTGTGGTGGCTTTGGCGGCGAAGATGCCGCATGGATGTCATGACAAAATAAAGGGGTGGCTTTATGGAAACAGGACAGGTCATTCAGAGCTGGGCTGCGCTGCTCATTATTCTCTCCGCACTGGGCGCGCTTTTGGGATATGCCAATCGAGCCGCCTTGCAGAATCAGATGACAAAGGTGCAGCAACGTCTCATTCCACCTGGGGCTGCGTATCGCAACTACCTCGGCATCTGGATACTGATGCGCTTTATCTTCGTATTCATCGCGGTGATCGGTATGGTCATCGGCTTCGTTGTAGTCTCCAACGCGAGCGCAACGTTTGATGATGTGTTTCCGCCCACGCTACGGCTCTTCGTCGTTGGCCTGCCGCTGATCTTCTGGGTTGCGCTGGCGGTGTTTGGTCTCGTTGCTGAAGGCGCAGCCACCGCCGACGCCATCAAACTCGTGGGCGTCACTGCGACACGCGGACAGGCGCTGGCGTTTCGCTGGAAGTCACTGCTGCTCTCGCTGTTGCTCATTGTGCCGCTGGAAGCGGGAATCATCATCGCTGTAGCTGGCGTGCCGTTCTGGTGGTTGGTCGTTCCGGCGCTGGCGCTGCTGCTCGTGTCGCTGGTCATTTCCACGAACCGCTTCCGCATCATGTATCCTTCGCAACCGCTGGAACAGACGGAATGGGCATCGCTTGCCCCGCGTATTCAGGAGTGGGCGCGGCTGGCGAAGCTTCCCTATAAGGGGACGCGCATCACCAGAAGCGATTCCTTTGGCTTCCGCGATGGCAATATCAGCGGACTCTTCAAGCGCACGCTCTTCCTCAGCGATGGGCTGCTGCGCAATACAGATTGGCGGCAACAGGACGCCTTTATCACATTCCTCATGGTGATGAGCCGCCGTCGCCGCCTGATCTATGCGACCAGCCTGGGAATCAGCCTGCCGGTTCTTGTGCTTGTTCTTGGCCTGCTCGCCTGGCAACTCGCCAGTCCCGATTCACTGTTTGCCTCGCTCCTCCTGCCATTCATCGTGTTGCTTTTGCTCGTTCTCATGCTGGTCCTGCGCGTTGTCTTGCGGATCTTGCAGACGACGGGCGACAACCGGCTTCCGTTCTATTGCGACCGCATGGCGGTCAGGCTGACTGGCGACCCGATGGCGATGATGGTGGTCCTCAACACCATCAACCAGATCACCGGCGGCATGATGGGCACCGTCAATCTCTTTGGCGCCAATAGCGGCGGCGCGCTCCTGCAGCAACGTATGGTGCGGCTGGATGCGCTGCTACGCCAGCCGGGGCCACGCGCGCCCTGGGCTTATCAGCCGGTGCCCTCGATGACGCCGGTCTTCTTCGGCCCGTTTTCGCTGACCGTGCCCTATCAGCCGAGTACGCCGGGTCCCGTCCCGCAGACACGCTATCCCGATGCGCCAGCGCCGATGGCTCCTATGCCAGGTATGCCAGGTATGCCCAGCATGCCACAAATGCAGCCAATGCAGCCGATGGCTCCAGTCATGGCGCAACCGCCGATGCCCATGCCGCCAAACATGCCACCAAACGTACCACCGAGCATGCCACCCACGCCACCATCTATGCCGCCCACTCAATAGAGCGAGAGGTGGGGAACCGCGATGCCTGTCTCAGCGTCTTCATCAATGAATGTTGCCTTGCAAAAGGAGGCGCGATTATGGTGCGCATGACGAAGAAACGACTCTGGTGGGGCATCGCGCTTGCCGCGCTGGCGCTGCTGCTTGCCGGCTGTGGGGTGACGACGGCTGGCGGCAACGACTGCGCCAATCTTACAAGCAGTCCGCCGACCAGTGCTGGGACCAGTGTGGTGATTGCCACCGATCATACGGCCTATGCCAGCGACGGCGCAATCAAAGTCACCGTTACCAATCATCTGACCACGGCCATCTACGCCTGGGATCATCAGGCAAATTGCAGCATCCTGGGGCTGGAAGTTGAGAAGCAGGGCGTCTGGGGACCGGCGCCGCAGACCGTCGCCGGGTGCCCGCTTGGCCGTGTGACGCTCCAGGTGCAGATTGCTCCTGGGCAGTCCTACACGGCAACCATCCATGCGGGCTATGTGCATCCTGGCGTCTTCGCGCCGGGCAGTTACCGGCTGGTATTGAGCTATACCACCACACGCAGCCCCGACGCAGCCGCCACCGCAGCGTCCTACACGACAATCTATTCGCAAACGCTGACCATCGTGGATTGTGGCGTCGGGACACCAAGCAGTGTGTCCACTCCTGCCAGGGGCGTTGGCACCGTCGCAGCGGGCACGCCAATTACCATAACGCCGGCGCCGTAATTGTCCTCACCCCCAACCCCTCTCCCCGCAGGGAGAGGGGCTTTTTGCATGGCTTTTGCATGGCGGCAATGCTCATGTGTCATGCGGTATGATACAAGATGAGCAAGTGATCTTGCTTGGCCAGCAGAGAGAACAAAGGGAGCGTTTCCCATGCAGTTACGGGTAGCGGCGGTACAACTCAACTCACGAGACGATAAAGCGGCGAATATTGCGGCGGCGGAGGCGGGCATCGCCCGCGCGGCGGAGTTGGGCGCGCGGCTGGTCGTGCTACCGGAACTCTGGACGTATCTCGGCCCGGCGGAGGGCAATCGCGTCAACGCTGAACCCATCCCTGGGCCGGTCAGCGAGTTGTTGGCGGCGCTGGCCGGGCGCTATGGTCTCATCCTGCACGGTGGCAGCCTCTTCGAGTTGCCAGCCGGCAGCGCAGACGACGCCCGCCCGTATAATACCAGCGTGCTGTTCGGACCGGATGGCGCGCTCCTTGCCACCTATCGCAAGTTGCATCTCTTCGACGCCGTGCCGGATGAATCTGCCGCGCCTTATCGTGAGTCGGCAACAGTTGCCGCAGGCCAGGCCATCGTCTCCATCGAGATAGATGGGCTGAAGCTGGGGCTTGCCACCTGTTATGATCTGCGTTTCCCGGAACTCTTTCGGGCGCTGGCGCTCGGTGGCGCTGAACTCTTCCTGCTGCCGGCGGCCTTCACACTGGAGACGGGACGCGACCACTGGGAGCCACTAATCCGTGCGCGGGCTATCGAGAACGGCTGCTATGTCATCGCGGCGGGGCAGGTCGGCACGTATCCACCAAAACGAACGGCCTATGGGCGCAGCATGATCGTGGACCCGTGGGGTACGGTGCTGGCGCAGGCACCCGATGAGCCGACCGTCATTACGGCGGAAATTGACCTCGACCGCGTGGCGGATGTGCGGCGGCGTATCCCTTCGCTCGCCAATCGCCGCGCCGACATCTACGGCAATCCCGGCAACTAGCTTTGGCACCTGATTTGGAGCAACCTTTTATGCGCCTTCGTGGCATCGTATACGCCTTCTCCGGCTCGCTCATCTTCGGCCTGGGGGCTGTTCTGGCTAATATCATCGGCAGGGAAATCGCCGTCACATACGTCGCTCTCTTGACCCTCGGCATCGGCGGACTGCTGATTGCCGCCGGTCTCCTGGTCACTGGAACCTCGCTGCGGAAGGTCGTGCTGAAGCTCAACCGGCGCGACTGGCTCAATCTCTTCCTGCTTGCTTTCCCTGGAACATCGCTGCCGCTGCTGCTGATCGTAGCAGGCTTTGCGCAGACGAGCGCGCTGGTCGGCGGATTCCTGCTACAACTCAATGGCGTCGCGGGGCTGGCCTTCGCCGTGATCTTGCTGCGCGAGCGTATTCGCTGGAAGCAGGGCCTGGGCATTGTGCTGTTGCTTGGCGGCAGCGTCTTGGTAGTCTTCAGCGGGGCAAACGGTGGCGGCTCTGGCAGCAATAATCTGTTGGGCGATGCGCTGATCTTCCTGGGAGCGATTGGCATCGGCTTCGGCTTCATCCCGGCGAAACGCCTCAGTGGTCGTGTGGCCACGATGCCGGTGACGGCGCTGCGTCTGCTGCTGGGCGCTATCACGGTGCTGCCGCTGCTGGCGATTCAACTGCTGCTGGGCGGCGGCACGCTCGCCTGGCACCCCTCCGCTTCGACGCTCTGGGTGGCCCTGCCCGCTTATATCGTCTTGAACTTCTGCCTGGCATATCTCGCTCAACAGGAGAGCCTGCGTCTGTTGGCCGCCTGGGAAGTGGCAGCGATCATGCAAACGGTGCCTATCTTCTCCACGCTGTTCTCAGTGCTGATCCTACACGACAGCCTGACGCTTTTACAGGCACTCGGCGGTGTAGTTGCGCTGCTCGGCGGCCTCGTCGTCTCCGTGAGCGATAGAACGCCTTTGCCAGCATCTACCATTGCACCAATGGCAACTGATACGCTGCTAAGTGAAGTAGTTGAGGGCAAATCCTGTTAGCTGCTAGCCAATGAGCCGTTGCGACAGTGGTTGGCGCTTGTCAATCAGGCGGATACCAATGAAAGCGGCGATAAAGCCTGCTACTTCGAGAGCTGCGCCAAGATTGGGCGTAGTCGCATACGTAGGGAAATCTCCCAGTTCCAGCGCCCAGGGTGTCACTAACAGCGTGAAGAGCGCCATACCAACGCTGATGCCAAGACCAATAACCGCAAAATAGAAGGCAATGGCGAGAATGTGTTTTCGCTGTTCGGTCGTTTTGGTGGTGAGCAAGAAGCTACTGCTTACTGCCATGCCAAGAGCAAGGACGAACAGACCGAGCGGGAAAATCACTAAAATGTTGCCGTTGCTCTCTACGATCATCGTCCAGGGGCTATAGACCTGCGCAGGTGGAAAGGTGTACGCTGAGGAATAGATATAGAGCCAGGGCCAAAAGAGCGCGACCAGCGCCAGGATATTGCCTGCGCTGACCAGCACCACAAAGGGTTTGGTTTGCATCCACAGCGGTTTAATTGTCAGTTGCCCGTGCTCTGTTGAATCCTCACTGCTCGGCTCGTTCTCAGTTGGTGAATCCATGCTGCCACGCCCTTTCTCTACCAGCTATCACGCGGGCCTGTATCAGGAGGTGACGGCGGGCGCATCAAAAGCATTGGGCACGTATTCGCGCAGCATCTCCAGCGTGAGCGCGTTGGCCTGCGCAATCGCGCTATAGAACGCGGCGCTGCGGCGGGGCGTGCGCTCCTGCGTCTCCGGGTCCAGCGCGATCAGACCGAAGCGCGTACTCCACCCCTCGGCCCACTCGAAATTATCCACCAGCGACCAGTGATAGTAGCCGCGCAGGTCTATCCCCTCCGCGATTGCTTCGTGCATGGCGCGCACCCCCGCTGCAATCTGCCAGGGACGCAGCCGGTCTGCACGGTCCGCAACGCCGCTCTCGGTGACGTAGATCGGTTTGCCCAGTGGCGCCAGCAGCCGCGCCGCCCGCGCGATACCTTGCGGATAGACCTCGCCCCAGGATATGCCTATTGGCTGATCGCTCAGCGGCGCGCCGGAGGCAACAATACGCTTGAACGGTTGCCAGGGTTGCCGGAGATCGAGGCCCACGAGGTCACGATAGTAGGTGTTGATGCCGGCATAGTCACAGGTGCCCTGCACTTTGCGCAGATCGCCAGCGAAGAGATTGTACGGGAAGCTGGCCGCGCCCGTCTGGATAGCGCGCGGAAAGAGGTCGTTGAAGCTGATTTCGGCCATATGCGCGATGAAGCGGTCCAGTCGGGATGTTGGCCTGATGGGATCGAACATGCCAAAGTTCTGCGCCCAGCCGACCCGCGCCGCCGGTTGCAGGCGATGAATCGCATGGTAGGCGGCGGCGTGCGCCCGTGCCATTGACGCCTGCACGCGGATGGTATTGCGCAGATCGCCATGATGCCCCGGCGGAAAGCGGCCTATCTGATAGCCGACGATGGCGTAGATGTTGGGTTCGTTGATGGTACACCAGAAGTCGCAGAGGTCGCCCAGCGCCTCCACGGCATGCGTGACGTAGCGCTCGAAGCGTTCGGGAGCGTCGCCTGCGAGGAAGCCGCCACGCGCTGTGAACCAGAGGGGATCGGTGAAGTGATGCAGCGTCACCATCGGCTCAATGCCGCGCTCGTGGAGTGCCTGCAACATCTGGCGATAGCGTTGGAGCGCCTCCGCATCCCATTCGTCCATGCGCGGCTCGATGCGGCTCCATTCGAGCGAGAGGCGCAGCGCGTTCAGGCCCATCGCCTGCGCGCGGTCGAAGTCGCGCTCAGCGTTCGCCCACCAATCGCAGGCCAGCCCGCAGCGATCACCGGACCTGATATGCCCCGCCTGCTCCCAGGCATACCATTGGTTATTGGTGTTGCCGCCCTCATACTGGTGTGACGAAGTTGCCACGCCCCAGCGGAAGCCATCTGGAAAGGTCAGCGTCTGTTGCGCTTGATCTATCGTCGCCATTGCCGCTACTCTTTCGTTGCTCATGCCGCATGGCATGGAAACGTCCAGCCGCATGATACGGCATAGCACGGCATTTTGTGAAGCTCATTGCTATACACTGATGGTAAAAAGTCGCAGACCTGTTATCCATATATCACTGTACAGCAGGTATTTCTTATGATAAGATACAAGTGGCGGAGTGATCCAGGAAGAGGCAAATACAATGGCGCATAAAACACTATCGCCGGCGAAAAGCCCTGAGCGTTCAGGCGCTACATCAAATGGCAAGCAAAAGTCACGGCAAGCGCGTCTGAAAAATGTAAGCTATAGTACGTTACTATTCGCTCACCCTAGTTTTGTAGGGGGCATAGCACGGCTGTTTGACTTCGGCAACACCCTGACAGAATACAATCTGGCCCTTAGCCCTGAGCAGTCGGACATGCTGGCGCTCCTTGCAGATCAGCGTGCGATATTCCATGATTTCCAGGTCGCTAATAGCGTAGCCAAACCAGAGAGGGACCACGCAAAAGAATGAGCGAAGGTCGTTCAGAAGCGTCCGACGAATCACAGACTGTGCAGAAGCAATCACCTTTTGCGCCCTCTGATGAGTCAGACATTGCTGATGTGGCCGATTTCTTAGATATACGTCATCTCCGTATGGAAGCATTTATGGGGCCTATGCCTCACCCTCGTGATTTGGCAAAGTACGAAGAAGTCTTGCCTGGTTTTGCGGATAGACAGTTAGCCATACAAGAAAAACGCTGGGAATTGGCTGCGCTACAGGCGAAGCATCGCCAGGAACTTGAAAACCGCTCTGTCGAATCAGAAATCTATCAGGCTAAATGGGGATTACGCTTTGGCTTTGCGGTCGCTGTGCTGGGATTCGTCACAGCGGCAATTTTTGCTTTCAAAGATCAGCCACTCGCAGGTGTTGCCATCAGCGCGCTGGATATTGGTGGACTCGTCGGCGTTTTTGTTTATGGAAGCCAGAGCCGCAAGAATGAGCGACTTGAGAAGATGCGTATCCTTTCGGGGCAAGAAGATGCCTCCGAGTAACTGTCAGCCGAACCAGATGATGAGCAGCAGCGCGCTGGCGGCGTAGAACGGCGCAGCAACGAAGAAGGGCAGGCGATTGCCCGCCAGTGTGATGAGCCAGCCGCTCAGCCCTGCCCCCATTGCCCAGGCCACCTGAAAGCTCACATTGTAGATGCTGCTCGCCGCGATCCGTTGCTCCTTCTCCACCCCTTCCATCAGAAACGTCTGGAGCGGCGGATTGTTGATTGCCATCAGCGCGCCACGGATGAGGTAGACCAGTGAGACGAGCCAGAGGAACGGCGCCAGACCAACGGCGATTAAGAAAGGAATCGAGAGGACCTGCACCATAATGGCCGTGCGCATCTTGCCAAAGCGCGCAGCCAGCGGCGCCGCCACCAGCGACGCCAGCGCCACCACCACCGACAGCACTGCGCTCAGCGCCCCATAATACGCCACGTTGGCATGCAGCGTATTGACGAAATAGAGGTTGACGTAGGGGAAGAAGACACCAGCGCCGAAGCCCACCAACGCCTGCGTCAGCGAGAAGCGCCCGACGAAGCCAACCGCATAGCGCCGTGTCACTCCCCAGCCCTCGCGCAGCCGCTTGCGCCAGAACAGCAGCAATGGTATCGCTGGCGCTACCTGCGGTTGCGTTGGCGCTGTTTCCTGCGCCAGTTCACGGGGAGGGTCACGTATGAAGAGGACGGGGATGATTGATGGCAACGCCAGCGCGCCGGTCGCCAGCAGCGCCAGTTCGTAGCTGCGCGCGGTCGGATTCGATACGAGCAGCGGATGCAGCGACAGCAACAGCGGCGAGCGGTCAACCCCGCGCTGCGCAAACCAGCCAGGAAGGAAGCCACCCAGCAGCGTGCCAATGATGGTCGCTAGAAAGTTCGTCGCGTTGTTGAGGCCGAAGAGCGCCGTCCGTTCGCGTGGTGTGCTATAGGCGGTCAGCAGTGGCGTATTGATGACCAGAAAGATGGCGACCGATGCGCCGATGCCCAGCGACGTGATGATGATGACTGGCGCAGTGGGTAGGAGAATCTGCGCGGCTATCGCCACGCCACCGATGATGTCGGACCAGATGAGCATGGCGCGCCAGCCGAGCCGCCGCACCAGCGGATTCGCCGGAATGATACCCAATCCACCGCCGATGGTGGCGATCACCAGCACCGCGCCAATGAAGTCGGTGTGGAATCCGAGCGCCGTCAGATAGAGCGTATAGAGAACCGCCACTGCGCCAGCGGTCGCCGCCTGTAAGGTATTGGAGATGACATAGAGTTGCGCGTTGCGGTTGAGCGTACTCCAGCCCAGGCTGAAGTGGTCCAGCGTCCGTGCGAGCGCCGAAAATGGGGAAGAGGAAGGAGCAGACGGCCTCATGTCTCATGCGCCGGGAGCAGCGTTGCGCACGTTTCCGCCCGCTCGCCCATCATGCCCGTTCTGTAGCGGGCGTTGTTCGGGCGGCGCAGGGAGCGCCTCGCCGTTGTAGCGCAGGCGCGGTGTAAAGGCGTTCTCCGGGCCGGGGAGATCGGTTGGTGGCTCGATGCGCTGTAACGCTTCCTCTGCGTAGATCACCTGCTCCTCGCGCACCTGTTCGGCGTCCTGCCTGCCGAAGAGTAGCACGCGGATGCCAGTCTCTACAGCCTGCCGTCGCCCGTAGAACTCCGCCACGCCCTTGACCAGCGAATCGCTGCCACGCTCGGCAACGCCCATCGCCTGCTGCGCGCGCGGCGCGTATTCCTCGATAAGAGGCATGACATGCGTATGCAGCCAGTGCATACCATAGGCCAGACCAACCATCAAGGCGGCGGTGATGATGAGCGCCAGACTCAGTTCTACAACCAGGATGACCCCGGCAATCTGGCCGAGTGTATGCAGCCAGGGAGCCTCAGCGATGACCATTGAGTTCTTCCTTTGCCATCTCGCGCTCGATCTCCTGGCGCCGCTTCTGCCGCCGTTCGGACCGCTTCTGCACCTGTCCGCGCCCCATTACCACCGAAGCGACCGAGCCGACGCCCGCCAGTAGGCTCGCCGTGCGCACCGCCGGGCTGACGCCGAAGGTGCTGGCGGTCTTCGCGCTTTCGCGGACGGCGCTGCTGGTCGTCTTGAGCGATTGCAGCACTGGCATCACCTCGCTCTTGATCTGCAAGGCAGTGCGCGTCAGCGAGAGCACCGCATAGACCAGCGCGCCTAGCAACGCCATGCTCAGCAGCGCCGCAATCACCAGCACGATATCAAGCACCACCGGCCACCAGCCGAAAATCGTGGCGAGAACGAAGAAGGCAACGATGACGATTACCGCAACGACTCCGCCGATAACCGGTATCGGATATTTTCTGACAAACTCCATATACTCGCTCGATTCCCCACTTGGGATGCTACTGGTTACTGATTACTTACTAGAACGGGACGACGCTGGCGGCTTATCTGCTCTCCTGTGCGCACAAAACATGCCATACCGGCCCGCTGCGCTATATCACCTTGTTCTCTACTATACTATAGCGCGCGAAGAGGCCGATTCGTTGCGTTTGTGAGCAAAGAGCGTTGGCAGGCAGGAATGTCTGCCCCTCCTTTGATACGTGGGCGAGATAATAAAGTGACGCCACCCGGAAGGAAAGAGGGGAAGTCGTTCTCCTTCCGGGGGCATCAGATATCACAGGAGCCAGCGTCTGCGCTCCCCCCTCCCGCGCACGGGGGAGGGGCTGGGGGTGGGGGTGGGGGTCTCCTAACTCAACCGGCGACGCACCCACCAGATGGTCAGTGCCAGCAGCGCGATGATGAGAACGAAGAAGATGCTTGCCTCGATGGTCTGGAACGTCCAGAAGCGGCTGAGTGGCTGATAGGTCGAGTAGAAGTACCAGCCGTGCGCCTGCATACACTGGGCCAGTTGATCTTTGCCGCCAACGTTGAGTGTAGGGCGGCATGTGTCGAAAACGGTCGTATCTTGCACCACATGTCCGGCGCTATCAGCAAATCCTTTGTAGATTTCCCAGTCAAGTGGTCCTGGCTTTGTTCCCTGTCCGTTGGGCAGAAACTTGGCGACGAGCGGCTGCTGGAAATACGGACGGACGTTGAACTCTATCGGCAGCCGGACCGCCAGGAAGCCGAGCAACGCCACGACCATTGCTGGAATCGTCCTGCGCAAGAGCGCGCCCGCCGCAATGCCCAGCGCCAGCGCAAAGAGCGCATAGGCGAACGGCACGATTCCCTCGAAGTCGTAGAGCGTCGGTGTCATGCGTCCCAGCAGGTTCTCCCACGGGCCGAACCACCACGTCAGCAACGCAGTGATGATGCCCTCAGCCACCAGTGTGCCCGCGATCAAGAGCGCCAACTTCACAGCGAGCCAGCGCCAGCGCGTGACACTCTGCGTCCAGGCAAGGCGATGCGTACCATGCTCCAGCTCGCGGGCCACCAGTGGCGCACCAATCAACATGCCCAGCAGCCCGGGCAGGAAGTTCAGCCATCCTATCGTGCCGACAAGTGGCTCATACTGCCCCTCGAACGTGCTGACAATGCTATCGCAATTGGGATGGCTAGGATGCGCAATACAGTCCGCTACACCAAGCTGTTGATAGTCGGTCATCATGGCGTGACCGGTGATGAAGATGATGAGCGCCAGCAGCGCCAGTGCGCCAGCGATGACGAATGCTTCGTTGCGGTGTTGCCGCCAGGTGAGCCAGATCATTTCACCACCTCCATATCACGTGGGGTATCCGCATCTTCCGCGTAGAGCATGGGCGCGCTCTCCGCAGACTGTTCGAGATAGGCCAGCACGATTTCTTCGAGCGTTGCATCCTGTCGCCGCCATGCTGGATTCAGTGCAAGACCGCGCTCCTGTCCCTTCGCACCGGCGCGCACGAGCAGCGACGTTTGGCTTCCCTGATCTTGCCGCGCGAGGACGGTTTGCGTGCGCGCGACCGCTTCAGCCTCCGCGCGTGGCCCCACCAGCCACACATGCACTCGCCGGATCGTCGTGATGTCACCGGCAAGTTGCACCCGCGAAGCCGAAAGAATGATGAGATAGTCGCACGCCTGCTCCAAATCAGCAATGATGTGTGATGAGAGCAAGACGGTGAGTTGGTGCTGCGCCGCTGCATCGGTCAGTGTGCGCAGGAAGTCGCGCCGCGCCAGCGGATCGAGGCTGGCCACCGGCTCATCAAGCAGAATCAGGTCGGCGCGCTTGGCCAGTGTCATCGCCAGCGCCACCTGTGATTGCTGGCCGCCAGAGAGCTTGCCGACGGGGCGGTCCAGCGGAATGCCCAGCCGTTGCATGCGCGATACCGCGCTCTGCTGATCCCAGCGCGGATTGAGTTTGCGCCCCATCGTAAAGAGATCGGCGGCACTGAAGCCGCGATAGAGCGGGTGGTCCTGCGCGACGAAGCCGACGCGCGGCAGCACGGCCATTGGCTCGCGTTGTGGCGAATGGCCGAAGACCTGCACGTCTCCCGCGCTCGGCGTCAGCAATCCAACCGCGAGATGTAGCAACGTCGTCTTGCCGGCGCCGTTCGGCCCCACCAGCGCCGCCATCCTTCCGGTCGGCAGGGCCAGAGTGCAATCACGTAGCGCCCAGTTGCGCCCGGAGCGCCCGTAGTGTTTGCCCAGATTGTTCGTTTTCAGCGCATAGTCAGCGTACTCATCAGCACTCATGCGCGTTCCTCCTGTTGTCCGTTATCGGTAGCCATCGGTTTGTGGCGCCGAGGACAATAGTAGCGGGCGCAGATGAACGCCACATGACGCCGTTTGTCATCTTCGTGTCATCTTGAAATGCGCAGAGTCGGGACATCGCTTTATTGTGGAGCAATGGAGATTGTTTCTAGCACCTAGCAGGAGAAGATCAAGATCGAAGGCAACAGGTAGTCACGCGCGGAGTTCCTGGTGGGGCGTATGTATGTGTCGCGCATGAGCAATACATATTTGTAAAGAGCAGACCCATTGTGTTTCTCACGCTCAGCATGTACTATTTGGGCGAAAGCTTTCAGACTCTAACCCGGATGTTCTATCCGAGATATCACTGGCTGAAAAGCAGGTAGCGCGACGAACGTTGTCATTTGCTTGCCAGCCGGACTGGGAACACCTGTTTCTCATGATTGCAAGAGGAGCACACCCCATGCGCACATCAGCAGCCAGTAGCGTTCGCCTGTCTATCGTGTTCGTTCTCGCGCTCATCGTCCTGGCGATTCCTTTGGCTGGCTGTGGTCCGACTGTCACCGCTACGCTTGCCCCTGCCCAGATGCAGGTGACTATTGATGTCAAAGATTATCATCAGGGAACCGCCCCAGTTGCTATTCGCTTTGCCAACCTCCAGGATAACACCATCGAGTTCGTTCACGGGGAAACCGTCACCTGTGATGGAACCTATCTGAAGTATGAGAGCGCCTTCATTGCGCAGTGGTTTGGCTACGGCTCGTATACCGGCGACGTGTCACGCCAGTCGCCAGGCGCATCGTATACCTTCCAGTACACTGCGCCACAGGGATCACCGCTGAGTATTGCCGTACCTGTCGTCAATGCTCCGGTCACGATTACCAATATCGCCAGCGGAGGGCCGGTGAATATTCCCAGCGCTGGTACGCCATTCGTGGTCAACTACAGTGAGAGCGGAATACCCAATACCAACCTGTATGCTACCGCAACCGATAGTCGCTCGCATACGGCTTTGGCGCTCGCCTTCAACGATCCTGGCGCTATCTCATTCAACGGCAATGATTTCTCTCAGTTCGCGCCCGGTCCCGGCACCATTACCGTGTCGCGGGTGACAACCGAAACGATCTCCGGCACCTCCTTCAGCAAAGTGACTGCGGGCTATGAAAATATCATCACGCTTCCAGTGATCTGGCAGTGAGAAGGCGCTTAGACGCTTTTCCTGCGCCAAACCTCTTGAGAGGGACCAAGCGAAGGTCAATCATCTTTGCCTCATGTTCGCCTCATCTTTTCCCCGCATGCGAGGTTACCGCTCCGGTACGATGAGAGTGCGCAAGGCGATGCGCCTTGCCATTCAGTTGAGTCCGAGAAAGGGAGACTCGATCATGAGCAACATCGAAATTGTCAAGCGGGGTATGCAGGCGTTTGCTGCGGGTGATGTGGCCACATTGGAATCACTATTGACTGATGATTTCATCTTCAGTGGTCCCACTCCGCAGCCGCTTCACAAGGCGGAATTCCTGGGTCTGTGCCAGGCGAATCACACGGCGTTTCCAGACTTTGATTTCCACGCCAGCGATTTCCAGGAAAACGGAGACATCGTGACGACCAGCGCCGCCATCACCGGCACCCATCTGGGAACGCTGGCATTGATTCCAGGCGTTCCACCCGTTCCAGCAACGGGCAAGCGCATTCATCTCCCTGAAGACCATCTCACCTATACGATGCGGGACGGCAAACTTGCCAAGCTAGATGTCGTCAGCCCTCCAGGCGGCAGCATTCCAGCGGCCTATGCTCAGGTGGGCGCTCCTCTGCCCATGCCGTGAAGCGAGAGCAACCTCGCCCAAAAAACAGAGGAGTCTATAGCACAATGATTCGTCCCAGTTTGACGGCCCAGGCTGCCGGCATTGCGGTCACGCCAGTGTTCTCACACATCGCCGGATATGCAGGTATACTCGCTGGCATATCCAGCATCCTGTACGCTGTTGCGTTCTTGATCCTGAAGAATACGTCGTTGGCGGCAGAGTTGCTCGTGGTTGGCAGCCTGCTCACCGCGTTCGTTTCGACGATGCTCTATATGCAGCTACGCCAGATAGATGGCGCGTTCGCATTGCTGGCGCTGCTCTTCGGTGTCATCGGTGGGCTGGGCGCAGCTATCCACAGCATGACCGATCTCGCCAATGCCATTCTGCCGCCTGCAACCGCGCCTGACCAGACGGCGCCGAATCCAGTTGATCCGCGTGGCTTTCTGGCCTTCGGGCTGACGGGCATCAGCATCCTGATCTTTGCCTGGCTTATCACGCAGGGCGGCCCGTTTCCACGGTCAGTCGGCTTTGTCGGATTGATTCTTGCCGCCTCGTTGGTGGCGCTGTTCCTGGGCAATCTGCTCGTGAATCGTCCATCGAGCCTGGCAATCCTGATTCCTGGCGGGCTGGCGAGCTTGCTGGCGAATCCTGCGTGGCTGATTTGGTTGGGTGTGCTGTTCCTACATGGTCCGCAGAGATAAACGACGCGCCGCAGTAGCTCACACGGCGTATGAGGGAGGCCAGATAACATGAATTATCTCTGGTCTCCCTCATGTATCTTCATGTATCTTCATGTAACGTCGGAGAATAGCGGATACGCAGCGCGGCCCGGATGTCATGATCGAATATGACTGGAAGATTCGCGCCGAAAAGCCACTACTGCGCTCCTTCTCGTTTCTGCTGAAGCCCATCTTTGCGGCAAATCATCGCTGGGCGATGGCGCGCGGAGAAGGAAGTTTGCGGCTGGAACTGGCACGCCGCCATGCCACCTCCGAGGAAGAGCGCAAGCGTATCCCTGCGCCTCCACCACCCACTACCTCCTCGCCGTTGCCGCTGCTGCTGGGAACCGCTGGCGTGTTTGCCATAGTCGCGGTAGGCGTCATCTTGCTCACGCGGGTATTTATTGTGAAGTGATACCCTAAACAATCAACACTCCGTCTTTGTCACTCATCTTCTCTCTATCTGTATGGCATGAGAGGATGGGTGACGTGCTGCTCGCATCGCCTAATCGCCCGTTTCCCCTATTATCAGTCAACAACCGGCAACAATACGATAACGAGCTTCGACGTGTATACGTGTATAATGGGCAGAACTTCAGGTAAGCCTCTGTATAAAAATGAACAATGAACAATGAGGGGCCGCCGATGCAACTAGAGGCTTTTCGCGCCAAACTGAAATCGTATCTTCGCCTGATAGGGCAATCGCAGAAAGCGCTGGCCGCTGCGCTCGGCCTGAATCCTGATGTTCTCAGCCATAAGCTCAACGGCATTAGCAACTCGCAACTGACGCACACTGAGATCAAACAGATCGTGGTGATCCTCGCCCGCTGGCTGGCCTTTACCTCCCAGGCTGAAGTGGTAGAGATGCTCTCCTATATGGATATGGGCAGGCAGCACTTCAGCGAAGCCGAATGGCAACAACCACCGCTCAGTTTGTTGTCGCCAATGGCGCCATTGCCGTCCTCATCGCCAACGTCTTCTCCCCAAACTGCCAGTTCTCGACCGTCCGCAACTCTTCTGGGCATTCCTGCGCCTCTGACGCCGCTCATCGGACGCGAAACGGAATTGCAACAGATCAAAGAACTACTCGCTGCCGGTGCGCGCCTGATGACGCTCACCGGCACAGGTGGCGTCGGCAAGACGCGGCTGGCGGTGCAACTGGCGATAGATCTGCAAGAAGGCTATGCAGGCGGCATCTATTTCATCAGCCTTGCCGCCATCACCGCGCCAGGCTATGTGCTTCCTGCTATTGGACGCGCGCTCAAGATCGCGAGCGATACGCCTGATACGTTGCGTGAGCAGATCGTGGCGACATTACGGCAGGGCCGTGCGCTACTTGTCCTCGACAATTTCGAGCATGTTCTCAAAGCCGCCGGTGTAATCGCTGAACTGCTTACAGAAGCGCCGGACCTGACGGTGCTGGTCACCAGCCGGACACCTTTGCAGCTTTACGGCGAATATGAATTTGCTGTTCCGCCACTCGACGTGCCTGATCTTGCCGCAGCGCCTCTCTTGAGCGCATTCCAGACGAGTTCAGCGATTCGCCTCTTTGTGGCACGAGTGCGCGCCGTGCAGCCCGCGTTCGCGCTCTCCGCTGGCAACGCCCCGCAGGTCGCCAGGATTTGCGCGCATCTCGACGGTTTGCCGCTGGCGCTGGAGCTAGCGGCGGCTCGCATGCGCCGTCTCTCGCTCGACGCGGTGCTGTCGCATATGGATAATCGCCTGGGATTGCTCGTCGGCGGCCCGGAGAATATGCCAGAGCGCCATCAAACCTTGCGGAATGCGCTGGCATGGAGCGAGGGGCTGCTGAAGGGAGACGACCGGAGAGCATTCCATATGCTTGGCGTGTTCGTCGGCGGCTGGACCATTGAGGCGGCCACGGCGGTCTGCCGGATGGACCAAGATACCACTGATCTCCTCGACCGGCTTGCCGATAAGAGCCTCATTGTGCTGAGCGGCAATGCTGGCGACGGCGAGCCGCGCTTCCAGATGCTTGAGACAATCCGCGAATTTGCGCTACTGCAACTCTCTGAAACTGACGCCGATGAAACGGCTCGCGAGCGTCATGCTGGCTACTTTCTGGAATTGGTCGAACGCGCAGAGCCAGAATTGGTCGGCGCGGAGCAGCAGCACTGGCTAGATCTGCTCGAAAGCGACTATCCTAACATCCGCGCCACACTACAATGGGCCACAAGCCAGGAGCGTTTTGACGTGCTTGGTCGTATCGGCGCCGCGTTGTGGCGCTTCTGGTGGCTTCACGGCTATGTCAGCGAGGGCCGTCAATGGATCGCGGAGACGCTGGCGAGCGAGCAGCAGGTGCCGCCTGCGTCTCTGGGCAAGCTGTATCAGGGCGCGGGGTCACTGGCGTGGGTGCAGGGAGATTACGACGTTGCGGAAGCCGCCTTTACACGAAGCCTGGATATTTTTCGCGCCAATGAGGACCGCACAGGGATCGCGGCGGCGCTCAGCAATCTTGGGGTGATCGCGCTCTATCATGGTGATTATACCCAGGCGGCTGAACGCTACCGGCAGGGGTTGGAACTGCGGCGAGCGATTGGGGATCGCTGGGGCATGGGCATCTCGCTCAACAATCTGGGCGAGGTACTGCACATCCAGGGAGACTACGCAGGCGCCATCCAGCATCATGAGGAAAGCCTGAGCATCCGCCGCGAACTGCGCGATACATTTGGCACTGCTTCGTCGCTGACCAACCTGGGATGCGCTGCCCTTGCACTGAAAGACTATGCGCGCGCCCGGTCCTATTTTGAGGAGTCACTCACTCTCTTCCGCAGCCTCGGAGATAAGCAGCGCATTGCGCTCGTGCTGACGAATCTGGGCGGCGTGGCGATTCACCTGGGAAATCTTGCAGCGGCTCGCAGCGCGATGACCGAGGCATTGGAGCTTCGCCTTGCCCTGGGCGAGAAGGTAGGTATTGCCGTGACGCTGCAAGGCTGGATGGAGCTATTGGCGAGAGAAGGCGCTATGGAGCAAGCAGCACTGATTGGCGGAGCCGTTACCGGATTGCGCACATTGATTGACGCGCCTTTGCCGCCATCTGAGGAAGCCGACTTCACAGCCGTCCGCGAACATATCAGACAGCAGATGGATAATGAGACATTCGCTGCCGCCTGGGGGCGCGGCGAGACCTATGCTGACCAACCAGAAATAATTTGCGCGCAACTCCTGCACCCTACCTAGACACCACCCTATGCCACATTGGAAAGCCAGTGTTATCGGTCGTCATCTTCATGTCATCTTGCCGTGCCATACTGGAAGAAACGAGAGCTATATCAGGTAGGGCGGACATTCCTGTCTGCCAATAGGAGCAGGTGCGCATGCGAATACTCTTGGTTGAAGACGACCACCGGCTGAGCCATTCGCTCAAGGCGAGCCTGCTCGACGAAGGCTATGCCGTGGATGCCGTTTTCGACGGCGATGAGGGCCAGTCGTATGCCGAAAGCGTGGCCTATGATGCGATCATCCTTGATGTCATGCTGCCAGGAAAAGATGGTATTCTGGTCTGCCGCGCGCTCCGCCGGCAGCGCATCAACACGCCGATCCTGATGCTGACGGCGCGTGACGCCATCGAGGACCGGGTGAGCGGGCTGGACAGTGGCGCCGACGACTATCTGGTCAAGCCGTTCGCGCTGCATGAACTACTGGCGCGGCTGCGGGCGCTGCTCCGCCGCAATGCGCCGCAGAAGACCGGCCTGTTGACGCTTGGCGACCTCAGCGCCGACCCGGCGACGCACGTGGTGCAGCGCGAAGGGCAGCATATTGACCTGACGGCCAGAGAGTTTGCCCTGCTCGAATATTTCCTGCGCCATCCCAATCAGGTGTTGACCCGCGAGATGATCGAGGACCATATCTGGAGCTACGATTTTACCAGCGTCTCTAATATCGTAGATGTCTATGTGCGCCGTCTGCGCCGCAAGATAGATGAGCCGTTCGCTGGCGAGATGTTGGAGACGATGCGCGGCGTCGGCTACCGGTTGCGCGAGCCACAGCGCCGCTCGTGATGAAACGCTGAAACGCTATGAACGCAAGCAGTAAGGAGGTCGGTATGCGCCGCTGGATACTGCGCCTGGCGCTGGCGCTGGTGTTGCTCGCCTGCGCCGCCGCCTTCGTCACGCTGATATTTCAGGTGAACTCGTATACCCATATCCCGCTGTTTTTTGGCGCAGTGGCGCTCGTCGTGGCGGGGCTGCTCATACGCGGCATCCGGCGCGACGGCTGGCGCTATCCGCTGCGCCTGCTGCTCAGCGTGCGCATGCGGCTGACGCTCTGGTATATCGCTGTGCTGGCAGCGGTCATCATCGCGCTGGCCTTTGGCATCTACTACACCCAGCAAAAATATCTCTATGATGACCTCAACAAGCAACTGGATACGCGCCTGCAACAGATTGCCGCCACCTATGACGACCAGACGGGTCTACTGGACTATACGCCGCAATATGGCGTCATTCCTGCGCGAAAGTCTCCACTGGGCAAGACGGCGCTCGATTCTCTTCCCAGCCGTGAAGTCGTGTTGCTGCTGGCGCCGGATGGCAGCCTCAAACAGGAGCCAGCGCAGTCCCTCACTAGCGCCTCACTCGATCAATTGGTGCGCACTGTGCTGCAAACGAACGCGCTGCGTACTCCCGCCGCTGGTGGAACCTATCCGTCCATCCAGATGGGCCTCAAATTCAATCTGCCGGACGGCGGGTTGGGCGGCGATTTGTATAGCGTGACCAGCATGCCGATCATGCGCCAGCAGCCTGGCACGCAACAGCAACAGGAGGTGGCGCTGCTGGTGGTCGGCACCCCCAACGAGGTGCAGGCGCAGCTCGATAACCTCGCCAGCGTCCTCTTGACCCTTGCACCGCTGGTTCTGTTGATCGCCTCGTTCGGGGGCTTTTGGCTGGCGGGCCTTGCCATGCGCCCGGTGCAGACGATTACGCGCACGGCGCAGCAGATCGGCGCGCACGACCTGAGCCAGCGGCTCAAACTGCGCCGGCGCGATGAACTGGGCGAACTGGCCGCAACCTTCGATCATATGCTGGACCGGCTGGAAGCGGCGTTCACGCGCCAGCGCCAGTTCACCGCCGACGCCAGCCATGAACTGCGCACGCCGCTCACCATCGTCAATCTGGAAACCAACCGCCTGCTGGCTCATCCAAACTTGACGCCGGAGGAGCGCCAGTCGCTCCTGGCCATTCAGCAGGAAAACGGCGCGATGGCGCGGCTGGTGGACGACCTCCTGCTGATGGCGCGGGCGGACGCCGGGCAATCCAACGTGCGCCATGAGCCGGTGGAGTTGGGCGAGGTGGTGTTGGAGGTGGTGGAGCGGTTGGCGCCGCTGGCGCGCCAGAACCATCTCCAACTGACGATGGCGCCGCTGCCGGATATCGTCGTTCAGGGGGACCATCTCTATCTGGCGCGCATGCTGACCAATATCGTCGAGAACGCCCTGAAATACAGCGCGAACGTTGGCGCCTGCGTGCATATTGCTCTGGACCGCTATGAGCAGGATGGACAACACTGGGCGGCGCTACTAATAGAAGATGACGGGCCGGGGATTGCCGCCGAACATCTGCCGCATCTCTGCGAGCGGTTCTATCGTGTGGACCCGTCACGCACGCATAGCCAGCACACGCCCCCTGCGCTTGTTACTGCGGGCAGTGTGGAGAATGGGTCCACTCTGTCGGTGTTACCAACAGCGCCGGATGAGCCAGATGATAGGGATGATGAGTGGCCAACCGGCAGCGGGTTGGGCCTCGCCATCGCGCAGTGGATCGCCGGGGCGCACGGCGGCAGCCTCTCGATACGCTCACAGGTGGGCGCAGGCACCATCTGCGAGATACGCCTGCCTCTGGATCAATAGTACAGCTATCATACCATCATTTTCTCTTGACACTTGCCTCAAGTGTGTATGTAAAATAATTGAGCGCTGTCATACCATGCTCATCACCAAAACTCGACCAATCAAACGCGATGAGGTATGAGGTATTGAGTTTGTAGACTGTTCCGTAGATGCCTACTATAGGCGCTGATAACATAATCCGACTGCTGTTAAATGTAGTGCTTGCTGCTTTCTGTTTCCCATCTTATCTTTATATAGTGAAAGCAGGCCCAAATGGCAGTCAGCCAGCCAATTCGACTTTTCATTTCGTATTCGCGCAGTGATAGCGCTTTTGTGGACACGCTCGAAGCCCATCTGCGCTATGGTGGATATCAAACCTGGGTTGATCGTCGCAAGATTGAGGCTGGTCAGATTTGGAACGCAGAAATCCGAGAAG
The DNA here is from genome assembly GCA_021323855.1 of Chloroflexota bacterium. Classification (GTDB taxonomy): domain Bacteria; phylum Chloroflexota; class Ktedonobacteria; order Ktedonobacterales; family JADMIN01; genus JAJPKE01. Next base: position 103,430 of record JAJPKE010000005.1, on the reverse strand, counting down.
CGATTGACCGTTGCCAGGTGACTTTGCTCATTCTCTCTCCGACGGCGCTTGCCTCACCCTGGGTCCAACAAGAGATTCGCTATGCGCAGAGCCAAAAGAAACCGATCATTCCCATCTATTGTTTATCTTGTCCCGCAGTGCCAAAGAATATTAGTCGGTTCCAGCTCCTGGACTTTCGAGATATCCCCACGCCTGCCCTATCTCCAGAGAAATACCAAAAACAAATCGCTCTCCTTTCACAAGCGATAGGGATTGCCGTTTCCAGACCAACCCGCAAAGACACCATCTTCGAGGTGAATCGTAAAAACTTGTTCGCTCGCCTGACTGCGATCTTTTCACTACCTGTTGCGCTTGCCGTCATTGCCGCAATCGTTATTTGCGTCATTCTCTCCGTTGGGATCGTTAACCTTGTTCAGCATTTCAATCCTGGACCTCTGACCATATCTTATACAACTGCAATCTACGGCATTGGAGGAGGAGGCAGACCTTATGATCTTACCTCTGGCCCCAACGGGACCATCTGGTTTACCGAAGATCAGGACAACAGAATTGGATCCTGTTGCAGCCAGCAAGGTCCAGTCATCACGGAATATACCAACAATCGCCCAAACACAGAGCCCACAGAGCTCCTTCTGGGACCCGATAACCAGACACTCTGGGTGACAGAGCCAGGCATAAATGCCATCGCATATTTTGATGCTCAAAGCCAGAGCTATTCAAATACATTCTCTATCCCGGTCGCTGATGCTCAGCCCTACGGTATTGTCAGCAGTCATGGAAAGTATTGGGTTACTTTGAAGAAGGCGAACGCTATCTTCGTATTTCAACCAGAAGGAGCAGCGCCTTACGGCGTAGGAACCAAAGTTGACTACTCGGTGCTACCGATTACCACACCCCAGTCTGAACCAACAAGGATTACGGCCACGGTGGACGGGACGATATGGTTTGTGGAAAGCGGGGCGAATCAGATCGGCGAAATAACTCCCGCAGGGAAACTTCAGGAGTTTTCCATTCCTACAGCAAATGCCAATCCGACCGACATCGCCGTTGATGCTCACGGCAATGCTTGGTTTACGGAGCAGACTGGCCTTGTTGGCGAAGTGACGCCAACAGGAACAATAACAGAACGCAAGGCTCCTGACACACGCGCCAAACTAACAGGCATAACTATCGGCCCGGATAAGAACATTTGGTTTGCTGAGCAAGATGCTCATACTGTTGTGGTGATGGCCCCATCGGGCAAAATCGTCCACCAGATCGTGCTACAATCCAGTGCCCTCCCTACCCACCTGATAAACGGCAGCGATGGAAATGTCTGGTTCACGGATTACGAGGGAGGGGAGGGTGGCATGATTGGCAAAGTTATTCCTTCTGGAACCCTCACGTTCTGACCGCCCCGATGGAGTTGACAGACGCTAGTTCCTAGATCGTTAGCCGCATGTTGTAGAGATTCGCATAGATGCCGCCCAGCGCGATCAACTCGTCATGCGTCCCCTGCTCGCCAATGCCGTCATCGGTCAGCACCACGATGCGCTGAGCGTTCCTGACCGTTGAGAGACGATGCGCGATCACCAGCATCGTGCGGTTGTCGGTCAGTTTCTCCAACGCCTCTTGAATGGCCCGCTCGCTTTCGTTGTCCAGCGCGCTGGTCGCCTCATCGAAGATGATGATCGGCGGATTCTTCAGGAAGACGCGCGCAATGCTCAGCCGCTGCTTCTGCCCGCCGGAGAGCTTGACGCCGCGCTGGCCGATATCCGTGTTGTAACCGTCTGGCAGCGCCATGATGAACTCATGCGCGTTCGCCTGTTTGGCCGCTGCGATGATCTCGTCATCGCTGGCGTCCAGTTTGCCATAGCGAATATTCTCCGCCACCGTCCCGGCAAAGAGATAGACATCCTGCTGCACGATGCCAATCTGCCGGCGCAGTGAGCGTAAGGTGAGATCTCTGACATCCCAGCCATCTACCAGTGTCTTCCCCGCCGTGACATCGTAAAAGCGCGGAATCAGCGAGCAGAGGGTAGTCTTGCCGACGCCCGATGCCCCCACCAGCGCGACATATTCGCCAGCTTTGATGTCCAGCGAGATATGCTTCAACACATCGGGCAGGTGTTGCTGATACCTGAAGCTGACGTCCTGGAACTCCACATGCCCCTGCGCCTGTGTCAACTCGACGGCATGTGGCGAGTCCTGGACATCTGGCTCGACCTCCAACACCTCCATAAAGCGGTTGAACCCAGTGATGCCTTCCTGATACAGCGTGGCAAAGTTCACGATGCGCTGAATCGGTACGACGAGGATGCCGACGCAGAGCAGATAGGTCAGCAGGTCGCTCAGATTCAGCGACGCATGCACGATGGCCGCGCCACCAAAGACGATCACAGCAATGGTGATGAACTGCGTAAAGGCATCCATACCCCCAGAAAAGTACGCCTCACTCTTGTAGCCTTCGCCCCGGCTGGCGAGAAATCGCTTGTTCGCGTAGGCAAACTTCTGCGCCTCGATGGTTTCGTTGGTGAACGATTTGACGACGCGGATGCCAGCGAGCGCATCTTCGACCTGGGCATTGATATCGCCGATGCGATCTTTGGTCCTGCGCAGCGCGATGTTCATGCGCCTGTTGAAATAAAACGCATACACCGCCATGATGGTCAGAAAGGCAAAGATGATCGCCGTCAGCGCCACGTTGACATGCACGAGAATGACGAATACGCCGAGAAATGTCAGCACGGCAATCGTGACATCTTCCGGCCCGTGGTGATAGAGTTCGGCAAGCCAGAAGATGTCATTGGTCAGGCGGGTCATCAACTGGCCGGTCTTTTGCTCATCATAGAAGCGGAACGAGAGCTTCTGATAATGCGCAAAGAGTTCCCGCCGCATGTCGGTTTCCATCTTTGCGCCCATCACATGGCCGCGATAGTCCACAAACATGTTGCAGGTCGTATGCAGGATGACCAACGCCAGCATCGCCGCGCCCATCAGGTAAATCTGCGTCAGCGCATTGGTTTGGCTTCCCCCCAGCACGTTTTGCGTGATGTATTGCGCACAGAGCGGCAGGATCAACGGGATGGTCGAGACGACAAACGCGCAGGCCATGTCTGCGAGAAACAACCCCTTATAGGGACGGTAATATGACAGAAACTTCCTGGCGCGCGGCGGCAGAACCGGCAGGAAACGCCGCCACAAATGGGCAAGGTACCTGCGTTGCTCGCCTGGAATACGAGTTGAAGTGCGCTCGTGTACCCGCTCCTGTGTCTGCGCGCCGGTGCTGGATTCATCGCCAGCAATGGGAAGGGCAGGGTCAATCCCTGGCGCTGTAGCTGCGACTGGCGAATCATCGTGGAGAGAATTGGTTGACAACAAAACGTGATGCTCCTCACGGAGTACTCAAGCAGGTGCGAACACATGGAGCGCATGTTGAGTACGCAAACGACACAAAGAAACTCGGCTCCCATCGAGGCAATGAGGGGAGAGATGGGTCGAATGCGCAAGACAGGGAGAACAATTCGAGAGGAAACTCAGGAGGGATAGTCAGACACTTCTGGTAAAGAAGCGAACCGTTGAGGGGTTGAAAGAGAGGATACGCTGCTAACAATTGCGAACGGGAGAACGCGAAATCAGGCTGACAAAATCACAAAGCCTGCGTTCCCGGCGTATGCTCGCTCCATCCCCAAACCCTCGCGCTGGTTCTCGATGCTGCGCGATATGTGCCGTTTCTCATCCAGCGGCCTCCTTTCTCACTAGCGGCGCAGAGGGACGCGCCAAAGACATTTATTTATACCTATGAGATGCTATCACAGGAAACATTTCGCCGTCAACTACTCCGGTTCCGGCCCGTATTCGCCGTGCGCCAGCATATCGGTGCCGCTCCACATGCGCTCGAAGACGCCGACCGCCTCGGCAGGTGTCTCGATGCGCGGCTGGCAGATGTTTTCGTCGAGCGTTGGCACGAAGCGCAGGCTCGTGAGCGTAGTCCCGCGCCAGTAGAAGTGAATCAACATGCTTTCCATCGTCGGGCGCGACCAATCCTGATCGAAGATGAAGTTGCCGAACGAGTAGATGATGAGCTTGCCGCGATACTCCTCGATGGCCTGCGTCCAGTGGGGATGGTTGCCCAGCACGATATCCGCGCCTGCGTCAATCGCCGCATGGGCCACCTGCTGCTGCACCTTTGTCGGGTCTTTCGTGTATTCGATGCCCCAATGAAAATATGGCATCACCAGATCTGCCTGTTGTCGCGCCGCCGCGATATCCGCCGGCAGCGTCTCCAGGTCCACCGGCGCCAGCCCGCTGCTCGTCGCCGTGGCGAATGGACCCTGCGGCGTAATCATATCGTAGCCCAGCAGTGCCACTCGCAGCCCTTTGGCCGTCAGGATGGCCGGCTTGCGCGCCTCCGCCAGTGTATGACCGCCGCCACAGACCGCAATTTGATGCGAGGTCAGCGTATGCACCATATCGAGAAAAGCTGGCTCACCAGACCCATTTGAGTGGTTGTTGGCAACGGTGACAGCGTTGAATCCGGCGTAGACGAGGCCATCTACCGCGCGCTTGGAACTGACGAAGGTGAAGGTCGAGGGGTCGGTCGGCGGCGGCACGAGATCGGTCAGGGTACATTCGAGGTTGGCGACGCGCAGATCGGCGGTTTGTAGTTCGGCGCGTATCTGCCGGTAGGGATAGAGATAATCGTTGTGGCTCACCATCTGGTCATTGACGCCGCGCCCCAGCATGATGTCGCCGACGACGATCATATCGAGCGTCTGTGGTGTGGTGGCCGTCAAGCCCTTCGCCAGCGCCGCCGCCAGCTTGCGCACATCCAGCCCTTGCCGGATCAGTGTTTGCGAGGCAGAGAGCGTCAGTGTGAACGGCGCAACGGTCGCCTGCGCCGGATTGCCGCGCTCCTGCGCCGGATAGAGGCCGTCTATACCGATATTCTTGACGGTCCAGTTCGCCGCCTCCACCGGCACCAGCGCCAGCGTTCCGGGCGTCGCGCTGACTGCACGTATCAGCGAGTCGAACGTGGTATGCGACTGTGCCGCAACGCTGCTCTGGACGCCTTTGGGATTGGGATATGGCAAATTCGCCAGCATATGCAGCGCGATGGACAGCGATACAGGCGCCCCAACCACCTTCCAATCGCTGATGGTTCCGCTGAGGATTGATGCGAGCTGACCGGCGGAGATGTTGTCTACTGGCGTGCGCAGATCGCTGATGGCCGTCAGCGGGCTGGCGCTGGCGACCGCGCCGCTATAGTGTGGCGGCGGCGCACCAAAGGTCAGCACGAGGTCTGGCTGGGCGGTGAGCGAAGTGGCAGGGGTCAGCGTGGCAATACCCGCCTGCCCTGCCAGCAGACGCATGGCATCTTGGGCAAGCGCCCGGGGCACGGTGGCATCGGCAAAGAATGTAGCGGGGCGGCGTAGCGCAAACGGCGTTGCCGCCAATTGTGGGCGTTGCTGCACGAATGGCGCGCAGCCGGCCAGCGTTGCTCCTGCCGCCACGATCAGCAGGCGACGCCGCGAGAACGTGGCGGCTGACCGCGCCACTTGCTGCCCATTACGCTGGCGCTTTGCTGTTTCCTGCGCTGTATCTGTCATATGTCTACCCCCAGCCGCTCGCTCTCCACCGCCCTTCCACATAGCAATATTTATGCTAGGTGTCTGTCAACTAGAGCAGAGTTTGGCCGCTACAGGGGTTACTTGCCGCGCGGAATTACTCGCTGGAAGCGCAGCACGCGGATGCCAGCGTAGAGGACGATGGCGAAGGCCACCAGCGCCAGCCATACATCAATATCGGAGAGAAAGATAGCGGTGATGCTCGTGCCGTTCGCCAGCACCAGATAGATCACCGTCAGCAGCGCAACTAACAGTGTCACCAGCGCCGGATTCTTCTGATACGACTGGCGAATCGAGCGTTGCAGCCGCAGCAGAATCGAGACGACCACGCCGGTTATTAGCGCGACGATGGCCGCCCGCCCGTTGCCGGGGGTGGCGACAACGCGCAGGAAGAACACCAGCGCGCCGAGCAGACCCAGGATAGAAGCGACGATCAGCAGGCCAGCGAAGGCGCGCTGCCGGGGGCGAGCGCGCAAAAGGATGCCAAGTACGATAATGGCGATGATGGCGATAGGCAGCGCCGCCACCGCAGGCACGAGAAATGGCTGAAGCGCAGTGGGAACCGTCACGCCGCCACTTTTGGTATTCGTCAGCGTGATAAGGCCGGAATCTATCGTCTCGCTGGCGTGCGTCAGGGTAGTAATATAGGTGACGCCTCGGCCAATGAGACCGAAATACGCGACACCAGCGATGATGCCCCAGACGATACTCAACATTGCCCGTTTGGTGACTTCGCGGCGCGGATCGGCGGGATAAGTGTTGCGGCGCATGCTGCCCTCCCCAGTCCACAATGCCGTGGATTACACGGCTCAACGAATGAATGACACAACGACCCAGATGAAAACGAAAAACGGCGGCTTCCCGAAAACAGGAACCCGCCGCACATACTACTCTTTTCCGCGCCGCTCGTCTATGGTCTTTTTCACTGTTCGGGATGCCCCCACCCCTAACCCCTCCCCCGTGCGCGGGAGAGGGGAACCAGATCGGCGGTGGATCGGACTTCAGTCCAACGTTCTCGTATTCGCGGCAGTTCACTGCCGCGAATACGCGCCTACTTCCCGCCGTTGCGTTCGGCCAGCAACGTTGCCAGCTCGACAAAGGTGCGCACGCCGAAGCCCGTCGCCCCAGCATCGCTCTCCGCATTTTTGCTGCTGCGGTCGTTGACGCCAGCGATATCGAGGTGCGCCCAGGGCTGGTCGTCCACAAAGCGGCTGATGATCTTCGCGGCGGTAATGGAGCCAGCCGGACGCCCGCCAGTCTGCCGGACATCGGCAACTTCACTCTGAATCTGCTCCTCATATTCGGGGTCCATCGGCATCGGCCAGAGTCGCTCACCGGCAATCTCCGAGGCGGAGATGACCGCGCGCTGCACTGTCTCATCGTTGCTGAAGATGCCCGCGCGCACATGGCCAAGCGCCACCACCATTGCGCCGGTCAGCGTTGCCGCGTCCACCAGCGGCGCATAGTGCTGCTTGACGGCGTAGCTGAGCGCATCCGCCAGGATCAGCCGTCCCTCCGCATCGGTGTTGACGATCTCGATGGTCTTGCCGTTGGAGGCGCGCAGGATGTCGCCGGGGCGATAGGCTTTGCCGCCGACCATATTCTCAGTGGTAGGCACGATGCCGGTGACATTGATAGCGGGCTTGAGCAGCGCAATCGCGCGCATCGCGCCGATCACCGCCGCCGCGCCGCACATATCCATCTTCATCGCCTGCATCCCCTCCGCTGGCTTGATGGAGATGCCGCCGCTATCGAAGGTAATGCCCTTGCCGACGAAGGCCGGTCCTGGCTCCTCGGCGTGGCCGCCACGATATTCGAGCACGATGAAGCGTGGCTCCTCGGCGCTGCCCTGCGCTACCCCCAGGAGCGCGCCCATGCCTTGCTCGCGCATCCAATCGGGTCCATAGACCTCACAGTTCAGGCCAACCTCGGCGGCCATGCGGCGGGCGCGTTCGGCCAGTTCAGTGGGCGTGAGGACGTTGGGCGGCTCATTGCCCAGGTCGCGCGCAAAATTGGTGGATTCCGCGAGAATCAGCCCGCGCTCGACGGCGCTGCGCAGCACCGGCTCGCGTCCGCGCCCAAGAATGGTGATGGACTCGATTTCTTTGGTCTTGCCGTTAGCACCGCTAGCACCGCTAGCACTGCTAGCAGTGTTGTCGCCGGTCTTTGCCGACTTATAGCGCGAGAAGCTATAGAGGCCGAGCAACGCGCCTTCGGTGGCGGCGCGCGCCGCCTGCGCGAGATTCACGCCGGATTCTGCCCAGGCCAGCGCCAGCCCCACGCGCTTCGCGCCAGCCTTGCGCAGCGCGCGGCAGGCAATCGCGGCGGCGCGGCGCACGACCTCCGCCGTGAAGCGGTCGCGCCGCCCCAGGCCGATGACGGCGACGCGCTCCGGCTCGATCTTGCCCAGCGTATGCAGCAGCGTCACTTCGCTGGCCGCGCCGGTGATTTCGCCGCTCGCGCGCAGCCGTGTCAGCACGCCGGCCATCGCCTCATCCAGCGCCGCCGCCGGACCCTGTAGCTCGGTATCATCCGAGAAGACGCCTACGGCGACCGCATCGCCATCGAACTGCTGCACATCGCGCGTGCTGACTCGAACGTCCATTGTTCCCTGCTTTCACAAGTTAAAGAGAGACCTCACCCCCTACCCCCTCTCCCGCGAGGAGAGGGGCCGTATGGCTACGGTTATTGCCAGGGGTGATATTTTTCGTTATTTGGTGCTTCTAACCGCTAGCTCTCACCGCTCATCTCGCCTGCATCCCCTTGCCCGCGCTCCTCGCCTTGCACCCACTTGCACACCAGCGCCTGCGCTCCCCTCTCCTCGCGGGAGAGGGGCGGGGGGTGAGGTCTACCGCGTCAGCATCTTGAAGGCGAGATGACGGCCTTTGTGCTGCCCGACGGCCAGCGCGAACCAGAGGCTGAGCAGCGAATCCACCAGGCCCACCTGATCGCTGCCACCCAGCCAGACCGGACGCAGGCCAATGTTGGCGATGAGTTCATCGGTCGTTGCGCGGTCGGCCTCTGGTCCGGCGTAGAAGAGATCCGCCTGGATGTCGCCAAACTGTGGGTCGGCAAAGTTCTCCCAGCCGAGCGCGTTGAAGGCACGCACATAGCGGGCGTTGGGCGTGTGCTGCTGGAAGACGGCGTAACTATCGGCTGGGCCACCGCTGCCCATCTTGTTTGCCGCGTCTATCACCAGCTTGCCGTCGAGCGCGGCGGCATTGGCGCTGACCGTCGCCTCGATGGCGGTTCCCGGAATGGCGAAGACGACAACCTCGGCTCCCTGGATGGCCGTCGCTGCGTCTCGAATATCTGCCTTCTCGCCAAGATCAGCCTTGAGCGCCTGCGCTTTCGCGCCGTTGGGGTCGCTCACGCCAAAGACTACCTGATGCCCGGCGTCTATCCACTTGCGGCCAAGCGTGCCGCCGATATTCCCTGCGCCCAACACTGCGATACGTACCTGTGCCATGATGATGTCTCCTGATGGGGCTGTGTAGTTGAAAGCAGTCAATGAAAGCAGCGCGACTGATATCCAAACGTATCCCAAGGCGCCGCCCACACTCTATTGTAGCCGCATTGCGCTTATACTTGATTGCACCATGATTGTAAGCTCTATCCGGCAAGACGCCTTTATTGGCATTGCGGGATAGAATCATGAACATGGAACCGATAAACTGCGGCTAGTTTATCCTCCATTGGTGAAGTTTATAAAGTCTATCCCCCAGGTTGTTCCGTCCTGCACTATCCTCAACGTAGCTGGCAGGGTTTTTGTGGTGTTTGTTCCCAGATCTGTGAGATTCATACCAACCGACAGGCTGGCTGTAGACCCAGTCACTTTATAGGTTGACGGTGTAGGAGTACACCCATTGAAGCGAATGTAATAGCCCTGATCTAGTATCTGACCAGAGAAAAGCTCTGCATACGATGCTTCCGGCGCAACTCCCTTCAAGCGGTTGGATAAGTGGTTATACAGGTCTTTATAGTTTTTGCTGCTCAGGTCGCTACAGAAGCGCAACACAACACGGTATGCGCCAAGATCGGTGCCTTGCAGTTGCGGGCCGATGGCGCTGATCTTCCAGGCGTTGCTCTCCACGTCCAGGCTCAGCGTGTCCTGCTTCTGGCCCAGCGTGTCGCGCTTGATGGTCAGCGTGAGGTTGGTCGCGCTGTCACTATTGCCTGCTGGCACGGCGGAGACTTGGCAGAAGTTGACTTTGCCGTCCACCTGGTCCTGTAACTGCGCCGTCTGTGCGTAGTCAGACTCTTTCGTCTTGGTGAAGGCGCTGCCCAGCGTCGCATAGGCCGCCTGGTAATTCTGGCTTTGCAGCGCGGAGCAGTAGGCGTTTACCACTGTGAGCGCGGCGAGGTTGACGCCGAAGAGTCCAGTATCGAGCGCGTCTATCTCCCAACTCCCGCTCACTTTTGCCAGGTGAATCGCGCCCTGGAAGCTCTGTGTCGAGCCGGAATTGGCGCGTGTAATCACCATCACCGCCGTGGCGACGCTGCTCCTGAAATGGTAGCTGTAGCTGTTGGGCGTGGTTGCCGCCGCGCACGACTGGATTGCGCCCTCGGCGGTGTTCAGCGTCGCCGCGAGCTGGCTAAACTGGTTGCTGGTCACCTGCTGCTGCATCTTCGTGTCGAAGAAGCCATAGGCCGAACTGTAGCTATCGGCCTTCAGGTCGGCGCAGAAAGTAGCGGCAGCGGTGGCAGGAGCTGCCATCTGGTAGATGTAATAGCCGCCACCACCGGCGGCCAGCAGCACCAGCACGGCGACAATGCCCAGCGCAATCCACAGCTTGCGGCGCGATTTGCGCTGTGGAGCGGACTGCGGCACGCCGCGTCCTGCGCCTGCCGCTCCTGGCATGCCGCCGCGCATCTGCGGCGCTGGCGCCCACGGTCCCGGCTGACCCACCATGCCTGGCATACCTGGTATGTTGCCCATACCACCCATCATCTGCCGGTTCTGCGAGGCCGGCGCGCGTTGCCCGGCTGGTCCATATTGACCATAGGCAGAGCGCGAGGGTGGGCCAGCGACGCCGAAGCCATCGCCGTAGCCGCCACTGTTACCGGAGCCATTGCGGCCAGCGGGACGGCGGCTCTGCGACGGCGGCGCATAGCCACCATAGCCAGCAGGACCGCCATTGCTCCTGCTACCACTATTCCCGCTATACCCGCCGCCGCTACTTCCGTTGCCACCGCCATAGTTGGCGCGGCGAATCGTGCCGGGGCGGTCCCAGGAGCGGTCGCCAGGGCGGTCATAGTTGCCATAGCCACTCTGCCGGTCGTAGCCGCCGCGTCCACCTCCCTGGCTCAAATCGCCGGACCTGCCGCCTGCGCTGGATTGGCCGCCTCGGCTGCGACTGCCCCGCGCGCCGTACCCATCATAGCGGTCACTGCTATCAGCGCCATCATCGTCGCGATCTTGCCTGCCGTAACCATCATCGCTCGCATAGCCGTCATCCGCGTGTGAACGACTGGAACGACCGGAATGGCTGGAACGATGTGCGCCTCTGCCGCCGTCGCGGCTGGAACGGTCGGATGAGCGATGCGAGCGGTGGCGATCACGCTCGCCACGAGCATCATATGAGCCGTCATCGTAGCGGTCGTCATAGTCGCCGCTACCGCTCTCGTAGCGATCAGCGTTATCATCGCGCTCATTTCTGCGACCGGAGCGCGATGAGGAAGAGGAGGATATATGTCCGGGTGAGCGCCGCGAAGAACCCTGCGACCATCGCCCATCATCGGCGTCCGGTCCGCGTGGATCGCCTCTATCGCCTCTAAAGTATGAGTCGTCTGATTCGTATGAACCCGGCACGCGAACATCCCTCCGCTTGCGAACAGCACCTGACAAAAATGCCAACCAAAGATCAACCACAGGCCGATCACAGAAAATACACGAGCGGGCATGATGAGAGGGCAGGCAGCGGAACGCCAGCGCATCACGAGCGGATATCCCCCCGTTTCTTCCCCCTATCAGCGCCTATCTATAGAACGCGATACGACCTCTTGCGTATACAGCATGATAAACAGGCGAAACATGGGCTATTTGGTCACCCCCCACCCCTAGCCCCTCCCCCGTGCACGGGAGAGGGGAGCACGGAGAGACCTCACCCCCGGCCCCTCTCCCACGAGGAGAGGGGAGCGCAGGCGCTGGTAGGCGAAGGGGCGCAGACAAGGGAGACCAGAGACGCCTTTTCCGAGTCCGCGCAAGCGGACTTCGCGGCACGCCATCCAGGCGCGGTTTCAACCGCCTGCTTCATACCCGGCCTGGCTACCTACCAATAGAAAGCGAAGTAACTGATGAGTGACGATACCGAGGGAATTGTGCGCGATGATGCGCCCGCAACGTTACGCGCCATCTGCGAGGCGAATCTGGCGGCGTATATCCTGCATTGCGCAGGCACGCCGCAGGGCGCGCGGCACGATGAACCGGCGCTGGCCTGGGGGTGTAGCGGCATTGGCGAGCCGTTTCTCAATAGCGTTGTCCGCACGCACTTTGTGGATGCGGGTGATACATCGGATACATCGGACACATCGGACGCCGCTGCTGCGCTCGATGAGGCGATCACCGCGACGCTGGCTGTATTCCAGCAACGCGCGCTGCCGTGCTTCTGGTGGATCATGCCATCCACAGAGCCGCAGGACCTCGCCGGGCGATTACTGGCACACGGCCTCACTCATTATCGCAATCTGCCTGCGATGACGGTTGACCTGAACAAACTGCCGGAGACGGTAGCGACGCCGCCGGGAACGACCATCACCAGCGTTGGGGACACTGCGACCTTGCGCGACTGGAACGAGGCGCTCGGTGCGACGCTCAGTTGGTCGCCAAAGCAACGCGCAGCGTTTCTGGCGCTGCATGAGCAATTGGGCGTGACCGGCGACACGCAGCCGTATCATCTCTATCTGGCGCGGCTGGACGGCGTGCCGGTGGCGACCTCTGCGCTCTTGCTGGGTGGCGGGGTTGCGGGCATCTATTGGGTCTCCACGCGCCCAGAGGCGCGGCGACAGGGCATCGGCGCGGCGGTGACACTGGCGGCGTTGCAGGCGGCGCGCGCCCACGGCTATCGCCTCGGCACGTTGCAGGCGACGACGATGGGTTATCCCGTCTACCAGCGTCTCGGCTTCACCGAGCAGTGTCGCATGGGCGTGTATGAGTGGGAGCCATAGACGAACGGCTCGCTCTGCATGCAGAGCAAGCCGTTTTGGTGATCCATGCCATCGGAGGGCGGGTGTGAGTCCTTTCTACCCGCTGAATCTATATAAAACCGCTAGCCGTTGAGGTTCGCGGGTCGCTCGCCAAGTGTCACGGTGATCATTTGCTGGCTCGATCCCCGTTCGACGGTCACGTTGACTTTGGTGCCAGGGGTCAGATTGAGCAGCACGCCCGCCAGGTCGTCGCTGTTGTTGATCTGCGTGCCGTTCACCGCCGTGATGACATCGCCAACCTTGATGCCGGCCTGCTGCGCTGGGCTGCTACCGGCAGCGTCATTGGAAAAGCCAGCCACCAGCACACCGCTCTGCACCGAAAGACCATTTGCCGCCGCGATCTGCGGCGTCACGTCTTCGCTCTGGACGCCCAGGAAGCCCTGGCCGGTCGCCGTCAGATGCCCGTTGGAGATCAGTTGATTCACCACATAGCTAACCCGGTTGGACGGGATGGCGAAGCCGATGCCGTCGGCAGTGCTGCCGTTATTGGTGTTCGTTGCGCCAAGCGTCGGGATGCCGATGAGTTGCCCTTGCAGGTCCACCAGCGCACCACCGCTGTTGCCCGGATTGATTGGCGCGCTCGTCTGGATCAGACCCGTCAGCGTTGCGCCGGTGCCGCCGGAGGAAGCATCCTCGGTCGCGGTGCGGTTGAGCGCGCTGACGATGCCAAAGGTGGCCGACTGTTGAAGGCCGAGCGGATTGCCCAGCGCGATATCGAATTCGCCGACCTGCACATTGCTGGAATTGGCTAGCGTAATCGCACGCAGGTTACTGGCGGAAATCTTGAGGACCGCTAGATCGTCGTTCGGGTCCACGCCGACCACCTGCGCCGTCTGCTGTGAACCGCTGGAAAGTGTCACCGTGAAGGTGCTGAAGCCGTTGACTACGTGGTCATTGGTCACGATGTAGCCATCCGAACGAATGATGACGCCTGATCCAATGGCCTCGCCCTGGCTGCCCTGGCTCGTCACCTCCACCACCGACGGCTGATCCGTCTTCACCACGTTGATGACCGTCTGCTGCAAGTCTTGCGCGCTCGCAGGTACGGCCACCGTTGGCGCGCTATTATGCGCCGATGCCGGATTGCCGCTGTTGGAACCGTTGGCGCGGCCAAGCGCGAAGGCGCCCAGCGCCAGCAGCAACATCACCACGACGCCTGCGGAAACGGCCATGACGACGCCTCGCCCCCGCCGGCTGGGGGTACCAGCGGGAGGAGACGTCATCATGCCGTTGCCAGTGCCAGAACCGTTGTAGCCGCCATACGTGCCATAGGGGCTATGTGCGCCATATGCGCCGCCGGAATACGTCGCGCCCTGGTTCGGCGTGGCCGGTGGCGTGGCAAGCGATCCCTCAACGGTGGGCTGGTCCGGCTGGTAGAGGACGAAGCCGCCACCGCTGCTTGCCTGGGCTGGCTGCTCAGCCGTATCGAGCGGTTTGGTCGGGGCTGCTGGCACGGCTGGCATGGCAGGCGCTGCGATTGCCGGCGTCTGCCCGTTGCTGCTTGTTGCTCGCTGCGCCTCGTATGCCGCGTATGGTGGCTGGAATGGATGGGACGTGTTGGATTCCATGTACGTGTGATTCCTCCTGTTGCCGCGCTCATACTGATCACAATGTATTGGCGGCGGGCGAGAGTGTTGGGACGTAGAAAACTCGATCATTCGCGACTAAGTTCGTCTATCTCATCGCCGACACTAGAAGCGTATCAGGGGCGTTTAGGAGCAACATTGGAATGACATGTGAGTTTTCTTATCTTTCGGGTGTCGCCTGAGTGTCGCCCTTGACGTAGCTATGAGTGTTACATCAACGCTGGATTTGCGCGGCGGGCAAGCTGAGCGTTGCAGTGGTGCCTTCGTTTGCCACGCTGTCGAGCGTTAGTTCGCCGTCGTGCGCGGCGGCGATACCCTGAGCAATGGAGAGGCCAAGTCCAGCGCCGCCCATCTCGCGCGAGCGCGCCTTATCCGGGCGATAGAATCGCTCACCCAGCCGTTGCAGATGTTCCGCTGAGATGCCGATGCCGGTATCTTGTACAATCAGGGAGATATGTTTGCCGTCAGATGTCACTTCAATTCGCACGCTGCCGCCTGCTTTGTTGTATTTGATGGCGTTGTCGAGCAGGATCAGCGCCGCCTGGCTCAGCATCGTCTTATCGCCGAAGACCAGCGCGGGCGTCTGCGGCGTGGCGACGGAGAGCGTCACCTGGTGCGCATCCGCCAGCGCGCCCGCCTGCCGCACGATATCGGTAGCAATTTGTCCCAGGTCCACCACATCGCGCTCGATGGTCTGTTGCCCGGCATCCAGCCGCGCCAGCGTCAGCAGGTTATTTGCCAGCGCGCTCATATGCGCCGATTCCGCGACAATATCTTCGAGCATCTCCACGTCGTCCGGGTCCAGCCGTTCGCGGCCACGCAGCAACACTTCGGCGTTGGCGCGTAGCAGCGTCAGCGGCGTGCGCAGCTCATGCGCGGCATCGGCGATGAAGGCCTGCTGGCGCTCAAAGGCGACATACGCAGGCTCCAGCGCGCGCTGCGCCAGGAAGATGCCGCCGACCGTTGCGCCAAGCAGCGTCAAGAGGCCAAACGAGAGCAGCAGCCGGCGCAGCGTATCCAGCGCCGCCAGTTGCCCATTGATTGAGCCGCTAATCTGTATGACTGTGGTCGTCCCATCAGGCAGTTTGATGACCTGCGCATAGCTTTGAAAGGTACCCTCCCCGCTGATCTGTACCCGGCTGGTCGCGGTGCCATCACTACTGGCGAGCGCCGCACGCGCTAGCGTGGGATCTGTTATGATCGGCGCGAGTTCCTGTTGCTGATTTGGATCGGCGACCTGGGCAAGAGAATTAGCACTCCCATCGAAGCAGGTAAAGTACACGGGCCGTGGCAAGTTGAGCAACCCGAGGCGACTATTGATGTCACTATAGACATCCGGGGTAGCGCAATTTTCTCCAGGATGATGAAAATCCTGTTGCCAGGTATATCCTGCCACCTGGGCGCCCTGCGCTAATTCGTTGTTGACATCACCCAGCAGCGTGTTTTGCATAGTGACATAGAGTACAATACCCAGCAGAACCAGAATGACGGCCAGCACAGCGACATACCAAAAGATCATGCGGTTGCGGATGGTGGTGAACATCGTGGTGGCCGGACCTACCACGTCCTTTGTTGGCTTGGGACGTGAAACACGTTGCGCCGTGTCGCGCAACTTCTGGCGTATGCGGCGCACGCTGGTCGTCACCGGCGAAAGCGCCGTGCGCGCGTTTGTGATGTGTGTGGTATCCGATGTATCTGGCGTGCTGGGTGTGTCTGTCATGCCTCAACCCTATGCTTCAATCCTATAGCCGACACCGCGCACGGTTTTGATGAGCGGGCGCGCGAAGCCGCGATCAATCTTGTCGCGGAGATAATGAATGTAGATGTCAACGACGTTCGAGAGCGTATCGAGGTCGTAGCCCCAGACATGATCGAGAATCTGTGTGCGGGTAAGCACCTGCCCGGGATGGCGCATCAGATATTCGAGCAGCGCGAACTCTTTGGCGGTCAACTCGATCAGTTGGTCGCCACGCCGTGCCTCGTGGCGCAGCAGGTCCAGCGAGAGGTCGCCCACCTGCAACTGCGCCGAGGCGTCGAGCTGGCGGCTGCGGCGGCGCAGCAGCGCATCCACCCGCGCCAGCAGTTCCTCCATTGCGAAGGGCTTCACCAGATAATCGTCTGCGCCGGTCTTCAGCCCCGCCACGCGGTCTTCGATGGCGCCGCGCGCCGTCAGCATCAGCACCGGCGCGTCAATCTTCGCTGCGCGCATCTCACGGCAAACCGTCATGCCGTCCATCTCCGGCAGCATCAGATCGAGAATCACCAGATCATAGCTGCCGCCAAGCGTCATGCCCAGGCCCGTCACGCCGTCGTGCGCAACATCCACGACATGGCGCTCTTCCGTCAACACGCGCCGCAGCAGCGCAGCCAGCCGCTTTTCGTCCTCGACCACCAGAATGTGCATCTCTCGTCCCTCCCGGCCCGCTTCATCTCTCATCTCAATATTCATAACAATATGCCGCTTATGAATCACTTTGCGATTCTCTGTTTCGCGTAGCGTAAGCCGGGCCAACACATCTTCACAGCCACGATCAACCATCACTCTTCAAGCGCAAGGCGGAATCTTGGCAAGTCTATCGCTAAACGCTATCCGCAACATAGCCTATGCGAAGGAAATTGGAAATACATTGGAAGGTTTGGCAAGGTTTAGCAGCGAAAGAGCAATCATTCTCGTGTGAGAACAGGTAGCAAAGCGGCGTATTTTCTGTGAATGGGTTCTCTCGCATGTCTGGACAACGCTGATACCCGGCGCAACTGGCGCGACTGGCAGAGATGAGCCAGAGAAGGATACGATCATGCGCGTCTCATTACATGCCGCCGCAAGCTGGCGCTATAGCATCATGTGTCTGGTGGCAATGACCGTGTGCCTGGCGGTGTCGGCCTGTGGCGGCATCCCCTATGGGAGTTATCATTACTCGAAGCTGGCGATAGGAATCTATGAAGGGCTGCCGATCACGCAAGCGAAGGGATTCACCAAAGCCTTCGTCAGTTGCGATCCGGATGAGAAGCTCATCGGCGGCGGTTTCCGCTCCGATAGCGCGAATACGAAGCCGGTGCAGATCGTTGCCAGCTATCCATCGGATTATGCAGGCAACGACTTGTCTGTCGGCGTCGCGCCTACCACCTGGACCGTTGAGGGCTACAGCGCCACCGGCGGCGGACGGTTCAGCGCCTATGCGCTCTGACTGGACTCGCCGATAACGGCTGCCGTAACCGTCATCACGACAGCCGCGCCCGTCGCGCCGAACACGTCACCGCCGATTACGACCCTCTGCCCAGCCGGCACAGTGCTGCTGAGCGGTGGATTCGTGGTTCACCACACAGCGCAAAGCCCCGCTGCGCTGCCGCGTCTCATCTCGCTCTTCCCTACAGGGAATACGCAATGGACAGTGACGATGCGCGCGCCAGTTGCCACGCGCACGGCGGTTCTGGTGGAGAGTGAAGCCGTCTGCGCCAGCGGCAAAATCAGTGCGGGGCCACAACAGAATCAGGCGTTTATTGGCGGAGGCAATGCCAGCGCCCTTGATGCGCAGGCATCGTGTGAGTCAGGATTGGCGCTGACCGGCGGCGGCTTCGCCAACTTCCCTGATGGCGAGCAGCCGTCCTCCTTCATCACGAGCGACTACCCGCTGATGAACGGCGCAACCGCTGTCTGGGATATCGGCTGGCAATCGCCACCTGCCACCGAGGTGACGATGACCGTCTGGGCCATCTGCGGCTACTCCTACTGAAAACCGTGCAACGTCCACAACTCGCGACGAACAGCTTGCCATCCGATATGGTGATATGGATCATCTGGACGCCTATTCAGGAACCGCGTCAGCGTGCGAATAGCTATCAACAAGCTGGTGAAGGCAAGTATCTGCGATATGTGCGATGATAGCGAGGTTATCTCTCTATAACCTTCCAGCAGCCAGGAGAGCAGGGACATGGGTAGTGTCTCGCCATCATGTAGACGAAAATGGGCGAGATCATAGAATGGGTCAGCGCCACGTATCTCGCCAAAGTCAATGACACCGGTGTAGCGACCATTTTGATGATAGATGTGGGTTACGTCGAAGTCGCCATGCGCCAACCATGCCTGCGGAACATCCAACCAGGCATCATAATGACTGAGAGCCGAGTGAACAGCGGCCAATTCCTGCTGGCTCAACCCATATCTGCGCAGCAACGCCAGATCGCCCTCGATATATTCGAACGCAAACTCTCGGTAGGTAGGATGTTCTGCACAGAGCATGCTAGCATCACTGCCGTCACGCTTGATCCAGCCGAATCCCGCGACGGGAATGCTGTTAATGAGGGCCAGGTCACGTCCTGCCGCCTGTACGATCTTTCTGATGTCTTGGCCTCTGGAAATGTGAGCAAGCGATTGACCAGCAATCGCTGTTGTTACCATGACGGAACGTTGGAGTGACTCGTTACAGTGCTCCAGATAGATGATTTCCGGTACCAGAGCGCCATGCTCGCGTAGCAACGTATGCGCCAGTGCCTCTGGAGCAAAACTGGCCCCAGCCTCCGGCAATATGCGCAGGTAGAAATTATCCTGTGCGCGACGTATACAATAAACGCGCGTAGACTTTCCTTCCGCAACGCGTTCTATCGCCTCAATATGTGAGAAGAGCCGCCCGGCCAGTTCGGCAACGATGCGTGGCTCGTCTCGGTTATCGAGTAGGTTAGCATGCATGTGAAACAATCTTCCTTTTCAGCTTTCTCTGGCGTTTTGGGGAGGAGCAATGCTATAGGCGCCATGATAGCATATCGTTGAAGCAATAAAAGCGGCAGATAGCTAGTGGCTCTTAACAGCAGGAAGAAAATCGAGTAGACTGGCAAAAATGACAGTGGTTTTGCGCAGGCGAATGGAGAACCGCAATGGCCGATAGGGGAGAGCAGATACCAGTGACGCGCGTGATAGCCGAATTGCCGGCGGTGGTGCCGTTCGTCGCACCGGAGGCCATCGAACGCCAGCGCGGGCGGCCCATCGCCGTGCGGCTGGGTGCGAACGAGAGCGCCTTCGGTCCCTCGCCACGCGCGCAGGAGGCAATGCGCGCCGCCGTCGCCCAGTCCGCTCTCTACGCCGACCCTGAAAGCTACGAGTTACGCGCCGCGCTGGCTGCACATCACGGCGTCTCGATGGAGCAGCTTGTCGTTGGCTGTGGCATAGATGATCTGCTGGGGCTGGTGGTGCGCACATTTCTGGAACGCGGCGAAACCACCGTTACGTCGCTCGGCGCGTATCCCACCTTCAACTTCCATGTCAATGGCTACGGCGGCAGGCTGGTCACAGTTCCCTATCGGGACGACCGCAACGACCTGGAGGCGCTGGCCGATGCCGCCAATCAGCACGGCGCACGCATCGTCTATCTCGCCAACCCCGATAATCCCAGCGGCTCCTGGCATACCGCAGACGATTTGCTGGCTTTCCGCGACAGTTTACCATCCGGCTGCCTGCTGATGCTGGATGAGGCATATAGCGATTTCGCTCCCGCTGAGGCGATTCCCGCGATAGATGCCGAAGACCCGCGTGTCATTCGCCTACGCACCTTCTCGAAGGCGCACGGCATGGCCGGGCTGCGCATCGGCTACGCCATCGCGCCTGCGGAGACCATCCGCACCTTCGACAAAATACGCCTCCACTTCGGCGTCAACCGCGTGGCGCAGGCGGGCGCGCTCGCTTCGCTTGCCGATACGGACTACCTGCAAAGCGTGGTCGCGGCGGTGGCGGAGGGACGGCGCGACTATGAACGGCTGGCGCAGGAACTCGGTTTGGCGGCGCTGCCCTCGGCTACCAACTTCGTCAGCATAGACATTGGTGGCGTGGAACGGGCGCGGGCGCTGCTGGCGGCGCTGGCCGGGGAGGATGTCTTCATTCGCATGCCCGGCGCGCCGCCACTGAACCGCTGCATCCGCGTAACGGTCGGCACGCCACCGGAACGCGCACAGTTCGCGGTGGCGCTACACCGTGTCTGGCCAACCATCCAAGTGGAATGAAGGCTGGACGACTCTGTTGCCCCCGACACAACCGTTTGCCTTGCGTCTGCGCCCCCTCTCCCGCGCACGGGGGAGGGGTCGGGGGTGGGGGCTTCTACTCTTCCAGCCGGTCCAGTCCCACGTTGCGTATCATTTCCATGAACTCGGCGACCGCCTTTGGCCCGTTGCGCTCCAGCCCCGCGTTGAACGCCGCCTGATCTACGACACGATAGGCCAGCCGTTCCGTCCAGAAGGGGGCAAGCCGCCCGCCTTGCCGCCGCAGCGCCGCGATGTTGGCGATCTGTTCAAGGGCGACGCGCACATCCGCCGCATCGGTCCAGGCGCCTTTATAGGCGAGCGTGCCGCCGCGTAGCACAATCAGCGTCATATTGGGCAGAGCGCCGAAGATGCGGTGATACTTGCCATCCAGCGTGTCCACCAGGATTGGACGGCGCACGCTCTGCTCGTCGCGGAAGCGGCGCGCGTTCGCCAGTTTACGCTCGAAGCTATCGTGATAGGGCATATATTCGCCGGGGTGCGCCTCGCGTACATAGATAAACGCCGACGCGAAGCCGCGCGGCTCATACTCCTGCGCCAACGCTTCCATTGATGGGCACGCCATCGAACAGTAGGGTCAACCATAGCTGCCGAACTCTATAATGAGGTGCTGCTCGCGCCAGAGCGAGGAGAGCGCCACCGCCGCGCCATCATCCAGTCGGGTCAGCGTGCCGTCCGGCATCTTCTCGCCGACGTGCGGCGCGCCCATGAACGCGGCGAAATCCCCCTGGCTCTCGTCGCCGGTGAAGTCCGCATAGTTATAGCTATCCACCATCCTCGTCTCATTTTCGCCGTCGCTCATCGCTTTCCCTCCACTCGCCACCTAATATCAACCATAACGCCATGCCAGAAGGAGATAGCTTCTATCCGGCAGTATAGCAGACGCACCCTGGCTATCACAGTGGTGGCAGGCTCGTCGTATCCAGCGTCATGATGTTCAGGTGATGCGCGGCGTCAATGCCCGTCCAGACAATTAGCACCTCGTTTTCCTGGCCGATGAAGCCCAGCACCGGACCACCAAACGCCTGTTGGTCGGTGGTAACGATGGGCGCGGGCCAGTTGTTGAGCGTATTGGTTGCGGTAATGTTTATCGAATGCAGCGGATCGGTGCCCGTCCAGGTCCAGTAATACGGGTACATACTTTCAATCGTTTGGCTGACCGCCATCATATCAGGAGCGGCATTGCTGGTTTGCGGTGGCGGTCCGCCCGCCAGCGGCTCCGTGAAGTTTACGCCGTCTGGCGACGACGCGACGTTGATCCAGTTTGGTGAACTGTTGTAGGACCAGGTGAGCAGCAGTTGATGGTCGCGGATATCGGTGAAGATGGAGGGTTGTGCATCGCTGCTATACTGGCTCAGAATGGTCTTGGCGCCGTCGGTTAAGCCCTGCGAACCCATCTGCTTGATGTTGAGCGAGTGATTGATGTCGGTGCCCGTCCACGCCAGCAACACCTGTCCCTGGAAGAAGGCGAGCGATGGCGCATAATTGCTGTCGTCGCCAATGGTGATCTTACGCTGTGCGCCATAGACATCGTACATGACATTGAGCGAGTGATTGGCGTCGGTGCCCGTCCAGGCGAGAACGATGATGTTAGCGTTGTTCTGTCGCAGCAGCAAAACGCTTGGCCGTGTAAACGACTCTTCATCCAGCGTGATCTTGTTGCCATAGTTGATGCCATCGGTTGATGTCATCACGTTCAGGCTGTGCGCCGCGTCGGTGCCGGTCCATGCCAACACAGCAATTGGCGCGTTCGGCCCTGGCTCCGGTTCGCCGGAGGCAATGGACCAGAATGCGGGCCCGTCAATGCTTTCTTCGTTCAGCGTGATGACATTGCTGTCGTGTGGCATGATACTGGGCAATGTGTGTGGCAGTTGTGGCAGATCGCGCGGCGCAGCCAGCGCCAGCGGCGCCGCCGCGAAGGCGGAAACCAGCGCCGCCAGGACGGCGACCCGCGCTACCATCCGATGAATGCTCATGCTCCCGTTGCTCCTCTTCTGTCCTCTGGATTTCGGTAGGGAAATCACTCTCCGCCCATCCACCAGGTAACACTTACGGGGCAACGCTTTTGATTACTCAACAATTCACAGGTGTGAGCAGGTTCACACCGGGCAGGTATAGACTGCGACCGTCTCGCCGCCGATCACCTGCCCATTCTTGACGAAACCCAGGCTGCGATAGAGCGTGCTTTAGTAGCCGGACGCCTGCCCGTCGGCGCGTCCGTCGCTGCCCGCGACATAGCCACCACCGGGGAGCCGCCAGATGATCTGCCCGCGCCCGGCCCAGTCCACTTCGGGATCGAGGTCTACCTCGTGGCAGCGTGCTGCCAGCCCCTCGACGATGCTGGTGTCGCAGGGTTCCAGCTTGATATAGCGGTCCTCCCACCAGGACCAGCGCGGCGTATCCAGGCTGGTCTGCGGGTCCATCGCATAATCTACGGTGTTCACCACCATCTGCACATGCCCCTGCGGCTGCATATGCCCGCCCATCACGCCGAAAGGACCGACTGCCTGCCCTGCATGCGTCAGGAAGCCGGGAATGATGGTATGGAACGGGCGTTTCCCCGGCGCGAGGCAGTTCGCATGCGCCGCATCCAGCGAGAAGCCGCTGCCGCGATTCTGCAAGGCGAAGCCCGTCCCCGGCACGACGATATGCGAGCCGAAGGCATCATAGGTAGACTGGATGAAACTCACCATCATACCGTCATCATCCGCCGCGCAGAGATAGACCGTATCGCTCTGTGCCGGTTCGCCAGCCTCCGGCACCATCGCCTGCTCACCGATCAACGCGCGGCGGCGTGCGGCGTATGGCTTGGAGAGCAATGCCTCCACCGGCACGTCGCCATGTTCAGGATCGCAGATATAGCGGTGCGCATCGGCAAAGGCCAGCTTCATCGCCTCCAGTTGCAGGTGATAACTCTCGCCGCTCTCGCGCGGCAACGCAGCAAGGTCATATCCTTCGAGGATGTTGAGCGCGATTAACGCAGCGAGTCCCTGTCCGTTCGGCGGCATCTCCCAGACCTCGTAACCGCGATAGTTGGTGTGAATCGGCTCGACCCAGGTGCTGGTGTGCCGCGCGAAATCATCGGCGGAGAGGTAGCCGCCGGTCCGCGCCGCGAACTCCGCGATGCGCTGGGCCAGTTCGCCTTGATAGAGCGCCTCGGCCTGGCTCTCAGCAATCAACCGTAGACTGCGCGCCATCTCTGCGCTGCGCCACTGTTCGCCCACCTGCGGTATATGGCCATCCGGCGCGAACACCGGTGCGAATCCCTCGTATTCCACGCCCGTCAGCGAGGAATGTGTCCGTCCAGCGGAATAGCTCCAGACCCAGTGGACAATTGGCGAGATGGGATAGCCATGTTCCGCGTACTCGATGGCTGCCTCGAAGAGCGTGGCAAACGGCAGTTTGCCGAAGCGCGCATGTAAATCGCGCCAGGCGGCAGGCGCGCCGGGAACCGTGACCGTCTGCCAGCCATGATCCGGCATGCGTTCGTGTCCCTGCCCGCGCACGATATCCAGCGTCAGTGCCAATGGCGCGCGCCCGGAGCCGTTCAGTCCGTGCAGCTTTGTGCCGTCCCAGACCAGTGCGAAGGCATCGCCGCCGATGCCATTGGAAGCTGGCTCAACCACAGTCAACGTGATGGCGGCGGCAAGGACGGCGTCCACGGCGCTGCCACCGCGCTGGAGCGCCGCGAGGCCGGCCTGCGTGGCGAGCGGCTGGCTCGTGGCAACGGCGCCATGCGGCGCAAAGACCGGTTGGTGCCTGCCCGGAAACACGAGATAATCGAAATTGAGTCGCACGAATGCTCCTCCTCTTGCGTCTTTGATCTGCCTGCGCTTTGGATATCTTTCCATGTGATAGGGTTGTGCTGCATTGTCCATCAGCAGTATAGCGCGCGACGAGACGACCGGCAGGCAGATTTCTGCGTGATATGCTTCTGGTGTAGGTGTGGCGCACTGGCAACGCACCTGGCACACCTTTGACTAACATAATGGCGTAATGGCGCATGTTCGTACACGTGCGCCAGCAGTTTCCCGCCGCGAGCGCCGGCGATTACCCAGCGAATCCTCCAGTCTCGTAGAGTAGGTTATATAGGTTATATTAGGAGGAAGGCGCGAAAGAGGGACCTCATGATGCACTACAGCTTCCGGCCCATGCGTCTTGGCGATGCGCTGGCTATCGCGCGCTGGCGCTATGAGGGCGCCTATGCCCATTACAATGTCAACTATCCGACGATTCTGACGGTGTGGCTGGTCCAGGCGTTGTTTCGCCTGCTCGGTATGAATACGTACTACGCCGTATGTGATGAGCAAGGTGAACTGGTCGGCGTCTTCTCCTTCTATCCGCGCGGTGAGAACAGCCTGGAAGTTGGATTGGGCATGCGCCCCGACAAAACGGGCCACGGCGCTGGCCTGGATTTCGTCTTGGCTGGGCTTGCCTTCGCACGCGAGCGCTTTAACCCGAAATATTTCCAGCTCGATGTCGCTGTCTTCAACGAACGCGCCCGCACGGTCTATGAACGCGCAGGCTTTGTGCCCACCGGCACGATGACACGCCGCGTGCATGGCAAACGCTATGACTACATCAAGATGAGCCGCCCCGCGTGAGGGAAATTGTACCGAAAGCCTATGAGGCGTGATTGGAGGTAACAAGCGATGTCCGCTTATGACGAGGTGCTCATTCGCCCAGTCCGCTTGGAAGATGCGGAGGCGTTATGGAAGATCGCCCGCGAAGAAGGGGTGATTGAAACGACGATGGCGCTACCGAGCCTGCGCTTGGAGCAACGGCGGCAATCGCTGAGCGCATTGGACGAGAACGATCACTACCTAGTTGCCGAAAGCGCAGGCCACGTCATCGGGATTGCCGGCTTAACAGTGGGTACAGGGCGTCTGCGGCATAGCGGCTCTTTGTTTGTCTATGTCGCTCGCCAGCGACAGGGACAGGGAATCGGGACACGATTATTGCAAGCGCTGCTCGATCTGGCAGACAAGTGGCTGTTGTTGCGGCGTATCGAATTGACAGTTCTAGTTGAGAACGAGGGAGCAAAACGCCTGTACGAGCGTCTTGGTTTCGTCGTCGAAGGCCGCCGCAAGATGAGCGTCATTTCGCAGGGAGAAATGAAAGACGAATGGTTGATGGCTCGTTATATTGAGATCAGTGAGAGATGAAGAGATAGCAGCGCAGAGTAGTAAGTAGTAGCGCGCAGTAGCATGCAACCGAAGGGATAGAGATGACGGCAACGGCAGAGACAAGTGAGACAAACGTGACAGCGACGAAACAACAGATCATCGCGCTGGGCGGTGGTGGCTTTTCGATGGAACCCGATAATCCGCTGCTCGACCTCTACATCTTGCGGCAATGCGCGAAGGAGCGGCCACGGATTTGCTTCGTCGGCACTGCCAGCGGCGATTCACAGAACTATATTGACCGCTTTTATGCGGCCTTCACGCGGCAACCCTGCGTGCCAGCATATCTCTCACTCTTCGATCCGCCAACTGCTGACCTGCGTTCGTTCGTCTTTGAGCAAGATATCATCTATGTCGGTGGCGGTAACACTAAATCATTGCTGGCGCTGTGGCGTGAATGGGGACTGGATCGTATTTTCCGCGAGGCATGGGAGCGCGGCATTGTGCTGGCAGGGATCAGCGCTGGCTCGATCTGCTGGTTCGAGGCTGGCCTCACCGACTCGATTCCCGGTCCGCTGACGGTGTTACCCTGCCTGGGATTTCTCTCTGGCAGCAATTGCCCACACTACGATGGCGAGGCCGAGCGGCGACCCTCCTATCAGCAGGCAGTTGCCAGCGGCGCAATCATGCCGGGCTACGCCGCCGATGATGGAGTTGCGCTGCACTTCATCGGTGGGCAACTGGCGCGCTGCGTCAGTTCGCGTCCGCAGGCGCGCGCCTATCGCCTGGAACGCGCTGGCGATGAGGCGGTGGAGACGCCGATAGTTCCGCTCTATCTGGGCGAAGCCACTACCTTCTGACAGGTGGGCAGACGGATGACCTGGGCAGCGTTGGAATGGCCAGAGTTGCCAGCAGACTTTCCGGAGCCGCAGCCAATTCTGCCGCCACCACCCAGGCCAGATGTGCCCACCGATATCGCGGCGCAGGTGGAGCGCGCAGAGAAGCGCCGCAGCCTCGCCGTCAAAACCTGTGTGCTGGTGGGCGCGGCCTTTGGTTTGCTCGGCATCGTGCTGGCAGCGCAGGCGCCGGGCCGCGTGATACCTACGTTCGCCGTGATTGCGCTGGCGCTGGGCTTGGTGATCGCTTTTCCGCTGGCGGCGCTGCTGGCGCTCTGGCTGGGACCGAACTGGACGCAACGGCAACAGCACTGGCGGCTGCTTCACTGGCAGCACAACTATCAACGCTGGCTCAACCACGAACGCGACACCTACCTCGCCAGCCTGCCGCCAGCGCACCGCGCGCGCTGCCGGCAGGCGCTGGATATGGGGCAGCGCCCTGCACGGTGAGTTATAGCCTGCCGCTGGGTGTAGTGGTGTTGACATTTCTGCCTTGCTACCAGCAGCCTCTTCAACTGTAACACGCCGTTCTTGCTGCATGCTTCAGTTATCCTAAAGATATCTCCTGCTCTCATCTCTTTGTTACCATAATCTCTCCCCAATCGCTTTCGCAGGTATGGTACGTAATGTGCTGCTGTGAGCCAGCGGATAAACAAGCGAAGGGAGGTGAGATGCAGTTCTCGTGTACGATGTATGGTAGTTTGGTTGGATTGTGATGGGGGATGATGAGGTGAAACCACTTCTGCGTCTGTCAGCCGGCCTTGCGTTAATGGCCGCATTGTGTTTGGGCGCCACCACGGCGTTCGCAGCCAGCTCAACAACAAACTTTGGGAAATTTGTTTGCACAGGCGGGGTAATCGCGCCTGGAACCTACACCGCACTCACCGTAACGGGCGCCTGCGCCATTCCCAGTGGCACGGTGATCGTGAATGGTGATGTGCATATTAAAGCAAATGCCGCTCTCGATGCGGCTATTCCAACGGCAACCGTAGTGATCGCGGGGAATGTCTGGGTTGGCAGCAACGCCATTTTCTTGCTCGGCTGCTCGCCACATTTCGGCTGCACCACGACGACCACTGATCGTATCAATGGCAATGTGTATGGTAATGGCGCTCTGGCGGTGATCTTCCACAGCAATGTGGTTCGTGGTTCGATCACCCTCAATGGCGGTGGCGGCGGCTACAACTGTATCCCCGACCCCAACCTGGGCGGCAATCCGAACTTCAGCGACTTCGAGGACAACAGCATCAACGGATATGTGAAGATCACCAATCTTCACTCCTGCTGGCTTGGGGTCATCCGCAACAACGTTCATGGAACGGTGACGCTCGAAAACAACAAGCTCGCCGACCCGGACGCGATTGAAGTTACGACCAATAAGATTTTTGGCAATCTGGTTTGCTTCGGCAACTACCATACGCCGAAATTTGGCGATTCCGGTGGCACGCCCAATACTGTGCTGGGCAAAAAGCTCGGCCAGTGCGCTAGCCTCTAATGTTGGTTTGAAAAAACTCCTGTAGATTGTTCACGTAGATCGTTGAGTAGTTAAAAAGACCCGACAGGCACACCTTTCTGCCCGTCGGGTCTCTCGTTTGCCAGAGATAGGTGACATTTTTTGTTGCCGCCATCGGATAGAGTGTATGATATTCGTCATACATGATACATCCAGCGAGATGGAAGACTGCGGACGAGCTAGCGGAGCAACGTATACGGGGGAATGAGTGGCGACGAGTAAGGCCGGTGGATTGGCCGGGCAAGCAGTGGGAACGGCGCGCGGCGCAACGGGGCAGACCTCGCAACGTACCGCCTTTCTCATGCTCATCATTGGCAACGTGTTGTGGGCGGGCACCTACGCGGCAGGCAAGATCGCGCTGGAGGATTTGTCGCCCATCGAACTGAACGCGCTGCGTTTTTCGCTGGCGGCGCTCTTCCTCTCGCCGGCGCTGATTCGCGGCTGGCGGCAGATTCCGCGTGACCGCCGCTCACTCCTGTTGCTGGGGCAGATCGCCGTGATGGGCTGGATCCTCAACAAAGCCCTCGAATACTTCGGTCTGGCGCTCTCCACCGCCTCCGATGTTGCGCTGCTGATCGCCACCGAATCCATCTTCACGGCGCTGCTCTCCTGGCTGTTTCTGCGAGAGCACATCACGCGGATGGGCGTGCTGGCGCTTTTGGTCGGTCTGCTCGGCGCGTATCTGATCGTCGAACGCGGCTTTGTGCCGAATCTGGCGGGTGGCGCTGCCAGCAGCGCGCGCATCATTGGCGATCTGCTGGTCATTGGTTCGCTGGTGTTAGAGGCGGCCTATACCGTGCGCGGCAAAACGGCGCTCAGCACGCTCTCGTTGCCACCCTTGCTGTTGACCAGCGCCACGCTCACCGGCAGCTTATTTGTCTGGATTCCGGCGGGCGTGGGAACGGTGATCCACTCTGGCATGCCACATATGACGCTGGCGGGCTGGTTAAGTGTGATCTATATGGCGGGGGCGGCATCGGCGTTGGGCTACTGGCTTTGGTTCCAGGGCTTGCGCACGGTGGACGCCTCTGCGGCGGCGCCGATCCTCTTCATTCAGCCGCTGGTGGGGGCGGCATTGGGCATCTGGCTCTTGCACGATCAACTGGGTTGGGCGACGCTCTTGGGCGGCGGATTGATTGGCCTCAGCCTGCTGCTGGTGTTGCTGGGTACGCGCCGTCCGGCATCTTCAGTGGTGCCAGTCACCGCCACGATCATTGACGATTTCACTATTACACCGTAGCCTGACGGATAGACAGGTTCAGGCGCTCATTTCACTATGTTTGTCGGCACATGTCGTGTTACCTTGCATTTGCTCGCCAGCCAATCGCTGAAGGATAAACGCCAGGTCATCAAATCGCTGCTCGCGCGCCTGCGCAATCAATTTGAGGTAGCCGCCGCCGAGGTGGAGAGCCAGGATTTGCGGCAGCTCGCCACGCTTGGCTTCGCTTATGTCAGCGGCGACGCTGCGCACGCGCGGGAAGTCATCGAACATGCGCTGCGCTACATCGAGGAGACGCGCCCGGACTGCGAAATTACCGACGCGCGAGTGGAGGTTGTACGCATCGAAGCCTAAGCTGAGATGAAGCCAACCCGGCGGATGGCATGGAATGTAACATGTGTATGGCATGTATATTGCACAGAATAGGTTCCATGTGAAGATATCCTTCACCGGCTCACATGTCCTGTACAAGTGATACGCCTGGGAAACAGGCAGATGTGAGACCGCTCAACGGAGAGGAATGGAGCATACTATGAGGGACGACGATAGGGATCGCCGTGATCGCATGGACACGGATTATGATGACGAGCAGGACCTGGGTCAGCGCGGCACATCCGACAAGATGCGCGGCGCGATGAACAAAGCTGGCGGTAAAGTTGAAGAAGGCTTGGGGAAACTGACCGGCGACCGCAGCACCGAAGCCAAAGGCAAGATGCGCCAGGCCAAAGGAGACTTGCAGAATACCGCTGGCGATGTTGAACACAAAACCGACGACGTGCTGGACCGTTAGCATACGAACGGGTATCCAATAGCAACGGATATCTGAATGATGAGCCGCCTACCTGAGATATCTCAGGTAGGCGGTTCTTTTTAGACCGCGAGGTCTCTGCTATTGCCCATCGAACCTGGGTGCGCGTTTTTCCAGGAAGGCAGTGATCCCTTCCTGGCCCTCTGTGGCGGCTGCGGCTGCCGCAATGGCCTCGCGTTCGTAGGACATTTGCGTCTCCAGCGTCTCCGTCCAGCCACTGCGCAGCAGGCGTTTTGCCGCGCCCAGCGCCTGTGTTGCGCCCGCTGCCAGTGTGCGCGCCAGGTGTTCCGCCTCCGTGGAGAGATCGGCATCGGGCACGATGCGATTCACCAGCCCCCATTCCTGCGCCTCCTGCGCCGAGAGGACACGATTGGTCAGCGTCAATTCCAGGGCGCGGGGCAACCCGATGAGGCGCGGCAAATAATAGGTGGATGCGCCATCGGGGACAAGACCGGCGCGCGTATAGGCCATCGTGAAGCGCGCCGATGCGGCGGCAATCACCAAATCACAGGCGCAGGCGAGGCTCATACCGCCACCAGCCGCCACGCCGTTCACTGCCGCGATCACCGGCGCGTTCATGCGCGCCATCGTCGAGATAGCATCATGCAGCAATAGCGTCACTTCTTTGATGTAGGCAGCGATATGCTCGCGCTGGCTGGCGAACGTCTTGAGGTCGCCACCGCCGCAGAACATCGGACCGGCGCCCGTCAGCACCACCGCGCGGATGCTCGTATCTGTTTCGCAACGCTGCAGCGCCTCTTGCAGCGCCCGCGCCATCGGCACATCAATCGCGTTGGCGGCTTCAGGCCGGTTGAGCGTGAGGTAGGCGACCTGCTCACGCGCCTCGAACAAAAGATTGGGAGACGATGCTGTAGACGACATGGCATGAATCCTCTGGTAGCTCGCTGATTCGGCTTGGCAGGCTAGCTATAATCGGTATCTATCATGCTGATATCATAGCATCGAAAATAGCAGCGCCAGCAGACGCGACAGCATTGTCGTGCCTGTTGGCGCTGTCATCGGAAAAAGTACAGTGGCCGATTATTTCTCGCCACCCACGCCCTCGAACGCCTGCTGCTCCTCGATGGCTGGCAGCAGTTCCGGTGCGGCCAGCTCTTCCTCCGCCGTGATGGGTGGCAGCGTTTCCAGCTTGCCGTCCTGCGCGCGCTCCCGGCAGAAGAGCGAGGCGACCGCTGCGATGACGCAGAGAACCGTCGAGAGCAGGAAGACGCCACGCATGCCCACCATAAACGGCGAGGCGATCAGGTTGGGGAAGAACTCCTTGCTCAACAGATGAAGCTGGCTTGCCAGTGGCAGTTGCGCCAGCACTGCGTGCGGCAGCAGCGCGCCCAGTGGATTATAGCCCAGGAATGCCGCGAAGAGCGCCGCCGTCGGTGGTAACTGCGCGATACCATGCGCCGTCTGCGCGGGCAACCCGGCCTGTGTCAGTCCGCTGAAGAGCGAGGAGGGCAGCGCCGAGGCGAGGCCAGCCGTGACGATGCTGAAGAAGACGCCGATGCTCATCAGCGAAGCCGCGTTCATGAAGGTCGCGCGCATGCCAGAGGAGACGCCGCGATGCTCGCGTGGCACGCTGTTCATGATGGCTGTCGTGTTCGGTGCAGCAAAGAGACCCTGGCCAACGCCCAGCACCACCAGCCAGAACGCGAACCAGGGATAGCTGAAGTTCGCGGGCAACGTTAGCAGGCCGATGAACCCGACGGCATTGACGAGCAGGCCCAGCACCGAGAAGAGGCGCACGCCATAGCGGTCCGAGAGCCAGCCGCTGATTGGTCCCATGACGATGAAGCCGATGAGCAGCGGCGTCATATAGATGCCAGCCCAGAGCGGCGTATCCGCGAAGCTATAGCCGTGCAGCGGCAACCAGATGCCTTGCAGCCAGATCACCAGCATGAATTGCAGACCGCCGCGTGTCAGCGCCGCCAGGAAATTACTGATATTGCCAGCAGCGAACGAGCGAATCTTGAAGAGGTCCAGCCGGAACATCGGGTCGCTGGCGCGTAGCTCGATGACGACGAAAATCCCCAGCAGCACCACGCCGCCGATGAGCGCCGCAATCACCAGTGGATTGCCCCAGCCCATGCTCGACGTGCCGTATGGCTCGATGCCATAGGTGATGCCGAGCAGCAGTACCGTCAGACCGGCGGCGAATGTCACGTTGCCCGGCCAGTCCATCTTCTGGTTACCGCGAATCTTCGCCGTCTCGCGCAGCTTGAGGTAGGCCCAGACGGTGCCGAAGATGCCTACCGGCACGCTGACCAGGAAGACCATACGCCAGTTGACCGCCGCCAGCACGCCGCCCAGAATCAGGCCGATGAACGAGCCGACGATGGCCGCAATCTGGTTGATGCCCATTGCCATGCCGCGTTGTCGCGCCGGAAAAGCGTCGGTCAGGATAGCCGTGCTATTGGAGAAGAGGAAGCCCGCGCCGACGCCCTGTACCAGGCGGAAGATAATCATCAGCGTGGCGGCGGTGTTGCCGCTGCCCGGCGTCAGAAAGAGCAGAATGCTGCCGGCGGTGAAGACGGCAAAGCCCAAATTATAGAGCTTGACGCGCCCCAGCATGTCGGAGATGCGCCCGAAAGCGACGACCAGCGTGGCCGTGACGACCATATAGCCCAGCAGCAGCCAGAGGAAATAGTTGGTCTCTCCCTGTCCCAGCGGGTTGATGCCGATGCCGGTGAAGATGGCGGGCATCGAGATCAGAATGATGCTCGAATTGATGGTCGCCATCAACATGCCGAGCGTCGTGTTGGAGAGCGCAATCCACTTGTAATTCGAGGTGTCTTCAGCCTCCTCTGTGTTTAGCGTGTACGCGCTCCCTCCGTGCCCGTTCGCCTGTATGTTGTTTACCTTATCTACCTTTGCCATGAACTACTAACCTTTGACGAGAACGAGATATGCGAAAGGTGTGTCCTGCCCGTTTGCCAATTGGCCGGTTGGCCAGTTGAGGCCTATTGCACCAGCTTGGGATAGATGCGTGCACCAATGGCAATCAGGATGGCGCTCATCACAATCATTACGATGAAGTCGGTGCCCAGCCCTAACGCGCTCGATGAGTTCGTCAGCATCAGCGCCCGCAGCGCATCCACCTCATAGCTGAGCGGATTCACCCGCGCGATAGCCTGGAGCCATGTCGGCATGATGGCGATGGGATAGATGGCGTTGCTGGCGAAGAAGAGCGGCATCGTCAACACCTGGCCGATGCCCATAACGCGCTCACGCGAACGCAGCGTGCAGGCGATCAGCACGGAGAAGGTGGAGAAACACGCCGCGCCGAGCATGACGATGACGACAACGCCCAGCAGCGCCAGTGGATTCCAGTTCATATGGACGCCCAGAATTAGCGCCAGGATATAGATGATAACCGCCTGTGGCAGCGAGCGCAGTCCGGCGGCAATTGCCTTGCCCAGCACAATCGCGCCGCGCGGCGTGGGGCTGGCGAGGAACTTATGGATAACGCCGACATCGCGCTCCCAGATAATGGCAATGCCGGTGAAGATGGCCATGAACAACACGCTCTGCGCCAGAATGCCCGGCGCCATAAAATCCAGATAGGACTTGTTGCCGGTGGGAATGGCGTGGATGCGCGTGAACACTTCACCGAAGATCAACAGCCAGAGGACCGGCTGGATGGTGCGTGTCACCACATCGGTCATGTCGTGGCGCAGTTTGCGCACCTCCCATTCACCGATGGTCAGCGTCTTCTTCAGGAAGCTGGCGATATAGGCGATGGGATTGGTCGGCTTGCCACGTAGCGCGCGTGGATTACTGGGATTGTGAGCATTACCTGGTTTGCCAGGATGCGTTGTTGCTGTTATCTCAGATGCGCCGGAGATGGCGTCGCCGGTGGCATTGGTGGCGCTAGCCGACGCGGCGGGCTGTGCGGCGGGCACGGGATGTGTCACGATAGCTTCCTCCTGATTCCAGATCGTCCCCTGTGTAGTGCAGGAATACATCGTCAAGCGTGGCGTCCGGCTTGCCGATGGACGCTTTGAGTTCATTCGGGGAGCCGATGGCGGCGATGGTACCGTGGTGCATGATAGCGACACGCTGGCAGAGGCTATCCGCCTCTTCCATATAGTGTGTCGTCAGCACGATGGTCATGCCGGTCTGCGCGCGAATCTGGCTGAGATGTTCCCAGACGGCGCGGCGTGCAATCGGGTCCAGCCCGACGGTCGGCTCATCCAGAAACAGCACTTCCGGCTCGTGAAGCATCGCCTGGGCGACCTCCAACCGGCGAATCATGCCGCCGGAGTAGGTGCGCACCAGCTTATTGGCGGCATCCGCCAGCCCCATGAACGCCAGCGCGTCATTGACCCGCTTGCGCCTTTCGCTGCGCGGTAGATCATAAAGTTTCGTGAAGATCAAGAGATTTTCGTAGCCGGTCAGGTTGCCGTCGGCGGAGAGCGCCTGTGGCACATAGCCCATCACGCGCCGCACATCGGCAGCCTGGCGCGCAATATCGTAACCGGCGACTGTCGCGTGTCCAGCGGTCGGCGGCAAGAGTGTCGTCAACATCTTGATCGTCGTACTCTTGCCAGCGCCGTTCGGTCCCAGCAGCCCGAACACCTCGCCGGATTCGACGCCGAAGGAGACGGCATTCACCGCCGTCATCTCGCCGAAGGTGCGGGTGAGCTGGCTGGTTTCCAGTGTCAGCATTCCATCATCCCTTTATTGTTTCAGCGTTTCAGCCACTTCTGTCACTTCTGTCACTTCAACCATCTCAGCCGTGTCCGCTGCTTGACCCGCCATTTCCACGAGGTTCTCTGCACGGCTGGCTTCGGGGACCGTCGAGAAGATCAAACGCAAGGTTTCGAGGGCCTGGGTTACGGTCGCCTGTTGCGCTTCGGAGAGCGGCGCGAGCAGTTCTGCCAGCGCCTGCCGGGTGTGTTGGAGCGTGACATCGAGCATCTCCAATCCTTTCGCGGAGAGACGTAGCTCGATGCTACGGCGGCTGATGGCAGAGAGCCTACGCTCTGCATAGCCACGAGCAACCAGACCATCCATCATACGCGAAGCTGCCGGTAGGGTCAGCCCAACATACTCCGCGACATCGGAGAGCGAAACGCCAGGGTGCTTTTTCAGATGAGCCAGCGCGCGAAACTGCGGCACAGAGAGATCGGCGGCGCGCGCCTCACGCATGCGCATGCGAATGGTGCGCATCACCAGCGGCACGACATCCAGCACGACGGCAGCAGTGGCCTCCGCCGAAGGATTGTCGTTCGCTGGAACCGTCTGGTCAGTGAGAATGTGCTGGCGAGGCGATTCGTTCGGTTCACCAGCATTTGTTGCATGTTGCATCTGTTGCATATTGCAATTATAACACAGAACAAGTATTCGCGGCAAGAGGATGGCCCCCACCCCCAGCCCCTCGCTGCGCTCACCCGCCGCCTCCGCAAACCGATGGTTTGCTTCTCGTCCTGCGGACGAGCGGCGGCGGTCCCCATGCGCGGGAGAGGGGTGCCAGAGGCCGGACAAACGGTCGTGGCAGGCGGCAACGAGGTCGCGCAGGCGAACGAAGGCCGGCGGGTGAATCCGCTTGGCCTCTTCGATGTGCTAGGCAGGCGCGCGCGGCGCTGGTTTGTTCGTGCGGCGGCGAATGAAGCCGCCCTGCACGCCGAGGCCGAGCAGCAGCAGCACGAGGAAGAGGGGTACGGCGAGGATGCTGGGAAGCCCGACGATGCGATCCAATGAGACGGTGATGGCGTCTGCGCCCAGCAGCGCCGTGAAGAGGACCAGCGCGAGGTTTGCAGCCCAGCGACTGAGCGCCAGACCGGCGAGTCCGCCGACAACGATCCAGCCGAAGAAGAAGAAGACGGAACTGGCGATGCCGAAAAATCCGTGTAGCAGGATGAACGCCACCAGTCCGGTGACGATACCCACCAGCAGCCCGGTCAGGCGAATCAGCAGGCGGCTGGCGACGAGAGCAAAGATTGCACCTGCGATGCCGATAATTGCGCCAACACTCAGCGCAATCCAGCCAGCGACACCGCCCAGGCCGAAGAGCGACGACACGATGAGGAAGCCCAGCGTAAAGCCGGTCAACCCGATGAAGAACCAGAAGAGCCGCCGCCCGAAGAACAGCACGATGAATCCACCGGCGACTTCGATGATGAGCGCAATGAGGGCCTGCTGTGTCATGGCGTCGCTCCTCCGTCGCCCGCCGGATATGTCACGCTGTGGCGCAGATGAATGCGAGTACATGCGGGCGAATGATGATACCGATGGGCAGGATGCGTACCAGGGCCAGGGTTCTTGCGCGCTGGAAAATAGTGCATGAAGATGATATGCTATCAACATGACGTGAACGTCATGTTTAGAGGTGAGTCATGAATGGCCGTATGCGCATTGGTGATTTGACGGAACGCGCTGGCGTAACGCCGCGCACCGTCCGTTACTATGAGCGCCTGGGCCTCCTTCCGCCCGGTGAACGCGAGGGCCACGGTCAGCACTATTACACCGAGGAGACGCTCGCTCGCCTAGAGAAGATTGGCCAATTGAAGCAGCTTGGACTCAGCCTCGAAGACATTCGGGATGTCATTGATCTCTATTTCACCGACCCCAGTGGCATCAAACCAAAACAGAAGGTTCTCGCGCTCCTGCGCCAGCATCTTGCTGAAACCGACCAGAAGATCGGCGCGCTGCAACGGTTTCGCTCCGATCTCCAGGCCCATATCGCTCGCTTCGAGCGCTGGCTGGCGGAACGATCAGAAGACACAGGTGAACGGTAACCGCGCCGAGAGAATGCGAGAGAATGCAAGGAGGGAGACTTCACCGACCTGGACGACGAAATCAACAGCTTTTTTTATTCCAAACATGACGTTAACGTCATGTTTGCTATGAGGACGTACATGCGATGGCGTGTACAGGAGAATGGTTACTCATGCACGACAACTATGAGATGCAAGATGGCAGTGAGGTAGATCAGCGAGATGGCGTGATTGGCTTTATCGGTCTTGGCCAGTTGGGGCTACCGCTGGCAACCAATCTACTCAGTGCTGGATACGCGCTCCGTGTCTACAATCGCACGGCGAGCAAAGCCGAGCCATTGGTTGCCCAGGGCGCGCAGCCCGCCTTGCGCCCCGCTGACGCTGTGGCGAGCGGAGGCATCGTTGCGAGCATCGTCTGGGATGATGTGGCGCTCGAAAGCATCGTCCAGAGCAAGGGATTCTTAGCGCAATTGGGAGCAGGCGGAGTCCACCTCTCGATGAGTACCGTCTTGCCTGAAACATCAAAAAGACTTGCGGCGCTCCATGCGCAGCACGGCAGCTTCATGGTTGAAGCGCCGATCTTTGGGCGACCGGAGGCAGCCGCCGCGCATCAGCTCTGGATTCCGTTTGCCGGCCCAGAGCGCGCCAAAGAACGGGTGCGACCGCTGCTACAGGCGATGGGTGCGCAGGGCATCTTCGATTTTGGTGAAGAGGCTGGTGCGGCGGTTCTGGTCAAGCTCGCCGGCAATTTCTTGATTTCCTCAGCAGGCTACTCAGTAAGAGAAGCCCTGGCGATGGCCGAGAAAAACGGCGTTGACCCCAACGCCGTCATCAACATGCTGACCAGCACGCTTTTTTCCGCGCCTATCTATCAGAACTATGGCAAGCGGATTGCCGAGGGAAATACACCGTTTGGTCAGAGCAAGATTCCGCTGAAGGATGTTGGCCTCTTCCAGCAGACTGCCCAACAGGTGGGTTCACCCACTCCAGTCGCCGGTCTCTTGTCGGATCTCTTGCGGAGCGATATGGGAAACGCCTAGCGGACGCGCTGACAACCGGCAACATGTTCTGATGAGCAACCTGCTGTGCGAGGGCGAAAGCTGCACAGCAGGTTGTTTGTCCATCGTGCTATCAACGAGTCTGTCACAGGCATGTGAGTTGCAACGAGTGGCAAGGAAGTATTCTCATACAGCGTAGAAAAAGCGATGGATGGCGAAGCGTCGTATTGATGAGAGCGGGGTGTTTCCCCTGCTCATCAAGAGCAATCCGCGAGAAAAGAGTAGAGGCAGTTGTCCGACGAACAGCACGAACGCGCTAAGCGCCTCAAGATGCAGCTGGCGTTGAGCGATTATCAGCAACAGCAACAACAGCGAGAACCGCGCTGGCCAGCGCGCACCGTTACGGCGGAAGACACCGCGCTGCTGGCGACGCTGATGTATGACGCCTATCATGGCACCGTTGATGATGAGGGTGAGACGCCAGAGATGGTCACTGCGGAGATGCAGAGCCTCCTGGCTGGGAAATACGGCGCCTTCCTGCCAGGCAATTCATTTGTGATCGAAGAACAGGGGCGAGCGCTTTCTGCCACCATCGTTACGCTGTGGGAGGGAGCGCCGTTGCTTGCCGTTGCTATGACGCACCCCACGGCGAAGAATCAGGGGATGGCTGCCGAGTTGATCGGGCGCAGCGTGCGGGCGCTGGCTGAGAACGGCTACGCTGATCTCATTCTCTTTGTGACGGACGGCAACGCGCCCGCGCAGCATCTCTATGAGCGCCTGGGCTTCGTCGTGGAGGACTGAAATGCTACAGTCGTCGGATACAGAGCGAAAGATGAGGTATGCCTCATTCTGTGTGTTTTGCGATGGTAGTCTAACGGTGACAGCGGCTGCACGCAGCTTTGGCCTAGTCCGTGCGGAGGGGGTACGTGTAAGGACGCTCTCCGGCGAGCAGTGACAAA
This sequence comes from Chloroflexota bacterium, assembly GCA_021323855.1. Classification (GTDB taxonomy): domain Bacteria; phylum Chloroflexota; class Ktedonobacteria; order Ktedonobacterales; family JADMIN01; genus JAJPKE01. Next base: position 64,761 of record JAJPKE010000005.1, on the reverse strand, counting down.
ACTATGTGCAGAACACTATGCAAAGGCGTTGCATAGTGACTGCGAATCAGCTTGTGAAACGCAACAGGAGTAACTGGTGTTCGTAGATCTGTTGAGAAGGTCAACCCCACCTCTCTGCGAGGTCCAGCGTAATGGCTGGCATGAAAGGTGCAGAACCATGAAATACATTATTTCCGAAAATGAAGTATACTGTAGGCGACACGCGCGCAAAGCGCGTACTTCCGTCCCTGTAGTAAGGTTTTGCCCGTAAAAAGTCAGGTGAATACCTGATACTGTTCGCACCGTCCTGTGTGTATACTGAGGGCAAGACTAGACAAATGCTGTGCAGAGATGCACGGGTGACGATACTGGGTATGTTTGGTGCCCGTATGAGCGCCAGTCAGTGTTGAAAGTCCGGGTCCACTGCGAGACCTGGCAGTGAGGAGTGGCGAAGATGGCTGCCACACGACCAGAAATGCTCGACCACACCGCCGAACGGCTTTTGCGGCAAGTGTTCGAGCCTGCCGAAGCTGAACCCTACACAGACGCGCAATCAGACCTATCAGGCGTAGAAACAGACGCTAGCATCGAGCTTGTCATAGAGCCGCTGGAGTCTGAAACCATCGAGTCTGACGACTCCGATGATATAGAACCGACCGACGAAGAGTTGGCCGAATTGAGCGCCGCTGAAGAAGACGCCCTCTATGGCAAAGGGGCTGGCTACTATGGTGGTGCTGATGGCAGCGAAGACGCCTTCCAGAGCTATCTGCACGATATTCGCGGTCTCTCGCTGCTCTCGCATGAAGAAGAAATCATCCTCGCCAAACGCTCACAGGCCGGCGATGCCCGCGCCCGCAAGCGACTGGTGGAGGCCAATTTGCGGTTGGTGATCGCCATTGCGCGGCGCTACACTAACTCCGGTGTGCCGCTGATTGACCTGATTCAAGAGGGCAACCTGGGCCTGATGCGCGCCGCTGAAAAGTTCGACTGGCATCGTGGCTGCCACTTCGGCACCTATGCGACCTGGTGGATCCGCCAGGCCATCAGCCGCGCCGCTGGCGAGCAGTCGCGGCTGATTCACCTGCCGGAGCATGTTGCCACGCGCCTGCGCAAGGTGCGCCGCATCGCCTCGCAACTCTCGCAGGAGAACGGCGGCGATCCGCTGCCAGAGCAGATTGCCGACGCCTCCGGCATGCCACTCGAAGAAGTAGACGACCTGATGCACGTCACCGAGCAGCCCGTCTCGCTCGACGCGCCCTCCGATACCGATAATCGCCTGTCCCTCTCCGACACCCTCGAAGACTCCGGCATTCAAGCGCCGGCTGATATCGCCTCACAGCACCTGCTTGGCGAAGAATTGCACCGCGCCCTCTCACAGCTCACGCAGCGTGAGAAGTCGGTGGTGATTCTGCGCTATGGCATCGGCGATGGCCGCAGCCGCACGCTGCTGGAGGTGGGCAAAGAGTTGGGCATCTCGCGCGAGCGCGTGCGCCAGCTTGAAATGGTGGCGCTAGCGAAGCTGCGTGGCGCAACTGCCGCGCAGGGGCTGCGCGAACTGGCATAGTTCACAGAACACAGACAAACTACAAAGGGAGCGGTCAAACGACCGCTCCCTTTATGCACAGATCATCTCTATCCCTCAGCCTTGTTGGGTGCCGCGAACTTGGAGCGGAGCGCGAGGATGAGCGCCGCGCCGAGGATGAGCCAGACGCCAACGACGACCGGCACAAAGTTGAGCGGCGGATTCCCCGGCGAACTGACGGCGGCGGCCACGATACCGATGCAGATCAGCGTGCCCAGCGCCGGAAAGAGGCCGTGTCGCCAGAAGCTGAACTGCTGGCGGCGTTTGCGCCAGAAATAGCGGAAACAGGCGATATTGGTCAGGATGTAGATCAGCAGGATGAAGAGCGCATCGAGCGTGCCCAGGAACGAGAAGGCGCCGATGGGAGTGAAGGCCAGCCCAAGCCCAATGCCTACGACCACGCCGATGATGCAGAGGGCGGTGATGGCTCCGGCGGGCGTCTGGCGCTTGGGATGTGTCCACGCCATCCAGCGCGGCAGTAACCCGTCGCGTCCCACGCTGAAGAGGATGCGCGAGCCGCCGTTGACGATGGCCAGCGCCGCGCTGAAAAAGCCGAAAATGCCGACGAGATCAATGAACACTGCCAGCGTCGCGCCGCCGAAGCGCCGGCTGATCGTATCGAACGGCGCGGAATCATTGGCGTAGCCCGTCACCATGTGGCTGGGACCGTAGCCGACTGTGGCGACATAGGCCATCAGTAGATAGAAGATGCCGACGACGATCATCGAGCCGAAGACGGCGCGTGGGATGTTGCGGCGTGGGTTGCGTGTCTCCTCGCCCAGCGTCGCCGCCGTTTCGAAGCCGATGAAGTTGAGGACGCCCAGCACGATGCCGACCGCCAGATCACCATTTGCCGGAGCTGCTCCTGGGGTGAAGGGCGCTGGGGTCAGGCCACCCTGCTGGCCGACATGCAGCAGCACAATCAGCGCCAGCACCAGACAGACGCCAATCTCGAACGCTAGGAATCCCAGGTCTACGGTCATGGACTGGCGCACGCCGAGGTAGCACATGGCAAAGACGATGCCGATGGCCGCGACGAAGTAGAAGCTCCAATGGAGATTGACGCCGAACCAGCGCGACATCAGTGTTTGCAGGTTAGCGCTCATAAAGACGAAGGTATAGGGCGCGCCGAGCGCCACCGCGATCAGACCAATCCAGCCGGTGAGGAAGCCCCAACGCGGTCCTAACCCCTCGCTGACATAGGTATAGGCGGAGCCGCTGGACGGCATCTCACGCGAGAGTTCGCTATACTGGTTGGCAACCAGCAGCGCCACCACAAAGCCTACGGCGAAGCAGAACGGAATCGCCGCGCCAGCCGGACCTGCCATGATGATGGTATTGAAGAAGACGGAGGCGGCAGGCGACATCACCGCGACGGAGATCACGATGGCGTGGCGCAGGCCAAGCGTATTACTGCGGAGCGTGCCAGCGATGGGGCTGCTGGCATTGCCAATGTTACCGGCGTTGCTGGCATCGGTTGCAGTGATAGGCGACGGCGCCTCAGACATACACGCTACTCCTCACTAAAAAACCTCACCCCCGGCCCCTCTCCCACCAGGAGAGGGGAGCACAGGTGCCGGTTCCAAGTCCGCGCACGCGGACTTCGCGGCTGAAAGCCAGCCAGGCGCGGTTTTAACCGCCAGCTATGTGTTCATGCGCCGCTCTCGCGTCCGCCGGCCACCTGCGCCGCGTCATTTGGTTGGCTGGCTAGCGCCCCTGGCTCGAAGATCGAGCGCAGATAGTCGTTCAGGAAGAGACCGCCGGGATCGAGGCTGCGGCGGATGCGGCGAAAATCTTCCCAATGCGGGTAGAGCGTGGCGAACTCGGCGGCGCTGCGCGTGTTCAGCTTGCCCCAGTGTGGCCGCCCATCGTAGCGCCTGAAGATATCTTCGACGGCGTGGAAATAGTCGAGATAGGGCATGCCGCGATACATATGCACGGCGATATAGGCAGAGTCACGCTGATAGGCGGGGCTGAGCCAGATGTCGTCGCCGCGCACGAAACGGCACTCGATGGGGAAATGCACATTGAAGCGGCGCTGCTCGATGCACGCCTTGATCTCCGCCAGCACAGCGGTGAAATGCTGTGCTGGGATGTTGTACTCCATCTCCTGGAAGCGCACCATACGCGGCGTGGCAAAGAGGCGATGACTGTAGTCCACCTCCTCCACCGGCGAGATGGCTTCGCCGGAGATGCGGGCGACGGTTTTGGTCGCGCCCGGCACGATCCGGCATGTCTCCGAGAGCAGCCAGTAGACCCAGTTCTCCAGCACGATCTTATTGATGTTGCCCCAGAGCGTACCCTTGCTGGCCGGCGCTTCGGTCTCGTTGAGGAACTTCGCCTGCACATATTTGGTGTAGGGCAGCCAGAAGAACTCGAAGTGGCTGTTCTCCTGCTTATAGCGTTCGAGGTTGGCGAGGCAGTCGTCCAGGCGTTCGCGGCGCACCTGATAGCGGTGTCGTTGCGCTGGCACCACGCGCAACTTCACCTTCGCAATCACCCCCAGCGCGCCGACCGAGACCTGCGCTGCCTTGAAGAGATCAGGGTTCTGCTCAGGCGAACATTCCACCAGCTCGCCCGACGCAGTTACCAGCGTAAGGCCGGCGACCTGTGTGGAGAGCGTGCCAAAGCGCACGCCGGTGCCGTGTGTACCGGTGCTGATGGCCCCCGCGATGGATTGCACGTCAATATCGCCAAGATTTTCCTGCGCCAGCCCATGCGCCAGCAGTTCGTCGCCTAGCAGCTTGAGCTTGGTGCCGCCCAGCACGTCAGCCGTGCCCGCCGCCTCGTCAATGGACTCGATGCCCTGCACGCCATCCAGCGAGAGCAGGATATCATCAGTCTGCGCCAGCGGCATGAACGAGTGACCGGAGCCGACGACGCGCACCTGTCGCCCATCACGTCCCCACTGCCCGATCAGCCTGGCTAGCTCGTCTATGCTCTGTGGCCTGGCAACCTCACGCAGCCGCGTGCGCACCGATCCCGACCAGTTCTGCCACTGTATGCGCTTGTTCTCTTTCATAGCCCCCACCCCCAGCCCCTCCCCCGTGCGCGGGAGAGGGGAGCGCAGAGATGCCCATTCGCCTATTCCTAGCCCGCGTAGGCGTGGCTCTTGTCGCCCGCCAGGCGCTCCGGTGCGAATTCATCCGCCAGCTACCGTGCGCCCGCACTTCAGTGTCGCGTTGCTCATCACAGGAAGCACTGGCCATCGCCGCGATAGGTCGTCACTTCATCCACCACTGCGCCGTTTTGCACCAGCAGGAGATGAGTGAAGCGTTCGCAGAGTTCTCCGGCTTTGCTATGGCGCATGAAGATAGGATCGCCAAGATGCAACTGAGTTGAGCCGCTATACTTGATCGGCGTCTGCACCTCGCCTGCGGCTTCCAGTGAGTCAAGCCGCGCGCCCGCTGGCAGATACGGCTGCGGCAACTTATCCGCGCCAGCCGCGCCGGAGGCGACATAGCCGCCACCGAGGCAGGTGTAGATAGCGGGCGCCGCCTGCCGCACGATCTCAATGGCGAAGCCAGCGGCGGGACGATAGCGGAAGCTGCGGTAATTGTCGAAGAGCGCCGGACCATAGAACGCTGAGCCAACGGTAATCTCCGTCACAGCGGTTTCTTCGCGCGTGGTGGCGATGCTGCCGGTGCCGCCGCCATTGACGAAACGCAGCGGCTGGCCCTCCGGCTGCATGGACTGCGCCTGCGCGACGATCTCCGCGCGGCGACGGGCGACCTCGCGGGCGGAGCGGCGCTGCAACGCGCGCACCAGTGTATTTTTGAGCGCCTTGCCGGGATAATGGTCGCCAACACCGGCAATCTGTGCCTCATAGCCCATGATGCCATCCAGCCGCACATGTGGCGCAGCGGCGATAGCATCGAGGACGGGCCGCGCCTGCGCCGCCGTGCGCAGCGGCGAGCGCCAGACACCGAAATGCAGACCCGGCAGCGGCAACGACATGTCAATATCCAGGCAGACCGGCAGCCTCACCTCATAGCGGCTGGCGACCGTCTCGATCTGCTGCACATGGGCGACGCTATCGAGCATCAGCGTAATCTCCGCGCCATTTGCCGTAGCCTGCGCGATGGCGGCGATATCGTCAGCGTGCCAGGTGGGATAGCCGATCAGCAGGTCACGGAAGCCAAGCGAAGCGAGATAGACGGCCTCGCGCGCGGTGAAGCACATGATGCCCTGAAAGCACGAATCGGCGGCGAGGATGCGCCGCAGCACAGCCACGCTGCGCAGCGACTTAGACGCGAGCCGCACCCGTTTGCCCCTGGCGCGTGCGGCAACCTGGCGGATGTTCTCATCCAGCAGATCCAGGTCGAGGTAGGCGAACGGCATTGTGCGTCCAGCGAAGACACGCTTGTAATAGGTGTAGTCTGGCGTATGCGGCGCCTGCATCTGCCGCTGCGGTTGCTCTTGTTGCGCAGCGGGCGCTGACGCAGGATGAGCCGTATCCGCCTGCGCGCCGCTCGTGGATGTTGCAGACGCGTTTCCCTGATCCAACATGCTGCCCTCCTCGCTGGTGGCGACGATGCCACCGGCTATTCAGCGCGAAACTAGCTCAACTATTCAACACCAGCCAAAGCAAGCACAGCGGTTGTGAGATGTTCCAGGTCGGTATGCGCGCGTTCGCTATCGCGGTCGCTGACAAATTGCAGGATCATGCCGTCGAGTCCGCCAACGACGAAGCGCGCCAGAGCGTCATAAGGAATGCGGCTACGCTGGCCGGCGGCGGTGAAGATATCGCAGAAAAGCTGCTCCACCACCGAGCAATAGCCGCGATATTGCTGCTTCGCCAGCCATGCCGCATCGGGATTGCGCAGCGCGTAGAGCGTCAGTTCATACTGCATTATTTCGAGTTCCGGCGCAGACTCCACATGCTCCCAGAAGGCGCGCAAGCCACCGGCGATGGTCTCGCGCAGGCTGTGATGCGCCTGCACCGCCGAGCGCGCAATCTCCTGGGTGGTGCGCATCATCTCTTGCAACACGGCGAAGAGCAGGTCGTCTTTGCCATCGAAGTAATAGAGCAGCGTCGCCTGATTCATGCCGGCGGCCTCGGCCATCTTGCGCGTGGTCGTGCGGGCGAGGCCGTCGCGCGCGAGCAGGCCAATCGTCGCGGCGATGATCTCCGCACGCCGCTCGTTGGAGGTATCGGGTCGCGCCACGTTACGCCCTCCTGTACTGCCTGCTCATCAGTTCAGATGGCTCAAGCGCCACAGCAAAAGTTGTTCAAGCGGTTGACGGAAAAAATACCATTGACGGCAATGTCTGTCAAGAGGGTAGGTGTTGGTTTATCATTCGAGGAGCCAAACACCCGGCAATAGGATGAATTAAAGATGAGGATAGAGCTTGTTGTATTCCTCGTGAGTGCCTATCCAAAACCATGTAACAGTATCGCCATTCAGAAAACCGATAGCTCGATAATGGTCACCTGCCCTGGCAGAATAGATTGAGGGATCACGTTTGCCAATCTGCTTGAACTGCAAACCTGGATGTCGCGGGTTTAGCTTGAATAATTGGTAGTCCGCACGCGCTTGACGCTGCGCTCGTTCAGGCAACGCATCAAAGAGTGCCTTGAATCGTTTGGTGCGGCGTGACTGAAACATTATTCCCAGCCACCTTCTTCCACATCACCGCGTGCAATTTCGGCGCGAGCTTCAGCGGCGAGCCGTTCCAGCGTCTCCTGACCTTCTGGACTATTGACGATAGCATCCCACTCTTGCTCTTCCAACCACGCCTCAATATGAGCAGCAAGGTGGCGCTGAGCCTCCTCTGAAAGGCGCTGTTGCGCCTGCTCGAATACCTGACGCAATTCATCTACCATCTGTATTCCTCCTTTGTAAACCATCTACTCATGAGCAGCATACCATCTCTCATTTGACAAACGCCAGCCGCTAATGGTAGATTGCTCATACTCAATCGTTGCGTTTTAGCATAGTCCCACGGAGATGGCCGCCGTGGGGAAGCAATGGCCGAAGAGTAGGAGCATGTATCGTTGCGAAAGATGTCACACGGTTGTCCCTCCACACACGCCGGCAACGCTGATTGTCGTTGAAACACGCCCCCGTCACTATCCTATCCCCGATAAGCCGCCAAAACGGCGCGGCAAATCTCCCGACAATTGGAAGCCACATCCCGGCGACGGCTGGGAAATCGCCAAAGAACTGCGCGTCTGCCCCTCCTGCGCCGCAGCCTATCGCCAGCAGCATTCCCAAGCATCGGATAGCACGTAATTGTCTGTCTTAACCGAGCGCCGGCGGTTGAAACCGCACCTGGATGGCTTTCAGCCGCGAAGCCTGCCTCCGCAGGCTGGGCGCAGGTGGAAAGGCTGCTGATCCCCAGGCCACGCAGGCGGCCTTTGTGGCGGCACGCCCATAGGCGCGGATTCATCCGCCGACCCGCGTTTGCCCGGACGAACCCGCTGCCCTCCGCCGCGACCTTTCGCCTGCGCTCCCCTCTCCTTGCGGGAGAGGGGCTGGGGGTGGGGGCTAATCCTCCAGATAGAACTCACCGGCATCGTCGTCATAGGCGAAGAGTTCGGCGTAGCGGCCCCAATCAATCGCTGTGTCGAGCTGGCGCCGCGCCTCATCCACGCTAAACGAGTGTTCGAGCGCCGCGAGCAGCGTATCTTCGGAGAGGCGATGCTCCGGCGACGCCGCCACATCCTGTACGATCTGGCGTAGGATGCTGATGCCAACCTGCGCCTGCTGGCGAAAGATCACCTTCTTCTCCAGAATATCAGCCTCCGCGAACCGCTGCCCCACGTTCGTCAGCACCACATCGCCGGCATCGAGGTCCGCAAAGCCCAGCAGATTTGCCGCCTCCGCCAGCGGCAGCAGATCATCAGCCTCCATCTGAAGGTCGCGCGCCAGCTCATAGAGGTCCTCGCGGCCACCCAGCGTATACAGTCGCTCCACGAAACCGGCTAACTCATCCAGGCTTACGTGTGGCAACGTCTGGTACACGCGGGCGGGCAGGGGAACCGGCGCAGGCGATGGCGTGGGCGGGCGTAGCGGAGCGACGCCGGGCAGCAGCGATTGCGCATCTGCTTTGGGATTCGTCATGATGCGATAGACCGTATCGGCAAGCTGCTCGCGGATACTGGTGGCGCCGGGCTGGCTGCGCTGATCGCGGGGCAGGCCAGGCAATTCCACGCGGATGCGCCCCGGATTCGCGCCAAAGACCAGCAGCCGGTCCGCCATCTGCACCGCCTCGTTGATATTGTGCGTCACCATCAGGATCGTGCGTGTGGGAATCTTGCGCGCCAGCCAGAGGTCGAGCAGTTCATGGCGCAGGTTCTCGGCAACCAGCACATCGAGCGCGGAGAACGGTTCATCCAGGAAAAGGATTTCCGGCTCAACCACCAGCGCCCGCGCGAAGCCGACACGCTGCTTCATGCCGCCGGAGAGCTCGCGCGGATAGGCCGACTCGAAGCCATCGAGGCCGATCAGGTCAATCGCTTGCAGCGCGCGTTGCTCTCGCTCCTTCGGCGCTAGCTCCTTCGCCAGCAGCCCCAGTTCGACATTCTCCAGCACCGTCAACCAGGGATAGAGCGCGAAGTTCTGAAAGACAATCGCCACATTGGGATTGGCTCCCTCCAGCGGCGCGCCGTGGAGCAACACCTCACCGCGCGAAGGCGTCACCAGCCCCGCGAGGATGCGCAGCAGCGTAGATTTGCCGGAGCCTGAGGGACCGAGCAGCGCAATGAACTCATCGTTGCGCAGATCCAGCGTAATGTCATCGAGGACGAGAACGCTATTTTCCTGCTCGCTGCCATAATACTTACTGACAGCCTGCGCGCGCAGCAATACATCAGGCGCGCCCACAGGCGTAGCGGCTGACGTTTGCTCTGCGCTGCTGATGTTGTTGATATTGTTGATATCTGGTGTGGTCATGAATACGTATCTCCTTTGTATTGTATGGCACAATGGCCTGCACTCCCCTCTCCTCGCGAGGAGAGGGGCGGGGGTGAGGTCCGGTCAATCCAGATGGAAACGGTCTTCGGCCAGACGATACATGCGCCGCCAGACCAGCCGGTTCAGCAGAACCACAACGAACGCCATAGCGAGCGTCGCCGCCAGCAACAGCGCAAAGTCGTTATTGTTGGCGCTGCCAGCGATGAGCGCGCCTAACCCGACTGTGCTATACGTATGGTTGCCAAAGCTGACGTATTCCGAGACGATGCTGGCGTTCCAGGCGCCGCCGGTCGCCGTTATCATGCCGGTCACCAGATAGGGAAAGATCGCCGGTAAGATCAGCGTGCGCCAGCGCCGCCAGCCGCGCACCTGATAGATCGCCGCCGCCTCGCGTAGATCGCCGGGAATCGCCATTGCGCCGGCGATGACGTTGAAGAGAATGTACCACTGCGTCCCCAGCAGCATCAGCGCAACCGCCGCGATGTTCAGGCCGCCAGGCAACCGCAGCAGCACCAGCAGCAACGCCGGAAAGAGCGCCGTCGCTGGAATCGAAGCGACCATCTGCACGAATGGCTGCGCCCGTTCTGCCAGCCGTTGATTCAGGCCGATGGCCACACCGACCGGCACCGTCCAGGCGACGCCGATGGCCAGCGCGACGCCGGTGCGCAACAGCGTTGCCAGCGCGCTCACGGCAATCGTCCCCCACATGGCAGGCGGCACCTGCGCGATAAGGCGCAACGCGGCAAGCGTTCCCAGCAGGCAGAGCGCCAGCGCCACCACGCCAATAACGGTGCCAACAATGCGCTGAGCCGAGAGCGCCTGACGCCAGCCTTCGCGTTTGACATTGGCTGTTTCAGCGCGGGTTGAGCCAAGCGCCATGCGGGCTGAGGCACTGGTGGTCGCCGCCACCAATCGCGCCCCGCCAGCGCGACTTAGAAAGCGGTCGAGGCGTTCGCTGGCAGGGCGATACACATGCTCGTCATACCAGGCGACAAGCGTGGAGCGGCGCAGCAGCCGCAACACCCAGGACGATGGCGCCTGACCGCTGCTGGTCTGCTCAATCTTGAAGCGGTCGGCCCAGGCGATCAGCGGACGCCAGAGCAGTTGATCGAGCAGCACGATCACGATGATGAGCGCCAGCAGGCCCAGCAAGAGCGCGCCCACGTCGCCGTCGTTCGCAGCGGTCTGCAAATACGATCCCAGTCCCGGCAACTGGAAGCTGTGCGAGCCAAGCGTGAACTGCTCTGCCGCCATCAAGAAGAACCAGCCACCGGCCCAGCTCATCATCGAGTTCCAGATCAAGGGAATCTGCCCGAACGGCAGTTCCAGCTTGATAAAGCGCCGCCAGACGTTCAGGCGATAGATCGTTGCCGCCTCACGCAGTTCTTTGGGAATGACCAGCAGCGAATGATAAAAGCTGAAGGTCATGTTCCACGCCTGGCTGGTGAAGATCAGCAGGATCGCCGCCAGTTCCAGACCGATGTTGTTATGTGGAAAGAGCGCCACCAGCGCCAGCACGACGCCCGGCAGAAACGAAAGGATCGGGATGCTTTGCAGGATGTCGAGCAGCGGCACCATCACACGCTCGGCACGGCGGTTGGTGGCCGCGATGCGCGCGTAGACCAGCGTGAAGGCCAGCGAGAGCAGATACGCCAGCGCCATCCGCATCGTCGAAAGGCCAGCGTAGAGCGGCAACGCACGCGGTGAAAGATCAATATGCGTGCCTGGCGTGAGCGGCGCAACCCAGCGCGAGGCAGCAACGACGACACCATAGGCAACCGCTATTAGCGCGATGATGACAAGCGCATCTGCCCAGCGAGTCGAAGCGATGGCAGCCGCCTGCTGCCTGCGCGAGATGGATGGCGCCACCGGCGTATGAATCTGGCTCATCTGAGTGCATCTTCTCCCCTGCTATACTCTGCGGCCCCTGCCTCTATCAACATGTATGCCAACATGCGGCGCCCAGGACAAGCGCTGAGATACCTCAGTGAACCCTCTAAGAATGTCCCAGCGTTGATAGCGCGATAGTGCTAGCATGATGTGTGATGATGAACAGGACCGGCAAGATGTTTTGTTGGGATGTTTCTCGGCGCAAAAATATCCGCAGACGCCCCTCATGTGTAGGCAGCGAATGAAATGTGAAAAGGCGAGAGGAAATAGCTCAGATGAGGAGGCATGTTCAGGAGGGGAGCGCAACGGTGGCGCGACGCATGGAGGCGACTTACCGGCTACCAACCTTCATGTGCGAAGCGGAGAACGGTTGGCAGTGATGCTCCCGCAGAACACATCCCCAGCCGGCGCTTCCCGCTCCTGCGCTGAGAAACCTGTGTCGTGAACGGTGACAATGGCTACGGCAACTACTACTGCCGTCCATACGCGCTCACCAACCTCTCTAACAACAAACACTCTACAAGACAGGCAAATCAATGGAGCCATGCGGCTCCCGTTGAGAGTATAGGCCAGCCCATACGAGAGCGTCAAGATCGGCGCTTTCTCGATTATGCGTGCCTCTTGACATGCGCCGATGTTTTGATGATAATCTAATTAGATGTATATCAATAGAGATGCTGATAGAAACTCTGGAGGGGGAACGCAACCATGACACAGGAAGAACAGATCGAATTGCAGCAACTCTTGCAATTTCTGAAGACGCTGGCGGATCAGACGCGGCTGCGCATCTTGGGGCTGCTGGCGGCGGAGAAGCGCAGTGTCGAAGAGCTGGCGGTGTTGCTGAACTTGCAGCCGTCTACGGTGTCGTGGCATTTGGCGCGGCTCAAAGACATCGGGCTAGTGGAGATGAAGGCAGATGGCAACACGCACGTCTATCGCATGAACGGCAAAGGGCTGGGGCGCATCAATAAACTGCTGGCGAATCCAGAGCGGGCGGCGCTAATTGGCGATGTCGAGATGGACGCCTGGGAGCGCAAAGTGCTAAACGACTTTTTGGAGGACGGCAAATTGAAAGAAATCCCTGCCTACCGCCGCAAGCGTGAGATCATCCTGCGCTGGCTGATCGAACAGTTTGCCTTTGGCAGGACCTACACCGAAAAAGAAGTCAACGAGATACTCACACGCTACCATCCCGACTACGCGACACTGCGCCGCGAGTTCATCGCCGGCAAGTACATGGCGCGCGAAAAGGGGATATACTGGCGGTTGGAGCAACCGGCAGACGCCGGGAAACCGGCAAACTCTGCCGGAACGAAAACAGGCACGATAGCGCGCACGGATAACGCATAGAATTAGAAGAGGATACCTGATGACAACCGTAGAGCAGACGACGGCGCAACTTCCCACTTCAGCGCATTTCCGGCTGGAACAACTGGCGGATGGCGTCTATGCGGCGCTATCGGTGCCGGGGCGTGGCGCGCTCTGCAACGCCGGTATCGTAGACCTCGGCGACGAGACGCTGATCTTCGACACGATGTTCACGCTGCAAGCCGCGCGTGATCTGCGCGACGCCGCTGAGCAGTTGACGGGCCGCCCTGCGCGCTACGTCATCAACAGTCACCTGCATGCCGATCACATCAACGGCAATCAGGTGTTTTTCGAGGATGGTCGCCGTCCCAGTCTCATTGCCACTGAAAAGACGCGCGAACTGATGGGGCCGCGCCACGCCGAATTTTTCACGGAGATACACGAGAGCGGCGCGTCCTCGCTGGAAGAGATGCGCCAACAGTTGGAAAATGAGACCGATGAGCAGCAGCGCGCCGCCCTGGAGCGGCAAATCGGTGAGCAGGAAGAATTGCTACAGACCATGCCGGCGCTGCGCACAGTGCTGCCGGACCTCGCCTTCGATCATACGCTGCTCTTCCACGGCACGCAGCGCACGGCGGAAGTGGTGACGCTGGGCGGCGGGCACACGCCGAGCGACGCGGTGCTGTTGCTGCGCGACGAACGCATCCTCTTCATCGGCGACTTGGTCTTTGCTGGCCTGCATACGATGCTGCTGGACGGCGATCCTGCGGAACTACGGCGCATGCTCAGTGAGATCGAGACCTGGGATGTGGCGCGGGTCGTGCCAGGGCACGGACGGCTGGGCACGCTCGATGATTGCCGGCAGGTGCGCCAGTATGCCAGCGATGTGGAGGCGCTGGTGCGCGAAGCCATCGCACGCGGCGCGACAGCAGAAGAAGCGATGCAGACGCCGGTGCCCGCCATCTATGCGGACCTGGGCGGGCGCGAAGTCTTCTCCTGGAACATGGGCGAGTTGCTCAAGAAGTGGACCGAGAATAAGCAAGAGGCTGAGAAATAGGGGGTTCATTATGCCGGAACCAGATATGACGGCGGGTTATAGCGCGCTCGTCAATGGATTTTGCGACGTTGCCGATATTTGCTACCGCGCCGGTAAGCTAAACGAGGCGACACGGCTGCTACGTGGCGGCATGGAACTCATCGAGCAGGCGCCGGATGGCGCCGTAGATGTGCGTGACCGGGCACGGCTGGCGCTTGCGTTCGGCGCCATCCTCGATCATCGCACGTTCTACGCAAACGTTGACTATGATCTTGCGCTCGAAACGGCAGGGCGAGCAGAAGTGTTGGCTGGCATGGCGAACAGCACCCGGCTCTCCGCCGATGCCGCAGATCTGGCTGGGCTGATACGCTACAATCGCGCGCTTAATCTCGGCGAGGGCAGCTATGACGAGGCGTTGATGTTCTTTCGGCGTGCGCTGGTCATCCGCGAAGGGCTGAACGATACGCACGGTATCGCGGAATCGCTCTTTCACGTCGGCCTTATTCATGAGCGGCTGGGGCAGACGGACGAGGCGCGCAAGCAGTATGAGGCGGCGCTCGAAACGGCGACGGCTCACGGTCACAAGCTGGAAGAATCGTATGCGCGGCGGCATCTGGCCGGTATCGCGCAGGAGGCCGGTGATCTGGGCACGGCGCTGGCTGGCTTCCAGCGGTCGCTCGCCCTGCGCGAAGAGCTGGGCTATCGCATCTTGCTGCCGTTATCGCTGCTGGCGGTGGGTGATGTGCTGCTGGCGCAGAACAACGATGCCGCCGCGCTAGAATACTTTCAGCGCGCTAACGATCTAGCAGAAACGATGGATATTCCGCTGGCGCAGCTTTTCGTGTTGCTCTCACTCGGCGCCACAAAGCAGAAAGCAGGGGAAATAGAGGTTGCGCGCGACCACTATCAGCGCGCGCTTGTGCTTGCGGAGGCAAACAGCTTCAACGAAGGCATCACCGCCGCTCGAGAAGCGCTGGCTGCCCTGCCATAAGACCGTTTCTTTGAGCCGCCGACAGTAATTCCAGTCCGAGCCGGAGGGAGTATGGGCACCTGGGGATCGGGCAATTTCGAGAACGATGCGGCGCTGGATTTTATCAATAAGCAGGTAGACCACTACGTTGGTCTCATTGAGGCAATCTTCGGAGACACCGAACGTTTTCGCCTTGATGAAGACGCCGAGAGCATGCTCATGCCGTGCATCGAACTGCTGTTGCTGGTCTGTACTCACTGTCATGGGGTATTGCCGAAGGCGCTGAGTGTCTCCACCTGGAAGGTCCGTTATCTGGCAATGTACGACAAGCAGATAGATAGGCTTGAGCCACGCTCAGATTTCAAGCGCCAAAGACGGAGCATTATCAATGATACGTTCGATAAACTGCTCCAATTGCACGAAGAGCAATGGAAGCGTGATAAAGAATGATTTGCTCTTCCTGAATTGAGGTCCTTCTATGATCGAACTGGAAAGCGAGCGGCTACGCATCCGCGAGATCGTGCCAGATGATCTGCCCGCGCTGCTGCCGGTGTATCTCTCCAATCCGCAGTTCGTCGCCTGGAGCGAGGGGTCGCAGGGCGAGGCTGGCTACTATGATCTGGCGATGCTCCAGCGCGATTGGCAGGTGGCGCAGATGATGCCCGGGCGCGTCATGCTGGGCATCTATCTCAAAGCGACCGGCGAAGCGGTCGGTCAGGCGGACTATCTGGCGGAGAATCCCGACGACGGCCTGCCCTGGCTCGGCCTCTTGATGATCGCTGGCTCGCACCAACGGCGAGGACTCGGCAGTGAAGCGTTCGCGCGGTTGGCACAACATTTCCGCGAGGATTTGGGCTGGACGCGCCTGCGCATCGGCGTCTTGGAGCAGAATACGCCAGCCACCGCCTTCTGGGAAGCGCAGGGCTTCGAGCGCGTTCCGGGCGCAGGAGGCGTCAATAGCAACGGCCTTCCAACCTTCACAATGGAGCGGACGTTATAACAGCGCCTCCTCTGACATCCTCTTCAGGAGGAGAGAAAGTTAGACGAATGGAAACTCAGTATGCAACCGCGCCTGATGGCGTGCGCATCGCCTATGATCGCAGCGGTTCTGGTCCGGCGTTGCTCTTGCTGCACGGCTTGCCCGGCTCGCGCCAACGCTGGCATACGGCGGGCTACATCGAGCCGCTCGGCCAGCATTTCACCGTCATCGCAGTGGACCTGCGCGGCAATGGCGAGAGTGACCGGCCAGCTAGTCCCGCCGCCTACGCCGAGGAGCGCATACTTGCCGATATCCTGGCGGTGGCCGATGCCAGCGGCGCGGACCACTTCAGCCTGTGGGGACATTCGTTTGGCGCGACGATTGTGCGCCAGGTTGCGGCAACGAGCGACCGCGTGACGCGCGCTGTGCTGGCCGGAACCGTCTTTGGTCCGGTCTACAGACAGGAGGAGGTTGATCCCATCCTAGCTGAAATGCAACCATTAGCGGATGCGCAGGTCGCTGGGACGCTTGACCAGCTCGATGTTGAAATGTCGTCGGAGGAGCGCGAAGAGGCAACAACCTATCCGTTTGCGATGGTGATGGCAAGCCTGCAAAGCCTTGTCCACTGGCGGCAGGTGCAGCCCAATCAAATTCGCTGCCCGCTGTTGGTCTATACTGGCACGAACGACCATGTTCTCGAAAAGCTCGAAGCACAGCGCGCCGCCATCGAAGCGGCTGGCAAACAGTTGGTCATTTTCGATGGGCTGGATCATGGCCAACTGGTAGATGCCCGTAAAACCGTCTTGCCTGTCGTCTTGCCTTTCCTGCTACAACAGCCGTAATCGCTGTTTTCAGGAACATGTATGATGTGGCAGTAATGCACACTTCGTCAGACCCCGGCGTAGGTGGCGCGTGGCCGGATCATCTGACCGCTCTGATATTGTTCCAGCGCATGACCGATCCATCCTACGGTGCGGCCCAATGCAAACAACGAGAGCGCAGAGCCTTCTGGTAGCCCCAGCGCATTGGCCAGCGTCACCAGCGCCAGTTCCAACGTCGGTTGCCTTCCGGTCTCCTCCTGCATCGTTTCCGCCAATCTCTGCGCCAGAGCAACCGACAGGCTATCGGGATAGGTCTCAGCAGCCAGCCGCAGCAGCAGCTTACCTCGCGGGTCGCCATCAGGATAGAGCCGATGCCCGAAACCGGGAATGGCTTGGCCTCGCTGCAGCCGTTGCGCCAGCACCCTGCGCACATGTTGTGGTTCACCAACCTCGCGCAGCAATCCTTCCACCAGTAAGGTTGAGCCGCCGTGGCGTATTCCCTGAAGCGCCGCCAGCCCAGCGGACACGGCCAGATAGAGGTGCGCGCCAGACGAAGCGACCACCCGCGCCGCAAATGTCGAAGTGTTGAGTTCATGGTCGGCGCAGAGGATCAGCATCGCGTCGAGGAGCCTGGCGGTATCTGCGGGTAGTTGCCAATTGCGCTGCAATATCTCGGCAAGTGAGATGCCTGGCTTTGTCAGCCACGTTGCGGCTGAGGTTTCCATCCCTGCGAGCGTTACTGCCATTACTCGCAGGATACGCGCGCCGACCTGTATAGCAGAATCAACATTTTCCAGATCATAGGCAGCCAGGTCATCTACAGAGGAGAGTGTCAGCGCGATGGCGGCGCGCTGAATCGGTGAAAGACTAGCATCTAGAGCATCCAGCGTTTGCAGCCATTGATGGGGCCGCGCCAGCGCTGGCGCTGATTTCGCCGCAAAAATCGTCGCCGCGTTCCCTCTGTCGCCCGCCCAGAGCAGCGCGGCTACCTCCTCGATGGTCGCCGTCGTCGCCAGTTGGAGGGCATCTTGCCCGCGATAGAAAAGTCCGGTTTCGCTGATGCTGGTCAGCGCCGATTCCAGCACTGGCATGCCCCAGTGCATCGCATGTTCCGCGATCTTCGCGGGGTCACGCCGATACATTTTGCGCTCGCTGAGCTTCTCCACATCCTCAGCGAGATAGCGCCGCTTGCGGTTGTTTTCGCCGGTCGCCTCGGAACGAATCAACCCACGGCTGACATAGGAATAGACCGTTGCCAGGCTGACTCCCAGCGTTTCGGCAACCTCCCGCGCCGTCAGATAACGCGACTGTTGCATCACGACCTCCGCGTCTTCATATTGATTCATTGATCAATATTGACTGTGCATTTGTCAAGTACGTATCATCCTCTAGAGAGCGCTCTGACACATCGTTTTCTCAAGCTACCGAGGAGGCGCATCATGCCTGTTCTTCCTGCTGTTCAACCAATTCCTGAGCCAGCCGAACCAGAGTATTTTCTGGATAGCTTCCCGCGCGAAACGTTTCCAACCTATGCCTGGGTGGAGCGCCCGGTTACGCTACCCACGCAGGTATGGACCACCGAAACCACCCACCGCGACGGTCAGCAAGGCGGTCTGCCGCTTTCAACCGCTACCAGTCTGGCGATCTATGACTTCCTTTGCCGCTTCACCGGCGATTCCGGGGCAATTCGGCAGGCGGAGTTCTTTGTCTATCGTCCTTCGGACCGCGCCGCGCTCGAAGGCGCGCTAGAACGCTATCATGGCGGCGCACCTATCGAACCGACCACCTGGATTCGCGCGACAGCGAAGGATGTTGAGCTGATCCGCAGCCTGGGAGTGCGGGAAACTGGCATGCTTGCCTCGGCGTCAGACTATCATACGTTTCACAAGTTCAAGCCAGGTGGGCGTAACCAGGCGGCGCGGACCTACCTTGAAGCGGTGCAACTGGCGCTGGATGCTGGCATTCGACCGCGCCTGCATCTTGAAGACGCGACCCGCGCGCCGATGGACTTCATGCGCCCGTTCATCGAACACGTGCTGGCGATCAGCGCAGGCTATGGCGCGGCATTGCGTCCCAAGTTTCGCCTCTGCGACACGATGGGCCTGGGGCTACCGTATGAAGACGTTGCCTTACCACGCAGCATTCCACGCCTCTTCCGTGAGATGCGTGCTATTGGCTTGCAGCCGGAAGATATGGAGTTCCATCCCCACAACGACACCTGGCTGGTGGTGGCGAATTGTCTGGCGGCCATTCGCGCGGGCTGCGCCGTCATCAACGGCACATCGCTGGGCAAAGGTGAACGCACTGGCAATGCGCCGCTTGAAGCGGTAGTGCTGCATCTCATCGGCATGGGCTATTTCCAGCAGCGGCAACCAGATTTCACCGCGCTGAACGAACTGGCGGACCTCTACGCAGAGATAGGCGAGCCGTTGCCACCGAAATATCCGCTCTACGGGCGCGACGCACACCGCACCCGCGCTGGTGTACATGCAGACGGCCTCAACAAGTTTTGGTGGATGTATGCCCCGTTTGATGTACCACGGCTCCTCGGCAGACCACTAGAGGTCTCGCTAACAAAAGACAGCGGCCTTGCCGGACTGGTCTTTGTCTTACATCAGCGGCTTGGACTGGACCTTGCCAAAGACGATCCACGTCTGTTGCAGGTCTATTCCTGGCTGATGTCGGAGTTCGATCATGGCCGGCAGACCAGCGTAGAGTGGGAGGAGTTAGCGCCGGTCGTTTCCCATGCCTTTGAGGGGCGCCACGACAAGACTGCGTGAGCGCCATCTCATGTAGCGGAGCATGAAGCACAGCACGCCGCCAGGGAACACACCGTCCTTGCTGCCGAGAAACGCCCAGCAGCAAGGACGGTCAGGCAGTTTAGACAGTTTCAGCCCGTGGGTGAAGGACAAACTGCTGTCCGCTCGCCTGCACTGGCTTCTGCTTTCTGCGCAGGCGGGCAGCAGCAAATTCCACAATCTCATACCAGTAGACGAGGCTGGTGTGCCAGAGGCTGTAGCGTAACAAGCGGCGCTGTGTCCGGTCGCGTATCGTGAGGATGCGCCAGAGGCGGCGCGGCGTGAGGTGGTAGCACAACTCCACCAGCTTCACGCCGATGAAAAGCTGGGTAGGGGTGAGATGCTTGACGGCCAGCACCTGATGGCGGTAATCCCACTTCCAGGTATTCGCTTCGATGACTGTTCCGGCTTTGAGTTGTTGGTGCCCCAGTGGTGTCCAGGCGTGCGGTGTGATGTAGAGCGCGTTCACAAAGTCGCCGTCATAGCGCAGCAGCCCGCGCAAGCCGCGCCAGAGCGTGCGCGGCGTCTCTTCTTCCAGTCCGAAGATATAATCAACAATCGAGAGGATATGGTGCTGGCGCAGCAGCCGCACCGCCTGATATGCATCGTCCACGCTCGACCCTTTGTGAATCTTGCCGAGCGTATCGTCTGTCACTGTTTCGACTCCCATCAGCACATAGGCGAATCCGGCCTGCTGATAGAGTGGCAGGATATCGGCGTCGCGCACGATATCCTGCGCGCGCAGCGAGCCACAGAGCGCAATCGGCAGGTTACGCCGCGCAATCTCTTCCAGCGCCTGCCGCCAGACCTCTTTGATGGTGGTGGGATTCTCATCGGCCAGCCAGAAAAAGCGCACGCCATGCGTGGTATGCAGCATCGCCAGTTCATCCACAAAGCGCGTAATGTCGCGGTGCCGCCAGTGCCGCCAGAACATCCACTGGCCACAGTACGTGCAGGTGTGCGGGCAGCCGCGCGAGAACTGCACCACCGCCGCGCGCCCCAGACCGAACGCTTTGTAGTCGTCCCAGTTCTCGATCAGTTCCCAACCGATGCGATAGGCATCCAGGTCTGTGATGGGTGCGCGTGCCGCGTTGGCGACGACCACTCCCGCCCGTCGCCAGGCGATACCAGCGACGCTTGAAAGATCGCAGGCCAGCGTCAGCGCCGTTCGCTGCTGTTCCAACGTAGCAACCAACTCTATCACCGTCGCCTCGCCCTCGCCACGCACGACAATATCCACTTCTGGATGCTCACCCAGCACGGCGCGATAGTGATACGTGGGATGGACGCCACCATACACAGTGACAATCTCAGGCAGCGCGGCCTTGATGGCGCGGAGAACGCGCAGGCAGCAGGAGTGGGCTGAGGTTGAGCCGACATGCGCAATCATCACCACTTCCGCACCGAAGGCCGCCACGCGCCTGACGATCTCATCGTCGCTGAGGTGATGGCGGGCGGCGTCAATCAGCGTGACCGCATGCCTGTGATCGAGAAGTGGGCCTCCGATCATCAGTAATCCCAGCGGCATCTGGTGGCCGACGCCGAAATCGCAGACGGCTGATTGTAGCGGACCATTGACCAGCGCAATACGCATGATTTTGTCTCCATTCTCTCTGAGCAGAAGACCAGAGATGCCCGAGAACATTGCAAGAATAGTGCTGTGACGAGCCGGCCTTCTATGTTTTTGAAAGAGGAATCTGGCCGATTATGCGCCGTCCGCTTCGCCTACATCTCCTCGCCTCATCAGAGAAAGGACAAGGGATGACGGTGATGCCCACCGTGTAGAGTGTACCGTAGAGAGGAGCATACGATGATCCAGCTTTTGCTGTATCTTTGATCGGGAATCCGCTGATGCTTGTGTAGGATGACGCCCTATGCGCTTATACCCAATGGCGTATCACGCATCGTGCGAGGAATCGCTGGAGAGCGAGGCGACGAAGGTAGCCACTGTCGTGCGCGGATGGGGCGCGTTTTCGCTCTTGAAGACACGGAAGAGATACCAGAGCGAGGGTAGCAGAATCGCCATCCCCGCCAGCGAACAGATGAGCAGCAGCGCCAGCACATTTGACGAGGTAGCGGCGCCATCAATCGTCACATCGGGGATGACGAGATAGGGGTATTGGGCCACAGCCCAGGCGGCGAGGATACAGACCGTCTCGCCTACCACCAGGATGCGCGCGGCGCGATGATAGGCCAGCAGCAAACATGCAGCGGTCGCCAGGCCAATCAGCACAGCGCCGAGCGAGAGTGGCAGCGCCCGCCCGATCAATCCCTTCCAGAGCAGCGGCGATTCAGAGATCGAGAGAATGGCGGCAAGTGCGCCGACGAGCGCCGTAATGGCGCCGGCAATGATAGCGCGCACGCGAAATGTCTGCATCAATTCCTGGTCGCCAGCCTGCTCTGCCTCAACCGTCAGATAGGTTGCGGCAAGAACTGAGCAGAGCGCGACAGCGAACGCACCGCAACTGAGCGCGAACGGCGTAAGCCAGGTCGTCCAGTAGTTGGCGATGATCTGGTTGTTGTGGATGTGAATGTCGCCGCCAGCAATCGCGCCAGCAGCCGCGCCAAGAAAGAACGGCGTGATCGTGCTGGCGACACTGAAGGTGCGCGCCCAGGCTTTGCGTATCCATTGTCGCCCGCCGAACTCCCAGCGGAAGGTGAAGGCCGTGCCGCGAAAGATGATGCCCACCAGCACCAGCGTCAGTGGAATGAAGAGCGCCGTTGAGAGCGCGGCAAAGACAATAGGAAACGCCGTCCACGTGACGACCAGCACAAAGACCAGCCATACGTTGTTCGCCTCCCACACGGGACCAAGCGCATGCGCAATCGCCTGGCGCTGGCGTTCAGCCTGCGGTCCGCGCGCCAGCAAATCCCAGACACCGCCGCCGAAATCCGCGCCACCGAGCGCAGCATAGGCGATGAGCGCCAGCATATCGAGCGCGGCGCAGAGAACTGCCAGTTGCAGGTGAGTCATCATAGCTTCTCCTCTACTACCTCACTGCGCAGTTGTATTCGCGCCGCTATCTACGCTGCTATCTACGCTGCTATCAGCGTCGCTTGTTGTGTCGCGGCTATCCTGCTGCGCGACGTATTTGGGGGCGTTCTGCTGGAACGGCGGCAGGAAGGGATTTTTATCGCGTCCCAACCGGAGAAGCAGCGCGATCAGCGTCACCGCCAGCAGCAGATAGATGCCGATGAAGAGAAACAGCGTGATACCGAGGCCGGGCGTCGTGGTCACGCCGTCTTCCACGCGCATGATGTTGTAGATCACCCAGGGTTGCCGTCCGCCTTCGGTGACGATCCAGCCGGCTTCCAGCGCCACGAAGCTGAGCGGCCCCATGATGGCCAGCCCGCGCAGCAGCCAGATGCGTAGCGGAACCGGCTGATTGCGCCGGACATAGCGAAAATACACGAACCAGGAGATGAGCGCAGTGAGTATCATCAGTCCGCCGATGCCAACCATGAGGTCGAAGGCCCAGTGAACCATCAGCACATAGGAGGGCCAGTCGCTTCGCGGAAAAGCGTTCAATCCCTGCACAGTGGAGTTGACGTCACGATAGGCCAGGAAACTCAAGAGTTTAGGGATGCGCACGGCGAGATATACTTGCTGGGTCGCCATATCGGGAATGCCCATGATGGTGAGCGGTGCGCCGGTAGTGGTATTGAAGAGCGCCTCCATCGCCGCCAGCTTCACTGGCTGTATCTGCGCCACGTTCTGCGCGGCGGAGTCACCAACGACGGCCTGGATGGGCGCCATCACCGTGCCGAGCAGCAGCGAAAGCGTCAGCCCGCGCCGGTAATAGGCGCCGCGCCGCCCCTGCAACAGCGCGAAGGCGTAGACGGCGGCGACGCCGAAGCCCGTCACCTGGTACGCCGCCACCAGCATATGCAGCGGCTCGATAGGCGTGGCGGGATTGAAGATCGCAGCGATGGGATTGATGTCAGTCGCCCTGCCATTCACCAGTTTGAAGCCAGCGGGCGCATTCATCCAGGCGTTGGCGGAGACGACCATCCAGGTGCCGGCGGCGCCGCTAAAGACCAGCGGCAGCGTACAAAGCCAGTGAGCCAGTGGCGATATGCGGTCCCAGCCATAGAGATAAATGCCCAGGAAGATCGCTTCGAGGAAAAAGGTGAAGCCTTCCAGCGCGAAGGCCAGGCCGATGACGCCGCTGGCAATATTCATGAAGCGCGGCCAGAGCAGGCCAAGCTCGAAGGAGATGGTGGTGCCGGAGACCGCGCCGACGACGAAGAGGATGCCGGTGGCTTTGCTCCACCGGCGGGCGAGCGCGTACCAGGTGGCATCGCGCTTCCACAATCCGAGTCCCTCGGCGGCGCAGAGCAATACAGGCAACCCCACGCCCAGCGCAGCAAAGATAATATGGAACGCCAGCGAGACGGCGAATGACGCCCGCGCGGCGGTCAGGCTATCCATAGGGCGCTTTACTCCTCTTGCCAGCTATGCGAGTTGGTACCAGAACCAACGCAAAGTCCATCCTGCGATCCGAAAAGATTCCGCAGGAAATGCGCCAGAATAAGAGGTGGCCTGGAGACCTCACCCCCAGCCCCTCTCCCACAAGGAGAGGGGAGTCCGCGCTGGTAGGCAAACGGGCGCTGGCGAGGGGAGTGTAGACATACCTGATCCGAGTCCGCGCAGGCGGACTTTGCGGCTGAAAGCCATCCAGGCGCGGTTTTAACCGCCAGCAGTATGCGTCAAGATGGTGTTGCTATTGGAGAAGCGGCGACGAGTGGCGAATTGGCGCAGGCGTTGCGCGGCAACGACGAGTAGATAGGTGACGAAGGCCAGCGCGGTAATCAGGAAGCTCACTGGATAGGGCGTATAGAACCCCAGCGTGAGGCCGAGCCAGGTAAAGAGCAGCGCCAGTAGCGCCGAGAGCGCCAGCGCCGCATAGGGGCGCTTGACCAGCCGTTGCGCAATGGCGGCGGGCGCCACCAGCAGCGCAAAGATTAGTAGCGCGCCGACGGCTGGAACTGCCTCCGCCACGGAGACGCCCACCAGCAGCAGGAACAGCGCACCCAGCAGTCGCACCGGCACGCCACGCGCCTGTGCCGTTTCGGGGTCCAGCGAAGCAAAGAGCAGCGGACGCGCCATCGCCAGCAGCGCCAGGATGGTGACGATACCGGCAATGACGATGATCCATTCTTGTCCAGCGACGCCGAGGATCGAGCCGAACAGCACACCGGCGCCGATGGCGGTATTGCCGTTTGCGATGGAACTGGTGGCGTAGATGCCCAGCAAAAGCGCACCCAGCCCCAACATCCACGCCATTACCATGCCGGTGGCGATATCGCGTTCGCGGGCGCTGCCACGCCATCCCAGGCCATTCAAGGCAAGGCCACCGGCTATCGCCACGGCGTAGACACCGAGAAAAGCGTTGACGCCGAGCAACGCCGCCCCCATTGCTCCCGCGAAGACCATGTGGGAGAGCGTATCACTGGCGAAGACCTGGTGGCGCAGCACGACGAAATAGCCCGCGAGTCCAGCCACCAGCGCAATCGCCGTGCCCGCTAGAAACGCTGCGCGCATGAAATCGAACTGCAACATCTGCTGGATATCCGCCAACAAGTTCCATGAGAATGGCTGAATTGAGCTTGCCAATAAGAGCGAAAGATGCGCCGACAGGCTTGTAAGGTTCACGAGGTTCATGCGGCCCATCCTTCCGGTTGCTCGATGGCGGATAGTTTTCGCCGGTGGCGCACGAGCGACCGCAACCCATCGCCGAAGCGCACCACCACATAGGCGGCGAAGGCCAGCGTGGTGATGAACGAGCCGGGCGGATAGGGCAGATAAAAGGATAGCGCCAGACCGCCCCAGGTGAAGAACAGCGCCAGCAAAACCGAGAGGCCAATCGCCAGCGGCGGGCGCGATGTAAGCCGCTCCGCAACGGCAGCGGGCGCGACCAGCAACGCAAAGATCAGCAGCACGCCAACGATCTGCAAGGCGACGGCGATGACCAGCCCCAGCACTACCAGAAATGCCAGCGAGAGCCACTGCACACGCAGCCCTTTCGCCTCCGCACTCTCCGCATCGAGCGAGGCAAAGAGCAGCCGCCGGTAGAGCAGCCCCATCGCCAGCAGCGACACGATGCCGGTCGCAAACGTAATGAACACCTGGCTCCAGGTGATCCCCACGATCTGCCCGAAGAGAATCGCATAGAGGTTGGTGGCGTAGCCGTGATAGAGCGAAATGAAGAGGTAGCCAGCGCCAAGCGATATCGCCAGCACCAGACCAACCACGAGATCATTGCCATAGAGCCGCCTGCCCAGCGCACCCATCCCCAGCGCGCCGGCCACCGTAAAAGCGAGCAGACCGATGCTGAGGTTCATGCCGATGAGGGCGGCGCCAGCGGCGCCTGCGAAGCCAATGTTGGCGAGCGTATGGCTGGCGAAAGCCATCCCGCGCAGCACAACGAAATAGCTGATGACACCCGCCATGATCGCCATTGCCGTCCCCGCCAGGAAGGCAGTGCGCATGAAAGAATAGTGAAAGATCGTTTGCCAGTCTACGATAAGGTTCCAGGAAGGCATAATCACGGCGCTATCGTCCTCTCGTCCCTCGATGGATGGGCCGTTTCATTCTCCAACCCCACCACAAAGACACGACCCTGGCTATCGCGCACCACCTCCACCGGCGCATCGTAGAGCCGCGAAAGCTGCTCCGTCGTGATGATCTCCTCCGGCTTGCCGATCACTACCTGCCCGCGCGCGACATAGATTACGCGGTCCACGATGGGCAGCACAGGGTTGATATCGTGTGTGACCATCAGCGTGGTAATGCGCTGCGCTCGTGCCAGCCGCGCCACCAACTGCGCGATGGCAATCTGGCTGCGCATATCCAGGCTGGCCAGCGGCTCATCCAAAAGCAGCAACTCCGGCTGCGCGACGAGCGCCTGCGCCAGCAGCAGCCGTTGCTGCTCGCCGCCGGAAAGCTGACCGATGGGCCGGTTCGCATACGCTGTCGCCTCGACGGCCTCCAGCGTCTCGCGCACGCGCGCCCATTGCTGGCGTCGTTTGCTCCCCGGCAGCGGCAGACCCCAGCGCAAGCCGTCCAGCCCCAGCATCACCAGATCGCGCCCGCGCACCGGCAGATCGGCATCGAGCGTGCGCCGCTGCGGCACATAGCCGATGGCCGGATTGCCGCGCCGGGGGATATTGCCAAGCACTTCGATGCGTCCCTGGCTGGGGCTGAGCAGCCCCAGCAGCAGGCGCAACAGCGTAGATTTGCCAGCGCCATTGGGGCCAAGAATGGCGACGAATTCGCCCGGCGCAATGGTGAGGTTGGCGTCGCGCCAGATAGTGCGCACGCCCAACTGAACGGCGGTATCGCGCAGCGCGATGGCATGCGGCGAGAGCGGCGCAGGCGCAGCCGCTCTCTCTATCTGTTGATTGTTGCCGCGCATCATCTCATCGGCCAGCATAGTCATCACGCTCCCCCTCTGAATTATTTGACCAGCATTATTTGACCAGCGCGCCAGCATTGAGCGCGTTTTCTAGCGCCAGCAGTTGCGCGTATTGCCAGTCCTGAAATGTGGCGTCCACCGGCTGCAATGTTTCGGAGACGCCGACAATCGGAATACTCTGTTGCGTTGCCAGTAACTTGATGCTGTTGGTGATATTGGTATTCGTCTGAACGTTATAGACCAGCACCGTGATTTGCTTCTGCTGAATCTGCTGCTGGAACTCCGCGACGCTGGCCGCTGGCGGATCATTGCCCTCAGCTACGGCGTCCATGAACTCTGGCGGCGAAATCAGGTCAAGACCCAGCGCGTTTGCCATGTAGACGAAGATGCTCTCGGTTGCGCCGATCTTCTGCCCAGCAAATTTCGCTTTGATAGCGGCGATGCGGTCATGGTACGGCTTGAGCGCGACATTCAGAAACGCCGAGTTCTGCTGATCGAAATAGCTGGCGTCGGCGGCATCGAGCGTCTTGTAATCTTTAGTGATCTGGTTGGCTACCTGCGTTACATACTCCGGGTTATACCAGAAATGCGGATTGTCGCCTTCGTGCTTGCCCAGCAGATTTGCCACGGTCAGCACTTTGCGCCCGTCCTGGGGGTTGGCGTCCAGCAATTGCTGCGCCCAGCTATCGTAGCCAGCGCCGTTCAGGATGACATATTGCGCCATCGCAAAGGTACGCGCCGTCTGTGCGCTGGTCTGATATTCATGCGGATCGGCGTTGGGATCGCTGACGATGCTGGTGACATGCACATGGCTGCCGCCAAGCTGCGCGGCGATGCTGCCCCAGAAGTTTTCTCCCGCAACCACCTGTAACGTCCCAGAGCCGCCGTTCGCGTTGCCAGCGGGCGTGCTGCACGCGGCCAGCAACATGGCGAGCAGCGCTAGCGCCAGCACATTCGCCAGCAGCCCTACCCGAAAGCGTATAGTACGATGCGTTGAAGCGTCTGGATACCTCGATTTTCCTGGCCACGCCTGCAAGGACGAAAACATCAACACCCCTCCAGCTTCCCCGTCTCGCATCAACATGCCTATACATGATACAATGTATCAACTGCTAAACAGGATAGCAGATGGAGTATCCAGATGTCAATGAGATAGTGTATCAAAATGTGATGCGCATAGCGAGGTCATGCGTGGTACAGTTGAAGGAGACGAATAATTCAATGAACAGAGGAAGAAGCTCTATCGTGGAGTCCGCCAGCGCCGAATCCATCCTGCGCGTCTTCGAGGAGATGGGACTACGCAACACCCGTCCGCGCCGCCTGATCGCGGAGCGGCTGGCTGCGCTGGCCGCCAATGGCGACGACTTCACTACTGATGATCTCTGGCACGAACTGCGGCAGGACGACCCGCAGTTGGGGCGAGCTACGGTCTTCCGCGCCGTCGAGGTGCTGGTGCAGCGGGGGCTGCTGGACCGCGTTGGATTCGCTGACGGCAGCCATTGCTACCGGCTCTGTGGCGGACATGCCCACCACCACCACATCACCTGCACCGAATGTCGCCGCGTGGTGGAGGTAGGCGCGTGCCTGCCGCCAGATGTGCTGGCAGCGGTCGAACGCGCGACCGGCTTTACGCTGGAAGGGCACGAGGTCGAACTCTTCGGCTGCTGCGCAGACTGCCGCGCCCGCATGGAGCGCAGTTAAGAGGCGGGGAAAAGGGATTTCCGGTCTTCGCACAATGCGGCAGCTAATCGTATAACACTCTCCCTGAGTTGCCGCGCATCGAATGCGGCGTATCCGAGTACCAATCCAGGATGCGCATATGGCTCAAGTGATAGCCGTGAGAGCGGCATTACCTCCACTTCCGCGCGGCGTGCTGCGGCTACTATATCGCGCTCGTCCGTTCTTTCTGGCAACCATCCCATGAGATGCAATCCTGCGCTGGCAGGCGGCACCGTCAACATCCCTGACAGTTCGCGCGCTGCTATTGTCACCAGTGCCGCTTGCCGCTCTGCATACAACTCGCGCATGCGTCGCAGGTGCCGGCTGAAATGCCCCGCAACAATGAACTCCGTCACAATGGCCTGTGGCAGCACAGGCGCTCCGAGGTCAGTCAGCTCGCGCGCTCGCGCAAACGTATCTACCAAATCTCCCGGTAGCACGAGATAGCCCAGGCGCAAACCGGGGAACAACACCTTGCTGAATGTTCCAGCATAAAGAACGCAGCCAGCCTCGTCCAACCCTTGCAGCGCAGCCAGCGGTCGGCCAGTGTAACGATATTCACTGTCATAGTCGTCTTCCACGATCCAGGCGCCAATATCCTTTGCCCATTGCAGCAGCGCCATGCGCCGCGCCAGGCTCATCGTCACCCCAAGCGGAAATTGATGCGAAGGTGTGACATAGGCGAGGCGCGGCCTGGGATAGCGCGCTATCCCAGCGGAAACATCCAGTCCTTCGTCATCTACTGGCACAGGGATGAGCTGTGCCCCGGCGGCAAGGAATACACTCCTGGCACGATGGTATCCGGGGTCCTCGAACCAGATGGCGTCACCCTCATCCAGCAACAGGCGGGCAACAAGGTCCAACGACTGTTGTGTGCCGGAGACGATGATAATTTGTTCCGGCTGGCAGTGGACGGCGCGCGCCATACCAAGATAATCTGCTATCGCCTGCCGCAAGGGGCCATATCCCGCAGGATTGCCGTAGCTACGCAGACCGCCCGGATTGCGGCGCGTCAGGCGCCCTTCGATCTCCTTCCAGGTTCTCCAGGGGAAGGCATTGAGGGCAGGTAAACCAGTATGGAGCGGATGGGCGAACCGCGCGGCGTCGCTGGTGTTTTCTGCTGGCGATGTAGCGGTCAACAATGCTCCACGACGTGAAACAGTTCTTGAATGAACCTCTGTGCCTGTACTACAAGCGCCTGACGAAGGAGGCTGGCCCACTCCCGTTTGCAACAGGATATCGGGTATGAGACGAGTAACATAGGTGCCCGAACCAACACGCCCTTCGACATATCCCTCGGCCAGCAGTTGTATCATCGCCGTAACCACCGTTGTGCGCGAAAGGCCAAGTTCAGCGGCGAGCGCACGAGTTGCAGGCAGACGCGCTCCTGGTGGCAACTGGCCACGTACTACTGCCTCACGCAACGCCGCATACAGTTGCCGATGGAGCGGTAGAGGATCAGCCGCATCAAAATGGCGTGGCGTGAATGGTACCGCGGTCGCCTGGGTGCGGGTTCGGCGCGCAGCGGGGCGCGCAGCAGGAGCACGAGAACGAGCAGAAATGGTCTTGTCCCTTTCCAAATATTGGCTCTGGTGAGCATACCACTTTTCCCGTATAGTTTCCCAGGCATCGTTCATCGCAACGACGAGATACAAGGTGAAAGGGAGAGAATAGCATGCAACAACGTCCATTGGGAACAACGGGCATCAATGTCAGTGAGATTGGATTGGGGGCCTGGCAACTAGCCAACCCCGAATGGGACTTGCACGACACCGATGAGGCGCTACGCATCGTACAGGCGGCACTCGATGCGGGGTGTACCTTTTTTGATACTGCGCCGGGCTATGGTGGTGGACGCAGTGAGGAATTGCTCGGCCAGGCGCTTGCGCCGGTGCGCGATCAGGTGACGATCTGCACCAAGTTCAGCCATGATGCGCCAGATGGAACGCATGACTTTGATCCTGCCGCCATCCGGCCAACGTTAGAAGCCAGCCTCAGACGGCTGAAAACCGACTATGTAGATATCTTGCTGCTGCATAACCCGCCAGTTGAACTGATGGATGGCCAGAACGCGCCACACTACGAGGAACTCGAACGCCTCAAAGCAGAGGGCAAACTTCGCGTATATGGCGTGTCACTCGACGCCCGGCAAGAACTCGAAACCGTCATCGAGACGACGAACAGTGGTGCGGTGGAGATCTACTTCAATGCGTTCTATCAAGAACCACTGCCGGCGTTCCGGCTGGCACAGGAACATGGGGTTGGGTTGATTGTGAAGGTGCCGCTCGATTCTGGGTGGCTCTCCGGTAGATATCGCGGCGATATGCGCTTCACGGACCCGCGTAGCCGCTGGTCGCCTGAAACCATCGCCAGACGGTCGGCGCTCATCGAGGAGTTTGCCATGTTGATACCAGCCGGCACGTCGCTGACGCATGCCGCGCTCCAATATGTGCTGGCGCAACAGGAAGTATCCACCGTCATTCCTGGCGCTAAGTCCGTCGCGCAGGTACGCGACAATATGGCAGCAGCCCAGCAACGGCTGCCCGATGAGGTGGTGCAAGCCATCGCAGCCTTCTATGAGCGTCATCTGAAGGACAACCCTCTCGGTTGGTTTTAAATACTACTCATCTGCCAGTCCTTCTCTTTGCTTAGAGGAGAAGGACCGGCGCAATAGTGCGCATGCGCTACATCTGCGATATCAAATCGCGGAGCGCAGCTGGCAAAGTGGGGTACTGAAATGCGTAGCCGAGCGCCAGCGCCTTCGCTGGAATGACACGCCGCCCATGAACGATGATATCGGCGGCGATGCCCAATCCCATCCGCAGGGCAAAGCCCGGGACGGGCAGCCAGGACGGCTTGCCCACCGCCTGCCCCAACAGGCGCGAAAACTCGCGATTGCGCACGATGCCCGGCGCGACCACATTCAGCGGACCCTGCACACGCGCATCTTCCAGCGCAAAGAGCGCCAGTCCTGCTACATCAGCCAGATGTACCCACGGCGACCATTGACGACCGGGTAACACTGGTCCGCCAAAGCCACGCCGGAACTGCGCCACCTGCTGCGCCAGTCCGCCCCCTGGCTGCGCTGCCAGCACATAGCCGGGGCGCAGCACGACGGTACGCACGCCATGCTGTTGAGCAGTCAGAGCAGCCTCCTCCCACTTGGCGCTATCGCGCCCCCAAAAGTCTTCTCCCGCCGGACTCTCCTCGGTATATTCAGCGTCGCTGAATCCAGCGTAACCATAGGCGCCGACCGAGGATGCGCTGATGAATACCTGCGGTTTGTTCGTTGCCTGCGCCATCGCCGTCACCAGTCCGTGAATCGCTTGAACGCGGCTGGCCGTCTCAGTGCGCACGCTGTCTTCTGTCTGCCGCCCCGTAAAGAGCGAGCCACCCGCCAGATGCACCACGCCGTATGCGCCATCGAGGTGTCCAGCCCAGGAACCCGGCGTTTCCGACGGTTGCCAGGCGACATATGCGGCGGCATCCGGCAGTTTTGCGCGCGCAGCATCGGGATCGCGCGAGAAGACGACAACGGCATAGCCCCGCTGCTGCAACGCGGCGCAGAGCGCGCTGCCGATCAGACCCGTCGCTCCGGTAACAATCACTCGCTTCGTATCGCTTGAGTTGCTCATGAAAATCTCCCAGCGCGTAGCAAACGGAGCATTCTAGGAAACAGAGATATCTAGCCCAGCGGCCCCTCTCCTCATGGGAGAGGGGGTAGGGGTGAGGTCTATAACGCCACATACTCGGTCGCATCTTCAGATTTTCCGCCGCCTTCGGACCCTGCATGCGACTCGCGGAACTCCTTCGCCAGCGGCACATCTTTGAGCAGCAGCGCCCCGGCAATGACGCCGATACAGAAAATGAGCACCGTAACGAAGCCATGCTGGATGCCGACCTCCAGCGAGACCCGCAGCGCCGCGAACACCTGCGCATAGAGGCTATGCACGCCATCGGTGATGATCTTGGTCGCCTGTGCGACTGCCTGGGGCAATACCTGTTGATAGATCGTGGCGAACGCCTGGTCATGCTGCGGGCCGGCAGGAATATTTGCCGTTTGCTGTGTGGCGATCTGCGTAGCGATGCTCTTGGAGAGGCCCGGCACGCCATGCTTCAGTGCCTGCTCTAGCCCCTGCGCCACCACCTGATCGTGATACTGTGGGCTGACCAACACCTGCGGATTGGTGGCGTATTTGAGCGCCACCGGCGGAATCTGGGCTTTGGCCGCTGCTGGCAAACGGTTTTGGATGTCGCTGGCAATCGTGTTGTTGACGACGGTGCCCGTGATGGCGACGCCAAGCGTCTGGCCGAGCGCGCGCAGATAGGTGATGGCGCCGGTGCCGACGCCCATGCGGCTGCGCGGGATGGCATTCTGCACCGCCAGCGTCAACACTGGGAAGAAGCAGCCCATCCCCAACCCGGCGATCACCATGAAGCAGGCGGCAGTGAAGATGCTGGTCGAGGCGGACATGCGGCTCAGCAGGAAGGTGCCGATGGTCAGCAGCGCCGCGCCGATGATGGTGACGATTTGATAGCGCGCCAGGCGAGCAATCATGATGCCAGCGAAGGTCGAGCCGATCACCAGGCTGATGGTCAGCGGCGTAATCACCTCGCCAGAGTTGGTAGCGGATTCGCGCAAGACGCCCTGCAAGAACAGCGGCAGATAGATCACCAGCGAGAGCAGCACCATACCGGAGGTCAGCGTCAGCAGCGAATCCGCTGCGAAGACACGGTTACGGAAGAGGTCCAGCGGCAGAATCGGCTCGACAGCGAACCGCTCTGCGATGAAGAAGATAGTGTAGAGGACGGCGGCGGCCACCAGCGTGCCGATGACCTGCGGCGAGTTCCAGTCATAGGTCTGGTCGCTGCCCCAGGTGAGGCCGAGCAGCAGGCAGATTGTCGCAGTGGAGGCCAGCGCTGCGCCCAGGAAGTCTATGCGCCGGAAGGCGGCAAGACCGGTCAGGCGGTTGCTGCGCACCGAAATGTTGGTTGGCAGGAAGATGAGAATAGCGGCGAGCGCCAGAATGCCCAGCGGCAGATTGACATAGAAGACCCAGCGCCAGCGGGTGTCGTTGGTGATGAAGTTACCCACCAGCGGGCCATTATCGGTGAGCCAGCCGCCAGCGGTCGGCCCAACGACGCTGGAGAAGCCATAGACGGCGGCGAAGATGCCCTGCCATTTGGCGCGTTCGGCGGGCGGGAAGATATCGCCGACGACCGTGAAGACCAGCGCAATGCCGATGCCGGAGCCAAGCCCCTGCAAAGCACGGAAAGCGATGAGCTGATTCATCGTCTGCGAGGCGCCGGAGAGCGCTGAGCCAAGCAGAAACAGCACTACGCCGACGATAAAGAACCACTTGCGGCCAAACTGATCCGAGAGCTTGCTGACAATCGGAATCATCGTCGTGGAGGCGAGCAGATACGCCGTTACCACCCAGGTGTAGCGGTCGAAGCCGTTGAGTTGTGCGATGATCTTGGGCAGCGCCGTGCCGACCACCGTTTGGTCGAGCGCTTCGAGCAGCAGCGTCAGCATCAGCGCCGCCAGCACGCTGACCAGCGCTACGCCGTGTAGCCGACGACCACCGGCGGAACGATATGATGCAGATGGCGCAGGTTGCTCCGCCGTCTGAGACGAAGCGGCGTGTGTGGCATCCGTAGATTCTCGTGCCATGTGGAACTCCCCTTTGCTTTCCCCTTACTGTAAGTTTTTGTTTGATTGACCAACCAATTCCGACAGCGCAGAAAACCCCTACCCCCAGCCCCTCCCCCGTGCGCGGGAGAGGGGAGTACGGGTGCCGCCTGCCATGCCTGTTGCTAGCTCTGTATAGGCGCGGGTTTACTCGCTGGCCTCTCGTGCAGATTCACCTGCCGGTACTATGCCAATTTGCCCTGTTCGTGCGGCCAGCCATGCGCCAACCATCTCGGCCAGCATACGGCTGATGTCCTCTCGCGTCATGTAGCTGGCATTTGGCTCATGGAGCGCGCGCCGGACCATCAGTGCCACCAGCGAGCCGGTAAACAAATTTGCTGCGAGTGAAGCATCACCTTTGGAAACCTGCTCGCGGGTACTGTGTGCGCAGAGAAAGTTCTCCAATTCGTCATAGATGCGAATCGCCACGAGCGAGATGGTGTCATTGTCTTCGCCCTGCGCGTGTGGCCGCAGGCGGCCTTCTTCGCGCGCCATGATGTTCAGGAGCTTGCCGGTACGCGGCGCATCCAGCACACGCACGAAGCGCGAAACCATGTGTTCGAGCGCCGCGTCCGTCGGAAGGTCTTGCTCACCTTGCGCGCGTTCATCGAGCTGCGCCAGCGCAACGGCGGTCTGCCGGTCACAGGCCGCCAGCAGCAGTTGCACCTTACCACCCTCTTTGAAGTAGAAATAGATCAGCCCCTGCGCCACGTCTGCCCGGTCGGCAATTTCCTGCGTGGTGGCGCCATCGAAGCCGCGCTCGGCAAAGACATCGAGCGCTGCGTCAAGTATCTGCTGACGCCGATCCACTCCCGGCACGGCAGGTTTGCGGGGCATACGAACCACTACCTCATTTCGTTACAAGAATTGTTTGGTCAAACAAATAAATACCAGCAGCACGAGCGTTTGTCAAGAGGTAGGTGGAGCAATTTGGACAAAACTCTTGGGATTGGTGGTATTGTCTGCGATAGATGAATGATAGGCAGAAATCGAGGGAATACGATGCCGATGTCACCAGAGCAATCCAATCAAACCAGCCAGTCGCAGGCATCTCCTATCGTCCCAACCGTTGATGCGCACCAGCATTACTGGCAACTGGCGCGCTTCGCCTACGGCTGGAACCGGCAGATCAATCTCCCGGAGATGCTGCGCGATTATATGCCGCCCGATATTCTGCCGCAGATGCAGGCGTGCGGCATCCAGTATAGCGTCGTCATCCAGGCGGATAATTCAGTGGCGGAGACGCGCTGGCTGCTGGAGCTTGCCCGTGACTATCCCCACATTGCCGGCGTCGTCGGCTGGGTTGATCTGGCCGCCGCCGATGCTGGCGAGACGTTGGATCACCTCGCCGGGTATCCGCTCTTCAAGGGCATTCGCCTCATGCCGCTGCCACAGGATGAGGCCGGCTGGCAATCGCTGGGTGGTGGCTTACGTGCGCTGGCTGCCCGCAACTTCACCTGTGATCTGCTGCCGGATGAAGCGACGCTGCCAGCGGCAATCGAGGCGATGCGCACGCACCCAGAGACGCGCTTTGTCATCAATCACTTCGCCGGTCTGCCGCTGACTCCCGGCGGTATCGCGTCCTGGACCGCGCAGATGCGACCACTGGCCGCGCTCCCCAACGTCTTTCTCAAATGTTCGGCCATTCAAGGGCTGGCCGACCCGCCGCCCATCACCGCCGCTACCCTGCGTCCCTATCTCGATAGTGTGCTGGCGCTTTTCGGCGCAGAGCGGCTGCTCTTTGGCAGCGATTGGCCGGTCAGCACGCTCAGCGGCCCCTATGCCGAGTGCATCCAGGTGATGCGTGAGGTCACGGCAGCGCTCAGCGACGACGAGCAGGCATGGCTTTGGGGCAAAACCGCCGCGATGACGTACCGGCTAAGATTGCAGCGATGAAACTCTTGAGTTTATCCTGGCTCCTTGAGGGGTTATCTCTGGCTGAGCTATGGGAGGTGTATCTGCTCAAGGATACTTCATTCTATCCTTGAAGGAGAATACGTTATGAAACGCACATCCATGTTGCTGAGCATTGGCGCGATGCTAAGCCTGAGCATTGGATTTGTTCTTCTACATAAACCACTCCAATGTGTGGATAATAGGCAATGTCTTGTTGACCCTGTCATCCCTTTTGGGCGCTTGCTCTTTGAGATTGGCCTTGCCATCGCTGCTATTGCATGGCTTTTCGGCCTGATTACCACTGCGCGTCTAGGACGCTGGGGCTGGCTGATCGAGGTTTTCTTGCTTGGCCCATTGGGCGCGTTGATCTACGGCATAGCTGGACCGACAACGAGCCATACGGCCTGAGTTCAACAGCTTCCGCGCGCTAGCAGCAAATTGCCCTGTTTGGCTTGTTTCCATTGCAAGCCAAACAGGGCTTTTCAATATTCTTCGACAAACCATCTCAAACATATTTCCAAATGTCGAGTGCCACATTGTTTGCGCCGCGTCCATCTGTGGGATACGCTATAGCCTGTGCCGCATTCTACAGTGGCGCAACTATTACATCACAAAACCCAGGAACGCGCGCCGGAGGTTAGTGGCTGCATGTCTTCTGATTCTCGTTTCACGTATTCGCGGGGCCTTGCCGGACTGACGCAGATCATGCCACCTTCGCGCCGCCTGACGGTGTTCCTGGTCACGCTGATTACGGTGCTGGTGATCGTCGAAATCGTGCGTGGCAATCCCGCTGGCTATATCATCGGCGCCATGTTGTTGATCTTCGTCGCGCCGATGGTCGCTATTGTGCTGGTCAATCGCCGCGCGCTACACCTGATGGAGCATTTACACATGGACCATGCGGAACGCGACGCGCTGATCGAGCAGTATAAAGATGGCTATCGCGTCGTGCGCGAGGCGGTGGACCAACTCTCCGAGGCCGAGCTGGATCAACAGCCGGCGGAGGGCGGCTGGACCCCGCGCCAGATCGTGCATCACCTTGCCGATAGCGAGACGACTTCCGCCATTCGTCTGCGGCGGCTACTGGCGGAAAATCAGCCGGTCATCCAGGGCTACGACGAAGAATTGTTCGCGCGCAAGCTGCACTACGACCGTCCTATCGGCGCGTCGCTGGAACTGCTACGCGCCGTTCGCGCCGCCAGCGCCGAACTGCTCGACTGGCTGACCGAAGAGGAATGGACCCGCGAAGGCACCCACAGCGAACAGGGGAGCTATAGCGTCGAGGACTGGCTGCGCATCTATGCGGCGCACGCCCATGACCACGCAGCGCAGATACTCAGCGTCAAAGCAAAGGCCAGCGAATGAGCCTGTTCGTTATTCCTCTGGCCACCCAACTTCATAGCTCGATCCAATAACGCCTCACCTGCTTGCCAATGGAGGAAGACAGTCCCTCGCTGACCAGTTGGCCGCCGTTGCGTTCGATGACGCGCGCCGAAGCGATATTGTCGCTATCGCAGGTGAGCAGCACGCGGCTCAGGGAATGCTGGCGCGCCTTCTCCAACAGCAGCGCCAGCAGCCGTGTACCATAGCCATGTCCGCGCGCCGCTGGCCTGATGCGATAGCCAATGTGCCCGCCGACATCCTGGAGCGCCAGGGTGAGCGTATGGCGCAGATGTCCCTCGCCCAGCAACACCACGCCATCCGTGCCATCGTTTCCTGTGCCAGCGAGCCAGTAGGTTGTCTGCGGCACATAACCGGGTGGCAACCCGATTCCCTGCGCCATATCTTCGAGCAGCCGGATATACGCGCCAAAATCGTTGCGCGCCAGTTGGAGCGCCTGCGCGCTGAGAATTGGCTCGCCCGCTGCGGCAAACTCTTCCATCATCTCCCAGAAGCTCGCCGCAAGGTCCGGCACAAGCGACACGAGCCGTGTGTCATTTACCGTATTCTGCCCCATGTGCATCTCCACCTGCTCACAACTGCGAACATCCGACCAGAGTATATCGCAGATATATCGCATGCTGATAGGACATGGTAGGCGGATAAACGCTGGCATGGTAGAATGGCGCGGACAAGAGCTAAAGCGCAACGATTGTTGATCCGGGAGTGTGGGGAGAGCAAGCGCATGTTTGGGAGCAATTTCTGGCAGAATGTCGCCTCGGTCTTTGCGGCGTCGCTGCCCGGCGTCATTGCAGTCATCGTCGCGCAATATCTGGCGCAACGGCGCGAAGATCAGAATACCCGGCGGCTCTACGCCAGTGCCCGGCGATTGCTGGCACTGGAGGTGGCGAGCAATCGCGCATCGCTCGACAACTTCTGGCGCACCATCAACGCGCTCGACAAAGAGCAGAAGCAGAATGTCCAGGAGCATCTGGCGGCACTGGCGGAGAATGGTCTGCTCGGCTATGACCTGCCACATTGGAGCTTCTCACGCTGGGAACGGCTGGAGGCTGATACCTACGCCGCTTTTACCGAGAAAGAGCTGGCAGGGATTGACCAGATCAACCGCGCGCTGGCAGGCGTCACCGACCTGTATCGAGACCTGGTGACGCTGACGCCGGAAGACAAGGCAGACCTGGCGAAAAACATGGGCGGTCGCTTCTGGATGAACGACTTTGCACGCATGCGTGACGGCACCTATAGCAAGCTCGCCACGGCGGTGCAGCAGGTGTTGAGCGCGGCGAATCCACTGGCGCAATAATGGCGGATTGGCGGATTGGCAGATGGATATCGCATAGTGAGGCAGCCAGCCGGGTGGGGCAGGCGCATCTGTTGGCTAGGAGGCCAGCATATGCGCCGCCAGCGAGGGCTGTGTCTGGCGTGGATGGGTGGGCGTGGGCAGCGTCTGCGCCAGATCAGCCAGCAGCGCGCGCCAGCCGTGCATGCGGCGGCTGTGTTGTGTTGGTAGCTGGTTATAGGGGGCGTCGAGCAGATAGCTGCGAATACCTGCGGCGCCCATTGCTTCGGCGGTATTGTGGTTATCCTCAACGAAGGATACGCAGCCCAATTCCTGCGCCAGCGGCACCTTTGCCAGCCCACTTTCGACGCAGTGAATCTCTTCCACGCACTCCGAAACGCCGTGCATACGTAGCCAGCGCCGGGTTGCGCCCAACACACAGTGTGGCCGGGCGGTGATGATATGCACCGTGTAGCCAGCGTTGCGCAGCCAGTGGAGCGCGTGTGTCATATGTGGGATTGGCGCCAGTTGCGTCATAAATTCGCGGTCCGCGCTGAGTTCTTCGCAGAGCGCCTGCGTCTCCTCGGTGGCGCGCGGCCATTCAAAGGTCAGCAAATCCTCATAACGCGCGGGGATATGCTGCGGGAAGCGCGCGTGCATACGCCGCCAGAGCAGCCGGTCGGAGGCCAGCACGCCATCGCAATCCACGCCGATGACCTGCGTTGCGCCATCCAGCGTGTACCATCTGGCCTGCGCCACGTCTTCCCATTGCGTCTTCAGTTGTCGTGAATGTTCTATTTCTCTTGTTTGTATCATCGTTTCTCTCGCGTATACTCGCGGCGCGTTTGCTATTCCGCCGGTCGCGCTGCTGCGGTGAGGCAGATAGCAAGACGCCATCCTCGATCACGTGGGTGGTTGGTGGAAGCAGATGCCGCGATAGACGCGCGGTAATCCTTTCGCATCCATTCTGCTGCGGGTAATCGTCCCTTTTATGGCATTATGGCGTCCGATGTCCGCCAAAGTTGCCAGGGAAAACCATCAGCAGCAGAGTTGTGCCCGCTCCAGCGGGCGCTCTATTATATCACATAGTGGCAGAAAGTGTGCCAGAAGCCAATCGGCAAAAGTACTGGTGATGTATTGCTCGTACTTGGCGCGAAAAATAGGGTATTCATGAAGGCGAATCTCTGCTATACTGGGCAGGCGACGACGAAGCAGACTAGCCCGTGTTTCAAGATAACCCACGATGAGTGATTTTGCTGGATTCGGAGAGGCAATATGATTTGTCCGCATTGTAGCCAGGAGATGCAACCTATAGATGACGGCCAGTGACGGCCAGTGCCCACTATGCGGTCAGGCGCTTGATTCACCTGACCAGGCGGAACCCCCATCGGAAGAGAATTCTACGTCACCAGAAGCTCTAGAAGCCCCAGCGACTCTAAATCTCTCGACTATCTCTGCCGTGCCCATAGGCTCCGTCTCTGAGATAGACCTATCGCCAGCAACTGATCCCGATACAACGCAGGTGTCACCGGCAGCAACTAATTTCCAGCCGCTTACTAGCGCAGACCAGACAGCACGAGACGCGTACCCGATAAAAATGCGGCCTGAACGCATATGGTGGCACAGGCCGTTAGCAGTTGGGCTGGTAGTCGTTCTCTTGCTGGCATTAGTTGGCGGGGGAACGTTCTATTTCGTTCAGGCGCATATATCAGGGCAGAGCAGCAACCTCGCAGCAGCACAACCAACGGCGACAGATGTACCGACTGCGACGCTGACTCCTACGGCGACAGCCATGCCGACGCCGCGCCCAACGGCAACGCCACGCCCGACAGTGGCGCCGCCCAGCGGACCACAGTTAGTGACGACATTTTATGATTCGCTCGCAAATGACAGGAATGGGTGGCCAAATAATGGAAATTGCCGATTTGAAAGCGACGGCTACCATCTAGTTGGTAGTAGCGGCGCCTTTTGTCTCGCTCCGGTTGGAGTACAAGGCAGCAATGGAAATATCTCGGTACGGGTGAAGTTCGTTGTCTCCGGCGGAGGCGCTGTGGGTATCGCTTTCCGTTCTCCCAGTGCCTCTGGGGGTGGTTATATCTTCTTGATCTCGTCTTTTGGGGCCTGTGAGGCAGTTGACCTGAGTGTCGGCTATCCTTTGTTCCGCTTGTACTGTCCATCCATCCATAAGGGCGTCAATGCGATCAACACGCTGCTGATTGATCAGAACGGAGCAGATATGTCGTTCTATGTCAATGGCGTACTGGCGAGCAAGGCGGAAGATAGCAACTGGATGTCGGGAAGAA
Source organism: Chloroflexota bacterium (assembly GCA_021323855.1). Lineage (GTDB taxonomy): Bacteria > Chloroflexota > Ktedonobacteria > Ktedonobacterales > JADMIN01 > JAJPKE01. The sequence goes on along the minus strand of JAJPKE010000005.1, from coordinate 23,774 downwards.
TCGCACTAGCGACTACAGGAACGACAAACGCCGTCTTCTCAGATTTTGCGCTGACAAAGTGGGAGTAAAGAAGACACATTGGAAGCATGGTTCATCTCGATACACTCAATCACCCCTCTCCTCGCAAGGAGAGGGGCCAGGGGTGAGGATTAGAACGTCAGATTGTCCTTGCGGCTCCTGGCGATGAGCAGCACGAACTGATACATGGCGAAAAGTTCGAGCGCAAAGGGCAGGTAGCCGGTGTAGCCGATCAGCGGCATCTCGAAGAGATGTGCAGGCAGCAGCGCGGGCGATTGATTGATGAACGGTATCGTGTAGATCCATTTGGGCATCGCCAGCGAGTTCCACATCTCCCAGAAGAAGCCACAGGTCAACGCGGAGAGCGGCAGCACCACAAAGAAACGCCAGTCGCGCGCCAGCAGGTGCCCGGCGGCAGACTTGCGCCCAGCCAGATTGTTGATTGGGTCTAGCAGGAAGACGAGGCAGAGCCAGACCAGCGGAAAGGCATAGCGCGGGAAAAAGCAGGGCAGCACCACGCAGAGGACGCCTATGCCGATCAGCACGGCGGCCCAGGGACGCGAGAGGCGCGGCCCGGCCTCATGCGGCCCCAGGCGTGGGCGCAGCGGCGCAAAGCTGGTCCAGAACTCGGCAATCTCCATCACCGCCGGCAACACCGTGCTGAAATCTATGGTGGCGATCACGAAGAACGCCAGCGGCGAATAGTAGCGATCCATGCGATAGTGCCAATTCTGGACAGGGATGTTCAACGCCTCGAATACCCACCAGAACGGCGCGGACGCAAGAAACAGCGCCGCGAAATAGGCTTTGCTGCGGCTCAGCGGCGAGTTGCCCTTGCGCGCGTAGTTCAGCCCGTCCAGAAACAGGATGAAGCCAAACCACAAAGGGAAAAAGGTGAAACTCCACGGGCCGATGCGCAGCCAGGACGAAGCCCAGGCCAGCAGATTGAGCGCCAGGCCGAGCCAGCCGTGCAGCGGCAATGGATACGAAAAGAGCCGGGCCGGCTTCGCAGCGTTGCGCTCTTCCAGTGGCCCGGTCGTTTTGGTTTGTGGTGTAGAGGTAAGCATCAGGCAGACAATCTTTTCTTGATTTCTTCCACCGCCGTCCGGGCATCCACGTTCAGGAGATATCCTGGCGTGCGTTCCGCTGCCGCTGGGTCTTGCTGCAACGCCTGACCCCCGATATAGAGCAACGGCTGGCCCGCCGCCGTCTTGAGTTGCTGCGCCACCAGCGCCAGCGTTTCAAGCGGCGCGGGCAACGACGCAGAGAGCAAGACGCACGCCGGTCGAAGGCTGGCAATCGTCGCCAGGAGACTCTCCACTTCGATGTTCTGCCCAAGATAGGCAACACGCACTCCAGCGCGGCGCAAGAACAGGGCCAGCATCAGCACGCCAAGCTCGTGCATCTCGCCCGGAGCGCAGCCCACCAGCGCCAGCGGACCTGATTCGCCGGTGGCGGCGCTGCGGAACAACCCTTCGAGCTGCGCGCGAATCAGCGCCGACGCAAAGTGTTCCACCGTCACGCTCAACGCGCCCGCCGCCCAGCGTTGGCCGATTTCCACCAACACCGGCGTGAAGAGGCGCAGGCAAACATCCTCCACAGTATATACCGCAAGCGCCTGGGTGATGGTATGGTTTGCGGCGGTTTCATCCAAATTGCTGAAGTGATGCAGGACGTTGGCGCTCAGTTCATTCAACGAGAACTGGGCGACGCTGGCCGCTGTAGTGAATGTAGCTGGCGATTCGGCCTGCATAACCGGTTGGTTGCGTGTGCGCCTGCCACGTCGCCGCGCCGGTTCCAGCGAACGCAAGAGCGCAATGGCCTGGCTGATGGTCATGCCGCTCTCCACGCGCTCGCGCAGCCAGGTGACGGTCATGATGTCGCGTTCGGAGTAGAGGCGGTAGTCATTCTCGCCCCGGCGCGGCGACAGGATGCCATAGCGACGCTCCCAGGCGCGCAGCGTCGGCGCAGGCACGCCGGTGTGATGCACGACGGCTTTAGTGTTATAGAGTGGCATATCTGAGTACAGGTCGAGAACCGGTGGCTGTACCCGTGGTTCCCTGCCAATCATGGCTGGCCTCTCGTGAATTAAACTCCGTTGATGCTGATGGTTATGTTGTTTCGCGGACCTCTCACGCGACATGAGCGTTGTAGGCGCTCACTTCCTGGTGCCATCAACAATCAATTGTACCAGCGCAATTCCAGATTGTCCTACCTTTGTCCAGGGTTAGTATCTACGGGTGCTGATAGGCGATATGGAAGTCCAGCACCTGCGTCCAGAGCGCATTGATCTGCGCGGCGTTCAAGCCCGACAGTTCGTGATCGCCGACGTAGCTCAGATATTCGACAAAGACATGATTGGCTTGCAGCGCCTGGAAGAGTTCCTGCGATTGTTCAGGAGCGACGGTGCCATCTTCGCTGCCCTGCACGATAATCATTGGCGCGCTCTGTGGCGTTACGTCGTAGATCGGTGAGGCGTCGCGGTAGAGGTCTGGGTCGCTCTGTGGTGTTGCGCCACCCAGGATGCCCTGGCTGGTGCTGATGAGGTCGCCGGTGACTCCGCTGGCGGGCGGCATATAGTCCACCGGGCCGAAGAAATCCGAGACACACGAGACGGCTGGCGATTCGCCTGGGTAGAGGTATGCTTCGTCGCCGGGGTGAACCTGCTGAAGCACGCCCAGGAACACGGCGAGATAGCCTCCGAAGGAGGGACCGGTGGCGCAGACCCGCTGCGGGTCCAGATCATAGGCGCTGGCATGGTCGCGCAGCCAGCGCACCGCCAGTTGCACGTCCACCAGCGGCGCCGGCCAGATGTTTGCCGGGGCCAGCCGGTAGTTGACGTTGGCAACGACAAACCCCTGCGAGGCGAAGTTGGTGCAGGTTGGCTGTGTATCGCCGTCGCTCTTATCGGAGCCAGTGAAGCCGCTGCTATGGATGAGAATGAGACCCGGACGTGGACCATCCGCATCGGTTGGCTGGCAGAGATCAAGAACCTCCTCATGCAGCGGACCGTAGGCGACGTTGCGTGTCACTGACACCTGATACGAACCCATTGGAAAGAGCGGATTGGTCTGTGGTGTTGGGCGCGGCGGAGAGCCTGAAACAAGCGATTGGAACGGCCCGAACCAGGCCCGCGCATCCAGCGCCGTGCGCGCATACAGCGCCAGATTCAGCAGCACGAGAACGACCAGCGCGACGCATAGGGCGACGACAGCGCGCCGGTGATCCAGAATCCAGGTACGCATCCGCATGTCAGGCACTACCCCTCTCGTTGGCATCATCAAGTGAGCGGCAGTATAACTGCGCAAGATGAGAGTTTGCTGAGAATGGCAGGCAAAAGGCATGCCAGGATATTAGAATGTCAGAACACCGGCTGCGTGGCATATCAGTCTTGGACGAAAGCGAACGAAAGCGAACGAAAAGCGAAGGCCAGACATCGTTTCCGACGCCTGGCCTTCGCTAAGGGAGGGGGAGGAGGTGTTCCGTTTCCAGAACTCTCATCCTCTAGTATACATCGTGTTACGACATTTTGCCAGGGGCAATTTTTTCATGGCCCTAGTTGTCCTGATTGCTCTCTGGCAGTGTGTTGCCATGTCCCAGCGAGTTGACCGATTCGAGCGCCGAAATCACGCGCGTGATATCCGCCAGCACTTCGGTAAAGAGGTGCGGCAGCCAGTCTTCGGGATGCGGCTCTTCGTTCTCCTCGTCGCGGCGGCGCAGACGCCCCAACGTCATATGCCCGGCGCGATGATCTATGCTAGTGCGGAAGCCGCTGATGCCTTCCGGGTCCCAGAGCGGCAGCTCGACCCGTTGCTGAAGCGTCAGCCCTTCCGCCTGCATCGTGTTCTCGCTCAGCGTCAGCGCAACGCTGGGGCGAGTCTCGGTGGCGCGACTGCTATGCTCGGAGGCGTGGAGCTTGAGCAAGCGCGCCAGCGATTCGAGGCTGTGAGTGCTATAGTGCTTCTCTTCCAGGGGAAGGCTGAATGTGAGATCAAGCGCCAGCGGCGGAACGTCTTCCGTGTGCAGATGCGGGCAGTTTTCTTCTGGCTCATGAAAGAAATCGCAGATGCCCTCCGCGCCGTCTATCGAAAGCACGGTGTCGAGCGGTCCCCAGGCGAAGGAAACAGTACAGGTGGCATGCTCATCGGCTTCTTCGCACGGCCCCGGATGCAGCGTACAGGCGAACTCGCGCTCTAATGTCTGGCTGTTCAGCCAGAACTCCGGATGCACCGATAATCCGGTCGCTTCCGCTGCGTCGAGAAACATCTCCGTGACATCTTCATACGTAACCATTTCACACACCCTCCTGCCTCAGCCCTGGCCCGCACATCGGCCTCGCCCTGGACCAGCTAAGAGGGAAAAATTGCTCTCTGGCGGGCGGTGATGAGCGGGAATAGAAGGGCTGTCCCCGCATCATACAAAGTGGCTACGCCCCTGTCAATTTTCTCGCGTCCCCACCCCTGGCCCCTGCTGTGCGCGGGAGAGGGAGCGTGGACACCGCGAGGTGGGCCAGCGGTTGAAACCGCGCCTGGATGGCGTGCCGCCACGAAGTCCGCCTGCGCGGACTGGAGATAGGTATAAGGACACCTGATCCAAACCTGCGGAGGCAGGTTTCGCGGCCAGCGGCCATCCAGGCGCGAATTCATTCGCCGGCCACTTGTAACGTCACCACGAAGCGGCTGCCCTGGCCCACCTGGCTCTCGGCATGCACCGTGCCTCCCATCGCTTCCACGAGGTCGCGCACGATGGAAAGCCCCAGCCCAAAGCCGCCAGTGCTACGCGCCCGTGAGGCGTCGGTGCGATAGAATCGCTCGAAGATATGCTCCAGGTCTTCCGGCGGGATACCGATGCCAGTGTCACTGACGACGACGGTCAGGTGGGTGGCGTCGCTGCGGGCTGCTTCGATGGAGACGATGCCGCCGGCTGGTGTGTAGGTGATGGCGTTGCGCGTCAGATTGAGTAGCACCTGCGCCAGCCGGTCGCGGTCCGCCAGCGCCAGTGGTAGCTCCTCCGCCACCTGACGCACCAGTGTCACCTGACGGTCGCGCCGCGCCAGCAGCGCCAGCGATTGATAGACCTCCTCGACGACGGCGCCGACGGGAATGGGCCGAACATCCAGTTTGAGTTCATTTGCGTCGGCGCGGGCCAGCGCCAGCAAATCATCCACCAGCGCGCTCAACCGCTCAGATTCATGCGCGACGATTTCCAGATATTTCTGCGTTTCGGCGTCTGCTGGTTGTTCGCCTTCCTGCATCAGCAGTGATTCGACATGCCCGCGAATACTGGCGATTGGCGTCCGTAGCTCATGCGAGGCGTTGACGATCAGTTCGCGGCGGCTCAGGTCTGCGCGTTCGGCTTTGGCACGCTCTTGCTCTGCCACCGCTTCTGCTTGCGCGGCGGCGGCGCGCGCCTGGGCCACCCGGCGGGCGCTATCGTCCATGCCGAGCATCATCCGCGCAAATAAGCCCCAGACATAGGCCATGCCCTTGAAGAACCACATCGAGCCGGTCAGCAGCAACAGTCCGCACACACTGAGCATGAGGAAGAGCAGCATTGGCCACGGCTCGATGGCGCCATTCACCGTGATATCGAAAATGAGATGAACGGTGATTGGGCCTTGCCCCGTGTTATAGAGGATGGTTTCTACGACATAGGCGAGCGGCATGAGCAGGAAGCTGAGCGAGAGCGAGAGCAGCACCACCAGCGCCACAAAGGCAAAGACACCGAACGGCATTTCAAGGAGCAGATAGGCGAGGCTCTTCCAGGTAGTCGGGTTGCGCAGGTGCGCCCACACACGCTCACGGAAGCTCGCGTAGCGCAGTGTGGAATCGTAGAGCGGCGGAATCTCGATGCCGACCCACCACATCACCAGGTATCGCTCGAACACGGCGAATCCCCACCAGCAGAGGATGGTGATGCCCAGCAGCACCAGCCCCACGCCGATAATTGCGGTGCCGATGCCAACCGAAAGCATGGTCGCAAGGAAGGTGAAATAGAAGAGGCCAAGCGGGAAGGTCATTAGCAGGTAGAGCGTGTTGCTATACGCGCGACCTTCGATGAGGATGTGAAAGAAACGCCCGATGCTAAATGGCGCTTGAGCAGGCATGATCGTATTCGCGCTATCTGCGCCTGTATACTCGTTTGGTTGTTCAAAGTCGTTCTTGGGGCCGTCGTCGCGGCGAAGCAGATGTGCCATAGGGAAACCTCTATCTTCAACGGGTGTGATGCTACCGTTTGGCAGGTGGTACGATGCAATGGATGTACCGCGAAGGCCGCAATGCGTTGACCTGCATTGAAACCTGCATTGACCCGTGTCACCCGTATCACACGTGTCTGATGCCTAGTATAGCCCGTGTCTGTGTCGTAGCTGTGTCAGAACTGTTGCGAGATGTCGCGGATATGCTGCTATAAAGCGAAAGATGCTAGAAGTGAGAGATTTCGATGGCTGAGAGACACATTGCCGTGCTGGCGGATATTCATGGCAATCGCTGGGCGCTGGATGCTGTGCTGGCGGATATTGACCGGCGCGGCATCCAGGACATCTACGATCTCGGTGATAGTCTGCAAGGGCCGTTGGACCCAGCGGGAACGGCAGATATCCTCATCCGTCGTGGCATACCAAGCATCTGCGGCAACTGCGACCGCGAACTGCTAGACCCGGCGGGACCATCCACGCCGACCTATGCCTATGATAGAAGCGTGCTGACGCCTGAGCATAACGCCTGGCTGCGCGCGTTGCCGCCGACGCGGACACTAGATGACGCAATTCTCCTCTGCCACGGTACACCGCAGTCTGACGACACCTATCTGTTGGAAGAGCCAACGGCGCGCGGTGGTGTGCTGCGCACGTCAGCCGAAATCAGCGCCTCACTGGCCGGCACGCAGGAGATGGTAGTATGTTGCGCGCATAGCCATGTGCCGCGCGTCGTTTGGCTTCCTGATGACCGGCTAGTCGTCAATCCTGGGAGCGTTGGCTGGCCTGCCTATGAAAATGACACACCCATTCTGCACATCATGGAGGCTGGCAGCCCCCATGCCCGTTACGCCATCCTCACGAAAACCGACAACCAGGGTTGGCGTGCTGAACTGGTGGCTATACCTTATGATTGGGCGGCGGCAGCGCAAGTGGCCCGCGAACATGGGCGCGAGGATGTAGCGCGGGCGCTGCTCACTGGCAGAGGCGAATAATCCTCACCCCCGGCCCCTCTCCTCACCAGGAGAGGGGAGTTGGATTGATTTGGAACGGCTTTGGAACCCCACTGTCACCGTTTTCTCACCAACCTCATCATATCCTGAAGCAACCCTGGAAAGACGGGTATCGCTCTGCGCGGCATCCGCACAAAGAAGGTTGCTATGTCCATCGTTCTCGAACATCTGACGAAGCGCTATGAGGGCCATCCAGTCGTCAATGCCGTCTCGTTGGAGATCGGCGACGGTGAGTTTTTTGTGTTGCTCGGCCCCAGCGGCAGCGGCAAGAGTACCGTGCTGCGCATGATTGCAGGGCTTGCGCCCAGCGACGCCGGGCGTGTGCTGTTACAGGGGCGCGATGTCACCGGCCTGCCGCCACAACGGCGCGATATCGGCTTCGTCTTCCAGCAATATGCGCTCTTCCAGCATATGACCGTCGCTGAAAACATCGCCTTTGGGCTGCGTGTGCGCCATGCCTCCGCTGCCGAGCGCCGTCGTCGCTGCGATGAGTTGCTCGAACTGGTGGGGCTTGCCGGGTTGGGCGGGCGCTATCCACGCCAGCTTTCCGGTGGCCAGCAGCAGCGTGTGGCATTGGCGCGCGCGCTGGCGCCGCGTCCCGCTGTGTTGTTGCTGGATGAGCCATTCGGCGCGCTGGATGCCAAGATACGCATCGAGATGCGGCGCAATCTGCGCCAGATTCAGCGCGAGCTTGGCGTCACCACCATTTTTGTCACGCATGACCAGGAAGAAGCTTTCGAGCTGGGCGACCGGCTCGGGGTGATGAACGTTGGCCGCCTCTTGGAAGTTGGGCCACCAGATGAACTCTATCTGCGCCCGCAGACAGAGTTCGCTGCGACCTTCCTGGGGTCCGCAAATCTCCTGCTGGGAGAGACTACCAGCGATGGCGTGCGGCTTGGTCCGCTCACGTTTCCGCTGGGCACGCAGGCGGGCGCGTTGGCCGAGCCACAGCGTGTGCAGGTGCTGTTTCGCCCAGAAGATATCGCGCTGGCATCCTCCAAAGATGACCTCGCCGGGCCGCCGCTGGGCGAAGGGCAGGTAGAGCAGACCACCTTCGCCGGTACGTTTGAGCGGCTGGTGTTGCGCCTGCCCAAGATTCCAGGTGTGCGCCCCATTGCGCCGGTTGCGCCGTTTGGCAGCGATCACTTGCTCATCGAGGCGACCCGCAACCAGGAGCAGGCGCGGCGTTTCCCACTACATGCCGGCGAGAGCATGTGGGTAGGCGTTCACCGGCTGCATGCGCTCATCCATCCCGGCCTCAGTCTGCTGCTGGTGACGAATGGCAGTGCCACATCGCAGGCGGCGCTCTCGCTTGGCGGGCAGATTGCGCGGCTGGCGCATGCGCGCACAAGCATCATTGGCGCGGGACTGGATGAAGTGCAGTTGCAGGCCACTGTCCAGGCGATCAAGGAGCAGCTTGCCGGGATTCCGGCGCTTCAGACTCGCGCTATCGCTGCTTCGACCGCGCAGGCCGTGCGCGAAGAGACCGAGCGCCAGGCATATGATCTCGTGGTATTGGGCATTGGCCCCCAGGATGACCCCGATCTGGTAGAGCAGGTGTTGGGGGCCGGCGAACATCATGTGCTGCTAGTTTCACGCGCACAGACGGCGCTGCCCACGAAGGCGCTGATCTGCGTCTCTGGTGGTGAGGCCAGCAAAGAGGATGTGCTCTTCGCTGGCCGGCTCGCGCGCCACCTGGGGGCGACGGCGACGCTGCTTTCGGTGTTGCCCGAAAACGCCGACATCCCTGAGGAACGCGAACGAGCGACGCGGTTCCTGGAAGCTGGCGCGCGCACGCTGGCGCTGCTGGACGTTCCAGCCGCCCCAGTGCTGCGCTCTGGGCCGCTCCGCGAGACGATTCAGGCGGAGATGATGGCTGGCGGTCACTCGTTATTGGTTGTCGGCGCGCCGATGCGCCCATTCAGCGTCGCACGCATTCGCCCCATCCTGGCGGGCGAAGTTTCGTATCCCGTGCTGGTGGTGCGGTCGCCGTATGCGGCGGCAGCGGCGCTCAGTCGCGCCAGCGCCAAACAAGAGGAAATGGTATAACCCCCATGAAACGGCTCATTGTCACCCTTCTACTTATTGGTACGGTGGCTGGTCTGCTGGCGGGCTGCGGCAGCGCGGCCTCTGCCAACGGCACAATTACGCTGACGCTCGGCGCGTTCAGCACGCCACAACCGATCTACGCCAAACTGATCCCGATGTTCGAGGCGCAGTGGAAACAGCAGACCGGCCAGACTGTCACCTTCAAGCAATCATATCTTGGCTCCGGCGCACAGTCTCGCGCCATTATCAATGGCTTCCAGGCGGATATTGCCGCGCTCTCGCTGGCGCCCGATATCACTGCCATCGCCAAAGCTGGACTCATCACACACGACTGGACCAGCACGCCGACCAAAGGCATGGTGAGCAACGATGCCGTGGCCTTCGCTGTGCGCCAGGGCAATCCCAAAGGCATCCACGACTGGGCGGACCTCGCGCGGCCCGGCATCCAGATCGTCACGCCGAATCCGCAGACCAGCGGTGGCGCGCGCTGGAACGTCCTCGCGCTCTACGGCGCGGCGTTGCGTGGCGAGGTGCAGGGGGTGGCGAAGGGCGACACCACTGCGGCGTTCAATTTCCTGAAGGCGGTTCTCAAGAACGTCAAGGTCTTCGATAAAGATGGGCAGACCAGCCTCAACACTTTTGAGAATGGCATCGGCGACGTTGCCATCACCTATGAAAGTTCGGTGCTGGTGGCGAAGAAGGCCGGCAAAACCGAAGACCTCGTGGTGCCGACCTCGACGATCCTGATTCAGAATCCCGTTGCCGTGGTGGACGTGTACGCGAACCAGCATGGCACCAGCAAAGTCGCTAATGCCTTTGTCACGTTCCTGACGAGCCAGGCGGCGCAGCAGGTCTATGTTTCCGTCGGCCAGTTGCATGCTGTGGACCCAACCGTTGCGCAGGCCACCGATTCACAGTTCCCGCCAGTTACTGACCTGTGGGCAATAGATTATCTTGGCGGCTGGTCCAAAGTCAGCGCGAATTTCTTTGGGTCAAACGGCATCTACGCCCAGGCCATTAGCGCCGTGCAGGGATAGCTAGTAGGCGGTTGAAGCCGCGCCGGGGTGGACGCAAAATCCCCCACCCCCAGCCGCTCCCCCGTGCGCGGGAGAGGGGAGCGCAGAGACCGCCTGCTCTTAGTCCGCGTCGGCGGCCTTCGCGGCTGAAAGCCATCCAGGCGCGAATTCATTCGCTGGCTCGTTTCACGAGGTCTTTGCCCATGTCCACTGTCTCACTCAATAGCAACAACAATGCGAATCGTCCCAACGGCAATGGTACGCCAGAAGCGACCGATTCGCAGCCGTATCAGGCGCCGTTGCCGTGGGGACGGTGGAGTCTGCGCGCCGTCGCGCTGCTCTATCTCGCGCTGGTCCTCATCATTCCGTTGATCTTCCTGGCGCAGAATGGACTTGCCCAGGGGGCAAGCGCCTTCTGGCAGGCGGTGCGGCTGCCGGTCGCCTGGAGTGCGCTGCTGTTGACGCTGTGGACCGCCGCCGTGATGGCCGCCATCAACGGCGTTATGGGCACGCTGACCGCGTATGTGATCGTGCGCTATCGCTTCCCTGGCAAGGCGCTACTCAACGCCGTGATTGATCTGCCACTTTCGATTCCCACGCTGGTGACCGGCGTGATGCTCGTCATTCTCTTCGGCCCGCAGACGGCCATAGGCGCCTGGCTTCAGCAGCATCTCCATATCCAGATCATCTTTGCGCCGCCGGGCATCATTCTGGCGTTGCTGTTCATCACGTTTCCCTTCGTCGTCCGCGCCATCCAGCCGGTACTCGAAGCGATGGATCGTGAGCCGGAGGCTGCCGCCGCAACGCTTGGCGCCGGCCCCATCACGATTTTCCGCCGCATCACACTGCCGGTCATCAGGTTGCCGCTGCTTTCTGGTATGTTGCTCAGCTTTGCGCGGGGTATTGGTGAGTTTGGCGCGATTGTCCTGGTCTCCGGCAATATCCCCTTCCACACGCAAACCGCCGCCGTCTATGTGCTGGGTGAAGTCGAATCACAAGATCAGCTTGGCGCGAGCGCGATGTCGCTGCTCATGCTGGCTATCGCCTTCGGCTTGGTGCTACTGGTGGATATTCTCCAGCAGCGCAGCCCACGGCAGGAGGTGGCGCTATGAAAAGCCCCCACCCCCAGCCCCTCCCCCGTGCGCGGGAGAGGGGAGCGCAGAGGACCTCACCCCCGGCCCCTCTCCCACAAGGAGAGGGGAGCGCAGGCGATGATAAGCAATCGTGGCGCTTCGGTGCCGGTTTACTCGCTGGCCTCTTTCTCCGGTCAAATAGCTCTCCTATCCGCTGGCTGCGGCTCTCGCTGATATCTGGCGTGGTGGTGTATGTTGGCGTGCTGATTCTCGCGCCAGTGCTGGCGCTGCTGGTTGGCGCGCTTCAGGGCGGACCTGGGCCAATCTTCGCCACATTTGGCGACGCGGATGCGCAGGCGGCGTTTGGGCTGACGCTGCAAATCGCGCTCATCACCGTGGTGGTCAATGGTCTGCTCGGCACGATCACTGCCTGGGTGCTGACACGGCAACGCTTCCCCGGACGGCGACTGCTGAATGCGCTGGTGGACCTGCCGTTTGCCATGTCGCCGGTGGTGGTGGGCTTCGTGCTGATTTTGATTTTTGGGCGGCTCGGTCCGCTGGCGACGTTGCAAGATAACCTCAATATTCAGGTGGCGTTTGCTGTGCCAGGGATGGTGCTGGCGACGGTGTTTGTTACGCTGCCGTTCATGATCCGCGAACTGATGCCGGTGATCGCTGCGCTGGACCGCGAACAAGAACACGCGGCGGCGACGCTGGGCGCGAGCGGCTGGCAAACGTTCCTCTTCGTCACGCTCCCTGCTCTACGCTGGGGTATCCTCTACGGCCTCGTATTGACTTTCGCCCGCGCGCTTGGCGAATTCGGCGCGGTGTTGGTGGTCGGCGGCGATATTCAGGGGTCCACCGAGACGGCGCCGCTCTATATCTTCCGCGTGCTGGATGACCGCAACTATGCCGCCGCCTACAGCGTTGCCCTGGCGCTGGGGCTGATCTCGCTGGCGCTGGTGCTGGGCATCGAGCAGCTACGCAAACGCGAACGGCGCGCCTGAGCATCGTTAGCGCAGCCAGAAGGTATACACCCCTCAAATCAACAGTGCCTCGCTATAGCGAACATAGCCAGAGTGACTTATCGCCCTCAACAGACGAGGCAGCATCGCGTAAGATAAAGGGCAGAAGCGATGCTGTCGCCAGCGGGCGGATAGAAATGCGAGGGTTTGCTCATGCGTCTGGCGCGATTCATTCTCTCCTATATCCTGCTGAGCATTTTCGCCCTGCTAGTCAGCATATTTCTCGCCCAGAATATCCGCCTGGAGCATCTTGCGTTCTTTGGTCTGGATTTCACCTTTAATTTCGTCTGGATGTTGCTAGGCGCGGCTGCCTTTGGCTTTCTATTGACGCTCTTTCTCTTTCTCCCCAGCCGTATCGCGCTCTCTCTGCACAGCCGCCGTCTGGAACGCGAGGCTGAGCAGTTGGCGCAGCATGTCGCCTGGCTACAGGAGCAGCGCGAAGACCTGCTGGCACGCCATGAAGACTTGTTGACAGATCATCAGCACTTGCTGCATCAGCACCGCCGCCTGCTGGCCGATTACGGCGCCGCAGTTGCCGAGCGCGATCAGGTGCGGACCCAGCTTGCCAGCCTGGACACCATCCGCCTGCGCCCGCTTCGCCAGAACGATGCGCCTGCTGCTGGCGCGCTCATTCCCGTGCCCACCGCGTCGCCAGTACATGTGGAATCCGTGCCTGAGAAGGCGCAGACGCCTCACGCATCCCCTGCGGCCTCCGTGTCAACCACATTGCAACCAGCAGCGGAGAGTGAACCGATATCCGCCAACCAGGATACCTCGCGCGAGCACATAACACAGCAAACCGCACCAACGCCACAAACGCCGCCTTTGCATACCACAGAGCCGCGTATTGCGGTGGTAATTGGTCTGGTGCGACGCATCAATGCGATAAGCGAACGAGTCGGCCAACGCATCGGCAGATGATTTGTAGGTGGTGGGCCAGCGGATGTCTGGTCTCCCCTCTCCTCGCGGGAGAGGGGCCGGGGGTGAGGTCTCCTGAAAGTTAGCTCGCCGTCAACCTCGAATATGCTACAATTGCCGCACGACCATCAGCGCGGAAACGTAATCGCGGAACGTATCATAACGTATCCGCAGCGGATTTGGGGGAAGCACTCTGGTTGGGAATCTTCGCCAGGATTGCCAGGATTGGTGCGGCGAGTAAGACACGCATCTACCAGGGTCGCCAGGAGTATTAGCAGAGGGCCGGCAAGTGATGACAACGCGACACTCTTCGTTTGCGCGTCGCCCGCGCAAGGAGTCCAGGGAGTCCTTAGCGTCCGGAGAGCCGCCGGAGCCGGGGGATATGGAGTCAATGGGATCAATCGAGCGGGTAGATCAAGCAGCAGACGAGGATGAGGTGATTGATCTCGAATTGAACGACCTGGCGTATGGGGGCGATGCTGTGGGACGCTACCAGGGACGCGCCATCTTTGTCACTGGAGGACTCCCCGGCGAACTCGTGCGCGCGCGGCTGACCCGTGAACGCAGCAACTATGCCCGCGCCACGTTGGTGGAGGTGTTGCGTCCGTCGCCAGATCGCGTCACCCCGCGCTACCCGGAGCTTGGCGAATCCGGCGGCTTCCAGTGGCAACACCTCGCCTATCCTGCGCAACTGCAATGGAAGACGCGCATCGTTCGCCAGCAATTGATGCGCATCGGGCGCTTCGCCAACCCTGTCGTGCGTCCGGCGCTCGGCATGCCACCCGGCACCGATCCCTGGCGCTATCGCACCGTCGCCCAGTTTGGGATTGGTCCTGATGGCGCGATTGGTTTCCGTCGCGCTGGCAGCCACGATGTCCTCGATATGCCGACCTGTCCGCTCGTGCATCCCGCGCTCGACGAGTTATATCAGCAGGTGCGCGGCTGGATGCAGCAGACCTGGGGCAACACCGCCAGTGAGTATAGCGAACGTTTTACGCTGCGTGTCGCCAGTGTCGCGCCAGCCACCCGCTTTACAGATATCACAGGCGTCCCCTACGCACCGTACCCTGGCGCTGATGATTCGCAGGCCGCCGCCAATGGCCTGCTCGCTATCGAGGCGCGTCCCGGCAGTGCCTTCGATGGCGAAGACAGCCCGCACGACATCGGCGCGGCGCTGTTGGATGCAGTGCCAGCACTGGCGGGTGTGGTCATCCTGGGGTTGCCCGGCGGACGGGGACGGGTGGTGGTCGGGCGCGATACCGTCTACGAGCAGGTGCTTGACCGCACATTTCGTATTTCTGCTGGTTCGTTCTTCCAGGTGAATCCTGCGCAGACGCCGGTGCTGGTGCAGCAGGCGCTTGCCGCGCTGCGCCCGCGCATGAGCGATTGGGCGCTGGATGGCTACAGCGGCGCCGGATTGTTTTCGATGTTCCTGGCCGATCATGTGACGCATATCCACGCCATCGAGTCCCAGCCGAGCGCCGTTGCCGATGCGCGCGCCAGCGCCACTCTCAACAGCATCTCGAACATCACCTGCACTGAAGGGGTGCTGGAAAAGATGCTTGGGGTGCTGCGGCGCCAACGTGAGCGGGTGGATATCGCGCTGGTGGACCCGCCACGCGCTGGTTGCCATCCCCGCGCGCTGGCCGAACTCCAGCAGCTTGCCCCGCGTGCGCTGGTCTATGTTTCCTGCGACCCTTCGACGCTCGCCCGTGATCTGCGGCTCTTCTGCGCCGAGGGCTATCGTCTCGTTGCGGTGCAGCCGGTAGATATGTTTCCCTTCACCGCGCATATTGAGTGTGTCGCGCTCTGCGAACGCATCAGCCGCTAAAAGAGGTAGTCAGCCTCTCGTTTCAGGAGGTTTCCAGGTGGAAGCAACAATTGACGGCGCGCGTATCTTCTACCAGCCGGTTGGGTCGCCGGACAACTACCCGCTGATCGTTCTGCATGGCGGGCCGGGGCTGGACCACACGGAGATGTATCCCTGGCTCAATGCGCTCAGCGAGCAGTTCTATCTCATCTATGTAGATGAGCGTGGCCAGGGCCGTTCAGAGCGGGTGGACCCCGCAACGCTCTCGCTCAGCCGCTTCGCTGAAGATGTGACCAAGCTGGCTGCCGCGCTGGAACTGCCGCGCTATGCGCTGCTCGGCCATTCCTTCGGAGCGATGATTACGTTGACGCATGCCGTTGAGCAGGGCGACGCCTCGCACTATGTCATCTCCGGTGGCACCGCCAGCTTCACCAAAACCGGCAAAGAAGTGCAGGACAACCTTGCTAGCTTCGAGCCGGTGGCGCTGCGCGAGATGGTCACAGAGTCCTGGGCGATGGAGCCGAACGTCAAGACGCAGGAGGATTGCGTGCGCTTGATGCAGATGCAGATGCCATTCCACTTCGCCACGACGGAGAGCGACGCCTACAAGCAGTACATGGCGATGGAGGACCGCTGTATCTACGCGCCTGAAGTGCTGGCGTATTTCTCCGCCAATGAGTATTCCATCGAACTCGAAGATCAACTCGGCTCGATCACCAAACCGGCGCTGGTCATCACCGGCGAGGCTGACCGCACCTGCACGCCGCGCGCCTCACGCGATATGCACGCAGGCATCCCAGGCAGCGAATTGGTGATTCTGCCGGAGGCCGGCCACATGACCTATATCGAACAACCTGCGCTCTATTTCGCCGCCGTCCGCGACTTCTTCGCACGCCATCCAACGGCGTAAATATATCCACATGCGCGGCTGCTTGCATAAATATGTCTATCTACGCGGCTTTGAAAAGCCGGCGCACGTGTAACGGACTGAAGTCCGATTCGTTGCGGTGCATCTCTCTCCTATCGGGGCTTTAGCTTCTCATGCCATGCGTCGGCAGTAAACTGCCACGAGACCAGAAAAGGTGAGGTCATGACATTTTCCATTGTCGGGCGCGATCCTGAAACCGGCGATCTGGGCATCGCCGTGCAATCGAAGTTCCTCGCCGTCGGCGCTGTCGTGCCCTGGGCGAAGGCTGGCGTTGGCGCAATTGCCACGCAATCCTACGCCAACACCTCCTATGGGCCGAACGGGCTGGCATTGCTGGCGGAAGGCAAATCCGCCCGCGAGACGATGGATGCGCTGACCGCAGGCGATGAGCAGGCGGAGCAGCGCCAGGCGGGCATTGTGGATGCGCAGGGGCGTTCCGCCACCTTCACCGGCACTGGCTGTTATCGCTGGGCTGGTGGCATGTCTGGCCCCAACTTTGCCGCACAGGGCAATATCCTCGTTGGACCCGAAACCGTGGCCGCGCTGGCGGAGACCTTCCAGCAGGCAAAAGGACCGCTCTGGCACCGGCTGGTGCAGACCCTTGCGGCGGGGCAACGCGCGGGCGGCGATAGTCGCGGGCAGGAATCGGCGGCGCTGCTGGTGGTGCGCGCGGAGGGTGGCTATGGCGGTTTCAACGACCGCATGATTGATCTGCGGGTGGACGACCATCCAGCGCCAATTGACGAGTTGGCGCGGCTCGTCTCGCTTTACGAACTCTACTTTCTCAAGCCCGCAGCGGACGATTTGCTGCCGCTGGATGCCGCGCTCACCAGTGAATTGCAACAACTGCTCACCCGCTCCGGCGACTATAGCGGCCCGATCACCGGCAGCTTTGACGATGCTACCTACGCCGCGTTGGAGCAGTACGGCGGGCGCGAAAATCTTGAGGAACGCCTGCTGCACGATAAAAACGACCCACGACTTGACCGCACCGTCCTCGTCTTTATGCGCGAACGGTTGGGGTAACTGGGAAAGCAGGGGTTAGCCGGCTTTCGTCTCAGTGGCGTCCGCCTGTGCCTGGGCCTCCGCCTGTTGGAGCAACGCCAGCACCAGTTGCTCCTCCGGGCGGAGACCGCTGGATTGGACCATCGGTTCATGCGCCAGGCGCTCTAAAGTGCCATCCATATAGGCATCCACGACGACGGGATGCACATATGACTTGCGGCAGATGGCTGGCGTATTGCCCAGCCGCTCAGCCGTCGTCTTGATAGCCTCGACGATGCGCCGCTTGGCTTCGGTCTCGGTTTCGCCCACGCCCAACGCCACGAGCGCCTGCGCCGCGATCACCGTTCCTCCCCAGGTGCGGAAGTCCTTCGCCGTGAAATCCTGCCCAGTAAGGTCTCGCAGGTAGTCGTTCACGTCGTTCGATTCGATGCTATGGCGCTCGCCCTGCTCATCGGTGTATTGGAACAGCTCGTAGCCGGGCATCTCCTGGCAGCGCCCGATAATCCTGGCGAGGCGTGGACTGCGGATAGCAATGCTGTGATATTTGCCGCTCTTGCCGCGAAACTCGAAGCGAATCGTTGCGCCGGAGACTTCCACATGCTCGTTTTGTAAGGTCGTCAGCCCGAATGAGGCATTCTCGCGGCTGTATTCTTCGTTGCCCACGCGAATCAGCGTTTTATCGAGCAACTGTGCGACCGTCGCCAGGATTTTCTCGCGCGGCATTCCTGGCAGCGCCAGCGCCTTCGCCGTGCGCTCGCGGAGACCCGGCAGCGCGAGGCCGAAGGCGAGCGTACGATGGTATTTCGTCTCATCGCGCACGCTGCGCCATCGCGGATGATAGCGGTATTGCTTGCGTCCCTTTGCGTCTCTGCCCGTCGCCTGGATATGCCCGCGTGGATTCGCGCAGATCCAGACATCCGTCCATGCGGGCGGGATAGCCAGCGCAGCGATGCGTTGCAACTCCTGCTTATCACGAATTGCGGCGCCATCCGGTCCGATGTAGCGGAAGCCTTTGCCCGCGCGCAGCCGCCTGACACCGGGCATCGCGTCGTTCACATAGCGCAGACCGGCTGAGCGCGCCGACGCGATTGGGTCTTCGACGCAGGCCGTTTCAACGACGAGCGTGGCAGGCGTTGACCGCTTTGAATGGGTGGAAAGTTTTGCTGGTTGCTGTGCTCTTGGCATCGTTACGCGTCCTGCTCCTGCTAGGCGGAATGAGGTGGAACCGCATATCCTCGTCATGCGTTCCTGCGGACGCATCCCCTATGCCAGAAATGGCAGCGGCGAAACAACGAAAAATGGCAGTAGAACAACAAATATGCCCGGCGCACTGAGAGCGCCGGGCCAATCTTCCCTCTCCTATGGGAGTGGGGATGGGTCCTCTGCCTCCCCTCTCCCGCGCACGGGGGAGGGGCCTACAATATCTGCCGCAGGAAGGTCTGCGTGCGCTCGTGCTGTGGCGCGGAAAAGACCTGGCTGGGCTGGCCCTGCTCCAAAATGACGCCGCCATCCATGAAGATCACGCGGTCGGCCACCTCACGCGCAAAGCCCATCTCATGCGTCACCACCACCATCGTCATGCCCTCTTCGGCAAGCTGGCGCATAACCTTCAGCACCTCACCCACCAGTTCCGGGTCCAGTGCGGAGGTTGCTTCGTCGAAGAGCATCAGCTTGGGGTCCATCGCCAGCGCCCGTGCAATCGCCACGCGCTGTTGCTGGCCGCCGGAGAGCCGCGCGGGATAGGCGTCCGCCTTCTGCTCCAATCCCACCTTGCGCAACAACTCGATGGCGCGCGCCTCACACTGTTCGCGTGGCAGATGCTTCACCTGCATGGGCGCTTCGATGATGTTCTGCATCGCCGTCATATGCGGGAAGAGGTTGAACCGCTGGAACACCATGCCAATCTCAGCACGCACCTGGGCAATGTTCCGCTCGCTATCCTCGACAATGCCGCCGTCCGGCGTCTCGCGGTAGCCGATCAGGTGGCCCTCGATGTAGATGCGTCCTTTGTTGATCTTTTCCAGATGGTTGATGCAGCGCAGGAAGGTCGTTTTGCCGGAGCCGCTCGGCCCGATGATGACCACCACCTCACCTTTGCGCACCTGCATATTTATGCCGCGCAGCACCTCATTGTTGTGGAAATATTTATGCACATCGCGCGCGTCCACCATCGGCAGACCGCTGGCGCCGTTTCTGTATGCCGCGCCATTGCCAGGCGCAGGCTGCGGTTGTCCCATGCCGGGAGTATTCTGTTGCATCGTCGTCTTCCCCTCGCCAGTACGCTTCAGCGTCTATCACCGTGCTCCGGCTCTTGAGAGCCGAGGGCTATTATCACTTATCTTACCCAGCCCCTTGAGAGCCGAGAACCATCTGATGTTACCTTCGGTCGCCCAGCAGTTCCGGCACGACATCCGTGCCAACCGTCTGCGGCTTGCGTGTCCCGACACCGAAAGTGCGTTGCCACCAGGGTGTTCCACGCAATGATGGATCGAGATTGGAGGCGTTGAGCCGCCGCTCGATGAACGCCTGAATGACCGTCCAGATCATGGTCAGAATCAGGTACCAGATGGCGGCAATGGTAAACATTTCCAGCGGAGCGAACAGCGACGCCGCCCGCGACTGCGCAGATTCAAGCAGCTCCGCAACGGCGATAAACGAAACCAGGGACGTATTTTTGAGCATACCATTGAACTCATTGCCCAGCGGTGGCACGATCACCCGTAGCGCCTGCGGCAATACGATGCGTCGCATCGCCAGTCCATAGGTCATCCCCAGCGACTTCGCCGCTTCGAGCTGGCCGACATCAATGGAATCAATGCCTGCGCGCACGATCTCTGACATGTACGCCCCTTCGTTGAAGGCCAGCGCCAGAGACCCTGCGATAAAGGCATCAAATGGAATCTGATTGGTGAAACCAAGATGCTGAAATGGATTGAGAGCTGCAATGGGGCGTGCGAGATGGACATACGGTAAGAAGGCATTGAGAAAGAGTATTTGCACTATTAAGGGTGTGCCACGAAAAACGGTAATGTACCCTATTGCCAGGCTGCGCAACACGCGGTTCTTCGCGCGCCGCACAAAATAGAGCGCCAGGCCAATCAGTGAGCCGACAACCTGCGCGAAAATGGCGATAATAATGGTGAGCAGCAGCCCCTGGAGAATATCTGAGGCAAAAAAATATGTCCAGACATAGTCCCAGTTGTAGGTTCCACCCAGCGTGACGATCTGTTGCAGAAAGTGGAGGATTGACGATATCATGAGTACCCCCGTTGGAACCACTGCATGATGAGTCTGCCTGCGCACCTTGCGGCCACATCACGCAGTGGTATTCTGGCGCCGATATATGGAAAAGGACACCGGCGCAACAACATCAGGACGACATCAGCCTGAATGACAGGCAGGTATGACAGCGTTGAGGATAGTGAAAGGAACGAGCGAGGTGGATATCCTCACTCGTTCCTCCCGTTCGTTCTACGGCCACAGGATTGGTACACAGTATATGACGAACTGTGCCTCCTGACGAGTAGCCGCGTACTATGCGCTTACGAAAGCGGCGGATAGGCGAGCTTCTGCTGGCCCCAGGCTTCCAGGATGCGCAGATAGGTGCCATCCTGGCGCATCTCGTTCAGCGCGTTCGTGATCGCCTGTACCAGCGCCGGATTGTCCTTGCGGACGACGATGCCTTCAGGCGACGGCTGTACGGTGATGCCGCTGTCAATCAGCTTGCCCTTGTTGAGCGAGACATAGTAATCGGTCACCGGCTGATCCTGGTACGACGCATCGGCGCGGCCATTGAGCACCTGCTGCACCACCACGGTCTGGTCGTCGTAGCTCAGAATGTTGATGGGTTTACCTGCCTGCTTGCAGATCGGCGCCTGACCGGATGAGCCATCACCAGTGCCATTGGCGTCTTCCACTTCGGATTTCTCCGTAGTGCCGTTCTGCACGGCAATCGTCTTGCCGCACATGTCGGCAATGCTCTTGATGTTGCCAGGATTCGCCGTCAGCGTCAAAATGGATTCGCCGGCCTGGAAGTACGGGATCATCGCCACTTTCTGCTGGCGAGCGGGAGTAATCGAGAACGACGAGATGGAAATGTCGTAGCGTTGCTGGCCAAGCGCACCACCTGAGATGTCGGTGATGATATCGGAGAAGTTCGCCTTGATAATGTTGGGGGTGAGGCAGAGACGGCGCGCGATCTCACGCACGAGGTCCATGTCATAGCCGATAAAGTGCTGCGGATTGTTCGGGTCGGCATACTCAGCCGGCGCATACGTCGTGTCGCTAGCTATGGTCAAGGTGTTTGCCGCGACCAGATGCCAGGAAGCGGAATCGGTTGGGCAGGTCACGGTTGAGGTCGGCACCGCTGCCACCGGCGTTGTGCCAGGGCCATTGCTGGATGTCGTGCCACAGGCCGAAAGCGCCATGAGGAACACGGCAACCAGAATGCAGGCGCCAGCTTTGAGGCCATGCGAAACGCGAAATCGGGCTACAGGCTGGGGTTGTACGGTCATGGGTTAACTCTCCCTACATGTCCCTACATCGTAAAAGATGCTACATGCTACAGAAACCACAATGCCTACCGGTACATGTCACACAAGCCTACGCGCCGCCCGTGCGAAGCGTGCGTATGCGTGTGGGACCAGTCTACCACGAACGAGCAATCCCTGGAAGATGAAAACTAGGCTGGCAGGATGGCGCTTCAGCAAATAGGCTGCTCGCTCGACGAAAAGTGGGTTGGGCTGCCATCATACTAGGACATACGCAGGAGAAATGGCAATCCTCACGGGAAATGAACGGAGAATTGATGAGCGCCAGCGGTGAACGTTTCGCTGAAAAGGACGCTGCGGAGCGCGCAGCCAGGGGAAAATCAGGGGGATGGGCGCGAGTACCCATCCCCCAACCATGCGACCAGGATCACATGCCCTATAAGACGCAATATATGTGCCATGCGTTAGTCGGCAGGTACTTTTAGCGCCTGCTCTGCGCAGGCTAAAAGACGCCCAAAAAATCGCTAGAAACGCAGGGTGCGCCCATGCTCGCGCAGCCAGCGACGGTGTGCCTCATAGTTCGGGCAGGCCGCAGCGACGAGCCGCCAGAACTTCGGCGCGTGGTTGAGTTCTTTGAGATGGGCCAGTTCGTGGATGAGGACGTAATCCAGTACAGGCAGCGGCGCCAGTAAGAGCCGCCAGTTGAAGTTCAGATTTCCGGCGCGTGAGCAGCTTCCCCAGCGGCTTTTCTGCTCCTTGATGGTCACGCGTTTATAGCTGAAGCCGTAGATGCTATTGGCAGTGATGAGGCGCGCGGGAATCAGGTCGCGCGCCTGGCGGCGATACCAACCTTCGAGCGCCGCCCGCAGGATATCCTGATTGTTGCGCTCGCTCTCGGCGATGCGCACCAACAGCGTTTCGCCGGAGAGTGTCACACGCGGGCGTCCTTCTATTGCGACGGCGGATTGCCCAAACTGTCCGGAGATGACGGGCACGATGGCGAGGGTGAGGGTGCGGCCCATGAATGGCAGTTGGCTGCCATTTTGCAGCGGCGGCATCGCGGAGACGGCGGTATCGCGGGCAACACGTTGCATGGTGCGCAGAATCCAGCCGGCTTTCTGCTGGAGCGCATCTTCGATCTGCCCGCGCCGGGTGCCGCGTGGCACGACGATTTCCAGTCCGCTCTCCTGGCGAATCACCAGGCGCACCACTCGCGCCCGCGTGCTGATGCGCACCCGATAGGAAACTGTCTGCCCGCGCAAGACTGCCGTGGCGGACGATGGTTCCACTGCGGCGCGGCGGCGCTGGCGTGGTGGCGGCTGTAGTTGCGGTGGTGGCACTGCTGGCGATATCGGGGATGCAGAGAATGCTGGTGGCGATACCGCTTGTGATGGCTGGGGTTGTGGAATCTGTGGCGTTTCGGGTTCCCAGAGGGAGGATTGCTGCACGGCTCGACGGTCCGAGGGGTCAGGGTTGCCCTGCTGGTTTGTCTTGCCGTAATTTTGCGCTTGTTTCGACCGCCCCGGCTCTCCCGGCTGTCTCGACATACGCCTGCCTCGCTTTCTCGTGGGCATCCGCCAGATGTGCTAGATGTGCTAGATATGCCTGTGAACCACTGGTTGCCTGCGCACATTGTATCTTATGCGCAGGAGAACGTAATAGTTCCTCCATTGATAGGACACCTGGCCTACGCTCCTGGGAGTTTGGGGGCGATTTGTGGGTATAAACGAGCAATTTCGCAAATTGGTCCCAAGAGGGCTTGACTCACCCTGAGCAGTATGATACTATCTACTTTGCGTCTGGCGCGAGGGCGCCGATGCACAGAGCGGCGAGGCCGCTGGCGAACCTGAACAATTGAAGAGTGAGAAGCAGTAGCACAGCGTATGCAACGGGGAACCGTGCGGAGCCTTCGCAAGAGGGCGCACGAAAGCGGGCTGACCGACCTGTAAAGGCTGGTCACAAGAAACCGGAGCAATTCCTTTTAATATGAGTCGTAGACTCGACGCAAGCAGAACCGGCTGACGAGCGCAGCTTGTTGGTCTGGAAATACTTGGATGGCGAGTTTGATCCTGGCTCAGGACAAACGCTGGCGGCGTGCGTAACACATGCAAGTCGAACGGGGGTCAGCCCTTCGGGACTGATTCGAGTGGCGGACGGGTGCGTAACACGTGGATAACCTGCCCAGAGGTGGGGGATACCCGGTAGAAATACCGGCTAAGACCGCATGAGGTGGCCT
>JAJPKE010000019.1 GCA_021323855.1 Chloroflexota bacterium | reverse complement strand
GGATCGTCGCAAGCTGTTGTAGCTGCTTCTTGAGGTGTTGCCAGCGTTGTTTTGCCGCCACAATCGCCGCTTTGTCGTCGCCTGCTTTGGCGCGCGGCAACGCCAGCAGCAGTTCGCCACGCGCGCTCCAGAGTTGCAGGTCCAGGCAGTACCCCAGTTTGATGGTCAGTTGATGCGAGCCGAACACAAACGTCTGCGCGCCCGCCGCATCGAAGCCCAAGCGCGGCACGATTTCGTCTTCCAGATCGTCAACCGACATAGTGCGGTCGCGCGTCGCCTCGGCAAAGGCCAACCGCGCATTACGCCTGACGGCGCGCTGTTTGGCGCGCTGCGCGAGGTCGTGAACCTCCGAGAGCGCGAGCGGCGTACCCATCTGCGCCAGCATTTGCGTCAGCTTGGAGGCAATTTGCGCGCTCTGCGCACCCTTGCGCAGCTTATTGATGCGCTCGCGGACCACCGGCACGAGGTCATCACCCGCCAGCGCGCCGATCAGCGGCAGCAGCCAGAAATAGCGTGCCCGCGCGCCATCCGCGAACCAGGCGGCGAGGAGCGATTGCGCCACAGCAGTGGCCTCTGTGCGATTCAGCAGCGCAGCGGCCCGGCGCACCTCTTTATCCAGCAGCATATTCTTCAACTGCGCCTGACGATAAAGCAGGCCACGCAATACGTCTCGGGGAACCGCCTCGCCAGTTATCCAATGGAGAGTTGCGATGCGCTCCCAATCCAGCCAGGGCGGCGCTTGCCAGCGTTTGCTTGCCAATAGAGCGACCTCTGCTGAGAGCGTGGCAATACGCTCGGCGGGCGCGCCAGCGCCCTCATCGCTGGACGATTCAGGGTTTGCAGGCAAAAGCAGGTCGAGCGCCTGTCGCACTTTGAGCGACTTTTCGCTCGCATAGTGCGACACCAGCAGCGGCAGCGCGCGCTGGCTATCGGCCCGGTGCAACGCCAGCAGCGCAGTCAGGCGTATATCGGCGTTGCCGTGGTCCAGCAGCGGCGTCAGTAGCGTAAATATATCGCCATCCTGCGCTTCCTGCTCGCCTTGCTCTTGCCACCAGTGAATTGCCTCGTCGCGCAGCTTCGCATAGCGATGCGTGTGCAGCGAGTGTGCGAAGGATTTCCGCCCAGCCCACGGGCGGTTCAGCAGCTCGTGCGCCGCCGCCTGCGCCAGCGCCAGCGGGCGCTCTGCAACGATGCGCTGCAACCGCGCGGCACGGGCCTCATCGAGTTCCACGCCTGCCGTGGTGAGGAGCCGGATCGCCAGCACGGCAAGCGCCTGATTCTCGCCGTCAATGCACTCCTGGACCAGCGGCAGCGTTGCGTCTGCGTCGAGTTTGTAGAGGGCTTCGAGCGCGAGGCACTGCGTATTGCCGACATACCAGGACGTGTTCGGGAAAATGGTGGCGCTGTCGCGCACAAAGCGTTCTAGCAGATCACGATGCTGCGCTGGAACGATACGTGTCAGTGCGTCGAGCAGGCTATAGCGGCGATAATCCGGCGTATTGGGGTCAAGCACGGCATCGCGCATCCATGAACTGAAGCGCGCAGGGTCGGCGCGCAAAAGCAGCGGAAGGCTGAACGAGCGCGCTTCCGGCGAGAGCTGCTGTGCAATTGTCGCTGCCAGATCGAGGTACGATTTGTCCGCAGTCGCCAGCAGTTCGACAAAATGGTGCCAGAAGTCTTGATTCGGCAGATTGAGACGTTTGATCGCCTGCGCCAGTTCGTTGAAACGGTCTGGGAGATACCCCAGGAAAAAGCGCCCAGAATTGCTGATGACAAACGATTTTGTCACATCGTCAGCCTCTTCATCGAGGTCATTGTCATCGTCAGCGTTCCCGTCAGCGTCTTCGTCTTCTATTTCTTGCTGCTCCACCTGCCTGATATATGGAGCGGTTTGAACCATCCATTGTAGAATAAGCTTTTCGTCTACGTCATGAGTGCGCAAATAGGTCACTATCTGCTCAATGGGGCCATCTTCCGCTGCGCAGCTAAGGTACGCGGCGACTGAATCTGTGAGGATAGCCACATCCAGCGCATGCTCACCGAAAGGAGTGAGCGTCGCCGCGCCAGCGTTCTGCCGGTAGAGAACGGTCAGCGAAACGCTCAGCCAGGAAGCCAGCCACGGTACACCTGCCTGTATGGCAGATTGATATTCATCGTGAATGCTCGCCAGCGAACCGTCGTTACGCAGGTATGCAGCAATCGCTTTTGCAAGCGATTCGGGGATAGAACGATAGCGACACTGTTCAGCAAAGTTTTCCAGAGCGGCGGTCTCTTGCGCCGATAACCGATAGTGCATAGAGTTCCCTGTCTTTCCGCAAACGCGCCAATGTCAGGATACCAGCCATGCGTTCCCGACACAAGAGAATTCTTTGGCGGTGGACAGGTTGCGGAAAAATGACAAGGCTAGAGGAATGAATCAAAGAGGCGAGCGAGGTTCTGGCTGACCTGCTGATGCAACGGACGCGCACGCCACTCTGCCAGCGTCAGCAAATGGCTTCCTGCGATGTAATCGTCCTGTATCGCACGCAATTGCTCGACGATTCCGGCATCATACATGATGACACTCACCTCTTCGTTGAGCGAAAATGAGCGAATATCAATATTGCTGGAGCCGATCAGCGCGATATCGTCGTCAATGGTAAGGTGCTTGGCATGCAGAAAGGCTGGCTCGTAGAGGTGGATATGGATGCCATCCTCTAAGAGTTCCTCATAGTATGATTTCTGAGCGAGGCTCACTAGCAATTGATCGGCGGCGCGCGACACTATCAGATGCACGTCCACGCCACATTTGACTGCCGTTGCCATCGCTTCCAGCAGCGGACTCTCCGGCACGAAATACGGTGTCGTCAGGACGACCCGTTTGCTGGCGCGATAGAGCAGCGCGACGATCAACCGCTCGGTCGTTCCTGATGAATAGCCTGGGCCGCTCGGCAACGTCTGCATCGTCACTGTGCCATTCATCTCGAACGCAGGGAGCAGCCCAGGGTACGCCACCGGCGTCAACGCACGCGCCGTCTCCAGATAGTAATCGCTGAGGAAGATGGCCTGTAGCTGCGCGACCACTGGGCCAGTGACACGGGCAACGAGTTCTTCGTAGACGATGCCCTGCTTGAAGCCGGAATCTACCAGGTTTTGTGAGCCGATGTAGCCGGTAGCGCCATCCACGACGACGATCTTGCGGTGATTACGCAGATCAAACCGCGCTGCGCCACGCCGGAGCAGATTGCCCGGCGGCAGCACCACCCGCGCCTCGATGCCCAGCGCCTGCATCTTGCGCAGCACATGTTTGCGCCATTTCTTCGAGCCAAAGCTATCCAGCAGCACACGGCAGGTGACGCCGCGCTCCACGGCGCGGCCAAGCGCGCCAATCACCCGGCCCCCAACGGCGTCATCCGCGAAGATGTAGTAGAGCAGATGCACATGATCCTGCGCCTGATCTATATCCTGCACTAGCCGCGTGATCGTACCATCGTAATCGGTGAGCAGTTCGGCGGCGTTGCAGGGGATGGCGGAGAAGTCACCAATTTGCTGCGCCAGCAGGATGGCCTGTTTACTGACGTCATCGAGTTGCGGGTCCAGGCTGGGAAGCTGTTTGAGGAAGTGGCTGCGAAACTTATTGATGATGCGCGTGATTTCGTGCTGCATCTTCAGCCGCCGCGCCGAGACATAGATGCGCCCAACCAGAAAATAGAGAATCGCGCCGATGAACGGCTGGAAGAACACCAGAATCAGCCAGGTGCGGCTGGCCGCAGGCGAGCGTTTGCGCGGCACATAGATGAGCATGGCCACGCTAATGATGAACTGCACGACGAGCAGCCCCAGGGTGATAAAATCGGCAATCTCGAATCCAGAGATTGAGCCAGACACGATTGTCACCCTCCCGCTGTGAGCGAACTGGCGTCTTCGGTATGCGACCAGGCAGATGAGGCGAGCCCTACAGTTCTATGATGCTATAGACTTCGCCCTGCCTACGGTACGCACATCTCGCGCCAACGTTGATCGGTCGGATCGACCAGCGATATTACCGCGAGACGTTGAAGCGGAACTCGATAATATCGCCATCGCGCACCGTATAGTCTTTGCCTTCCAGGCGGATATGGCCGTGTTCGCGGGCGGTTTTCATCGAGCCACCGTCAGCCATCAGGTCGTCGTAATGCACGACCTCAGCGCGAATGAAGCCGCGCTCGAAATCCGTGTGAATCTTGCCAGCGGCGGTCGGCGCTTTGGAGCCGCGCGTCACCGTCCAGGCGCGCACTTCATCTTCGCCAGCCGTCAGGAAGGAGATGAGGTTGAGCGCGCTGTAGCCCTTCTGAATGACGCGATCTGCGCCAAGTTTTGGCAGGCCGAGCGCGCTCAGATACTCGGTTGCGTCTTCCTCCGGCAGTTCGCCTAGCTCCGCCTCCAACTTCGCGGAGACCGCCACGATTTCCGCGTGGTCCGCTGTGGCATACTCAGACGCCGCCGCGACACAACCGAGTTCGCCCCCCGCGCCGTCTGCGTTGCCGCTGCCTTCCAGCAGCGCCGCCGCCTCGCCCAACACATCCTCACCGACATTGACGACATACAGGCGCGGCTTCATCGTCAGCAGGAATAGCTCACGTAGAATTCCTTCTTCCACGCTGGAGAACGTCAATCGGGACGCTGGCGTACCCTCGTTTAACTGGTCGCGCAGCCGCTTGAGGAACTCGATCTCTTCGGCAAACTTCTTGTCGCCGGATTTGGCTTTGCGCGCGGTGGATTCCAGCCGCTTCTCGACGCTCGCCAGGTCCGTCAGCACCAGCTCGGCCATCAGGTTGTCCAGGTCGCGCCGGGCGTCTACGCTGCCGGCGGGATGCGGCGCGGCGGGATTGTTGAAGCAGCGCACGACGATAGCCAGCGCATCAGCATTGCGGATGTGCCCCAGAAACTCGGCGCTCAGCCCTTCGTGCTTCGCCGTTTCGGTAGCTTGGCCAAGTCCCGCGACATCCACGAACTCAACGGTGGTCGGCACAATTTTGCGCGGATGGAAGATCTCTGCCAGCCGCTGCAGTCGCTCATCGGGCACTTCGACGACGGCGCGATTGGCCTGCACGGTGCTGGTCGGGTAGCCGGAGATTTGCGCGCCCGCACGGGTCAGCGCATTGAACAGCGTCGTTTTGCCTGACTGCGGCAGGCCAATGATGCCAACGGTAAGTCCCATAGTGGATGAACGCTCCCCCAAAAGCCTGATCGCTTACTGGCGCGAATAGCTCACATTGGATGATAATGCCGGGCGCGCGATGAAAGTAACGCACGACGCCCCGCGCACACGAGGCACGCGGGGCGAAGGCAGTATATCACGCGGCGGCGCCAGCCAGTTTTCCAGCTACTGCTGCGGGTTCTCCGGCTCATCCCGCGCGGGCACATCAGCCGGAGCGGTTGGCTCGATTGGCTGCATTGGCGACAACGGCTCGGCTGGTTGCAATGGTTCGAGGTGCGGCGTCACGACAAACGGTGGCACACTGGCGGCTCTGGGGTCGCTGGCGGCTGGCGACGCTGGTGGCGTTGGCGCAACGATTGTGACACGCGGCGCAGTGATTTCCCCGTCATCCGCCGCTGCGCCGGAAGATTGCGTAGATGTTGTTGGGGTCGTTGCTATTGCCGGGTTTGTCAGAATCGGCACAGCCGGTGTCTCCGCTGGCGTGGCGGGTGGTGTGGATGGCGCCGACTGTTGTTCCAGCGCGTCCACCATTTCGGCAACGGTGGCGCCGCCGCCGTTGGCTGCATTGGCGGCGGTCCAGGCGCTGGCGCTCCACAGCGGCGCGGATGGTGTATCGGCGCGAATGAGCAGTTCCGGCGGAATCTCCTGGGTTTCGCGCGTTTCGGCGGGATGAGGAACGATGGGATGCAGCCCCGCCGCCAGCGAGGCATCCATATGCCAGAGGCTGGCGTTCGGGTCATCCGATGCCGCCGCTGCCGCTGATCGCCCGGCGAGCGTCGTCGCATTCGGGTCGGATGCCGCCTGCTCGCGTTCGTCATGTTCGGCCACCAGCCCATGCAGATCGAGTTCACCCTCAGTCCGCAGGGCAATAGTGTGGCGCACCTCCGCCAGCATATCAGCGATATCCGGGCGCTTCTCCAGGTTCCCTTTGGGGATGCGGCTCCAGATGCGCAGCGCGTCGTCATACGCGCCTTCACGATAACAATAATAGCCGAGCACCGAACGCGCATCGAAGACGCTCATACGCTGCCAGAGCATCAATTGTTCGGCTGGCGTGTCAAATACGTCTTCAGCGATGGAGACCGTGTCCACGCGCCCATAGAGCCGCCAGCCAAAGAGCCGGAACGGGAAGCCATAATAAAGTCCGAGTTTGGAGGGCGCAGACCCTGGCGTCTTGACCGGCTGCGTCAGCCCGATGAAGAAGCTGCGTGTCCAGGGACCGCTCTGCCAGACGAAGACGATCACCAGCAACGCCGCGAAGCGCGCCAGATATCGTTGCCAGGTGAAGGTGCCGATGATACTGGCGACACCCAGCACGCCCAGGCCGGTGCCCAGCAGCCACGCGCCGTAAACCAGTCGCTTGCGATCCCAGCCGAGCAGATCATAATGATGGTGCATTGGCGTGGCCAGGAAGGGTAGCGGAAACTCCGTATGCAGGAAGCCGCGCCCACTGCTGTTATAGCGTTCCAGACGCAGGAACTTGCGGAAGAAACGCACCAGGATACGCGCGGAGATGAGGGCGGAGAGACCTTCCAGCACAAAGACGCCGCCAATGAAGATCAGCACGAATTCGAGCCTGCTGATGATTGCGCCCAGCGCCAGCAGTCCGCCTAGCGCCAGCGACCCCGAATCGCCCATGATGATGCGCGCCCGGCGTGGCCCACGCCCCTGATTGCGCGCCTTCCACGAAGACGGCCAGTTGAAGGGCAGGAAGCCACCAGTGGCGCCGGTAATCGCCAGCATCGCAATTGCAGCCGGCCAGAGCGCCTCGATATTCTCGCTTAGCAGAATGGCGGCAAATGAAAGCGATGCGCTGAAGAGCAAACCGCCGCAGAGGCCATCCATACCATCGCTGAAATCTACTGCCAGCGAGGTTGCGGTGGTAACGGTGGCCGTCATCAGCAGGAAGAAGATAATCCAGGCGAACTTGGCCTCTTTCAGCAGTTGCCCGATGACGGGGAAATCGCTATACGGCGGATAGGCCAACCGCGCGGAGAGCGCCTGGGGAACGGCGGGATAGGCGAGCAGGCGATTGAGCGCGACACCGGCGACCAGAGAGACCAACAGCACACCGGCGAATTTCTGTATCTCAGAGATGCCTTCGCCCTGGTGGACCTTGCGCCAGTCGTCAATGAAGCCAACGACGCCGAAGCCGATCATCCCAAAGAGCAGCACGCCCAGCAGTTCCCATTCCACCAGGCTCAGCTTGAGGAAGATCGCCGCCGCAATGGTGGCGACGACGATGGCGAACATCATCGCCGGGCCGCCCACCAGCGGCAACTCATTCGAGCCTGCGCGGCTTACCCGCAGCTTCTGCGCGCCTTTGCGCGTGTCAATGCGATAGCTCC
Source organism: Chloroflexota bacterium (assembly GCA_021323855.1). Taxonomy (GTDB): domain Bacteria; phylum Chloroflexota; class Ktedonobacteria; order Ktedonobacterales; family JADMIN01; genus JAJPKE01. The sequence continues at coordinate 126,525 of JAJPKE010000019.1, read as the reverse complement.
CGGTTGACTGGTCTGGCCGGAACGCGCCTTCTTTGCGCTCGCCGCTGCGGAACCAGGGGAAAAGTCCCATCGCCACCAGGCACGCAATCACACTGGCAACGAACGCTACCAGCAACACGCCCAAGAATATCGGAATGGTCATCTTGCTCACACCTGCCCACTCATCCAGCAGCGCCATGCCAAAACGACAATAATCAATGCTCGCTATGCCGCAGCACAGCGCCGCCGGACGAACTACTTCCCCACATACTAGCGAGCGCCATAACCCAGCACTGCCAATTCTTCACGCGCCACCGTGCGATCATCCCACGGCGTTTTCACACGTCCAATGATGATGCTCTGCTCGTGTCCCTTGCCAGCCAGCAAAACGGTATCGTCCGGCTGCGCCCTACGGAACGCAGCGGCGATGCCATCGCGCCGCCCAACGATACAGACGAATTGCTGGCCTTCTTTCCAGCCGGCTTTCTCCGCCCCTGCTGCAATCTCACGCAAGATACTGGCCGCATCTTCCTCACGAGGGTCTTCATCTGTAATAACGGCGAAGTCGGCCATTTGTGCGGCGACGGCCCCCATCTCCGGGCGCTTTACGCGGTCGCGGTCGCCCGCTGAGCCAAAGACGACGATCAACCTGCCAGCAGTCACCGGACGCAACGCGCCCAGCGCCTTCGCCAGGCTATCAGCCGTGTGGGCATAGTCCACCACCACAATAAACGGCTGTCCGGCATCCACCCGCTCCATGCGCCCGGAAACGCCTGAGAAGTGTTCCATCGCGCCTGCCATCGCGTCTGGCGCGAGGCCATGCAAGTAGCCCACCGCCAGCGCCGCCAGGCAATTCGAGACATTGAATCGCGCGACCAGCGGCGTCCGCACCGCAAGCCGTGTCCCATCCGGGAAGCAGGCGCGAAACTGCGTGCCGGTCGGCTCCAACACCAGGTCTTCCGCCCGCACATCGGCGGCACTTTCGATGCCATAGCTCAGAATCGGCGCGTTGCAAAACGGCTGTAGATATTCAAACGAGCTATCGTCGGCATTCAGCACGCAGGCATGCGGCGGCTGGGAAGAAAGCGGTTTTGTGCGGGTAGGGTCCACGGCTTCGCAGAGCATCGCCTTTGCGCGCCGGTAGTTTTCCAGCGTGCCATGCACTTCCAGATGTTCGCTGGTGATGTTCGTCACGACCGCCATGTCATACTGGACGCCCTCAACGCGGCGCAGCGCGAGTCCGCTGGAAGTCGTCTCGACGATGGCTGTTTCGACCCCGGCGGCGCGCATCTGCGCCAGCACCTCCTGCACCTCCGGCGCTTCCAGCGTGGTGAAGCGGCTATTGTTGGGCCAGCGACGCTCACCGATCTTGAAGTCTACGGTACTCATCAGGCCGGTACGTTTACCTGCGGCGCTGAGCAGCGCGTCAATGAGGTTGGTCGTTGTCGTCTTGCCGTCGGTGCCGGTGACGCCGATGACCTCCATGTGCTGCGTGGGGTGGCCATAAAACGCGGCAGAAAGCGTACCCAGGTCGCGCCGTGAATCCGCCACACGCAGATAGACGCGATCCACCGGAAAGTCAGCGGGGGCCGGGTCTTCACCGACAATCAGCGTCGCGCCGCGTTGCAGCGCATCCGCGATATAGGCATGGCCGTCGCTCTTGCGGCCCCGCACGGCGACGAAGCACGCCCCAGGCGCAACCTCGCCGGAATTATAGGTGATGGCGCTGACGCTCCCGGCAGGGACACCAACCACCTCGATGGGTGTGACCGCTGCCAGCAAACCGGCTAGCTCTATCGCCATGTCGTATCCCCCCTCTCTTCCGGCACGACAATATCCTCGAATATGTTCAGTTACGTTCTGTTCAGTTGGTCCTGTTCAATTGGTCCGGCTGTTCATGTTATGGTAACAGCAGTTCGCCCTGGGCCACCAGCACCGCCTCACCGCCGACGCGCACATCGCGTACAGCGTCGCCTTCGCAGGTCAGCGCGACCTGCAACACGCTCCGGCGTCCCATCTCCACCCCCTGCGCGATGGTGAGGCGCATATCGCCATCCCGGTCCGGCTTCAGCAGTTTGTGGCGGAACAGATACACGCCGAACGGCCCGGCGGCGCTGCCGGTGGCAGCGTCCTCGGCAATGCCCGCCGACGGCGCAAACATGCGGCTGCGCACCTCACCCGTCTGCTCCACGCCATCGCGGGTGAAAAGATAGGCGAAGAGATACGCCGCGCCGGAGCCAGACGAAGACTCATCGAGCAGCGCAAGGAGATGGGGATTGCCCGGTTTCGCGCGCCCGAGGGCATCGAGCGAGCGCAGAGGGATGTAGAGGAACGGCACACTGGCGCTGCCGCGCTCAATGGGCAGGTCCGCCACAAGATCATCAACTGAAAGGCCGAGCGCGGCGGCCAGTTGCCCGCGATCACCCTGCCACGGGCTGAACTCTGGGAGGGGCTGGTGCATCCAGGCGAAACTGAGCCGCTCATCCTCAAAGAGCAAATCCACCGGCAGCGTACCGACGCCCAGTTCGAGGTAGACCGGCGAGGTATCGTCGGCGCGTGCGATGCGCTCATGCGCCAGCGCGAAGGTCGTACCGATGGTCGGGTGGCCAGCAAACGGTAGCTCGGTCTCCGGCGTGAAGATACGCACTTTGCGGATGGCTTTGATGTCGGTCGCAGGCAAAACGAAAGTGGTCTCGGAGAAGTTCATTTCGCGGGCGATGGACTGCATTTCGGCGTCTGTGAGACCGGCGGCGTCGAGGATGACGGCAAGCTGGTTGCCACCAAACGGCTCGCCGGTGAACACGTCATATTGTAGGAAGCGATAGTGTCGCATACAGCTCCTTTAGGGTCGAAAATGATGCGTGTATAGCGTACTCCATCCGTGGAGTGTTGCAAACATTTCCCGCCGAATGGGTTAATGTGCGCATGCCAGTTTTCACTCGTTTCAATCTTCACTCATCACTCTTCAATCACGGGGCACGGTCTGATTCGTCGTTGCAGGCGCTGCCAGGAGCATCCGTTGCCAGGGGTAGAGTAAACGAGAAGGTGGACCCCTCGCCAGGCACGCTCGTCACCTGGACGGTTCCGCTTTGCCGTTCGATGAGGCTGCGACTGATATAGAGGCCAAGCCCCAGCCCAACGCCAGAGCCGCTCTGGACTTCGATGCCCGGCGCACGATAGAATCGCTCCCAGATATGCGCCTGTTGCTCAGCCGATAGTCCCGGCCCGTGGTCGCGCACCTGCACCTCTGCACGCTCATTCTCCTGCTCGATGCGCATCGCCACGGTGACGGCCATCGTCTCCGGCGAATATTTCAGCGCGTTGGTCAGGAAATTGGTCAACACCTGATTGATGCGGTCCGGGTCGGCATAGACCATTGCTGGTTGCTCCGGAATCTCCAATTCAATCGTGCGTTCTGAGAAAGCGATGCGCAATTCTTCAGCACTCTCACGAACGAGCGCAGTGAGGTCAATGAGGCGTGGGCGTAGCTCCAGCTTGCCAGAGGTCATACGCGATACGTCCAGCAAATCGTTGACCAGCCGGTCCAGCCGCCCCATCAGCAACTCATTACGTTCGAGCAGATTCTCTATGCGGTCCAGCCAGCGTTCGGCATTCGGTTGGTCACGATGATGGGCAAGCAGGCGCAGCGCCAGTTGCGTGTTGCCTTTGATGGGCGTAATCGGCGTGCGAATCTCATGGCTGGCGATACTCAAAAACTCATCCATGCGCTGGTTCGCCTCGCGCAGCGCCAGTTCGTTCGCCTGCGCCTCGGCGCGCTCACGCAGCAGCCGCTCGCGTTCGATCACCAGCGCGGCGAGTTTGGCAATGCCTTCAGTTAGCGCAACCTCTTCTCTGCTGAAATGATGGGCATCACCGCCATAATCCAGCGAAAGCACGCCAATAAGATGATCTTCGATCCGCATGGGCGCAAAGAGAATCTTGGTGATGCCGAAGAGGTTGGTCTGGGCGTTATACGGCGGCTCCGTCATGTCGAGAATGAGGGCATCACCCGCGACCAGCCGGTCACGTACCGATTCATCGAGCAGCGAACTGTAGTATTCCACCGCATTGTGACGACGACTCCACCATAACGCTTCCTGTTGCGGCGTCAGGCCGGTGACGGCGACGGGCAACAGCGCGCCGGTCCCTGGCTCAATGGCGACGATGCCCACGCGCTGGCATCCCAGTACGCTGCGGGTCAGTTCGGTCATGCGCGTGGCGGTTTCAGAGCGCGCATAAGTCACTGATGGTCTCTCATGGCCTTCTGCCGCCGTGACCAGTTCCACCTCACCTGCTGTTTCTGGCGGAGCGGCTACCTGGGCCGAGGTATCGGTAGAGGGCGTTACCAGCGCCTCCGCCATCGCCAGCAGCGCATTGAGCGATTCGCGGGTGCGGCGTTCGAGTTGAGCGCGCTCGGTAACATCGCGGCTGATGATGACAGCTCCGGTGATACGCCCTCTGCTGTTGCGAATGGGGGTGCCACTGACGCTGATGAGGATATGGCGGCCAGCCGGGGTGCGCAGCGCGAGCGTTTCGTTCGCTCCGCTGAGAACTTCGCCATGCAGCACGCGCCATTGTGGCCAGCGGTCCTCCGGTAAGAGTTGTCCATATTCATCAGCAAGGCTAAGCAGTGAATTGCGCTCAGCCAGGGGCATCTGCTCATAGCGCGGTTCGTGATCTATATCGAGCATGGCCTTCATGGCGGCGTTCGTGCGTACAATACGCCCCTGTCTATCATAGACGGCGAAACCATCCACGATGGCGTTGAAGGTGCCGTCGAGTTGGCCTGCCAGTTCCTCCGCTTGCTGGCGCGCGTATTCGGCTTCGCGCCTGGCGCGTTCCGTCTGGCTGGCGATGATGCTGATGGCGCAGCCAATTGCCAGGAACACAAGCATCGAGATAACGTCTTGCAGCGTTTCGATATGCCAGTTGAGCAGTGGATCGAGGACCAGAAAGTTCAGGAGGAGCGCGGAGAGCAGCGTCGCCACGAAACTTGGCGCCGCACCCCAGGTGATCGCCACCAGAATGACGCCCAGAATCATCGGCACGCCAGGGAACGGGAATGATGGAAAAGCGGCGATGAGCAGTCCAGTGATGACGACGCTACCCCATGCCACCAGAATAGCCGCCAGAAAGCCAATCAGCGGATTCTGCCATCCCGGCGGGAGCCACGAGGGGGTAAACGTGTTGCGCAGCAACCACTGGCGCATCCACTCAAAGACGCCGCTACGCTTGCCGGAGTGTGATGCTGCCGTTGTCGAGGGTGGCGATGAGGCCGGTGCAATGCTCGATTGATCGTCGCGCATAGACCCACCTCTTCTCCTACTATCCTGCTCGCTAATGGGAACTGAAGAATAGTAGTGGCGCTGCAAAATCTATACCAATTCTTCTCTGCATTCCCCAAGACTCCGCAAAAGCGCGGAGCGCGCCGCTGTTTCATCTTTTTCAACTTTCTTGTACTTATCAGGCATTGACATTTCATGTACACTGGTTTATTGGCAGCATGGCGTTATACATGAGAAGGGCAGAACGGGGGAAGCGGGCTTCGTATGGCTGAATTGGATGGGGTGCAGCTTGGTAGCTGCCGTCTGCTGCATCTGTTGACAAGCGACGGCATCGGTGAGCGATATCTGGCAGAGCAGCCAGAATCCGGACGGCGCGTCATCGTCAGGGTGTTCCACTGGGGTGAACGCGCGGCCAGCCGATTTGCAACGGAAGCGCGCCTGCTGACCATGCTGGAGCATCCCAACATTCTTCCTGTATATGAATCCGGCGTTGTAGACCGCCTTTCGTATCTGGTTACGCCATATAGCGATGATAGCTCGCTTGCTGACCTCTTTACACCCCCAGCGGGGCGACTCCCGTTGCCGCTCGACCCCCGGATGGTGGTGAGCATTGTTTCGCAACTGGCAGAGGCGTTACAGTTCGCGCATGAGCACAACGTGATCCACGGCGACGTGCGGCCCGGCAATGTCCTGGCGCATGTGCTTTCCACTGCTTCTACCCTCTCCACTCCTCCCTTCCCGCAAGCTACCTTCTCATCTCCAGCAGATACCCCAACACGGTTGTATCTCTTGCTGGCAAACTTTGCACTGGCACGCATTGTCGCTGAATTGACCGGCGGACCAGCAACTGATGCGCCGCCATATTACACGGCGCCGGAACAGTTTACTGGGCGCGCAACTCCTGCGAGCGACCAATACGCGCTGGCCTGCGTCGCCTATCACTTGTTGACGGGCCGCACCCCCTTCACAGGCACTTTTGCGGAGCTTCAGCAGCAGCATGGTGCCGCTATGCCACTGCTGCCCAGTCAAGTTAACCAGTTGCTTCCAGCCGGTGTGGATGGGCCATTGCTCCGCGCATTAGCGAAAGACCCACAGCAGCGATTTGCACAGATAGATGAGTTTGCGATAGTGTTTCAGGCGGCGCTAGCTGGCACTGCGCCAGAAAAGCGCGTAGTGGCATTACCTGATGGATCAGGGTCTGCAAATAGCCAGCCAGCGCTACGCTTCCCTGCGCAGCGGACGCCAGCTCCGCCCCCTGAAATACGTCCTGGTGGCGCTGTTTCACCTGTAGCGCAAACAGCGCAGTCAACATCATCAGACGCGCCGCCTGCCGCGCTTCCTGGTCAGTGGCCCTGGGCACGACGCAACAGGAAGATGCCTTCACAGAGCAGCGCCGCCGAACTGCGGCGCTCTGTTCTGCCGGATGGGCAACCCTCTCCGTTGCCCGGGACAGGCCCCACTATTCAAGGCGCGATTCAAAGCGCCATGCCCAGCTCAGTGCCGCCCCTCACCACGCAGGACGCGCAGGCAGATCATGCGCCCGCGCCTCTTCCCGGTGGGCTACCACGCAATGTGCGCATGCTAGCACATAAACCCAATAGACACCGTAGACTCTGGCTGGCGGCGATCAGCGCGGCGCTGGTGGCACTGGTGATTCTGTCAGCGTTGGGCTATCAGATTGTTTCTCATCTTGCCGGTAGACCCAGCACGCTAGCTATCGTCTGGCCGCAGAACATGCGCGCCGTCACCATGCTGCCGGATGGCGAGGGCTGGGCAGTCGGTGACAGCACGATTCTGCATTACGAGCATGGTCTATGGACTACTCAAGCGACCATACAAGGATTTTTCCCCACTAGCATTTTTGCTCTGTCGGACCAGGAGGCCTGGGCTGCTGGCAATGGCATTTATCACTACAGCAATGGCCAGTGGCGCGAGCAACGAGTTACGGATAGTCATGGACAAGCGATTGATTTTACCAATCCCAATGAAGAAATAATCAGTATTCGCCTGCTGACCGCAACAGATGGATGGGCTATTGGGACGAATCGCATATTTGCCTATCACAACGGCTCATGGGTCCAACAAACGTTGCCTCCATCTCCTAACAACGTGACCAAACAGGTAGATGAAGCGGGGAACGTCTATTATGTGACTGACCCATACATTGTCACCGTGAGCGGGCGACAATTCGCCTTCTCGCCCTGCCTGGATGCTGCTGGCGCTAATTCCATAGAAAACTGTTTGCAAGTGAATGACATCGCCCTGGCCACCAGTAGCGAAGGATGGGTTGTCGGCGCGTCCAGTTGCCGGGCTGCATATTCCCTTGACCTTCAGCAGCAAATACTCTATGAACAGCCAGGACAATTGCGGCTTTGTCCGCTGTTGCACTACACGCATGGCAAGTGGCAACTGGCTTTTGCGCAAAGCACTATTCCGCAAATTAACCTCTTTAGCGCCGAGATGGCTTCAACGAGTGAGGGCTGGGCAGTAGGAGATGAAAGCAATCCTAATGGCGTGGGGCCTCGCGGAGACATCCCCATCATCTTTCACTATGCAGTCGGGCAATGGAGGCAATGGACACAGCCCATCAGATGGCTGAACAATGCTTCCAGCGCCTCCAATGCGAACATGGGCACACTCTTGAGTATCGCGACCTTGCCGGACGGAGAAGCCTGGGTAGCGGGCAACAATGGGATCATCCTGCACTATACAGGGGAGTCATGGGTTCAGCAGGCCAGCCCGACTGATGAGATGCTGAACGCGATTGCAATGGTCTCTGCCAGAGATGGCTGGATTGTCGGCACTGGTGGCACGGTACTGCACTATGATGGCCAGCGCTGGAGCAAGGTCGCCTGAGTTTCCTACGTTTCAGGCGGAACTGGTATAGCGTCGTAGCACGCATCGCAGGCGCTATACCAGCCATTTTGTGATTTCCTTACGCTTGCCGCACCAGCATGGATGTATCCACCTCCGCAAACGAGGCGCAGCCGCTGAGTGCCAGCGTCAGATCGAGATCGGCCAGGAAATTGAGCAGCACGTCGCGTACACCCTCTTCGCCGGAGAGCGCCAGACCCCAGAGATAGGTTCGCCCCAGCAGCACTGCCCGCGCCCCCAGCGCCAGCGCCTTGAAGGCGTCTGCGCCGCGCCGGATGCCGCTATCGAAGAGAACCGGCACACGCCCCTGCACCGCCGCGACGATGGCCGGCAGCGCGTCCAACGATGCCAGCGCGCCATCCACCTGCCGCCCGCCGTGGTTGGAGACGATGATGCCGTGGGCGCCGTGGTCGAGCGCCTTCTGCGCATCATCGGCGCGCAAGATGCCTTTGAGCAGAATCGGCAAGCGCGTATGTTCGCGCAGGAAGGCCAGATCGTTCCAGGTAAGCGTTGGATTGGAGAAGATGCTGACGAACTTAAAGATGGCGCTCTGCGGGTCCACCTCCGGCGGCTGCGCCAGCGAGGCGCGGAAGACTGGATCGCTGAGATAGTTGGCGATGCCTTCACCCAGCAGAAACGGCAGATAGGCGTTCTGCATATCGCGTTCACGCCAGCTCAGCAGCGACGTATCGAGTGTCACGACGATGGCGCTGTAACCGGCGCGTTCGGCGCGCGCCAGGAAGCTCGCCGTCAGTTCCGGGTCGCGCCCCCAATACAATTGGAACCAGCGCGGCACGTTTCCGCCAGCGGCGGCCACATCTTCCAGCGTCTTTGAGGAGGCGGTGCTGAGAATGAACGGGATGCCAACGGCGGCGGCTGCGCGGGCGGTGGCGATCTCCGCATCGGCGTGAATGATAGATTGCACGCCAACCGGCGCCAGCAGCACAGGCGCGGGCAACGCCGCGCCCAACACCTCGACGGCGCTGCTGCGCTGGGAGACATCATGCAGCATGCGCGGCGCGATACGCCAGCGACGGAAAGCTTCCGCGTTGGCGCGCATCGTGTCTTCGGAGCCAGCGCCTCCAGCCACATAGCCAAACGCCTCGGCGCTGAGGCGTTCGCGCGCCTGCCGTTCGAGTTCTTCGTAGGCAATCGGTGTCGCGGGTTTCTGCCCCTGCATGCCGGCCAGGTAGATTTGTAGTTGTCGCTCCATGCCAAAGGCGCGTGGCACCTGCGCTGCGTTACTCATCGCGCTTGTTCTCCCTCTGCGTTGCGGGCATTGATGGTGACGATTATACGGTTGAGACAGGTGATACTATTACTGGCGCTGATCGTTGCCCATCAGTATAAATGCTATATTGGCATTATCGCCAACCCGCGATCTACTGAAATGTCATTGAAAGGAACATTCATCATGCGAAATCATCTTTTGCTCGACGCCGACGACACGCTCTGGGAGAACAATATCTACTTTGAGCAGGCTATACATGACTTCATCACCTTCCTCAATCACTCGCGGCTCACGCATGAAGAGGTGCGGCTGGTGATTGACGAGGCAGAGCGCCTCATGGGCTACGGTTCGGCCAATTTCACCAAGAGCCTGGTCGAAACGTATCGCCGTCTTGCGGAGACTGAGGTGAGCGAGGCAGATATCCAGCAGGTTCGCCGGTTCGGTGAGGACATCCGCGCGCAGCCGTTGCAGCTTTTGGCAGGGGTCCGCGAGACGCTGGAGTACCTGGCACCCCGGCATGATCTCATCCTGCTGACAAAGGGCGATGCGGAGGAGCAGCAACTCAAGGTCGAGCGGTCCGGCATCGAGAGCTACTTCAGGCAGGTGATGATCGTGCCGGAGAAAGACGTAGCCACCTACCGGCGTCTCGTGGACGAATTGCAGGTCGCGCCGCAGGAGACATGGATGGTAGGCAATTCGCCGCGCTCCGACATTAATCCCGCACTGGCCGCCGGACTGCATGCGGTGTTCATCCCACACCCGCAAACCTGGCGTCTGGAACACGAGGAGGTGCAGCAGGTGGAGGATGGGCGCTTGCTGACGCTCTCGACCTTTGCCGACCTGCGCACATATTTCTAACCCATTGGAGGCAATGCGATGGCTACGCTACCAGAGAACCCGACGCTGCCGGACCTGCAACGCTATCTCGCGGAGGTCTGCGAGGAGCGCGGCTGGACCAAAGATAGCCCATCCGAGAAGTTCGTGCTGTTCATTGAAGAGGTGGGCGAGCTTGCCAAAGCTATGCGCAAGGCGTCCGGGCTATATGAGGAGCGCGCCAAACAGCGCGATATGCCGCTGGAAGAAGAATTTGCCGATGTCCTGAGCTATCTGCTGGACCTGGCGAACTGTTTTCATGTGGATCTGGAGCAGGCGCTCCGCGCGAAAGAGCAGGTGAATCAATCGAGAACCTGGGAATAATTGAGTGATTGGGTGAATGGGTGATTGAGCGGGAGGGAAGGCATGTTGACGCTTTACTATTCCCCGCATATGACGAGCGTTGATAACGAGACAGGGCACGCTTCCGGCCATGCAGATGTGCCGTTGTCTCCGTCCGGTCGGCAGCAGGCGCAGGAGCTTGGCCAATACTATGCGGAGAAGAAGCTGGATGCGATTTACTGCTCAGATCTCCAACGCGCCGTCACGACTGCTCAGATTGCCTTCGCGGGACGCGCCCTGCCGCTGACGCCAGATGCCCGCCTGCGTGAATACGACTATGGTGATCTGACACAGCACCCAACTGCCCAGGTTGAAGAAGAATTCCCCCGCCGTATCACTGAGCCGTTTCCACATGGTGAAAGCCTGCTGATGGTCATGGAGCGTGTGGGCAATTTTTTGCGTGATGCGTTGGTAGCATATGATGGGAAAAGAATTGTCGTCATCGGGCACCGGGCTACTAGATACGGCCTCGAATACTGGTGTGGCGACAGATCACTTGAGGATATCGTCAGCGCGCCCTGGCCGTGGCTGGAAGTCCCTATCTGGCAGTATGAAGCGCATGCGCATCACCTTGAGCAACGGGCTGCTGAATTAGCGCACTACAACGAGAGGGGCGGCAATCATGCGTGAAGATATCGTCACGCCCGCCACTGCGCGCCGCCTGGCGACCGAGGGATTTACCTGGGAGCCAGAGATTGGCGACTGGTGTACGGTGCTTGGCGCGGCGCATGTCGGTGAAGCGCGCGTGGGCCTCTGGCTCGTCGCCGCGATCTATCCGCAGACGGGCTTGTTGGGGCTAATGGATGCCACCGGCCAGTGGCCCGCCACGCAGGTGCCGCAGCGCGATTGCCTCTGGTTGCCAACCATCGGTAAGCTCAAGGCGTGGCTGCGTTCGCAGGGCTATCGCGTGGCAACCGGCGAAACCGTCGCGGCGCTGCTCGGCGCAACCGTTCCCACGCCGCGCCACGTGTGCCGTGTCACCCGCGCGGATCACGCGACGCCACTGGACGGCGAGGGTATCTCGGAATCCGAGGCGCTGGCCGATGCCATCCTGCGCTTGCTCGGCTCAGAGACAGCCGACTCATCGCGCGCCAGTTGGTGATACTGCACTGTACTCTCGGCTTTGAAAAGCCGGAACACACATATGAGCGGCTGAAGCCAGAGAAGCCGCCGCGTACCACCCCCGGACTTCAGTCCGGTTCCCCGTGCGCCGGCACTGAAGTGCCGCGACCGCTGATATGAGATGCTACCCATGCGCGGCCAACGCGATAGGCGAGGGCGCGTCATCGGGCAGCAGGCGATACATGTCGCTATAGAACACGCGCACATAAGGCGGTACGAGCCGAAGATCAGCCATCATACCGCTTGCCATGCTGGCATACATCTCCCAGTCATTGCGGTCTACCAGCATGCCCTCCCACTGTTGTTCTGGGATGCCATGCACGTAGCCATAGGCCAGCCCTTGCAGGCGAGCGTAGCGCGGGTTCGTTTCCTCGGAGAGCGCAATCGTTGCCTCGATCAGCGCATCCTCGCGTCCGTGGCGGCGATAGTGCCACCAGGCATGCGCCAACTCGTGAATGGCCGCCTCATACTGCGCGGTGTAGAGAAACACCTTGTTCTGGTCGGGATACCAGTAGCCACCACCGCGCGTGCTACTCAGGTCTTGCACCTCGAAGCCGATGGCGCTGGAGAGCCACTGTTTCGCCTCGTCGGTATACGGAAACGTCGCCAGCACCTCATCACGAAAAGCGGCCACGGCAGGGTTGCGCTCTGCGGAGAGTGGCGAGGACATCGCTTGCCGCAAGCGCGTGAAAAATCCCCACCAGCCGGATGCGTCGCTGTTGCCCATCGCGCTCACCCTTCATCCTACTTGTAGTGGCGCGCAGAGAAACTACACGCCGCTCGCCTCGATGACGATCTCTGTTGTATTAGACAACACGGGGTCCGGCTGAATGGTAATCATGATCTGGCTTCCGCTCTTGCCCGCCTGAATCTGCTCGGTGGTCATGATCGAATTATGCGTAATCTGCTGCCAGCCCTTCGTGGGAAGCTGCGCAAGGTAGAAGTTGACAGCCGCGCTTGTTGAGTCTGCTGTGCAGTACACGAAAAGCTTATTCCCTGTGTTGTACTGCGTATCAACCTTACTCACGCGCAACTGCGTGTTGGGGTAGGGGGGAATACTGGTGGGCAGGGATATTTCAACATCAGGAGGGTTGGAACAAAACTCATCGCTGCCCCCCTGACCAGCGCCAGGAGACGCGACACTCGACGTTGGTGTCGCCGTGGATGGCAACACCGCTGCTGTGCCGCTAGCTCCTGCAGTTCCGCTGCCCCCGGCGATGGGAGCCGTCGGCGTGGAATTAGCGCCGCTGCTGCCGCTGGCGCAGGCGGCGACGGCCAGCGCCACCAGCAGCATCAGACCAACCGTGCTCATATAGACTCGTGCGCGAAGATTGCTCACCCGCATCATTCTCCCTGCATCTGATACAACGCAACGCTCGCTTCGAGTATACCGTGTCTGTCCAGCGTGGTCACGCGCGCAGGTACTATCCGCCGCTCGCGGGCGTTACGCCGTTAGAACGTCCGTGCTACAATACGGTAATCGGGAATCCAATCAGCGCCAATAATCCAACACCAATCAGTTGACCCATTGAGGGGATATTCCATGAGCGAAAACGAGGGAGGTCAGCAGCGGCTCACCATCGAGGAGGCGCGCGGCGTGATGCTGGCGGCGCAGGGACTCTTCGCCACGCCAGCGCCTCGCCCCAACCTGGATGCCGTGCGGGCGACGATAGACCGGCTCGGCGTCGTGCAGATAGATACCATCAGCGTCATCGAACGGTCGCAATATCTGGTCCTCTGGAGCCGCCTCGGCCCGTATGATGCCACGCTGCTTGATGCGCTGCTCAACCCGCATCGCGCCATCTTCGAGTATTGGAGTCATGCCGCCTCCATTGTGCCAATGAGCGATTATCCCTATTATCGCGCGGATATGGTGCGGGCGGGCGAATATCACTTGTGGGATGATCTGGCCGCCTGGATGCGTGAAAATCCCCAGGTGATTGCCGAAACATTGGAAGCGATTCGTACACGCGGCCCGCTGGCCTCCGCAGATTTCGAGGGGCCAGCAGATGGCAAGAAAGCGAACCCCTGGGACTGGTATGGGCCGAAGGAAAGCCGCCGCGCGCTAGATATCCTCTGGACCACCGGCGACCTGATGATTTCCCACCGGCGCGGCGGCCAGAAGGTCTACGATTTGCGCGAGCGTGTGCTGACGGCGGCCTTTGATGGCAACATGCCGCACGACGATGCGCTGCCGACACCAGCGGAACAGGCGCGGCATTTTGTGCAACGCACCGTGCGCGCGCTCGGCGTGTTGACGCCCTCCTGGTTGTGGGACTATTTTCGCGTGCGTCCAGCGCTGCAACTCGCCGCCACCAACGGGCAGAAGCTCGCCGCGCGTCTGGCAGCCAAAACTGTGCTGGATGGACTGGTTGCGGACGGCATACTGTTACCGGCAACGATTGAGGGTATCAAAGAGCCGGCGTATCTGGCAGTGGAGCGGTTGCCAGATCTGCAACGGCTGCGCGCGGGCGAGAAACCGGCACGCACGACGCTACTCTCGCCCTTCGATAATCTCATCTGGCATCGCTCGCGCACCGAGAGCCTCTTCAATTACGAAGTCTGTTTCGAGGCGTATGTCGTGCCGGAGAAGCGGCGCTACGGCTACTATTGCCTTGCCATCCTGCATCGCGGGCGCATCGTTGGGCGGGTGGACGCCAAAGCGGTTCGCAGCGAGCGCGCGCTATTGGCGCGGGCGATTTACCTGGAACCGGGCGTCAAGCCGGATCAGGCGTTGCTTTCCGGGCTGGCGCGGGCGCTGCGCGATCTGGTGCGCTTCCTCAAGTTGGATGCGGTGCGTGTCGAACGTTCGGAGCCGGAGACGCTGGCGGCAAAGCTCAGCGAGCGCCTGGAACGCGCTTCGGCTTGACAGACAGGCGCGCGCTGGCGCATACTGAGAGAACAGCACGACAAAGAGTGAACTAGATTTTTATCGGCAACGAAGGGGACATGCCGGAGCAGCGCAGACGATCTAGAGAGCGGCGCATCTGCTGCAAGCGTCGCCGTCAGCCACTCCCAACGCGACACCCCTGAGCCAACCGGCGAAGCGCATCACATGCGTAGTAACCGGCTTCGGGATGCGCCCGTTAGCGCGCAACGGTTTGCCCGATGCGCGAATATCGCGCAATACGAGCGAACCGGCTGAGGCTCTGCGCTCCTTTGTGAACACAGGGCGAATGGTGGTGGCACCACGAACGGCTCATAGAAGTATAGGCCCTCGTCCTCCAAGTGAGGATGAGGGCCTTTTGTCGTGCTGAAGCCCCCACCCCTAACCCCTCCCCCATGCGCGGGAGAGGGGAAGCCGGAATCCTCACCCCCAGCCCCTCTCCTCGCAAGGAGAGGGGTGGCCGCAGGCCGGGGTGAGGATAAGGCTAGCCAAAGAAAGAGGATGACCCGATGACCGACGATCACGATTGCGGAGACAACGATCTGTGGGAACGCGCCTGACGTGAAGCTGTGAGATGTGAGCGATGAGCGAGACGGCACTGGTCCGCTAGGGCGCGCTTCCCAATGAACTTGCGTGTTCAGCGGCGGACCCAATGTATCTCTCATCATCAACATCACGGCATTCATGTCAGGAGTAAATCATGGAACGTCTACAACGTATTCGCAGTTGCGAGATCGGCGACCATACCGGCGAGCGCGTGCGTGTGGCCGGCTGGCTACACTCGGTGCGCCGCATGGGTGGCATCAACTTTCTGGTCCTGCGCGACGGCTGGGGCATAATCCAGGCGGTAGTAGAGCAAGAAGAGGCGCTGGCGCCGCTGCTGGCGGCGGGCGCAGGCGTCGAGAGCGTCATCGCCATCGAGGGGACGGCTGCCGTGGCAGCGCAGGCGCCGGGCGGCGTGGAGTTGCGCGAGCCACGCATCGAGGTCATCAGCGCCGTCATGGAGACGCCGCCGGTGGTCCTGAGCAAGCGCGAGATCAAAGCCAGCCTGACGACGCAACTCGATCACGCCGTCATCGCCAATCGTCACCCCACGCGCCGGGCAATCCTGCGGCTGGGCGCGGTGGGGATGGAAGCCTTCCGCGCGACGCTGCTGGCGCAGGGCTTCACTGAGATTCAGACGCCAAAGATCGTCGCGGCAGCCACCGAAAGCGGCGCAAACGTCTTCGCACTGGACTATTTCGGGCGGCCTGCGTATCTGGCGCAGAGTCCGCAACTCTACAAACAAATCATGGTTGGCGTCTTTGAGCGCGTCTTCGAGGTGGGGCCGGTTTTTCGCGCAGAGCCGCACGACACCACGCGCCACCTCAACGAATATGTCAGCCTGGACATGGAGATGGGCTTCATCGAGAACCATCTGCCCGTGATGGCAGTCCTGCGCGACGTAGTCGCCAACATCTGCGCTGCCTTCAGCGAACGTTGCGCACCGGAACTGGCGCTGCTCGGCGTCCAACTGCCTGTGGTGCAGCAGCCGATACCAGCTATCCACTTCGCTGAGGCGCAGGAGGTGATCTATCGTCTGCATGGGATGGACGTGCGCGGCGAGCCGGACCTTTCGCCGCAGGACGAACGTTGGCTGGGCGAATGGGCACAGCAGGAGTATGGCAGCGACTTCCTCTTCGTGACGGGCTATCCGACGAAGAAACGCGCGTTTTATACGGCGCCCGACCCCAGGCAGCCGCGCTACTCAAACGCCTTCGACCTGATCTTCCGGGGAACTGAACTGGTCAGCGGCGGACAACGGCTGCATCGCTATGAGGATTATCTGGCGGTGCTGGCAGAGCGTGAATTGCCGGAAGAACCGTTCGCCGCCTATCTGGAAGCGTTTCGCTATGGGATGCCGCCGCATGGTGGCTTCGCTATCGGCCTCGAACGGCTGCTGATGCAACTGACTGGTGTGCCAAACATCAAACTGGCGACCCTCTTCCCACGCGACCTGAACCGGCTCACACCGTAAACGCCATAGCCGCTGGGTTCAGATGCGTTTGCCGGTAAAAAATTGGTAGGGCAGACAGGAATGTCCGCCCTACCAATGGCGTTGCATGCTGAATATCAGGCGCGCGCTGCGCGACGGCTGGGACGATCTAGGAATGCAAAGAGCGCGGCAAGCGCCAGAATAATCAGCGGAATGACCCCTAGCCAGCCAGCTACCAAAACCATTACAATACCAGCGATCAGCATGAGAATAGCTGAAACGGTGGGGAATGGGAGAGCGATCAACGCGCCAATGAACGCCAGCAGTGTCATCCCCAGACCAGTTGGGGTATGCGCGTTGCCCAGGCTACCTGCTTCAATGTTCTTGACGCCGAAATTGATGATTGTCACCACCAACGCAACGACCGCACCCAGAATCCCGACAATCATGGCAACGGTACGGCCCGCCAACTTCAGAACTGTCATGTTTCCCTTCCTCCCGCTCGTGGGACACCAACGCCAGCCCTTTGTAGAGGGCTGGTGGCGCTTACAGCGTCTCAGTACGTTCAGCCCTCTCAGTACGCTCAGGGCGAAACTGCACAAGGCAAACGTCGCGCCATCAGGCACACCATAGCAGATAGACGCCGCGAGTCGCAAGAGCAATGCGGCGACTCAACATGTATACGACGCAGTTCCCTTCTCGTTACAGACATTCCACCTACCCGTCTACAACAAGGGGGGCTTTGCTTCGCATAGCGAGCCAACTCACACGTATTTTTTTAGGACGTCGCTTTCAATCCTCGGCATGTCGGGGATGTATGCAACGTGGCGCCGGTACAAAATTAGTCTGGAAATAAGCGGATGGATGCCATACGTACCATAGTCGCTCGCCTGGCGCAGCGTCTACCGTCATCGCGGCGCAATCGCTTGCTGGCGGCAGGACTGGCGGCGCTCTGCATTGTGCTGCTGGCGATTAGCCTGCTCATCATTACTGCTGGACCATCCAGCCAGGCGACTACCGGCAACACGACGGTGTTTGCCAGCGCGACGGCCCCGGCAACTAGCAGCGCCACGCTGGCCCTGCCTTCAGCGACGCGCACACCAACCAAGAAGACGACGGTAAGCGTGGTTACTGCGCCACCGCCGCCGCCCATTCCGACGCCGCCGCCCAACCCAACGAATAATTTCTGCCCAACGCCAACACCCTTGCCTGCGCCGACGGCAACCGATACGCCACCAGTCCCCACGGCAACCGCTACCGCGACTGCTACAGCTACGCCAACGGGGACGACGAGCGGGACAAGTTCCACCGGTGGATTGTCCACCACGAGCAGCACAAGCAGCATGATCGGCAATTGCCAACAGTGCCCGTATTACAAGGGCAACAACCCCAGCCAATCGCAGATACGCAGCGCGCTCTACTCCGCCGCCGACCTCTATCATTTGCCGCGCAACCTCCTGCTGGCAGACGCCTGGCAGGAGAGCCGGTGGCATGAGGATGTCATCTCCTGCGACGGCGGCATCGGACTGATGCAGGTGCAATACTATACCTATCCCTGGCTGAACGGCCAGAGTGTGCCGGAGTGTGGCCTCTCTGCCACGAATTACGACCCCAATACGCTTCAGGGCAACGCAGACCTCGGCGCAAAGTTCCTGGCGTGGATCAGTTGCTTCTATAGCTATTGGGGTGATAACGGTGGCACTGCCGGCAGCCCCGGCGTTGATACCATCGCCTGGTATTATCAGCAGGCGGGACTGCAATATCCCGATACGCTGAACGCCAACGGCTCGCCCAATCCCAAGAGTTTCTGCGCCGCCGTCTTCAACGATCTGGCGAATCCGGAATATGCGGCGCTGCCCTCCACGACGAGCGCGACCTGGAGTTGCCCCTACAGCGCGACCACTGGCGACCCAACGCTGCTCGATATCACACTCAGCGCCTACAACGAAGGGCCGGGCTACACCGACCAGAACGGCATCCAGAACTGGTGGTATGTGCAGGGCGTCGAGGACTTCATTCCGCAGTTCGCGGCGGGAACGCTACCAGCGTAAGCATGCGCAGAACATTCAAATAGCTCTTGCATACCGGCGGCGCAGGTGGCACAGTGAGCAGGATGCGCACACGAGTTTCACCCGTTTTGCCTGAATCAAGAGAAGGACACTGCCCATGCTGATAACGCTCACCTGCTATGCGCCGAACGCGCCGGAGGTCGGCTATCTGCTGGCCAAGAATCCTGATTCGGTCTTCGAGCGCGAGTTTTCGGCGGGCCAGGTCTGGGTCTTCTATCCAGAGGTCGCGGAAGATCACATCACCGTGGCGCTGCTGACCGAGATAGACCCGGTTGGCCTCGTGCGCGGACCGGCGGCGCTGACGCAGCTCGATCAGTACGTCAACGACCGGCCCTACGTCTCCACCAGCCTTACCAGCGTGGCGCTGCACACCGCCTTTGCCACGGCGCTGGCGGGACGAAACAAGGAGCGACCTGAACGGCTGAACGAACGCATGCGCTGGGTGGTGGCGCTGCCTGCTGTCGCCTGCGACGGCGGCGAGGATCTGATGGCTCGGCTCTTCACACCGCTGGGCTATACGCTGACGGCGACCCGGCATCCGCTCGACAGCAGTTTTCTTGCCTGGGGCGCATCAGATATTTATAGCGTCCGGCTGGAAGGCGAGCAGACGGTCCGCGACGTGTTGGGACATCTCTATGTGCTGCTGCCGGTGCTGGATAACAGCAAGCACTATTATGTAGACCGCGAGGAGACGGAGAAGCTACTGGACCACGGCGGCGCATGGCTGGCGCTGCATCCCGAACGCGAACTGATCGCGCGGCGCTATCTGCGCTACAAACGCACGCTGATCTCCTCGGCGCTCGAACGGCTGGCTGCGCTGGATGTGCCCATCGAGCCAGAAGTAGAAGCGAATGGCAGCGAGACGAGCGATGAAGCAGCCGGAGCGAGTGAGCTAGCCAGGGAGCCAGGCGTAGGATTGCATGAGCAGCGGCTACAGGCGGTGCTGGCGGCGATTCGTGAGAGCAACGCACACTCACTGGTAGACCTGGGCTGCGGCGAGGGTAAACTCCTGCAACTGGCGCTTAAAGAACGGCAACTGACACGCATCCTGGGGGTGGATGTCTCCTCGCTGGCGCTGGCACGGGCACGGCGGCGTCTGCACTGGGAGACGATGCCACCGGCGCAACGCGCGCGCATTGACATCGTGCAGGGATCGCTGCTCTACCGTGATAACCGGCTGGCGGGTTTCGATGTGGCGGCGCTGGTAGAGGTGATCGAACACCTGGATGCGCCACGGCTGAGCGCAATGGAGCGCGTGGTCTTTGAGCATGCGCGACCACGCCGTGTGATTGTCACCACACCCAATCGCGAATACAACGTCCACTGGGAGACGCTGGGCAGCGAACGCCTGCGCCACAGCGACCATCGCTTCGAGTGGACACGCGCGGAGGGGCGCGCCTGGGCGGAGCGCATGTCCGCCACCTATCACTACGAGGTCACGCAGCAAGAGATCGGGGCAGCGGAGCCGGAGATTGGCGCACCCTCGCAGCTATTCATCTTCGATCAACGCTGAGATGTAGCCACGCTGTCATCACCGTTGTCTTCGTCAGCGGACCAGAGACGGCGTAGCTCCTCACTGGTCGCCAGCAACTCGTCCAGTGTGCCCATTGCTACAACGCTGCCATCTTTCAGGCAGATAATGCGGTCAGCCCGGCGCAGTACCTCGCGGCGGTGCGAGACGACGAGGCAGGTGTGACGCTCCTCGCCGCTGAGCAGGCGCTCCCAGAGCAGCCGCTCAGTCTCCACATTGAGCGCGCTGGAAGGA
This sequence comes from Chloroflexota bacterium, assembly GCA_021323855.1. Classification (GTDB taxonomy): domain Bacteria; phylum Chloroflexota; class Ktedonobacteria; order Ktedonobacterales; family JADMIN01; genus JAJPKE01. The sequence continues at coordinate 106,123 of JAJPKE010000019.1, read as the reverse complement.
TCGTCGAAGACCAGCACATCCGGCGCGCGGACGAACATGCGTGCGGCGGCGGTGCGCTGCGCCTGCCCGCCGGAGAGCCGCATGCCACGCGGACCGATGCGCGTGTCGAGTCCCTGCTCGAAGGCGGCGATGTCCATGTCGAGAACGGCCTGGTGTAGCGCCGTAGCGAGTTGCTCATCCTTTGCCGGCAGATCGAGCAAAATATTCTCGCGCAGCGTCGCGCTCAGTAGCGAGGGCGCCTGCGGTATGTACGCCGTGCGCGGCGGCGCGAAGAAGGTGGCGGGGTCGTCAACAGCTTCATCGTTCCAGAAGATGTCGCCTTGTGCTTTGGGCAACAGGCCGAGCAGCACACGCAGCAGCGTTGTCTTGCCCGCGCCGACACGCCCGGTCACGACGAAGAATTCACCACGAGCGATGCGCAGATCAACGCCTGTGACGCCGCGCCCACTGCCAGGATGCTGATAGCTGAGGTTGCGCGTTGTGAGCGACTGGAAGACCTCACCCCCTGTCCCCACCGCTGCGCTCCTCGCCTCCTCCGCTCTGCGAGGCAGAGCCTCCATGCTCTGCATGGCGGGGGCTTGCTCCCGCGAGGAGAGTGGGGACCGTGCAGGCGACTGCCTTGGCATCCCAGTGTTGTCCTGTGTCAGCATACGAGATGACGCGCCATCTTTGTCGCTCAAGAGCGCGAGCAGACGCCGGTATGAGACTTTCGCCTGTTTATAGTTGGCGATGGTCTGGTTGAGTATGCCGGTGAAGCCTGCGAGGATAGTCAGATAGGTGACGAAGAGCGCGAAATCACCGACCGTAAAATTGCCTGCGCGCAACTCCTGACTCGCCAGCAGCAGCACGGCGCCGATGCCGATACTGGCGGCGCTGGCGCTGAGCGTATCCAGCGTGACCGTGGAGAAGAGATATTCGCGCAAGGCGGCCCGCCGCCGCGCAACACCCAGCCGTTCGAGGTGCGCGATGACCGGTTGTTCCGCTGATGCCGCCTGAATCGCCTGCGCCGCGCCAAAGAGTTCACCGAGTGTCGCAGTGACACGCCCGCTCGCTTCGCGCGTCGCCTGATGGAAACGTTCGATGTGTTTGCCAGCCAGGTTGACACCACCGCTCACAAGCAGCGTTGGCAGCGCGGCCACCAGCGTGAGCGGCAGGCTGATGCGCGCCATGATCGCCAGCGCCACCAGCGCCTGCGTCATAAATCCCACCGTTGCAAAGAGCAGCGCCGATGTATAGGCGATGCCCGAATAGCTGCCGTAAATATCTTCGTGCAGCCGGTTGACCATATCGCCCATCGGGTAGGGCAACGGCAACGCGCCGGGCCGCCGGAGCAGATGGGTGAGCATATTGCGGCGCAGCAGCGTGGCGCTGGCATTCAGCGGATAGAACATGCCGAGCAACGTGCCCGCCAGTATAGCGATGCGCCCAAGCGTCACAGCCACCAGCAGCGCAATCAGCGCCAGAAAGCCGCTATCGAGCGCCGGGCGGTTTGTGAGCCGGGCGAAGATCGCCTGCACGACCAATCCCGGCAGCAGCCAGATGAGCTGCCGGGGGAATTGCAGCAAAAAATTCAGCAGATAGAGCCAGGGCGAATGACGCACCAACCGCCAGAGAACCGGCCAGAGGTTGACATTATCGGTATCGGTCGTTGCATCCGTCACATTGACTGCACTCGTCATACCAGGACGCCCTCCAACGCTGCGGTGCGCAACAGGCGCGCATAGTACGAGTCTGGATTCTGCGCCAGCGCCACCCGCGACCCATCCTCCACAAGTGCGCCAGCCTCCAGCACAAGGATGCGGTCCACCTGGGCAAGCGTCGTCAGACGGTGCGCGATGAGCAGGCCAGTGCGGTTGGCGAACAGTCCGGCGATAGCACGCATCAATAGGCGCTCGGTGGCAGGATCGAGCCGCGCCGAGGCTTCATCCAGGATCACCAGTTGTGGATCGCGCAGCAACACGCGAATGAAGGCCAGCAGTTGCGCTTCACCAGCGGAGAGCGTCTCCGGCGAAAGGTCACTGTCGAGGCCATCTGGCAGGCGCGCAAGCCACTCGCCTAGCCCAAGCTGCTCGATGGCCGCCAATAATTGCTCATCGCTGATGGCGGCGTCAAAGAAGGTCAGGTTGTCGCGTACTGTCGCATGGAAGAGTTGCACCTCCTGCGTGACGAGGCCGATGCGACTGCGCAGGTCCGCTACGGGCAACTGGCGGATATCCTGCCCACCAAGCCGCACAATGCCGCGCTCTGGATCATAGAAGCGGTCCAGCAGGCGCGTGATAGTGGTTTTGCCGCTGCCGGTGCGTCCCACCAGCCCAGCCACCTCGCCTGGCTCCAGCGCGAAGCTCACGCCGGAGAGCGCAGGGGGCGCATCCACGGCATAGCAGAACGTTACATTCTCGAAGGCCAACGACAGCGCGCCGTTGGGAAGCGTGAGACCGGCAAGCGCCATATCAGCCACTTCGCGCACACGCACCGGCGTCTGAAATAGCTCGCTGATGCGCTTTAAGCTGGCAGCCGCCTGTTGTAGCGTATCGAAATGTTCATTGAGCGTTATCAGGCGATCTATCAGCAGCGCCGTATAGCTGTAGAGCAGGAACACTGTGCCGAGCGTCATCGTGCCATGCGCCAGGAAGTATGCGCCCAGCGTCAGCGCCAGCGCAGAGCCGAGCGTTGTTAGCAGATTGAGCGAGCCGCCGATGACACACGCCATCATCTGCACGCGAATCGCCGCGCGATTGAGCAGACGCTGCAAGCCCTCGAAGCGACGCAGGATGTAGCCAGCAGCGCCATTGGCGGCAATATCTTCACGCGCGCCAAGATACTCTCCAAGAAAACCGCTCATCTCCGCCGACGCCTGGCGCGAGGCGATGAACACCGGTACGGCGCGGCGCTGAAGCCAGCGCATCATGGCGACAACTAGCGCCGTATAAAGCGCCAGCGCCAGCCCGATGCGCAGGTCTTCCCGCGCGACGAGCAGCAGGATGCCCACCAGCAATAAACCGTTGCCGATGACATTGACAAAGACCTGAGAGAAGAGATCGGCTAGCAGAGCGACATCGCCATCCACGCGCTCGATCAGTTCGCCGGGGGTATGCGCCTGATAAAAGCCGGGGTCCAGCGCGAGGCAGTGCCGCGCCAGGTCAGCGCGCAGGCGATTTGTAGCCGTCCAGCCGACATCTTCGCTGTAGTAACCGGCGAGCGCCACGACGATTTGCGCGCCAACCGCCGCAACCAGGAAGAACAGCGCCGCCTGAGTGAGCATCGCGGCGCTCCCACCGGCCCGCGCCGTGTCAATGAACGCGCGCAATACCTGGGGCGCCAGCAGTTGCAGCGCAAGGGCGGCGAGCAGCAATATCGTCGCCAGCGCCACACGCGCACATTGCGGGCGTAGATACTGCGCCAGCAGCGCCAGCGCACGATGAGTGGATGAACCTGATGCGCCGGTTGGCTCATTGGGAAGCGACTGCTGAGACTGCGCAGTGGTCGCCATCTTCACCTCGTTCCGCAACTGATGCAACGATACAGTGCATCAGGAGTATACGGCGCCACCTCTCACGAAAAAATCGGTCCATCGTCCGGTGTATTTGCTGCGCTGGTAAGATATAATGGGATTGCAAGCGAAAAGTACGATACATTTCCTCGAATAGTTGTGTTATGTCAAATACAGTCAGGACATTTTGAAGGGGTTACGATGGCCGGGAGGAAGGAACGCACATCCCCATCTATATCAACAACCATTACGATTCCTGACCTGTGCCTCGTCGTGCTGATCGGCGCCTCCGGCTCCGGCAAGAGTACCTTCGCCGCACGGCACTTCCAGCCAACCGAAGTGCTGAGTTCCGACCAGTATCGCGGCGTGGTTGGCGACGACCCCAACGACCAGACTGTGACAAAGGCCGCCTTCGACGCGCTGCACTATATCGCCGGGCTGCGGCTGGCACTCGGCAGAATCGCCGTGATAGACGCCACCAACGTCAAGCCGCAAGACCGCGCGCCGCTGGTGCGTCTGGCGCACGAGCATGATGTCCACGCCGTCGCCATTGTCCTGAACCTCGATGAAGCCATCTGCGTCGAGCGCAACGCCGCCCGCCCGGACCGCCAGTTTGGCGCGCAGGTGGTGCGCAATCATATTCAATCGCTGCGGCGCGGCATACGTGGCTTGGAGCGCGAGGGGTTCCGGCGAGTCTATACGCTGAACTCGCTGGAGGCAGTGAATGCCGCGCAGATCGTGCGCGAGCCGCTCTGGAGCGACCGCCGCAGTGAAAGCGGTCCTTTTGACATCATCGGTGATATTCACGGTTGCTACGATGAGTTGACCGAACTGCTCGGCGCGCTCGGCTATGTGGAGGACGCGGAGGCTGGATTGCGCCATCCCGCCGGGCGGCGCGTGATCTTTCTGGGCGATCTGGTGGACCGTGGGCCAAAGATCATTGCCGTCACGCAGTTAGTAATGCGCATGGTCGCCGCAGGGCAGGCGTTTTGCGTTCCCGGCAACCACGATATGAAGCTGGAACGTTATCTGCGCGGCAGGCAAGTGCAGGTCAGTCACGGGCTGGCGGAGAGCGTGGCGCAGATCAACGCGCTGCCCGAAGATGTACGCGCCGCCTGGACGCAACAGTTCCGCGCGTTTGCCGATGGGCTGATTTCGCACCTGGTGCTGGATGGCGGCGCGCTGGTGGTGGCGCACGCTGGTATGAAAGAAGCGTATCAGGGGCGCGCGTCTGGGCGCGTGCGGGCGTTCGCGCTTTATGGCGAGACGACCGGCGAGACCGACGAGTTCGGGTTGCCGGTGCGCGCCGATTGGGCCGCTGATTATCGCGGCAAGGCAACGGTGGTCTATGGGCATACGCCGGTGCCGGAGGCGCTCTGGCTCAATAACACCATCAATATTGATACCGGCTGCGTCTTCGGGGGCCGGCTCACGGCGCTGCGCTGGCCGGAGCGCGAGTTGGTGAGCGTCCCGGCACGTGCGGTGTATGCGCAGCCGGTGCGCCCGTTGCTAGCGCCGGATGTCGCTGCGAGCGGCGACCACTCCGGCGATACGTTGCTACGCATCGAGGATGTACAGGGCAAGCAGATTGTCACCACGCGCCTGATGAAAAATATTATCATTGAAGAGGACCGGACGGCAGCCGCGCTGGAAGTGATGAGCCGTTTCGCGCTGGACCCGCGCTGGCTGATCTATCTGCCGCCAACGATGTCACCAAGCGAAACCACGATACAGCCCGGGTGGCTGGAATACCCGACTGAAGCCTTCGCCTATTATCGCCAGCAAGGGATATCAAGCGTCGTCTGCGAGGAGAAGCACATGGGCAGCCGCGCCGTGCTGATCCTCTGCCGCGATGGCGAGGCCGCCGCGCGTCGCTTTGGCGTACCGGCGGAGAGTGTCCCCGGCGTCTGCTATACACGCACCGGGCGACGCTTCTTCGATGATGATGCACTTGACCGCGAACTCATCACCCGGCTCTCCACCGCGCTCACTGCCGCAGGTTTCTGGGAACGCTACGAGACGGATTGGGTCTGCCTGGATGCTGAGTTGCTGCCGTGGAGCGCCAAAGCGCAGGGGTTGTTGCACGAGCAATACGCGCCGGTCGCTGTCGCTGGGCATGTCGCGCTCTCCGCCGCGCTTGCCAGCGTTGCGTCCGCCCGCCAACGCGCACTGCCGGAGGCGCCATCCGCCGCGCTGGATGCGCTCAGCGCGCGATTGCGCGAACGCGAGGACGACATCACGCGCTATACCGCCGCCTATCGCCGTTACTGCTGGGAAGTAGATGGACTGCAAGGCGTGCGTATCGCGCCGTTTCATCTGCTGGCGACCGAAGGCAAGACCTATCTCGACCGCGACCATCGCTGGCATATGACCGAACTGGCGCAACTGGCCGAGGCGGACCCACTCTTCCTGGCGACCCGCCACCGTGAGGTGCGTTTGCTCGACCAGGAAGAGTGCGCGGCGGCAAGCGAGTGGTGGGCAGAGATGACGGAGCAGGGAGGCGAGGGGATGGTCGTCAAGCCGCTGGACTTCATTGCGCGTGGTTCGCGCGGGTTGATCCAGCCTGCGGTGAAGTGCCATGGCCGCGAATATCTGCGCATCATCTACGGCCCGGACTACACAGAGCCAGCCAACCTGGAACGCCTGCGCAAGCGCGGCCTCACCGGCAAGCGCGTGCTGGCGCTGCGAGAGTTCGCCCTGGGCGTGGAATCGCTGGAACGCTTCATCCGCCGCGAACCGCTCTGGCGTGTCCATCAGGCGGTCTTCGCCGTGCTGGCGCTGGAGAGCGAGCCAGTGGACCCACGCCTGTAAACGCCACAAAAGCGAGACGCTACGCATCATTGACATAGCGCCTCGCTTGCAGAAACACGAGAGATTATTTGCGCGCGGCGCCCGCGCCTGCGGCCAGTTCCGGCGTCTGCGCGGTGGGCGGCGTCTGGCTCTGCGCGGCAGGTGTCACCACTGTCACAGGCCCTTTCGCCGGGCGAACCCATCTAGGCAGTTTGCCCTTCGAGGTCAGGCCGGCCAGCCTGCGGAAGCTCAAGATCACGAACACCAACATGCCCCAGTTGACCACCGCCGAGACGGCGATGCGCAGCACATCACCCTGCACCAGCGTGTTCGGCGGGATGAACAGCAGCAACGCGCCCGTCACCAGGATGTTGACTAGTGTCAGCGGAATGAGATACAGCCAGGCGAACCGCATCAACTGGTCAGCCCGCAGGCGTGGCAGCGTCGAGCGGACCCAGATGAAGACCAGCAGCAGTGCGAACATCTTCGCCAGGAAGACCGCGACGCAGATGATATTGAAGACGAGTTGCCCGCCGAATGACCCAAGATGATCGGTCCAGAAGCCAATCGCCGCGCCGGGGAACGACCAGCCACCCAGGAAGATCGCCGTCGCCACAGCGGATACGATGGTCATGTTGCCATATTCACCCAGGAAGAACATCGCCCAGCGCAGGCCACTATATTCCGTCAAATAACCGGCGACCAATTCGGATTCAGCTTCCGGCAAGTCGAACGGCGAGCGGTTTGTCTCCGCCAGCCCGCAAATGTAATAGACCACCAGGCCGAGCGGTTGGAGCAGCACAAACCAGAGCCAGGGCGACTCCGGGCGCATCTGCGCCGCGACAATCTGCGTAAACGAGATCGAACCGACGCCGCAGGTATTCAGGTCCGGGTTGGGGCCGGTGCAGCCGGGAGCCAGCACGCTCGTCAGCATGATGACACCGACCAGCGAGAGGATCAGCGGCAACTCATACGAGATCATCTGCGCGGTGGAACGCAGACCGCCGATCAGCGCGTATTTGTTGTTGGAACCCCAGCCCGCCATGAAGACGCCGATCACGTCAATCGAACTGAGCGCCACATAATAGATGAGTCCAGTACTCAACGCGCCAGCCGTCATATACGGCGAGAAAGGAATCACCACAAACGCCGTAATCACCGGCGCGAAGAAGACCATCGGCGCAAACTTGTAGACCGGATTGTCGGCTGAACTGACCTTCAGGTCTTCTTTCAGCAGCAACTTGGCCACATCCATAACGGTCTGCAATGCGCCATGCGGCCCTACATGCAGCGGGCCGTAGCGGTCCTGCATCCACGCCATCACCTTGCGTTCCAGGTATACCAGAATCGTCGCCGCGCCCATCAGGAAGAGCAGCGAAAACAGGAACGTGACGAAGAAGTGGATGATATTTTGGACTACATCGTTCATACTGGCTCCAATCTACCGATCCACGTCGCCCAGGACGATATCAATGCTGCCCAGAATGGCGATCACGTCGCCGATCTTATGGCCGCGCAACAGTTCCGGCAACACCTGAAGGTTGACGAAAGACGGCGCGCGCAGCTTCGCGCGATACGGATACTCCGAGCCGTCGCTAATCATATAGAGACTCTCTTCGCCGCGCGCGCTCTCCACCGAAAAGTAGGTTTCGCCGCGTGGCGGGCGGAGCGCAATCGGTGAGCGCACCGAGATCGGGCCACCGGGGAGCTTATCCAGCACGGTGCGGCAGAGACGCACGCTCTCGCCCATCTCGTCCATACGAACTTTATAACGCGCGAAGCAGTCGCCATCTTGCCGCAGCTTGATGTTCACCGGAATCTCACGATACGCGCCATAGGGACGGTTCACGCGCACATCGAACGGCACGCCGGAGGCGCGGGCGACGGGTCCCGTCAGCGCATAAGCTAACGCCTGCTGCGGATCAATGTAGCCGACGCCTTGCGTGCGCGCCTCAAAGATTTCGTTGCCAGTGAGCAGTTCTTCCAATTCTGGTATGCTCGTCTTCTCGAATTTGTCGAGGAATTTCTCGCATTGTTCGAGCCAGCCTTTGGGGAAATCATAGAGGACGCCGCCGACCCGCATATAGTTATGCGTGAAGCGGTGGCCGCTGAGCGACTCGAACATATCGAGAATCTGCTCGCGGTCGCGGAAGCACCAGAGGACCGGCGTAAACGCGCCGAGGTCCAGTCCATAGGTGCCAATGGCGACGAGGTGGCTGGCGATGCGCTCCAACTCGCCCACCAGCACGCGAATGTATTGCGCGCGGCGCGGTGGCTCGATGCCCATCAACTGCTCGACGGCGCCAGCATAGCAGCACTCATTGAGCATGGGACTAAGGTAATCGGCGTTGTCAATGTAGCGGGGGCCGGCCATATAAGGGCGATTCTCGAAGATTTTCTCCATGCCGCGATGCAGATAGCCGATGACTGGCGTACATTGCACCACCGTTTCGCCATCCAGCACCAATACCAGCCGCAACACACCATGCGTCGAAGGATGCTGCGGCCCCATATTGAGGATCATTTCCTCGCTGCGAAAACCAGCAGGCCCAACTTCATATCCAGGTTGCACTTCGGTTGCCATTGCCTATCCCCTTTGTTCTTTCGGCGGGCCGGCCTCGGTATTGTCGGTGGTGAGTGTTTCCGGCTCAGGCAGCGCATTCAGCGCATCTTCGGGGACAGGTTCAACGCCCTGCCCCGTCTGCTTGAAGACGGCGGCGCTGCCAAAGGTCAGCTTGCCCGGATGCAGGCGCTCCTCATTGCCCTGCCCCAGATGCTTATGGGTAATTGTTTCGATGTTGCGCTGCTGTTCACCTGCCACCGCCTGCATGGCGCTGCTCTGGGTAGTCGCGCGGTCATGCACGGTCAGCGGCGTGGGACGGAAGCTCTTGAGTAGCGGATGACCAAAGAAATCATCGTCCAGCAGAATGCGGCGCAGGTCGGGATGTCCTTCATAGACGATGCCGAAGAGGTCATAGGTTTCGCGTTCCAGCCAGTTGGCAGATGGATACAGGCTCACCAGCGAGGCGACGCGCGGGTTCTCTGCCGGCAGCTTCACTCGCGCCTGGAGCAGCCAGTTGTTGCGCAGCGAACGGAAGTGATAGACGGATTCGAGATGGTCAATCATATCAACACCCGAAACGCAGGTCATCATCTCAAAGCCAAGCGCATCGCGGAGCAGCCGCGCCACATCCAGCAGTTGCTCCGCAGAGACTTCAATGCCAACCGCGCCGCCGGTCAACCGACGTTTGGGAATTGTTTGCCCGAGGGCAGCATCCACCTGAGCCAATTGCTGAAGTAAGACGTTGACCTGCCTGGGGTCATATGCCGTCAGCGAGAGATCGGTATTCTGGGTTGGAACTAAATCCACCGGATGACTCCCTTCCGCCAGGCATAGACCAGACCCAGCGCCAGCACGGCGATGAAGAAGACGATCTCGATGAAGCCGAAGAGACCAAGCTGCTGGAAGATCACTGCCCAGGAGAGAATGAAGACGATATCCACGTCGAAGGCGACGAAGAGCAGCGCAAAGATATAGAACGCCAGCGGATACTGAACCCACGCAGAACCGATGGGTGTCTCGCCGGATTCGTAGGTCGTGAGCTTATCTTTCGCCGGTCTGCGTTTGAGCAGCAGCGCATTCAGCACGTCTGCAAATTGTAAGCCGCCGAGAACAAACGCACAACCGCCGAGAAAGAAAATTGCAGCAAAGAGATAGCCGGTTGCGACCACTTGCACCTCCTGGGGTTCGTCTCTGTATCACCTGTATCAGGCTGCGTATCGTCTATCTTATCTGTTGTCGAAGTTCATCCGTGCGAGCGAGAGCGTTTTGCGGTATGCTGTCGTCACCGATGGACAGGCATTTACCGTTCTGACGCAGACGCGCGTGTAGGGGTAACGCAGCAGCACTTCTTGAAATGCGCCATCACCGATTATACCATAGCCCTATCCACCGGACAACGCGCAACCGGCTATTTTCGCCGTTCGGGGGAGGATGGCAGGTGTGCGCCAGCTAGTACCAATCTATGGCAGTCTCTAGCTGGCAACGCTGCCCTTCCCGATTTGAGTGACTCATCCGGAGCATGTAGAGGTAACTGAACATTTGACGCAGAGAGTATGATGCAGTAAGCCGTGAACGCCGGTCATGTCAGTACATGCGAGTGAGGATATCTATGGCGCAGATAGACCCCGAAACGCTAGAAGCCCTAAATGCGCTGCTACAAGATGAGCGAGCCAGTGTTGAGGTGGAGGTTGCGCTCTCCAATGGCGCGACGGAACGCGCCGAACGCGAGATGCTCACCACCATCGGCGGCGAAGAAGTCGCGCTGTGCTGCGCTTTGCGCGAACAACTGGCGGCGACCGGAGCGCCGGTCACTCGGCATGTCAACGGCGTTGTCCTCACGATCATCAGCACCGAACGCTATGATGAACGCCTGCACGCCTTTGCGCAGCATCAGTCGGCCAGCGGTGAACGGTCCCTCCAATTGAGTACGCTGGTCAGCGATTATGAGCTACGCCAGTTGCTCGAAGATATCCATGATGCCCATATTCGTAGTTCGCTGTGGAGCGAGCATCGCGCCAACCAGTTTGCCAGCAGCCGCATGGCAGAGTTCCGCACAAACAGCCAGCCGCTTGGCGTCGGCTCCTTCTATGGCGGCACTGCCACACCTTCGTTTCCACCGCCCTCCTATAGTGGCGATAGTGGCGAACGCCCTGCCACTGGCTCAGCCGATGGATCCGGGTTGGACGGCTCCAACGAACCACCTGATCCTTATGACTCCTATAATCCTTACAATCCGTATAATCCCTATAATCCCTATAACCCGTATACCTCACCCGAACGCGATAGACCGTCCCGAGAGCAAAACCGTTCAAATGACTCCTACCGTTCACTGGCGACACACGAAACCTATCCACCGGATGAGGAATAGGCAAGCGAGTCATACCAAACGAAATAGTCCGGCGGCCAGAACGATATTCCTCTGGCCGCCGGACGGCAACTACTGCGCGCTGGATGACGCTGATGATGCGGATGACTGACGGCGCCACTGAATGAGTTGGCTGGTCACCAGCACGGCGCTGGCTGCCGCCAGGAACAGCCCAGTATCAATCGCACCACCATAGGCGACGCTGGGTGTGAACCACGGCGTAGGCAGACCATCCAGCAGAAAATAACTGAGGCCAAGCAGTCCCGTCCCCGCTGCGGCTGCCAGCGACACTCCATCGAGGAGACGCGCAACAGAGAGAAAGATCGTTGCCGCCCGGACGTTCAAATAGCGTTCAGCCCACGGACGCAGCAGCGTGACCAATCCGGCGCTCATCAGTCCCAACCCTCCCAGCGTCTCGGCCCATTCAATGAACAAGCCGAAGAGGACGGCATGCGGCGCGACGAACTGCTGAAGAAGCGCCGCGAAGAAGCCGGGCAATCGTCCACTACTGGTTGCCGCCGCCAGCAGACCGGGCAGCTGGCTAGGGAAAGTGCCCAGTAGCACTTTATCTAGGCCAGAAACCAGCCACTCATACCCAACGATGAGTTGCAGGCCGGCAAGTGCGATATTTTGCGCAGCCATTCCAGGGACCGCGACATGCCGCGTCTTGGCGCGCGGCAGCCGCACAACATGCGGGCGGGTGTGCAGTGGATGGAGTGGATGACGCACGGTGGGAGCGCCACGCCGCCGTGTAGGTTGGGGAGCTAGCTGCGTCTTGAACTGGGGATCGCTGGAGATAGCCATAACAGGCCTCCTTTATACAACTAGCCATGAGAGCGTTTCGCGTTCGTTCATGACCTTTTCCATGCCCTATTATGGTGCGCATGCGATGATTGGTCTGTCGGGAAAGCGCCGCGATTTTGTACCCGAAACGTGTCGGCAAATCCCCCACACGCATCAGTAATAGGCTTATCCTTACCCTGACTCTCTGTATCGGTCTGACATATGAGGAGCGACTGCTTCAACCATGTTCCCAACATATCCTGGTAAAATGAGCAAGAGACGTATCTGGCTGCATCAAATAGAGAGATCGAGGGATGGCTATGCGATTGGTGACGTTTCGTAATAGAGGCGCTACAGAAGGCACACGGATTGGCGTTCAACGGGAAGCGAGCGTTGTAGATGTGGCGAAACTGGCCGTTGGAGGTTCAGCGCCGGAACTGCGCGATATGCTGGCGCTGATAGACGCTGGCGCTCCGGCGCTCCGCCGTCTTGAGACGCTCATCACCAGCGCGCCTGCGGATGCCCTTCTGCCGCTGGATGCGGTTGAGCTTCTGGCGCCGATTCCACGCCCACGGAAGAACATCTTCTGTGTGGGGCGCAACTATGCTGAACACGCCGCCGAATCCTTGCGCGCTATCGGGCAGGAGGTGACGGTGACAGAGACGCCGAATATCTTCACCAAAGCGGTGACGACGGTGGCCGGTCCCTACGCCGACATTCCCCTCGACCCCGGCATCTCAGACCAACTCGACTGGGAGGTTGAACTCGGCGTGGTGATTGGGCAAGCCGGGCGGCATATCCGCAAAGAAGATGCGCTGGCACATGTGTTTGGCTATACCGTGGTCAACGACATATCGGCGCGCGACATTCAGCACCGCACCGGCCTCCAATGGTTCCTGGGCAAGAGTCTGGATGGCACCTGCCCGATGGGTCCGTGTCTCGTGACAGCGGACGAGCTACCTGATCCCCAGGCGTTGCGGCTGCATCTGGAAGTCAACGGCGTCACCAAGCAGGACAGCACCACCGATCAGATGCTCTTCGACGTGGCGGCGATTATCGCGGCGCTCTCAGAGGTGCTGACGCTGGAGCAGGGCGATATCATCGCCACCGGCACGCCGAGCGGCGTTGGCTTCGGGCGCACACCCAAAGAATTCCTGCGCCCCGGCGACCTCATGGAGTCCACCATCGAGGGCATCGGCACGCTGCGCAACCGCATCGTACTGGTGGAACGATAGACTTGCTATGCCTCAATGTCCCTGACACGAGGCATGACACGCTCGAATCCTCACAACAGCATTCGAGTTTCCTGGCGATGCTGGCAGTAAGGCCAGACCCTTGCGGGTCGCCTGGACCATCCAGGTAGTTGATCTGCCAGTTCCCCAGGACAACGCCAGCCACGAAGCCAATGGTTCGCTAGCTGGTGGCCCGTGTCCGGGCGACTACAACGGGCTAGCTGAGGCGCGTCGCCTCACTCGCGGCGGCTCTTCATTCCGCTGCGAGACCCGAACAGGGCCGGCTCGTTGATACGTAATGTGAGCGGGAAACGAAATCTTCTGGTTGTATGCCAGCGGGTGCATATTGACGCTGCCTACGACATCCCGATGGCCATGAAATCCGCACTGTGGATTGCGGCAAACCCATTCGCGCCCTTTGGGCTTCTGTTTGCGCCCGCATACCGGACACTGGCTCGATGTTCCCCGCTCACTGCCAGTGAAGCTCTCGATGCGTGCCTGTTTTGCCTTCTCGGTGAGATAGGCGATACCTTTGCCATACTCCCATTGGCTCATCCGCTGGTGATGATGCCGGCCAGTCAGACGCTTGCGCACTCCATGTGGATTGCCAATGTAGAGCGTACTCACATGCTGCTCCTGGCAGAAGGTGATGACTTTGCGCGTGCCTTTGTGGCGCAGATCGCGTACCTGACGCTCGATGCGTGCGCTCTGTTGCTGGCGGGCGTGTTGCAGTTCGCGCCAACGTTTGGAGCCTGGCTCACAGCGGGAACACTTGCGGGCAATCTGACCAAGCGCCATATTCTGTCGCCGTTTGAGCGAGCGAATACCACGTCCTGAGATGACAATAGCCTTGCCGGTGTTGGTGCTAACCGCCGCCTGATGGATTTTTCCCAGGTCTACGGTTGCGCGGACAGGCACAGTTTCCATTTCAGCGGCGCTGCCCACCTCTTGCGCCGTTGTTTCCACCACCTCATTTTCAACCGGTATGCTGACATGCAGTTCATAGCCGTCCTTCCAGACGAGTTTGCAACCGCCAACGCGCTCCGGCAAACCGCTTGTATCTAGGCGAAAGATGAGCGCCGGTCGTCCACGTCCCATCGGCAGCACGATGCGTCCGCGCTCAATGCTTACCGTTTGCGCGGGCCAGGAGAGCGGATAATAGCGCTTGTCTTTATAGGGATAGCGCATCTTTGGATTGGTCGCTTTGAGTTGGCGTGTGGTTTCCACGTTGGCAAGGAAGGTGTGGCAGACCATCTGAATTGTCTGGCTGTGCAGCGCAAACTGACCGCCTTTCGTGGCGCGTTGCAAGTCATCGCGGTTCGGCCACGGTAGCCCATGCTGACGGGCGTATAGATGTAAGTCGCGGCAGAGCGTCCAAACACGAGCGGCCTCTATTTGCGCGTCACGTAGGCGGTTGGCGAGTGTTGGGCGTAGGTGATATAGCCGGTAGATGCGGGTTCGTTCCATTGCAACTCCCCTCTAATGGTGTCTAAAAGAAGAAGTACAGCGATGGAGTGAAGAAGCGGAAAAAGTGATGTAGGGGCTAGCGAGGAAAACAGAGGTAAGCGGGAATAGATGCGGGGAAATGGTGAGGCCGGTGGGATTCGAACCCACGACACAGGGCTTAAAAGGCCCCTGCTCTGCCACTGAGCTACGGCCCCATGCGCATCGCATGGACATTCACTATCACCACAGCAGCATAGCACATGCGCCTGCCCCTTCGCAAGCTGCGCCCGCCATACGCCAACCTTCCGCCAGGCGCACAAGAATGACGCAACAGGGCAGCGGATTGCTACGTATCCATTGTATGATTGTATAACGACCTACAGGCGCCACAAACGATATGCAGAGTGTCAGATGGCGCGCATTCAGAATGGGTAGAGCAGATTCACTTATCCCAAGTTTTCGCATTCACAGGAGGCAGGAACATATGGCGTGGTTCGGACGCCCCGGCGATGAGCAACAGCAGACAAGAAGCGGTGTGTCGCCCAGCGAGACGGAAGCGTTGGACGCTTATTCGCGCACGATCATCCAGGTGGTCGGCCTTGTGGGGCCAGCGGTGGTGCAGGTTGGTGTGCAGAAAGCGGTCAACGAGCGAACGATCTATGGCGTCACGCCACGGCTGGCCGAGGGCGCAGGCTCCGGCGTCATCTTCGCGCCGGACGGCTACATTCTGACGAACAGCCATGTGGTAGACGGCGCGCGGCGCATCATCGTCACGCTGGCCGATGGGCAGGATGTGACGGGTGATCTGGTGGGACAGGACTCCGATACCGATGTAGCAGTGGTGCGCATCTCGCCGCCCAACGGCAAGCCGCTGCCCGCCGCAAAGCTCGGCAACTCCGATAAGCTGCAAGTCGGGCAACTCGTCGTCGCCATCGGCAGTCCGGCGGGACTGCAAAGTACCGTCACCTCCGGCATCATCAGCGCGCTACATCGCACGTTGCCCGGCTATGGCAACCGTATGATCGAAGATATCATCCAGACCGACGCGCCGATCAATCCAGGTAACTCCGGTGGTCCACTGGTCAACTCCAAAGGCGAGGTCATCGGCATCAACGTGGCGATGCTGCGCGAGACGCAGGGTCTCTCGTTCGCCATCCCCATCAATACCGTCAACTGGGTGGCCTCGATGCTGATGCGCGATGGCGCGGTGCGGCGCGCGGCGCTGGGCATCGTTGGGCAGACCGCGCAACTCTCGCCGTCTATTCGCCATTCGCTCAAGCTGGAGAAGCCGGGCGCGGTGCTGGTGGTGAACGTCGTGCGCGGCGGGCCAGCCGAACGCGCCGGCATCCAGCCCGAAGATGTCATCTATAAGCTCGACGATCATGTCGTCGGCTCGGTGGATGAATTGCGGCGCTACCTGGAACGGCTGCCAGAAGGGCAGAAGGTACGAGTCTCGCTGATTCGCGCGACCACCGGCGGCGCGCGGACCGCTGAGGTGGCAGTCCCCGTTGCCGTGCCGAGAAGGTAGCCATAAGAGGTCTTATGGCGTCTCGATGATGAAGGTGAAGTGCCGCCGCGCCACATACAGATCATCTGCTGGCGGCGCGGCGGCGGTCGTTGTGGGACGGGCGATAATGCGCCAGCGTTCGATTGGTGGCGTGCCTGCCTGCTGCCAGCGCACAAACTCCTCCTCAATGATGCGCTCCGCCGCCGCACCGCCGAAGGAGAGCAGAACAGGCGCCGCCGAGGCGAAGAGCGCCAGCGACGGACCGTCCGCACCTTCCGCATAGATCCCCCAGCGACCGGGCATACGGTGGCCAGGCTTTGGTTTGCGCACGGAATAGATGGCGACCAGACGATGACCACGCAGATTGAGATGCTGAAAGAATGAGGGCTGTGGGCGCAACCAGAAGCGCAGGCGGGGCCGCGTCGCCAGCAGGTGCGAAACCGGCGCGGCCAGACCAGCGGCCTGCTCAGCGAAGAGCTGTCGTCCTTTGGGCAGCGCCACCCATTGCTCTGCGCCGGCCTCCTCGCCACGCAGGCGCATGAAGCCGCAGGGCGTCTGTGATTCACTTACCAGCGCGCTTTCCCGCTTGCGAAACGCTACGCTCAACTCGACGCCGCCAAGCCAGAGCGGTAGCACCAGCAGACCATCTTCACGTAGTTGCTCGAACCAGGCGGGTGTGATGTCCGATGCGCCGACGGTGAGAATGATGCGGTCATACGGTGCGCCTGCCGGCCAGCCGGCAGCGCCATCCGTGGCAATCGCGCGCACCTGCGGATAGCCAGCGGCGGCCAGATGCCCGGTGGCCTCCGCGACGATGGTGTCATCTATATCGAGCGTCGTAACACTGCCAGATGGTCCTACCAGTTCCGCAAGCAGGGCGGCGTTGTAGCCGGTGCCTGCGCCGATCTCCAATACGCGCATACCAGGCGCGACATTGAGTTGTTGCAGCATGATCGCCACGATGGCCGGCTGCGAGGCCGAACTGATAGCAACGTGATCTTTCCAATGCGTCGGAATGGCAGTATCGGCATATGCCTGCGCAAGTGGCACGCCGGGCAGGAAAAGATGGCGCGGCACGGTCGCCAGCGCGCGCGCTACCGCCTCATCCTGAAGCGTGCCGACCGCGCGCAAGCGCTGCACGAGTTGCGCACGCAGCGCCGCCTGATCGGGCAGCTCCTTTATTTGTTCGTCTGTTTGCTCTTCTTCGTGTTCCTCTTGCATGGTCCGTCCTCCGGCTCCTGGAAGCCCCCACCCCCAGCCCCTCCCCCGTGCGCGGGAGAGGGGTGCCATAGCGCGCTCGTCAGCGGCGAAACCCTTGCCTAGCAGCCCCTCTCCTCGTGGGAGAGGGGGCAGGGGGTGAGGTCTCCTATTCCGCCGTGGCGGGACCAGAGCCGAGCGCGCGGGCAAGGCCGTTGCGCCAGACGGTACGCAGGTCTGCTACAGGCAAATCGAGCGATGGGCCGAACGTGAGGCGATTCCCGGCGACAACTCCCAGGCGCGTGAGCGGTACACCAGCGGAGGCCGCCAGCGTCGCCAGCGGCTCCCACTGGTCTGGCGCGAGCGAGACGACAATCCGCGAGGGCGCCTCACCGAAGAGCAGCGCCGTCGTCGCCAGTATTTCGGCTGGCTCGGCTGGCAGCGGCACCTCAGCGCGCAGCCCCAGGCCAGACCAGAGACAACATTCGGCCAGCGCGACCCCCAGCCCGCCATCTGAACAGTCGTGCGCCGAGTGGACCAGTCCAGCGGCGATGGCGTCAAGCGTCAGGCGTTGCAGCGCGCGTTCGCGGGCAAGATCAAGCTGCGGCGGACGACCAGCGACGGTGTTATGCAGCGCCGCCAGATAGGTGCTGCCGCCGAGGGTCGCCGGGTCTGCTGATAGTTCACCCAGTAGCGCGACGATATCGCCCTCCGCCTGGAACGCGCTGGGAGTTGGCGCACGTCCCGCTGTGCCACCGAGACCTTCGATCAGGCCGACCATGCCGACCACCGGCGTCGGGTAAATCGCCTGACCGAAACTTTCGTTATACAGGCTGACGTTGCCAGAGATGACCGGCGTCTCCAATGCGCGGGCCGCAGCCGCCATGCCATCAATCGCCTGCGAGAGCTGGTAATAGACCTCAGGCTTTTCGGGATTGCCGAAGTTCAGGCAGTTGGTCAGCGCGAGCGGCAACGCGCCAGCGCAGACACAGTTGCGCGCCGCCTCGGCCACCGCCAGCGCGCCACCGTTGAAAGGATCGAGATAGGTCAGCCGGCCATTGCCGTCGGTGCTGAGCGCGATTGCCTTCCCAGTCTCCTCATCGTTGGCGTTGCGGATTCGCAAAACCGCCGCATCGCTGCCCGGCGTGATGAGTGTGTTGGCGCCGACCATCGTGTCATAGGTGCGATAGATATCCTCACGGCTGCATAGATCAGGTGTGGCCAGCAGGCGCAGCAACGCCTGGTCTACAGGTGGCAATGAGCCGGCCAGTGAAGTGACATCGAAGCGCCAGAGGCCGGCCAGTTCCGGCGGCGCCACACCCTCGCGGGTATAGGCTGGCACCTCGTCGGTGAGCAGGCGCGTTGGCACATTGGCCACCACAGTTGCGCCTTCGGTGACGCGAATCACCGGCTCCGCGATGACGTGACCGATGACCTCAGAGTGCAGCCCCCAGCGAGCGAAGAGCGCGCGCACATTCTCCTCGTAGCCGGCGCGGGCAATCACCAACATGCGCTCCTGCGACTCCGAGAGCATCATTTCATAGGGCGTCATGCCAGATTCGCGGCGCGGCGCCTTTAGCACATCCAGTTCGATGCCTGCGCTGCCTTTGTGCGCGCTTTCGACGGTGGAGCTGGTGAGACCGGCGGCGCCGAGGTCCTGCATGCCGACGATCCAACCCTTGTCGCGCAGTTCCAGGCAAGCCTCCATCAGCAACTTCTCGGTGAAGGGATTACCAACCTGGACGGCGGGGCGACGCTCCTCTGAAGACTCGTCCAGTTCGACCGAGGCGAAGGTGGCGCCGTGGATGCCGTCGCGTCCGGTGGCGGCGCCGACCACCAGCACCGGATTACCGGGACCTTCGGCGCGCGCGGGGATGAGGCGACCGGCTTCGATGAGGCCGACACACATAGCATTGACCAGCGGATTACCGTTGTAGCTGGCGTCGAAATAGACCTCGCCGCCGACGGTGGGGATGCCCAGGCAGTTGCCATAGCCGCCGATACCGCCGACAATGCCGGAGAAGAGATAGCGGTTGCGCGCCTCGCTGAGCGGACCGAAACGCAGCGAATCGAGCAGGGCGATGGGACGTGCGCCCATCGTGAAGATGTCGCGCACAATGCCGCCGACGCCGGTGGCCGCGCCCTGATACGGTTCGATGGCGCTGGGATGGTTGTGGCTTTCGATCTTCATGACGACGGCCAGTCCATCACCGATGTCAACGGCACCCGCGTTCTCCTCGCCTGCTTTGAGCAGCACACGCGGGCCGGTAGTGGGGAAGCGTTTGAGCAGCGGGCGGCTGTTTTTATAGCCACAGTGTTCGCTCCACATGGCGCCGAAGAGGCCCAACTCGACGTGATTGGGCACGCGACCGAGCAACGCGACGATGCGCTGATATTCGTCGCGGGTGAGGGCGACCTCGGCCAGCGCGCGGTCATCTATTTCTGGCGTTTCCGGTGTCGCGCCGGTTTCGTTTGCCTGAGACATATCGGCTGTATCTGAATGGGCGGGCGTGGCAGTCACAGGGCGCTCCTCATGCTGGACAGCAGTTTCGTTGTGTGGCGCGGAAGGCGTCAGTACATTATAGCAGGTGGAAGAGACCTTACTCCCAGCCCCTCTCCTCGTGGGAAAGGGATGAGGATGAGGTCTCTGCGTCTCACGCGGTATACTAGATCTATGTGCCCAGGCGTCCACACGGCGACACAGACAGGTACACACTGCGCCACTGGCAACACCTGCGCACGCGGTCCCTTCTCCTCGTGGGAGTATGAGTAAGGGGCGAGGACCTCTGATCTCCCCTCTCCCCGCAGGGAGAGGGGCCGGAGGTGAGGATTCTACAACACGACAATGAGGAGCAACGAGCAACGATGGCAACCGCAACAGCCCTGCCCAAGCGCAGCGAAGTGGCGCTAGAAGATACCTGGAATCTGGAAACGATCTTCCCTTCAGTGGCGGACTGGGAGGCCGCGTTCAAGCAGGTCAGCGAGACGCTGCCAGAACTCGGCGCCTTTCAGGGGAAACTTGGCGAATCCGGCGAGACGCTGCTCGCCTCGTTCCAGGCGCGCGACACCGCCTTCGAGCAGTTGAGCAAGCTCTACGCCTACGCTCATATGCGGCTCGACGAAGACACCACCAACAGCGCAAACCAGGCGTTGAATGATCGCGTCACCACGCTGTATAACGAGATGAACGCCACCACCGCCTACATGACGCCCGAACTGCTGGCTATCCCGCAGGAACGGCTCGACACGTTCGTCGCGGAGACGCCCGGCCTGCACATCTACCGGCAGGCGTTGGATGAAATCAATCGCCAGCGCGCGCACGTTCTCTCGACTGAGATGGAGGTGCTGCTGGCGCAGTCCGGCGAGGCCACCGACACCGCCAGCCGCGCCTATGAGATGCTCAACTACGCCGACATGAAGCTGCCGATGGTGCATGACGAGGAGGGCCAGGAGGTTGCGCTGACCCAGGGCAACTACGTCGCGAAGTTCCTCGAAAGCCACAAGCAAGACGTGCGGCGCGAGGCGTTTCAGGCGATGCAGGGCGCGTACCAGCAGTATAGCAATACGCTGGCGGCCACGCTCTCCGGCCAGGTCAAGCGCGACATCTTCTATGCCCGCGCCCGTCACTACTCCTCGGCGCTAGAAGCCGCGCTGGACCCCAACAACATCCCCGTCAGCGTCTATGACAACCTGATCGCGACGGTGGACCAGAATCTTGCGAAGCTGCACCGCTATCTCTCCCTGCGCAAGCGACTGCTCGGCCTGAACGAACTGCATATGTACGATCTCTATGTGCCGATGGTGCCGGAGGTCGAGTATAAGGTGACATATGCGGAGGCGCAGGAGCGGGTAGCGCAGGCCGTAGCGCCACTTGGCGAGGATTATGTGCAGGCGCTGCGCCAGGGATTCGCCTCGCGCTGGATTGACGTGTATGAGAACGAGGGTAAACGCTCTGGCGCCTATAGCTCCGGCACGTATGGCACCGCGCCGTTCGTGCTGCTGAACTATCAGGAGAGCATGGACAGCATGTTCACGCTGGCGCATGAGATGGGCCATTCGATGCACTCGTACCATACCTGGCGCAACCAGCCCTTCGTCTATGGCAACTATACGCTTTTCGTGGCGGAGGTCGCTTCCACGCTCAACGAGGCGCTGCTGACGCAGTATCTCCTGCAAAACGCCACCGACCGCAACCTGAAGATGTACATCATCAATCACGCGCTGGAAACCTTCCGCACGACGCTCTACCGCCAGACGCTGTTCGCGGAGTTCGAGCGCGACATCCATGCGCGGGTAGAGGCTGGCGAAGCGCTGACCGCCGAATCGCTCAGCACATCCTATAAGGCGCTGAACGACAAATACTATGGCGCAGAGGTGCAGGTGGACGACGAGATCAGCATCGAATGGGCGCGTATCCCGCACTTCTATTACAACTTCTACGTCTATCAGTACGCGACGGGCATCTCGGCCTCGGCTGCGCTGGCGAGCCAGATTCTCACAGAGGGCGAACCGGCGGTGCAACGCTACCGGCGCTTCCTCTCGTCTGGCTCCTCGGATTACAGCATCAATCTGCTGCGCGACGCCGGCGTAGACCTTTCCACGCCCGCGCCGATCCAGCAGGCGCTCGACACGTTCTCCGCGTACCTGGACCAGTTGGAGAGCCTGCTGTGACCGCTGCCGCCACGACGACCTTTGACCCAAACTCGTTCTTCACGCGCCTCTCGCTCTCTATCGTGATTGTGGCAGTGGCCGTCGTTGGCGGGCGCTGGCTCTCCAGCCTCGCCACCCATGTGCCAACCTACCGCCCACGCTACATTCGCCGGGGTAGAGAGGTGCAGAAGCAGGAACACGCCACCCCCGCCACCGAAAAGACCACGGTAAGCCGCCTGCTCGGCGGTATCACATTCGCCTGCGTCCTGCTGGTGGCGGCGGTGATCGTGCTGCTCATCTGGCTCAACGATTATGGACTCCGTCAGTTGATCGTGACGCAAACCATCGGCAAGGCGCTGGCCGATCTGGCGCTGCGTATCGCTGGCACACTGTTGGTGCTGGCTTGCATGCTCAGCTTTGGCCGGCTCTTCCAGCGCATCATCGAAGGGCGGCTCGCCCACGCACGGGTCAACCGCAATCTGGTGCTGCTCACCGGACGCATCATCTATATCGTGTCGCTGATCGTTGGCGGCATCGTCATTCTGGCGCTCA
This sequence comes from Chloroflexota bacterium, assembly GCA_021323855.1. Classification (GTDB taxonomy): domain Bacteria; phylum Chloroflexota; class Ktedonobacteria; order Ktedonobacterales; family JADMIN01; genus JAJPKE01. The sequence goes on along the minus strand of JAJPKE010000019.1, from coordinate 83,548 downwards.
TCTGGAATACCGGCATCGTGCTGCCGGTGGCGCTGGGCGGGGCGCTGACAGTGGCCTTGAGCCTGGCGCTGCAAGATGTGCTGCGCAACCTCGTCTCGGGCATTTATCTGCTGCTGGAGCATCCCTTCGTCATCGGCGACCGCATCACGCTGACACCTTATACCGGCGAAATCGAGGATATTCAGATTCGCTACACGGCGCTGCGCACCGAGGATAACCAGCGTGTCCTCATCCCCAACTCGATGCTCTTTACCTCGGCAGTGGTCAACCTGAGCGCGTATGATGTCAGCCGGGGCGTCTTGCTGGTCACGGTTCCCGACAATGGGCCGGAGAGCATAGACCGCGCGGAGGAGCAGATTCGCACCGCGCTGAAATCAGTGGCGGAGGTGCGGCTCGATCCGCCGCCGCAAATCATCATTGGCGGCGCCTCGGCAGACAAAATGGAGTTGCGCGTGGTATTCTGGCTGCCGACGAAAGATATTAGCAAAGTAGCGACGCTCTATTCACAGATCATCGAGGAGTTGCTGGCGCAGGTCGAAGGTGCGGAGGTAACACGAGCTACCGCGTCGAGCACGCTGGCCTGATCGCGCATTGGGAGCACTGGGGCATCAGCAATTCTACATATCACCGACCGGTCATGCCATGATGGCTGGCGATGGCCGATGATAACGGCGATGACAGCGGTGAAAGCGATGGTGACGAGGGACTGGAAGTGCAGGAAGTGCAAAGCGGGTTACGCTATGGTATTCTAGGCGGGACCTTTGATCCGCCGCACATCGGACACCTCATTCTTGCGCAAGAAGTGTACACTCGTCTGGCGCTGGATCGTGTCTGGTTCATGCCGGCTGGCACGCCACCACATAAGGCCGGGCGAGTGATCTCGCCTGCCGAGCAGCGGCGCGCGATGGTCGAGTTGGCGATTGACGGCGATGAGCGTTTTGGGTTATGTACAGTCGAGCTTGAGCGCACTGGTCCGTCATACACGGTGGACACCCTGCGCACGCTGCGGCAGCAGTGGGGCAGCAACAACTGGCTCTGCCTGATTCTCGGCTGGGATATGCTTGTTTATTTGCCGAACTGGCGCGACCCAAACGGCGTACTAGAACAGGTGGATCACATCGCCGCCGTCCACCGCCCAGGCTACGCAGCGGACCCGGAGGAGCTAGCCCAACTGGCACGTCAGTTGCCGGACCTTCAGCGGAAAGTGACAATCTTTCCGATGCCGCAGCTTGATATCGCTGCCACCGACCTGCGGGCGCGGGTGGCGGCGGGGCGGCCTATCCGCTATTTCGTGCCGGATGCCGTGCGCGACTATATCGAGCGGCATCAGTTGTATCTGGTATCCCAGGAGTCTCAGGAGTCTCAGGGGCAGCGGCAGTAGACTGTGAGCAGTACAATGCGGGAAGGAGGCGCGCGTGAAATATGCCGACCTGGGCATGGGCGACCGTGTGCGCCTACGCAAGCCGCACCCCTGCGGTAGTACCGACTGGCGGGTTGTGCGGCTGGGCGCGGATATTGGCTTAAAATGTGAAGGCTGCGGCAGGCGCATTTTGTTGCCACGTAGCGAGGCCGAGCAACGAATAAAACAGATTCTCAGCCGGGGCGCTGATGAGTTCCCGATAGTGAGTGAAGAACACGATGGCTAAAGTGTCGCAAGCAAACGACGATGATGTCGGCGCTCCGGGCGCGGGCATGGCATCCGAGGATGGGGCCACGCCGAAAGCGCCGTCGGCCAGCGTGTCGTATAAACGGCCACGCAGTAGTGTTCCGCTGGGCGAGCAGCAATTGCCGCCGCAGGCCATCGCCGCCTCCGGGCGGGGATTCCGCACCGTCCTGCGCAATCGTTTGTTTTTGCGCCTCTGGTTGGCGCAATTGATCTCGCAGACGATCATGAACGCCATGAACTATGGGTTGGTGGTCCTCGTTGCGGCAACCAGTAAGAGCAACTTCGCCACCAGCCTTTCGATTGTCACCTTTGCGTTGCCGGCGGCTATCTTTGCGCCGCTTGCTGGTGTGCTGGTGGACCGCTTCAACCGGCGCACGGTAATGTGGATATCCAACTTGCTACGCGCAATGGCCGCTGTGGCGATTGCCATTTCCCTGCATCTCGATTTCTCGCCGGTGGTCATTGCGCTGCTGCTCAGCCTGTTTACCTCTTCCATCGGCCAGTTCTTCACTCCGGCGGAGGGCGCGGCGATTCCGCTGCTCGTTCATCCCGATGAACTGGTCAATGCGCTCTCGCTCTTTAACATCACCTTCACGATCTCGCAGGCGCTTGGCCTGATCGTATTGGGGCCAGCCATTATCTTGTTTGTCCCAACCATCACCATCGGGCATCTATCCATGACCTCGATAGAGAGCCTGTTCGTGATTGTAGCGCTGCTCTACGGCGTGTGTATCGGGCTGATCTTCTCGATTCCCAAGCCACGACTCCAGAGCGAAGCGGCGACCGGCGCGCATGCCTTGCACTTATCCGAAGGGCATCAGGTGCGCCATATCTGGATGGGCATTCGTGAGGCGGCCAGCTTCGTTCGCCATGACCGGCGGCTGCTGAACGCCATTTTGCAGTTGTGCATGGGCGGTGTCGTCGTCGCCATTGTCTCGGCCATTGCGCCAAACTTTGTGCATGTCTTCTTCAATCAGCCACAAAGCAATATGGTGCTGGTGCTGTTCCCTGCCGGCGTCGGTCTGGTGCTGGGGTCGGCCTTCACGCCCGCGCTCGTGCGCAAGCTGCACTATATCCGCACCATCATGATCGGCCTGATTGCGCTCTCCACCAGCATTGCGTTGCTCACGCTGGTCCGCGCCATCGTCGAGGCGATTCATCCACAGAACTGGTGGGCGTCCTGGTGGTACTGGGGCATCGCCATCCTGCTGACGTTCTTCATCGGCATCGCGCTCAACTTTGTCAATGTGCCGACTACCACGACGATGCAGGCGCGCTCGCCAGACTGGATCAAGGGGCGCGTGCTGGCGCTTCAGAGCATGTTGCAAAACGGGATGAACGTGCTGATTCTCCCGCTCATGGGTCTCGCCGCCGATGCCTTTGGCATCCCGCTGGCGATGGATGTCCTGGCGGTCGTCGTGCTAACTGCTGGCCTCACCAGCATCTACTTCGGCACGCTCAATCGCTCCTCGGCCAGCGCGCAGGGTGGCGAACCAACCAGCAGGTCGCAGCCACAGTCGCAACCACATCGCTGATGCCCGTGATTTCGCGTGATTTCGTAAGATATTGCCAGCGCGGAACGTACTCTTAGTGCTGCCTCACGACGAACAGGCGCGAACACTCGCAAGCAGGTGGTTGATTGGTATGTACACGCTGGCCAGTGCGCTACGTCGCCCGATAGGATGACAATGGCAGGCTTTTTGCGGCATACTTATAATGAGCAAGAACGGGCCGCTGGTTTTTATGTCCACTGCGTCCTGGGTATCATCGGGCGCCTGACCTGGTGACATTTGGTGTCACTAGGTATCTTTGCCCTTGATATCCTGTTGCGAGATGTTTGTAATTCTATCTGAGGCAGGTAGTGCGTGTTTGGTTGGTTTCGTGGGCTGAACAGTATGGCCGGAGGTGAGAGAATGCCGTTATTCGATTCTCTGCTGGTTGCCCCCCTGCCGTTCAGCGAGTCCATTACCGAACCGCGATTGCACGAGATTCCTGGCGAACGCCGCTACCACTCCCTCGACGAATATACTCCGCTCGATCCGGCGCACATCCTGGTTAGTCTGTTGCTGCCCATCGGCGATACACTGTTTGCCACACCGGCGCTGGCGGCGCTGCGGCGACGATTCCCCTGGGCCAAGATCACCGTCCTCGTCTCGCGAAGCAACGCCGGCATTCTGCGCGATAATCCCAGCTTCGACCATATGATCGTGCTGGACGCCAATACTGCCGAGCGCAAAATGTGGAATCTGGCGCGAAGCATCAGCGAACTGCGCCAGAATAAATATGATCTCATCCTAAACCTCTCGCCACTGGGCAAGATTGTGCTGATGATGGCCGGGCTGAACCAGAAGCCGCTGCATGTTGATATGCCCGCGCTCTGGTGGCTGATCGGCGGACATTCCGAGTCCTATCGTTCACGGCATGCGGTGGATCAGTATCTTCAGGTCATCGAGCCGATTCTTGATACGCCGCTGACCGAAGAAGAACGCCAGCCAAAGCTCTATCTTACGGCGAAAGACCGCTCGGCGGCGCGGCGCAAGCTGCGCGATTGGGGGCTTTCGCCCGCCAATCTGCTGATTACCATGCACGTCGGTGGTGAGGGCTTCAATGGCCGCAAACGCTGGGCGCCCATCCGTTTCGCGCAGGTGGCCAACCACCTGATCGAGCGGTTCGACGCGCATGTCCTGCTCATCGGCGGCAAAGAAGATCAGCCGCTCTGCGAGGAAGTGGCGGCGCGGGTGCCACGCAATGCCACCAATCTTACCAGTGTCGCCGGGCAGACCTCGTTGAAAGAATCTGCCGCGCTGATCGAAATGTCCGCGCTCTTCATCGGCAACGATTCCTGCCCCCTGCACATTGCCGCCGCAGTGGGGACACCAGCCGTTGGCATCTTCGGCCCCTCGAATCATGAGCAGTTCCGTCCGATTGGCAGGAAATCCTACCGGCAGCGCACCATCCATTCGGACCTGCCGTGCAGCCCATGCTTCCACTTCATCGGCAATGACGCGCCGTGGATACCGAATACCTGCTATACCTTTGCCTGCCTCAAAGCCATCACCGCCGAACAGGTGGTTCAGGCCGCCGTGGAGCTGCTCCAGGACCCGCGCGAAAAGTAAACGGGCGTAGCCGTTGACGGTGAAGAACGGTGGTTGTATGATTGGCCCATGTCTACACCAGTTTTAGCCACGAAACTGTATATCCCTCCACCTGGGCCGAAAATCGTCCACCGTCCGAGGCTGATCGAGCGGCTGAACGAGGGCCTGTGCTGCAAACTGACGCTTATCTCCGCTCCCGCCGGTTTCGGGAAAACCACCCTGGTCAGCGAGTGGGTTGCCAGTTACGGGCGACCAGTGGCCTGGCTCTCGTTGGATGAAGGGGATAACAATCCCGCGCGCTTTCTGACGTATCTCATCGCCGCCTTACAGACGGTGGCTGGGGAGATTGGCTTGGGGGTATCGGGGGTGCTGCAATCGCCTCAACCGCCGCCGACGGAATTGATTCTGACGACGCTGCTCAATGATATCGCTGCCGTCCCAGACAATTTTTTCCTCATCCTGGATGACTATCATGTGATTGATGCCGCATCGGTTCACAAGGCACTCGCCTTTCTGCTCAAGCACCTGCCGCCACATGTCCATCTCATCGTCGTCACCCGCGAAGACCCCGCTCTCCCGCTGGCCCGGCTCCGCGCCCAGGGCCAGATGGCCGAAGTGCGCGCCACTGGTTTGAGTTTTACCCTCTCCGAAGCCACTGGCTTTCTCAATCAGGCGATGGGTCTCGATCTCTCAACTGACGATATCGCTGCGCTGGAAACCCGCACCGAAGGCTGGATTGCCGGCCTGCAATTAGCCGCACTTTCACTTCAGGGGCAGCAAGACCCCACGAGTTTCATCGCATCGTTCACTGGCAGCCACCATTTCGTGCTGGACTATCTGGCGGAGGAAGTGCTGCAACAGCAGCCTGAGCATATCCAAACATTCTTGCTGCGTACCGCGATCCTCGACCGCCTGTGTGGTTCATTGTGTGATGCTGTGCTGCTCGACGCCGCTGGTTCCGGGCGGGAGGTGCTGGAATACCTCGAACGCGCCAACCTGTTTATTGTTCCGCTGGATGATGAGCGGCGCTGGTATCGTTATCACCACCTCTTTGCTGATCTGCTGCGGCAGCGCCTGCGCCAGAGCATCGCGGCGTCTCCAGAAGAGGCGGAAAGCCGGGTGAACGACCTGCATCTTCGCGCCAGTGTATGGTACGAAGAGAATGGCTTGGAGATAGAAGCGTTTCACCATGCGGTCGCCGCCCATGATGTTGATCGCGCCGAACATCTGACGGATAGCAGAGGGATTCCCTTGCATTTTCGCGGCGCGGTGACTGATATCCTGAACTGGCTGGCGTCGCTGCCGGCGGCGGTGCTGGATGCGCGGCCCTGGTTGTGGGTGCGATACGCCTCGTTGCTGCTGGTGAACGGTCAGACGACCGGCGTAGAAGAGAAGCTACAGGCGGCGGAAATCGCTCTGCGCCTGGACAATATCGAAGCAGAAGCGGACGATAAGACCAGAAACCTAATCGGGCAAATTGCCGCCACCCGGGCAACGCTGGCGCTCACGCGGTATCAGCCGGAAACCATGATAGTTCAGTCGCGCCGCGCCCTGGAATACCTGCATCCCAGCAACCTGGCTCTACGCGCGAACGCAAACTGGACGCTGGGGGTCGCCTATCTGTATCAGGGAGAGCGCACCGCAGCCCGCCAGGCCATTATCGAAGCCATATCACTCAGCCAGTCAGCGGGAGATATCTTCACTACTATATTAGCGACCATCATCCTAGGCGACATAGAGGAAGTGGAGAACAATCTACATCTGGCGGCCCAAATCTATCGGCATGTCCTGCAATTGGCAGGCGATCAGCCGCTTCAAATCATCCATGAGGCGCATCTTGGTCTGGCCCGCATCCTCTACGAGTGGAACGACCTGGATGCCGCTGAGCAGCATGGGCAACAGGCGCTCTACCTGGCGCAGCAGTATGATACGGTCATTGATCGGTTCATTATCTGCGAGGTATTTCTTGCCCGCCTGAAATTGGCGCGAGGCGATGTGCCTGGTGCGGCTGCCATGTTAGCTGAGGCCAGCCGCTCCGCTCGCCAGCCACACTTCGCGCAGCGCCTCCCGGAAGTCGTTGCCGCGCAAGCGCTGACGTTGCTGCGCCAGGGCGATGTGGCGGCAGCGGCGCAGTTGGCGCAGGCGTATGATCTTCCGCTCGTCCAGGCACGGGTTTATCTGGCCCAGGGGGACTCATCCACGGCGCTGACGCTGCTGGCGGGATGGTGCGAGCAGGCGGAGGCAAAGGGATGGGCTGATGAACAGTTGAAAGCGATGATCCTCCAGGCAGTTGCGCTCCAGATGCACGGCGAAAAGGACAACGCGATGCATGTGCTGGGCGAGGCGCTGGCGCTGGCAGAACCCGGCGGCTTCATCCGCCTCTTTGCCGATGAGGGGCCAACGATGGCGCAACACCTGTCCGAAGCGGCTGCTCGTGGAATGATGCCGGACTATAGCAGGAAGTTGCTGGCCGCGTGTGAGGCAGAGATGCCGACGCGCCAAGACACACTCGCCCTACCTGCCCAACCCTTGATTGAACCACTCAGCCCGCGCGAGGTGGAAGTCCTCGGTCTCATTGCGCAGGGACTCTCGAATGATGAGATTAGCAAACGGCTCTATCTCGCGCTGGACACGGTGAAAGGGCACAATCGGAAAATCTTTGGCAAACTTCAGGTCCAGCGGCGCACCGAAGCGGTGGCTCGTGCCCGCGAACTGGGGCTGTTGTAGTCTCTACGGCGACTTGTCTCTATCGTGACCTCAAGACTCTCTCTCGCTCACTCCTCAACAAAAACAACACCCCCAACAACACTTTCGTGTCTTCGTCTGACTACTGCGATGAAGCTATGCTGCTGATAGCTCGAAGAAGCAATACAGATGACTGATCAGATACAGCGGAGACACAGCCATGCCACACGACAGCAACTCAAAGACCGATGCAAGCCAACCAGGTCAACCAATGATCTACCAGATCAGAGTCAAGGGCCACCTGCACCACCAATGGGCCGATTGGTTTGAGGGCATGACGATCACGCTAGAAGCCAATGGCGAGACGTTGTTGACCGGCCCAGTGGCGGATCAGGCCGCGTTGCATGGGGTCCTCAAAAAAGTGCGTGACCTCGGCATCCCGTTGCTTGCGGTCAGCCCTGTCAAATCCAGCCAGGCTGAGCGTTCAGATAGCAACTAATTGGAGGAACGCATATGAATACCTCTGTGATGACGACCCGTGCCAGCCAAACATCGCCACAATTGTATGCAAGAGTCGCGGGAATCCTGTATCTCAGCCTCGCTATACTCGCTCCCTTCTCCAATTTTTATGTTCTCGGCAGGCTGATTGTGCCGGGAGATGCAGCGGCAACTGCGCGTAACATCACAGCCAATGAGATGCTATTCCGCAGCGGCATTATCAGCTTTATCATTGCATCGCTCATTGATGTGGCACTGGCCTGGGCGCTCTATATCATCCTCAAACCTGTCAACAAAAACCTCTCATTGCTGGCGGCATGGCTCCGGTTAGGGTATGCCATCATATTCGCTGCCGCCGTGCAGAATCTCCTCAGCGCATTGCAACTTCTGAGTGGTATCCGCTATCTGAGCGCATTCCAGACAAGTCAGTTGGATGCGCAGGCGATGCAATTTCTCGCCGCCTTTAACACGTCATGGGACATTGCGCTGGTCGTGTTTGGCCTTCATCTCGTTCTTGTCGGCTATTTGATTTTCAGGTCGAGCTTTATCCCAGGAGTTTTCGGGATTTTGTTGCTCATCGCTGGTTTAGGTTATCTAGTGCAGAGTTTTGCCATATTCCTTTTCCCCGACTTTAGCCTGAGCCTCGTGTTGTTTACGGGTTGGGGGGAATTGGTATTCCCTTTGTGGCTGGTGATAAAAGGTGTCAACGTCGAACGCTGGGAAAAGCGTGCCCGCGAGGTCGCGTGAACTCCCATTTCGACCAAGAGAGGCGACCAGAATGAAAGCAATCATCTACACGCGGTTCGGTTCACCAGATGCCCTTCAACTCAAAGAGGTGGAGAAACCGACGCCCAAAGAGGATGAAGTCTTGGTAAAAGTACAGGCGGCATCTGTCAATGCGCTTGACCGGCATGCCCTGCGCAGTAAACCCGTCTTGCTCCGCCTGCTCATAGGCAATGGCTTACTTCGGCCAAAAGACCAGCAGCTCGGCGCAGATCTGGCGGGGCGAGTCGAAGCGGTTGGCAGCAACGTTACGCAGTTTCGGCCCGGCGATGAAATCGTGGGGACGGCGGATGGCGCGTTTGCTGAGTATGCCTGCGCCGCTGAAAAGCGGGTGGTGCTGAAACCAGCCAGCGTCTCATGTGAGGCGGCGGCAGCCGTCCCGGTGGCCGCGCTCACCGCGCTGCAAGGTCTGCGTGATAAAGGGCAGATTCAACCCGGACAACACGTATTGATTCAGGGCGCATCCGGTGGAGTAGGAACTTTTGCCGTGCAACTCGCCAAAGCATTCGGGGCGGAGGTCACTGCCGTGTGCAGCCCGCGAAACGTTGACATGGTTCGCGGGCTGGGAGCGGATCACGTCATTGATTACACGCGAGAAAATGTCACCCGCAAGCAGCAGCGATACGACCTGATTCTGGCCGTGAACGGCTATCATTCAATCTTCGCGTATCGGCGTATATTGAGCCGCACGGGGACGTATCTGCTGGCTGGCGAAGGTTCCAACGCGCACCTATTACTGGCTATCTTCCAAACAATGCTCTTTGGACCAGCGCTTTCCAGATCAAAGGGGCGAAAAATGGCGTTTATGGGAGTAGCCAACATCAATCAGAAGGATTTGCTGTTCGTCAATGAGCTACTGGAATCCGGCAAAGTCGTCCCGGTGATTGATAGATGTTACCCGTTAGCTGACACTGCTGCGGCTTTCCGCTATCTCGAAGAAGAGCATGCACAAGGAAAAGTGGTCATCACGGTGGATCAGAGCAGCCATACTGAACACGGCGCTGCGCCCAATCCCTAGTTTCCTGCGTTTCCTGGCAGCAGGTGAACGCAGACCAGAGATATTAGTGTGGTCATGTGGCACCTTGCTTGCAGAGAACAGAGTGCAGCGCCATCTGGCGCATGGTGAAGCATGGTGACATGCGTGTGCGCAGGCAGGAGAAGAGAGCGTATGAGACAGGCAACGCATCCGGTGCAGTTCTCGGTAGATTACCCAGATCGCCCGCTTGATCGGCTGACGACGTTTTTCCGTGTGTTTGTGATTATCCCTATCGCTATCGTGCTAGGGGCGGTGGCTGGGCAAACCTGGCAGTGGACAGATGATGGCAAGACAACCGCCGTCGCTGCGGGGGCTGGCGGCCTGTTGTTCTTCGCTCCCCTGCTGATGATCCTGTTTCGGCAGAAGTATCCGCGCTGGTGGTTCGACTGGAACCTGGAATTACAACGCTTCAGTAATCGTGTGGGCGTGTACTTCGCGCTCATGGATGACCGCTATCCCTCCACCACCGATGCGCAGGCGGTGCATCTGGAGTATCCCTATCCTGATGTGCCGAACGACCTCAATCGCTGGCTGCCGTTGGTGAAATGGTTCCTGGCGATCCCCCACTACATCGTGCTGTTCTTTCTAGACATCGCGCTCATAGTCGTGGTCATCATCGCCTGGTTTGCTATTTTGTTCACCCAGCACTATCCGCGCGGGTTATTCGATTTTGTAGAGGGAGTCATCCGCTGGCATAACCGTGTCATCGCCTATGCGCTGGTCCTGGTCACGGATCAGTATCCACCGTTCCGGCTAAGCCAGTAAGCGGTAGCCAGATCGAGCCGATACGTGAACCAGAGCGGAAAAGAGGACCCAATGAAAGCCGTTGTCTATGACCGATACGGACCGCCGGATGTGCTACATCTCGCAGAGATCGAGCAACCTATCCCCAAAGCGAACGAAGTCCTCGTCAGGGTCCGTGCTACGACAGTCAACCGTACTGACTGCGCCATGCGCAGCGGCGAGAACTTTCTCACGCGCTTTGGCTACTCTATCGTGACGACGGGCAGCCCTCTCAAGGCGCTCCGGCGTCCGCAGCAAAGGATTCTCGGCACTGAGTTTGCCGGTGAGGTGGCCGCTATTGGCACAGCGGTTAGCCAGTTCGCGGTCGGAGACCACGTTTTCGGCGTCAATGCGGGAAGCTTTGGCGCCCACGCGGAGTTCCTTTGCCTGCTGGAGACGGCCCCACTGGCGCAGATGCCAGCAAACCTCTCTTTCGAGGAGGCGGCGGCAATATGCGACGGCGCGATTCTGGCGCTAGGATGTCTACGACGAGTAAAACTCCAGCAAGGGCAGCGCATCCTCATTTACGGCGCTTCCGGCGCTATCGGTACAGCAGGTGTGCAGTTGGCCAAGAATGCCTTCGATGCCCATGTCACTGCCGTGTGTAGCACCAAGAACGTCGAGCTTGTGAGGGCGCTCGGAGCCGATGAGGTTATTGACTATACAAAGGATGATTTCACCAGGAGCGGCGAGACGTACAATGTAATCTTCGACGCTGCTGGCAAGCACTCGTTTCGTCGGAGTCGAGGCTCACTAACGCCAGGCGGCCTCTATATTTCTACCGACGGATGGGAGAACCTGTTTTGGGCTGGATGGACGGCGCGGATCGGCGACAAAAGAGTGGTGTTCGACATACCGCCGCACTATCGTCAGCAGGATGTCCGCCTCCTCAAAGAACTGATCGAGGCTGGGAAGTATCGCGCGGTCATTGATCGCTGCTACCCGGTGGAACAGGTTGCCGAAGCCCACAGGTACGTAGAGACAGAGCGGAAAAAAGGCAATGTGGTCATTACGGTGGAATAGGACATCCTACTGTAATGACCACATAAGGGTTCTCAGTATGTTGTAGACGCTCGGTTCTCTACCCGCCAACATCAGTGCTTCTTGCGTTGCTGCGCCAGATAGGAACGTAGCTCGGCAACCTGTGGCAGCCCTGGTTGAAGCCGATCCAGCGTATCCAGTTCGCGGTTCGCCTCCGGCATGCGGCCCAGCGTTCCGTAGCACGCGGCGAGGCTCAGCCGCGCTTGCAGCGCCAGCGGCGCAAGCTGCACCGCCGTGACGAAATGCGGCAGCGCGTCTTCATAGCGCTGGTGATCCATCAGCATCGCACCCAGGGTATAGTGCGCGTCGGCGTCTGCGGGGTCCAGCCGCACGGCCTCTTCGAGGGCGATGCGCGCGTCATCCGGCTGTTTGAGCAGATCATAGATAGCGCCCATGCGTGTATAGAGGCCGGGAATCGAGCGGTCCAGCTTGCCCGCCTCGCCCAGCGCCGCGAGCGCCTGCTTCGCAATCTGTTGCTGCTCCTCCTCCGTCAGCGAGACCGGATCATCGAGATTTTCGCCGGTGATGCGGCCCATCAGCGTATCAGCGAGGTCAGAATAGACCAGCGCGCGGGTCGGGTCCTTTTCGATGGCCTCGCGCAATCGGGTCTCCGCCTGGTTGAAATGTCCCTGGCGTGAGAGCAATTCACCTAACCCCTGAAGATGTTCGGCAGTCGGCTCTGCCTCCACCACCGCCGTCAACGTCTGAACGGCGCGTTCCAGCCAGGTAGATTCCGCCTGCGCCAGCCCTTGCCGCCCATATTGTTCGGCCACCAGGTATTCCTCGATGCCTTGCTCGAAGCGTATGCGGATATCATCGGCGAAGCGCCCGCGCATGCGTTCGATCAGCGCGGCGGCGCGCTCGTGATTGCCCAACGTGCGCGCGTCGTTGATGGCGGAGCGATAAATTGTCTCATCCAGTGGCAGGCGCACGATCAGCGCATCGCTATAGTGAAGCGAGGCCGTCAGTGCGCCGGTGATGGCGCGTAGCGCCTCGGCGGCGGCCTCACTGCCCGGCTCCGGCGGCTCCTGCGCCGTGATCTGCTCCACGCGTTGATGCGCCTCCTGGATGCGTTGTTGCAGTTCTTCGAGCTTGAGTGCCTGGCTATTGGCCCCTTCGTCACGGCTGCGGCTGATGTACCAGTGATCGCTCTGCCGGTCATGGGCGACGGTGTAGCCCGTCCAGTACCAGTGGCGTCCAGTCTCTTTGCTGCTAAGGGTCGCCATTGGCAATTCTTCGAGTTGGCCGCCGATCTCCGCCTCTTGCAGCACGATGGACCAGAACGCTTCCAATTCTTTGCGCTCGCTGCCAATCACTCCCGCACTGCCCGGCACCCAGAGCGCGCTGGCGCGTTTCTCCTGTTCGCGCACCAGCGTCACCCGCAGCCCGGCGGGTTGCGCCGCCTCCCACCACTGGCGGCGCAACGCGATATACTCCTCGCGGGACTGCTGGCGGCGCAACGGATGGTCGTCTGCAAGCAGGTCATAGGCCAGCCCGAAGTCACCAAAGGTCCATGCGCCAAGCCAGTTGACCAGCGTTTCCTCCGCCGTCATCTTGCGCCCGATATAGGGGCGGTCGCCTTCGCGGGCGGCGCGCATGTCCTCCGCCGCCAGTTGCGTGCGTAGCTCATCGGTGGTTGGCTCGCCAAGGAGACGTGCGGTGATCTGCGGGCGATAGCGCTGGAAGTCGGCGTTAGGCTGGGTGTTGCGCCAGGCGTTCACATCGAGCGCCTCTAATACGAGGCGACGCGCCTGCGCCCAGTTGACGGGAATCTTCGCTATCGCGCTGTCTGCCTCGCCACGCTCGCCTCGTTCGCCGCGCAGCATATCGTTGATCTCGCGCTCAAAGCTGGCGCGAGTCATTGGGTCCATCAACGTGAACCCCTTCACGCCTTCCTCCCAGAAATCGAGCAGGAAGCTATGCCCGCGCACGTAATTGGCGTCTTGCCCCTCCTGCCAGCCAAGAATGAGCAACAGTTCGCCCTGCTCACGCGCCTGCGAGACAAAGGCTTCGGTCAGGCGCGGCAGCCCTGATAATCCTGGTTGTGTCTCTGTGGTGGTCGTCTCAGTGGCTCCGCTGGCGGTTATGGGAGAGTGCGACGATTGACCGGCAGGAGCAGCGGCAAACGTAAGCGAAGGCATCACTCCGGTGGAGCGCAGCCGCAGGCGCGCTCGCCGTGCCTCACGCGCCACCTCCTCGCGCGGGTCGAGTTCGCCCACCGCCTGCGCGACCTCGATGGCGTCGCGCGCACCCGGGCCACGCATCGCGCCAAGCTGTTGCGCAAACGCCACGGCAACCGGCTCAGCGGCGGTTGCGACGGGATCGAGTCCAGCGGCAAGCGCCTGCCGGTCATTGGCGGGAGCAGCACGCAACGCCTGCGCTATCTCGCTGATGCGCGCCAGCAATCCATTGAGTGCCGCCTGTTGCGCTGTATCGAGGCCGGTTTTCGCCTGCCGGTGTTCCTGACCGCTTCTGGCTGGTCCATCGTGTCCCTGGTGATTATGCCGCTCACTCCGCGCCATGACGTTTTGCTCCTCTCATCTCGCCCTCTCGCCTTATCTCGCCTTATCACGTCACATCTTGCTTGATCGCGCCGATAAAACGCGGCCAGTACGGTATGTCCAGGGAAACGTTGATGTTGATCCCTTATCGCGTATAAAAAGTTTTACAAGCGCCACAGGACGCAGTGCCCGCATCACGGACAATAGTGAATTTTAGCATGGCGGCGCGGCGCTCCACAAACAAGCGCGTTATTGGGCGCATCGTCGAGCATCTGCGCTGGTACCACGCCGCTTGACGCATAACGCCTATCATGGTAGCCTGCGAACGCCTGGCATCTCTCGCATCTCTGGGATGCCCAGCATGAAGCAGGATTAAGGTTGCCTGAGAGTCAGCCTCTCGCGGCGCTACAAATGTCACCTGTCCTGGCGTTGATGCGTTTATCTCAACGTGATGAACGTGATGGCTGAACATGGTGGCAACCGATGGCAATCGGTGGGCACCCAAACAGGTCTCTGATAAACGACCGGCGAATACATGGCGGAGGGGATGAGCAGCGCATGGATGAAGGTAACGAGCGGCAACGATTCGTTTCACGCAGGGCGGGTGATGGCCATTCGGCTCCCCCACAGCGAACGAAAAATCCCTCGAATCCACCTGCTGCGCCCGCTGGCGGCGGTTTGCTGAGCCGCTTTGGTGGCGCGGGACAGGACGAACGCGGTCTGCCGCCGGAGAACGCCAATGCCGGGCGCGCGCAGTCGCCCGCACAGCCGCCGCGCTTCTCGATACCTGCGAAAGACCCACAGAATCCGCAAGGCCGCCAGCCGGATGCCAAGAGTCCACGGAAAGGCGCATTACAGGCGTTCGGTGGGCAGGCGCGCCGCCTCGGTGATAATTTCCGCCGCGCTGTCGATCGCAACCGCAGGCCACAGGCGGGCAACTGGCGCGCATCGGACTTCGATCCCGACGTGCTAGAAGATTGGGACCGCAATGGCTCCGCACCGTTTGAGCTTCCCCCCGATCCCGATGAGTCTTCCTATACTGGCGCGTATGAGCGCGATGGCCGCTATGGCTCGCGCGCCTATGATTCGTATGATTCGCGCGAGTCGGACGTGTACGACGAGACCTACGATGCGCCGCGTTCTCGTGGGGGACGCAATGCGGGGCGGAGCAACTATCGCACTACGCGCGGCAATCGCGACGACTGGGACGACGATGAATATGCGGACGCTGGCTGGGAGACGGGCACCTGGGATACCGGCTGGGCGACCGACTTCCAGCCCAGCGTTTCCAGCGCGGCAGCCGGATGGGGAGACGAAGACGACTACTGGTCGCCAGGGAGTCGCCAGCAGGAGTCGTTGCAGAGCAAGAGCATCGCTGCGCCAGAGACCGGCACGATAGCGCGCCTGAGTAATGTGGCGACGCCGCTGTCACGGCTGGCACGGGTGCGCCTGCTGATACGCCGCCGTCCCGCCGCTGCGGCGTTGCTCTCATTCTTCCTGCTGGGATTCCTGCTCACCTGCTGTGCGCCATTGCTACCCGTCTTGCGACTGGGCAGCGATGCAGCCGACGCCTACCGGCGAGTGCAGAACCTCCAAACGCTTTTTGCCGGTGGCACCTCATCGCTGCTCAACTCCGCCAAGCTGCAAGAGGCGCAGGGGCAGGTAGATGGGTTGAGCCATGACCTCTATGAAATCAACAGTCTGGTGAGCGCCGTAGGAGCGCCGCTGGGGAGCGTCAGCGCAGAAGTGCGCGATATACGGCTGCTGACCCGCATTGGATTCGACCTTACCTCCTCCGCCGATGAGGGATTGCAGGTGGCGCAGACCATCCTGATGCCGCTGCAAGGTGGAGCGTTGGCTGCCAATGACACCTCTCCCGGTATTACGCAGGCAGATATTACGCAGGCGCAGCAGGTATTGGGGGATGCCAACAGTCGCGTGCAGGATGCGCTGGCCGCCTATAGCCAGCTAGATATGCAGGCATTGCCATCCCAGTTGCGACCTGGAAGCAGGCTTGGCAAATATCTGAGTCTGTTGCCCATCGCGCCGCAGGTGTTGGGTGAACTCACGACGCTGATGGGCAGTGTGTCATCGCTGCTGGGCGTCGGCCAGCCGGCGTATTATCTGGTGCTGGCGATGGACCGCTCCGAGTTGCGTCCGATTGGTGGCTTCACCGGCAACTATGGCATCCTCGAACTCGACGGCGGCAAGCAATCGAAGGCGCACCCGCTGAGCCTGAGCGATGTCTATCAGTTAGACGGCGAATACTACAGCCACTATGTGCCCAATCCCATCCCAGGTCAGTGCGGCTTTCAGGGGCCGCAGCCGCCCGAATATTACTGGTGGTGGCCGGTGCGCTATGACGGCGCCTGTAAGTATGCCTGGGGGCTGCGCGATATGGGTCTCTCGCCGAGCTTCCCGGATAATGCGCGCACGGCAATGCAGATCGTTGAGGATACGCCGAATGCCGTCCCCAACAATGCGCCATTGCAAGGGGTGATTGCCTTCTCGCCGGTGCTGATCGAAGATTTGATGCAGATTACTGGCCCCATCTCGATGCCGCAGTGGACCAAAGACCCGATAACGCCGCAGAACCTGGAGTATACCATCCATGCGGCGCAGTTGGGTGGATTGAGACATTCCGGCACAGAGCGCAAGACGTTTACCCATGACCTTTCCACGGTCATGCTGGCGAAGATCAAATCCATGCACGGCGCACAACTCAAAGCCGTCTTCAGTGTGGTGGAGAAGGCGCTCAAGAGCAAGGACCTGGAGGTGTATTTCCAGGACCCGCATGCCGAACTGATTCTGCAACAGTTGGGCCTGGCGGCGGCGATCCGCACTGGCAACGGCGATGGTTTTTATGTGTTGGATACCAATGACGGCGGCGACAAAGCCAACAGTTGGGTGACGGAGCAGCAGACCGATGTGGTGACGCTGCTGCCCAACGGCGGCGCGATCCATCATCTGCGCATCGCCGTCACCTATGCGCGCAAGGGTCTCGTCTGGGCGCCGAATGAAGATGACTACAACGACCTGCAACGGGTCTATCTTCCAGGAGATGCAACTGTCCTGGGGTACTCTGGCTATAACTACCCCTACTACATTGATGGTGGGGCCTGTAACCCAGCCAGCTCTACGGTTATCAGCGATTGTACTGATGACGGTGGCATTCATGATGTGTCTAACCCTGTGACGACCAGTGATGTGCCTGGGCGAACGATGGTGATGGGCGCACTGACTGTTTATTGCGGCCCAACTCAGCGGATGCAGAACAAAGCTCAGGGCGATCTAGATAGTGTTGTATGTGAAAGTAATCCAGTGACGCATACCCAAACGATCTACGTCGAATGGTATACGCCGCACGCCTTCACGATGGACGCTAACGGCCACGGCACCTATAGCGAGGTGGTGGAGAAAGAGCCGGGGAGCGGAGACTTTGTGCTGAAGCAAGGCGCTGGTGGTATCGGTCTGGGCGACTACCTGACGGTCTACGTAGATACGAGCCAGGTACATAGCAGCCACCCTAACGCCAATACCACTATAGTGCCTGGCAGTCCGAGCGATAACCCAGATATTGGCGCTGCCACATTTCAGCAGATCATCGGCCACCTCAAGCCCGTCTCCGGCTTCAACAATACACAACTCGATAGCAATCTAACGGTTTCAGTGTCGTTCTGATAGTAAGTGATTGACAGAAAGCTTTCTCTCCTTTATTATTTAATAGCTCAGTCATGACAGGTTGCTGCGAGAGCGGTAATCTTGGAATCGTGAGCATTCCTTTGTCGCATTGTGATAATAATGCGGCACGGTGTTTCGTGCGGCACGGTGTTTCGTGCGGCACGGTGTTTTAGAACAGGATAAACAACGTGCAAGGTACTTTCGCGCGGCGGTTCTCCCTCGTAGCCGCATTCTTCGTGATCGTTTCCCTTTGGTTCATCGCAACTCCCGTTCATGCAGCGCCTCGGACACAAGTGAGTAAACATCATGATCTGAGTCACCCAGTCAATTTGGCGACTCTTAGCAGAGGTGCTGTATATACCGTTCACCCAGATACGCAATCTTTCCCCTCAGGGTGTTACAATAACGTCGCTTATGCTCAGACGGAAAATGGGGCGGTGTACTGGCAAAAAGTTGATAGCACAGGCACTGTGAAGGTTTGGGTGCAGTATTATTGGTGCCCAAAGTATTCCGGCGACACAGTTGGACAGAACTTTTCTTATGGTCGTGACTATGCCATCACAGGATGTACAACCTTTATTGTAGGGCTTCTGACAGGGCCTGGTTGGAGTGTTGAACTTGGTGCTATGATGCAGCTAAAAGGCACGATATCGCCGAATATCTTTGATGGTTATTCTAATTCAATAAACGTCCAAGCGTGCAATGGTGCGTATGTCGATGATTATTCTCTCGCAAAGAGTGGTACAGGCCAATACAAAGCTTGGATGCACTTGCAAGACACGTATCCGGGTGTTGACCTGGAATACAGTTCTCCTCTTTTCCAGTAGCAAGCCATTTTGATTCGGAGAGGGGAGATGTTATAACTTAGTAGCGTATTAACATCTTACTCTTGGCCGTAAATCAAATGTCTTTTGCTATAGGCACGCCATGACCAGCGATTCGTCACAATCTGCGCAGGAGATGGCTCTGGCCGCAACGCGCGCCGTTGGCGAGGCGTTGCGGCTGGCGGTGGCATGGTTGCGCGCCGCTGGTGTGGAGACGCCGGAACTCGACGCGCAGGTGTTGCTAGCGCATGTCGCGGAGATTCCGCGCGCATCGCTCATCGCCTTCCCCGAACGCGCGCTGGCGCCGGAGCAGGCGCAGACCTACGCGGCGCTGGCGGCGCGGCGGGCAACGCATGAGCCGGTGGCCTATCTCACCGGCCACCGCGAGTTCATGGGTCTCGATTTGCTCACCGACGCCCGCGCGCTGATTCCCCGCCCGGAGACGGAATTGCTGGTGGAGGCGGCGCTGAGCGAGATTCGCGCGCGGCTGGCGCGGGGCGAGGCGCCGGTGGTGGCGGATATTGGCACCGGCAGCGGCGCGATTGCGCTGGCGGTCGCCGTCCATGAGCCACGTCTGCCGCGCATCTTCGCCACCGATGTCTCGCGTGAGGCGCTGGCGCTGGCGCAAACCAACGCCGAACGCCTGGGCGTTGCCGACCGCCTCACCTTCGTGCAAGGCGATCTGCTCACGCCGCTCACCGAGCCGCTGGATGTGCTGCTTGCCAATCTGCCGTATATCGCGCCACAGGATGCGCCGGCGCTGCCAATGGATGTACGCCAGTATGAGCCTGCGCGGGCGCTCTACGGCGCGGACGACGGGCTGGGCCATCTGCGCAGCCTCTTTGCGCAACTGCGCGAGACGCCCACGCACCTCAACCCCGGCGCAACGCTTATCCTCGAATATGGCTACGATCAGCGCGCCGTCGTCGCTGCGCTGGCGCAGGAGACACTCCCCGGTAGCACCCTGCGCCCCGGCAGCGATTACGCCGGGTGGGACCGCTACGTTATCATCCTCACCCCCGGCCCCTCTCCTTATGAGGAGAAGGGTGTGTGAAAATACCCGTCGTTCTCTCTCCTTGCGAGGAGAGAGGTGGCCGCAGGCCTGGGTCAGGATTTCCTGTGTTTGCGCCACCTGGAAGCGTGGTGTTACACTCACTTCATGCTGGAAGCGGGAGACGCAGGAGACGCGGCAGTGAACTACTGGCGCACGGCTGAACGTCTGCGCCCGCGCTCCCCTCTCCTCATGGGAGAGGGGCTGGGGGTGAGGTCTCTAACGGGAAGAAGGCGCTGAGCAATGAGCGAAGAACTACAAGATTTTGGCCGCGCGGAGGTATTCGACGCCGAGGCCGTCGGTGAGCCAGGAAATCGCCGTTTTCGCCTCTTTGCGCGCCACCGCAGCATCACCGCCGCCCTCTGGCTGGAACGCGAGCAATTGGAGCAACTCTCGTTGGCGGTAGACCGGCTGCTGGCGCGGCTCTCCGGTGGCGAGATTCTGCGGCCAGAAGCAATGGCAGAGGTCGTGCCGCCTCCAGGCGCGCCCGCCGATTTTCCTGCGCATCCCGATCTGGAGTTTCAGGTCTCCTCGATGCAGCTTGGCTACGACCCCGATCATGACCTGATTTTGCTGCGCGCTGCGCCGCTCGAATTGATTGAGCGCGAGGGCGAATTACTGGTAAGCGAGGACTCAGAGCCACTCTTCTCGGTGCTCATCACGCGCGCCCACGCCACCAGATTGAGCGCACATCTGCTGAGTATCCTTGCCAGCGGACGCCCCCGCTGCCCCTTCTGCGACCGCCCAATGGGGCCGCACCACATGTGTGAAAAGCAGAACGGCTATCATCCCGCCAGTCTAAATTGAAGCCGGAGTAGTCGCTACGGTGTTCGTCTCTGTCTGGCTTCTGGCTGGCTTCTGGTAGGGCCGCGCAGCGCATGATATACTACGCTCGAACCCTCAACGGTGAAGGTTCGCAGGCATCCTCCTGCGGCGAAAAACATCTCGTCTGGTCCGGTGGGAGTAACGATGCCTCCTCTGTTCCAGATGCAACAAACGACATAATCAGGAGAGAACACATGGCAATGACGCGTGTGAAACGCCCAACACTCGACGATCTCGATCTCAGCATCGGCAAGCGAACACGTCTGCACCGGCTACTCTACAAGTTTGGTCCGGGCAACGGCACGCTGTTGTTCCTGCCGATTGACCAGGGCCTCGAACATGGCCCGCGCGACTTCTTTGTCAATCCGGCGGCCAAAGACCCGGACTTCCAGTTGCGGCTGGCGAAGGAAGGCGGCTTCTCCGGCATCGTCTTCCAGTATGGCATCGCCGAAAAGTATATGAGCCGCTACGCCGGTGAGGTGCCGCTGGTCCTCAAGCTCAACGGCAAGACGGAGATTCCCTCTGATAAAGCGCCAATCTCGCCGTGCATCTGCACGGTGGAAGACGCCGTGCGTCTGGGCGCCGATGCCGTCGGCTATACGCTCTATGTCGGCTCGCCGCTTCAGGCGGAAGATTTTGAGCAGTTCCGCAAAGTGCGCGACGACGCCCAACGCTACAGCATGCCGATCATCGTCTGGGCGTATCCGCGTGGTGAGGCGATTGACGCCAAAGGCGGGCGCGACAGCCTCTATGCGGTGGACTATGCGGCGCGCGTCGCTAATGAGCTTGGCGCGGACATCGTGAAGGTCAACGTGCCGAAGCTCAATCCCGAAAAGGATGCCGCCGCGCCCAAGCCCTACAACACGATGCAGGTCTCGCAGGAAGAGGCAGTGCGTATGGTCGTCGAGTCGGCTGGCCGCACGCTGGTTCTCTTCAGTGGTGGTGAGATGCAGGGCGAGGGTGATGTCATCCAGAAGGCGCGCATCGGCATGGAGAACGGCGCAACCGGGCTGATCTTTGGGCGCAACATCTGGCAGCGTCCGTTTGATGAGGCGCTGGCGCTCTCCGGCCAAATTCGCCAGATGATGCTCGACTACGGCGCATAGCTGGCGCTGCATTATGCCGCTATGCCACTATGCCGCTATGAGAGGGGCGTCTACTCGTGGGTGGGCGCCCCTCGCCTGTTCACATCATGCACACTGGTGGTGGAGACAATCATCATGCAGCCGGTGCGTGTAGTACTAATGGGGTGTTAGCTTTCCGGTCATAACTCGTATACTACTGCATGACTAGCCTATAACTACTACCTGGCCGGAGGTCGCTCAGGGAGACTGAGGAGCCGGCAGGGCATTACGCGCGCACTACTGGCGCATCCGGGGGAACGTCGCATGGAATCAATTCGCGTCATGATCGTTGATGAGCATCCATTGTTTCGGCAAGGGTGCCGTTGCGCCTTGGAGGGCGCAGGCGACTGCGCCATCGTCGCCGAAACGTCTGAGAGTCGTGCCGGCCTCGAACTGGCGAAACAGCACAATCCTGATGTCGTCTTGATTGATGCGCTGCTTTCCACCAACGACGCGCTGGAACTCGCACGCCAGTTGCGCCATGCCAGCCCGAAGGTCGCCATTTTGATGCTGACGGCGTTCGAGGATGAGGAGCAACTCTTCCAGTCTATGAAGCTGGGCGCGGCGGCTTACCTGCTCAAGACGCTGACGCCTGAAGAATTGGTAGATTCAGTGCGGCGCGTCAGCCGTGGCGTCTATATTATCAATGACAACGTGCTTTCGCGCCCAAACGTCGCCAGCCGTGTGCTACGCTCATTCCAGGCGATGAGCGCGGAGGAGCCGCCGGAGGTGCAGCCGCTCTATTCGCCGCTCTCCGGTCGTGAGATCGAGATTCTCGACTATATTGCGCGCGGCAACAGCAACAAAGAAATTGCCAAATCGCTCAAGATCAGTGACCAGACGGTCAAGAACCACATTACCTCTATCTTGAAGAAGTTGCAGGTCAATGACCGCACGGCGGCAGTGGTGCATGCGCTGAAAAATAAGTGGATCAAGATTGACCAGGATGCCTAGCGTCTCCCCCGTGGGGTCACTGAGATTGCTGGGCTATTGAGATTCTAAGTATAGTGATTATTGGGCTGCTCGTCGTAGCGAGGTGATGAGTGAGGCGCGGACGTGACGACAGACAATAAGTTGCTGCCGAATGTGCCGCCACCGGACGGTCAAAGCGGCCAGAGTGGTCAGAGCGGCCAAAGCGGTCAGGGCGGCGGAATGACGAGAGGAACGGGCAGCCGTCCGCTGGCCGCCAAAAGCTCCCATGTTCTTCAGGATGTCGCTTATTCCTGGGGCGACGAAGCGGACCTGTTGACTGGCTGCCGGTCTGAATTGGTGCGTGTCACGGCGGAACTCGACGAGTTGCGGATGCTACTGGGGCAATCTGCCGGGGAGGCGGAGAGGCTCAATCAGCGCAAGGTGCTGGTGACGGCGCAACTCCGCGAGATGGAGAACCGGCTGGAGCACTACGCGCGCCAGGATATTCGCGCCGCGTATGTCGAGGCGAATGAGGTGGAGATGCGCGCCTTCATGCTTGCCGAGCAGCGCGATCAGTGGCAGGCGAAGGTCGCCACCTATGAGCAATACCAACAGTTTTTGGCGCGCGTCATCGAAGCGTTGCCGCTGGTCGCCCCGCCCGCGCCGCCCGACTTTATGGTCAATTCCCCACGTTATACCAGCGCAGGCCAGGCAAACTATCCGAATTCTCCGAACGGCATGCCGTATGGCGAATATGGGCCGCCTCCCGATGGCGCAGCGCCGCCGTATGTCCCTATGCCAGCGCCGGAGCAGCCATACGATCCCGCGCTGCCGATGACCACGTTCTTAGCGCCGCCGACGGAGCAGCAAACGCAACTCTTGCCTGAACAACAGACGCTCTTTCCAGATGCCAGTGAGGGTGTCAGGGCGGCTGATGAGATGGCGAGGTCCGCCGTGGCGATGGGACCGCAGCATTTGCTGGCGCTCCCCGGTACGACCGGCCTGACGCGCAAGATGGAGGAGTATTCGACACTGGCGCGCGTCATTCAGGCGCAGGAAGGCACACGCCAGCGCGTTGCCCGCTGGCTGCACGACGGTCCGGCGCAGACGATGGCAAATGTCATCCTCACCGCTGAGATTTGCGAAAAGTTGATGAATACAGATCCACGCCGGGTGATGGGGGAACTCGAACAACTCAAGCAAACCGTCAACATCACGCTACAGGAGACGCGCAAGCTCATCTTTGAACTGCACCCGATGACGTTGAATGACCTGGGATTGATAGCTACCATCAAACGTTATGCAGACGAAACCGCCATGCGCTATGGCGTTCAGGTGCCGGTGAGCGCGCCGCAGATCGAGCCGCCATTGCAGTTGGATATGCGCGTGGCTATCTTCCGTGTCGCACAGGAAGCCATCGCCAACGCTGCGTTGCATAGTCGCGCCACGCTGATCCGCGTGATGCTGGAACTGCCGGTTGGCGGATTGGTGCTGGTGGTGGAGGATACAGGCACGGGCTTTGATGTGGAGGCAGCGCTGGCCCGCACGCGCACCCATGAGGTGTTTGGCTTGCTGGGGATGCAGGAGCGGGCGGAGATGTTGGGTGGCTGGCTGCGCATCGAAAGCGAACCAGGGAGAGGTTCACGCATCGAGTTGAGCGTGCCGCTCTGATCTGATCTGAAAGCCTCTCTGCGTGCGGTAAGGCTCTGCAATCGGTGGTCTGGGCTACGCAGCGCCTGTGAGCAGAAAAATGGGCCAGAGAGTGGCAGCCAGCAACAGACTGTGGTAAGGTAGCGCACGATGACAAGATGAGCCGGTAGCGCACTACGGAGAGTGAGACGACATAATCAGCTAGCGCATCAGAGGCTCATGCAAATTCTTTTATGCAATTGGCGGGTGTTGTTACTGTAAGGCGATGGCTCCGTTTCTCGTAAACGAGAGTCCAATCATGCAATTGGCTCGCGTGGCGCCATTCAGGCGCCAAAGATTTCTGGTATTTCGCGTGAAGTATGCCTCTATGGGGCAGTATGGGTGCGGGAGGGGGAGCCAGCGCAGCCTTTGGCCTGTGTCGCGCTCAGAAAACGCTAGCCATACAACAGTATTTGCAAGGGGATTATACCAATGCTCAACTGGATTTTGGAACGCATGTTTAGCCGCAAGAGCAGCCAGCGTGGTCAGGGCCTTGTCGAGTATGCGTTGATTATTGCGCTCGTCGCCGTCGTGGTCATCGGAACGTTGATCTTGCTTGGCCCGCAGATCGTCAAGATTTTCCAGAATGTGAACAATAATCTGTAGGCAACCTGTAGATCATCGCGAGATCGTCTCTCGTCTGCCATACGGGCGTTGCGTCTTTTCGTAGTTCGTTGTTTGTTTTCGCGCCGGCGATGCTTCCGCCCGCCGGCCTCTTTTTTGCGCCCGCCGTCAGTGCGCTCATGCTACAGCGTCGTCATCTCGTGTTCCTGGCTGATCGTTGCGGGCTATATGGGTGTTGTGTTGGGGTGTTGGGGTGTATCGTCAGGTGCCCGACCATTTGGGCCAGTAGCCATTGCCACGCCCGTTGCGCTGATAGTGCGCGATAGTGCTTGATGCTGGAACGGGCCGGAGGCGCGCCTGCCTGACGGGAGATGCTACGACGGAGAGGAATCATCAGATATGGCTGCTCCTAGAAGTCCGCGACCACGCTCATCTGGTGGACGCACGCTGATGCTGCTGGGCGTCGTGCTGGCGCTGGCGGCGGGCGTGCTCGTCATCTATATCGTCAGCCAGGCCACGGCCACCGTCGGCCAGACGGAACAGTTGGTAGTCGCCACGCAGGATATAGCGCCAGGAACAGTCTTTGGAAGCGAAAGCGATATCAATAAGTATTTCGCTGTCAAAAGCTATCCCGCCTCGTTAGTGCCAGCAGGCGCCTATGTCTTCACGACACAGGATGATCTGGATGTGCATCTCCTAAAAGAGGTAGTCGTCACAGAGATATTTCCCGGAGATGTGCTGTTGACAGGCGACAAGCGAGTAGCAAACCCTGCGACGAGTAATGCCGGTAGCTTATTGAATGTCAATCCAGCATATTTGCAGAGCCATGCAAACTATGTATTGTTTCCACTCAAGCTCGATACAACCGGCGATACAGGAAATTCGCGACCTTTTGTTGTTGCCGGGGACTACGTAGCCATTCTGGCAACGGAGTGCTTTAATGGAACCTGCGCCACGCAAACCACCCTCAACCATGTGTATGTCTACGCAACATTTACGAACGCTATTGTCGTCGCAGTGTCACAACAGGATGCGTTGAAGCTGAAGTATTTGGATGAGACAGGAAAGCTTACCCTGGCTCTGCTTCAGTCCAATGATAATGGCAATAGCACGGTTGCTGTAAATGCTTCGACAATTGCTCAGGAGTTTGGCTTCTAAGTCCCTGGGCTACATAAAAGGGATGGCTCATTCCCGCAACCTGGCATCGGTGCGGTACAATGGAGTGGCGAACGATATCGGAAGCGTAGTCGTGGGTTTGCGTGGGATGTGGGAGAGACAAACGGTATGAGGCAGCCGCTCGATGCCGGAGGAATGGGAATGGGCGCCATCCGGGTGCTGATTGTGGACGACAGCCCGGATATGGTGCAGAACGTGCAGAAACTCTTGCACTTTGCGCCGGATATTCAGGTGATCGGCGCGGCGGGCAACGCGGAAGAAGCGTTCGCCAGGGTGGCGTCGTTCCGCCCGGATGTCGTTCTCATGGACATCAATCTGCGCGGGCGCTTCGATGGCTTGCAGGCGACGCAGTTCATTACCCAACGCTGGCAAACTTGCGTGGTAATGATGTCGGTGCAGCGCGAGCCGGAATACATCACGCGCTCCATGGAGCTAGGTGCGCTCGGCTATCTGACCAAGCCTTTCACCGGCGATGAACTCGTCAATAAGATTCGCACGGCGTATAGCCGGTTCATGAGTCTGAAGCGGGTAGGCTACGAAGAGGCGCTGCAAGAGGTGTCGCAGAATCGCAGCTATGCCTCGCCGGTCCCGCCGCAGCCTGCCGCCTCGCAATCTCTACGCCAGATCATCACCATCTACAGCCCAAAGGGCGGCTGTGGGCGCAGCACGCTCGCCGTCAATCTGGCGATTGCCTTGCGCCGTGAGACAAATCGTTCGGTGGTGCTGGTGGATGCCAGCCTTGCCGCCGGCGATTTGCATGTCCTCCTCAACATGAACCCTTCCAGCAGCATCGAAGACCTACGGCAAGGGGTTGGCTCGCTGGAATACGATCAAGTGCGCGGCGCTGTCGCGTTCCACGAAGACTCCGGCGTGGGCCTGGTACGCGCGCCGATGTCCATTGACGCCGCCGCGCGTTTCACAGCGGAAGCGATGAAAGCGGTCCTCGTCGAGTTGAGCGATCACTTCGATTACCTCATCGTGGATACCGATACCACCTACTCTGATTACACGCTAACGGCGTTGGAGATGGCAACGTTGGTGATGGTGGTGACGACCCAGGAAGTCACCACCATCAATCGCATCGGCCAGTTCTTCGAAATCGCTGAGCGCCTCGACGGCGTTGTGCCAAAGATTCACCTGATCTGTAATCGCGTTGATCCCATGTATGGAATTAAAGTGCATCATGTGGCGGCGCGTTTCAACCAGAAGTTTCTTGCGGAAATCCCCGAAGACGCGCGTGTAGCGGC
This sequence comes from Chloroflexota bacterium, assembly GCA_021323855.1. Classification (GTDB taxonomy): domain Bacteria; phylum Chloroflexota; class Ktedonobacteria; order Ktedonobacterales; family JADMIN01; genus JAJPKE01. The sequence goes on along the minus strand of JAJPKE010000019.1, from coordinate 56,367 downwards.
GGCGGCGCTCAATCGCGGGGTGCCCTTCATCCTCTCGCAGAAAAATGCGCCCATCACCAAAGCAATCGAAAAGATGGCGACCGGCGTTGCCAAAGTGCTCAACACAGCAGCAGGCGCGGAGTCGCGGGTCACACGCAACCTGAGCGGACCGCGTAGCTGAGCCAGCGACCAATATGGCGGTGAGATGCCTGCCCCGTTTGGCATTGCTGATTTGACGCTGCCCGGCAGCGCATTTATAGTAGAGGGCACTGAAAATTACATTCTTCTGGTAGTTGTGTTGGTTGATGCTGGTGAGGACAAAGCCGGCAGACCGATGGTTCGGTGCGGGGGTGGCAAATGAGTAGTTACTATGGCGGGAATGGCGGAAACGACGCGCGTGGGCATGGGAATGATGACCAACGGGGATCGCGAGATGGTCGAGATGGTCGAGATGGTGGCAGTTCACGCTTTGGCGGGCAGTTCTCGAACCAATTCGGTGGACCGTTTGGCGGGCAGTTCGGGCAGAATCGCGGGGGAGGTGGCGCTCCGGCTCCGAATTCTACGCCACTCTCACGTCTGGGCGGCATGGATAACGGTGGGATGCGCGCCAATCTGACGGGGAATCTCAGCAATGGTGGGCTTGGTGGACTGCGCGAGGCGTCGTTTGAGGAGATCAAACGCAAGGTGCAGACAGCGCTCATCAACGAACTGAACCCCAAAGCGGATTCGACGCAACCGGAGCAGGTCGAGCGCGTCCTCGAAGAACAATTCAACCGTATCCTCAACGAACAGGGCTATACGCTCTCACGCAATGATCGCGACCAATGGCTTGCCGCGATTCGCGCCGAAATCCTCGGCTATGGGCCAATTGACGCGCTGCTCCGTGACAACTCCATCACAGAAATTATGGTCAATGGTCCCCACAAGGTCTATATCGAGCAGAATGGCCGCATCCATGAGTTGGATCATATCAAGTTCCGTGACGATGACCATGTCATGCACATCATCGAACGCATTATCTCGCCGCTTGGCCGCCGCTGCGACGAATCCTCACCGTATGTGGATGCGCGCCTGCCGGACGGCTCGCGTGTCAATGCGGTGATTCCGCCTATTTCGTTGGTGGGGCCGGTGCTGACCATCCGCAAGTTCTCCAAAACGCCGTTGCAGCCAGATGATCTGGTGAAGCTCGGCACGCTGACGCCGGGAATGATAGATTTCCTCAAAGCCTGCGTTGAAGTCAAGCTGAATATGGTGGTATCCGGCGGCACAGGCAGCGGAAAAACCACGCTGTTGAATGTGTTATCTGGCTTCATCCCGGAAGGCGAGCGCGTCATTACCATCGAGGACGCCGCCGAATTACAATTGCGACAGCCACACGTCGTGCGCATGGAGAGCCGTCCGCCCAACATCGAAGGCAAAGGCCGCATCACCGTGCGTGATCTCGTCGCCAACGCCCTGCGCATGCGCCCCGACCGCATCATCGTTGGTGAGTGTCGCGGCGGTGAGGCGCTGGACATGCTCCAGGCCATGAACACCGGACACGAAGGCAGCCTGACGACGATCCACTCGAATAGCCCACGCGATACCCTGCGTCGTTTGGAGACGCTGGTGACGATGGGCGAGTCGCAGATTCCATTTAAGGCCATCCGCGAGCAGATCGCCAGCGCCGTCCACCTGATTGTGCATCAGGAGCGCATGGCGGACGGCAGCCGCAAGATTACGAGCATCACCGAAGTCATTGGGATGGATGGTGATGTCGTCAATACGCAACAGTTATTCGTCTTCGAGCAGACTGGCATGGAGAACGGGCGTGTTGTCGGGCGTCTGCGTGCAACCGGCATTCGCCCAACCTTTGCCGACCGTTTCGAGCTGGCGAATATCCACCTGCACCCCAGCGTATTTGGTTTTGGGCACCGCTAGTCGCTCGTATCGCAACCATCAGTTCCTGAATCGTTGAACTGAATGATGAGAGGCTATTGAGAACTGCGGACAGGGAGACTGGCGCCTACCAGCGACTATCAGCGCCTATCAGTGCCTATCCAGGCGGACATGAATAACAAGTGAGCAATGGGAGCAATGGGAGCGTTCATCATGGGACACATCACGCTGGCGGACCTCTTGTTGCCGACCGGAATCGCGGTGCTGGTCGGCGCCCTGGCTGCTGCCAGCGTTTTCTTGCTGATTCTAGGGTTGCAGCGCGTCATTGATAACCGCGCAGAAACGGCGCTGGAACGGATTGAAAAGTATGGTCCGGCGCCTGCTGCCTTGCTCCCTGCGGCTCCGGCGAAGGCGCCACGACGGTCGTTACTGGCGGCTATCCGCAGCCGCCAGCGCCGCGCACCTGACCCCAGCCTGGAGACCTCGGAGAGTACGTTCACCGTCCGGCTGGCGCGCGATCTGACACGCGCCGATATGCGTATCACCGTCGGTGAGTTCATGGTCATGACGTTTGTGCTGGCCAGCGTCGGCGCGCTCATCGGTCTCGCCGTGCCGCTCAGCGGGCGTATCTTGCTGGCGCTGACGCTGGCCGCCGCCGGTCTGTATTTGCCACGCTACTATGTCCTCAGCCGTAAGCGCCAGCGCCAGCGTGCCTTCAATGCGCAACTTGCGGACGTTATTACCATGATGGCTAACTCCCTGCGTGCTGGGTTTGCGCTGTTACAGGCGATGGAACTGGTGGCACGTGAGGGGCCAACGCCCGTCAACGACGAATTCGAGCGCGTGGTGCGCGAGATTCAGTTCGGCTCCTCGCTGGAGGTGGCGCTCGCTCACATGGTAGACCGCATGGAATCCGACGATCTCGAATTGCTGGTGACCGCCATCAACGTGCAGCGTGAAGTTGGCGGCAACCTCGTCGAAGTCCTCAATACCATCGCATCCACCATCCGTGATCGGGTTCGGTTGGTTGGTGAGATACGCACGCTGACGGCGCAGCAGCAGTTTTCCGGCTATATCATCGCGACGCTGCCGGTGGCGCTGGCGTTGCTGCTCAGCATCATCAACTCCAACTATATGCTTGGCGTCTTCCGCACCACCACCTATTGCGGCTGGCTGATGCTCTCGTGCAGCGCCATCATGATTCTCACGGGCTTCATCTTCATCCGCCAGATCGTAAATATCAAGGCATAGCGGCATAGGAGGGCAAAGCAATGTTACAGAATATCAAAGAGTGGCTGCCCGCCGTTGCTGGTTTCCTGGCCTTTTTCGGCGTCTTGTTCTTCGTCATTGGCATGGCGATTCCCGCGCGCCGCAATCTGCTGGATATCCGCCTGCCGGACCCGCGTGGCCCCTTGCCGCCGATAGACGCCATCGAGATGCAGGCGCCATTCACCGAGCGCTTTGTGCGTCCACTGACGGCGCAGCTTTCGCGCGTGGTGTCCCGGCTGATGCCAAACGTCGCGCTCGACAATACGCAGCGCCAACTCTTGCTGGCTGGTCTCTCACAACGGATGACCGTCTCAGACTTCATCGGACTACGCGGCCTCTCCACGCTGTTTGGCCTCAGCATCGGCGCTGGGTTGGCCTTTTTCTCCGGCCAGCCGGTCTTTCAATTCATCTTAGTGGTATTCCTCTTTGGCGGCGCTGGCTACATCATGCCCATCCTCTGGTTGCGCCAGCAGATCAACCGGCGTCGCAATGACATTCTGCGTGCGCTGCCTGATGCCATTGACCTGCTGACGATCAGCGTCGAGGCCGGGCTGGGGTTCGATCAGGCAGTGGCGCGTGTGGTGAGCAAGTCGCAAAATAGCCTGACCGCCGAGTTTGCCCGTGTCCTCTATGAGATGCAGTTTGGTGTGGCCCGGCGCGATGCCTTGCGCTCGATGGTGGAGCGCACGGGCGTCGAAGACCTCAGCAACTTTGTCGCCGCTATCATCCAGGCAGAGCAGCTTGGCGCCACCCTCACCACCGTCCTGCGCATTCAGTCGGTGGAGATGCGCATACGTCGTCGCCAGAACGCTGAGCGGTTGGCCCATCTTGCGCCAATCAAGATGCTGTTCCCCATTGCCTTCTTGATCTTCCCGCCGGTTTTCATCGTAGTGCTTGGCCCTGCGCTGCCTAGCCTCATCCGCACGTTCTTTCCTGGCTTCCCACTCTGACCGATTGCCGCTTATGCAGATACAAGAAGGCGAGGGCTTCATCCAAACACCCGTTTGATCCAGTCAGCCAGCGGCTCTGACTGGTCGAAGTATAGCACACGCTCATCAGCTTCCGGAGGCTCGAAGCGCGTCAGCACCTCCGCGACGTCCTCATCGCGCACATCATAGCGCGCGCTCGTCTGCCGGTTGCGCTGCCAGCGTTCCCGGCAGACCGCCGCTGGCACAGCGAGATAGAGAACGCAGGCTGACACGCCGTGTACGGCGGCAATCCGGCGCAGGTCGTCGCGTTGTGCCCGCGTATAGTTGGGTGCGTCGAAGAGAACGGTTGCACCAGCGGAGAGCGCCGCTGCAAGCCTGTCGTAGCCCTCGGCGTATGTTTCATCCCATTCGTGCGGCGTAATCGGCGCGGCATTCAGCCCTAGGCCACGCTCACCATTGATCGCATCAATGGAGACAATCGTATAGCTGAATCGCTCATGCAGTGCCCGCGCAACGGTACTCTTTCCGGCAAACGGCAGACCGCAGAGGATATACAACCGACAAGTCGATTGTTTAGACTTCATCAACTGATCGTTTCTTAATGTCACATAGCACATCAAGAGGTTGAACTACCCCTTTAGCTAATTATGCACAGCAGATAAGGTAAACTAGGAGAGGTTGCCAAACAAAATAGGTACTGTTTCTTCGTAGCTAAGCAGCATGAGAGCAGCATGAGAAATGGCGGGATCTATGACATTGCCAAATTTCCAGCAAATAGAAGATCAGTTGTACTCTGAAGGAGTTGAAGCTATTATCCGATTTGGGCAGGAACATGGTGATGATCTTTGCTCCTTCTTTGCATATGATGTGGATCCATTGTACGGCAATGTATTCCTGAGTTTCGATACTTTTGATAACTCTATCAAGATGGCAAGAGAAAACGAGCAGCAGGCAATCGCACGCCGTGCCAATATGTTAAACATGGAGTGGTCCTGGCAGAGCGCTCGACGGTATTCAACAGACCCGCTAGTACTCGACTATAGTCCAGATATCGGCCATTTCGCATACGCCGATTTTCGGGCACTGTTTTTCCCGGAATGGGAAGAAGTCAGTGACAGCGAACATTACCCTCGCGGTGAACGAGAACCTGATCCGGATGATTATATGGAAGGTAATCTGCGCATTGTACTTTGGAAGGCGATTGAACGCCTCATTGCCAGCGATGCTTTCGCTCCATTGTGTCTGGCCTCTCCTTTCAGGGTAGGTTACCAGCTACATGAGAGGGAGTTGGTAGTGCTACGCATCTTGAATTGGCCCGCCGCAAGTTGGTAGTAATGCTGCCCAATGGTCAATTTGGCACTCTCGTCCCATGTCTCTCACGCCGAAGCAGCGATAGCTGGCGCTCTGGCGATGGTTGGCTCCAGCATCATCTGGATGCCATATTTGGGTCGCAGCGTCACCCGTGGGCGCGGCACCACTGGATATCCAGGCGCCAGGCGCGGCGCGTACCGCTGAAGAATCGTCGCCAGCAGCAGCCGCGCCTCCAACTGCGCGAACGGCATGCCAATGCACATGCGCGGCCCCGCGCCAAAGGGGAAATACGCTCCAGGCGGCACCTTCTGCGCATGCGCCGGGTCCCATCGCTCCGGGCGGAAGGTGTCTGGGTCGCCCCAGATATCCGGCAGGCGGTGAATCACCCATTGGCTGAACATCACCACCGTTTTCGCTGGGAAGTGATAGCCCTCCAGCTCGAACGGCTCTATCGCGCAGCGCCCTTGCGTCCAGGCGGGCGGGTAAAGCCGCATGGATTCTGAGATCACCCAATCGAGATAGGGCAATTGTGGCAGGTCGTCTACGGTTGGCGCGCGACTGGCCAGCACCGTATGCAGTTCGGCGAGCAGCTTCTCGCGCACAGCGGGATGCTCGGAGAGCAGATAGAACGTCCAGGTGAGGGCGTTGGCGGTCGTCTCGTGGCCGGCGGCAAAGAGCGTCATCGTCTGGTCGCGCACCTGCTGGTCCGTCATCGTCACATCATCTTCGCGCGCCGCCAGCAACATCGAAAGCACGTCGCCGGTATCGCGCCCCGATGCGCGCCGCTCCTCGATCAACGCATAGACGTAGGCATCGAGCGTCCGCTTGCCCTGCATGTGCTTGCCATACGGGGTAAATGGCAGGTTAATTGGCAGCGCCCGCACGGAAAACGGCGACTGCACCGGATTTTCGATCACATTGGTGAATGATGCGCCCAGTTCGGGATGGTTCTGCTGGATGTCCACGTCAAAGAGCGACTTCGCCACGATACGCAGCGTCAGGTCGCGCATCGCCTGCGCCATGTCCAGCCGCTCTCCTGGCTGCCACGCATCCAGCATCTCCTGGGTGTGCTGCACCATGATGCCCGCGTAGCCCTCGACGCGCCGCTTGTGAAAGGCCGGCTGAATCAGGCGGCGCTGCTGCCGGTGGAACTCGCCATCAGTGGTAAGCAATCCATCGCCGAGCAACCGGCGCAAATTAATATTGAACTGCGAACTGGTGAAGTTGCGCGCTTGCTCGACGAGAAAGTAGCGCACATGCTCTGGCCGGAAGAACATCACAATCGGCAGACGCGCCATCCGCATCGTTGCCACGCGGCCAAACGAACGCTGCACTCCACTGACGAACGCCAATGGATCGCGCCGGAACTGCAAGAGATTGCCAACCACCGGTAAGCCCGCCGGGCCAGGCGGCAACACTGCCGTGTTTTTTGTCTCCAACTGGCTATCCTCACTCCCCAATGCCCGCAAATCCGCCTGCTTATCTAGATGATTACCAGAAGCCGTGTCGTCCAGCGGCGGCGCCGGTGAGCCAGCGCGCAACTACTGAAGAATGCGCTTCATTTCGCGCTATCGTCAAGCGCAAGGCGGAAGAAAATGCTCCCCCTGCTCTGGTCTCCGGCGTAGCTCTGCGTTATAGTGATGGCTGGATACGTATTTTGGCATAGGGGGTATGTAACCGGCTATCAGATGTGCGCCAGCTTGCTCACCGCGCAGGTGGAGCAAGACCGGCACAATCCGGCACAATCCGGCACAATCCGGCACAATTGCGTAGCTGAGGCGTGTAAGAGATAAGGCAGAGGATAGACAAGGGATCTTCCGGGCGCAACGAAGCGTCATCAGGATAGTACTCACTCTTCCATTGTAGCATCCAGATGCCAGGGATGCCGAAGCGCGCGCGAACGAACGATTCAGCAGGGGGGAAGATATGATGCGGGAGCAACATGCCGGTCCGGCAGTCTATGAGAGGCCGGAACGAGCAAGACGGACCGGCAAACCGGAGGAACTGACGATTCGCCGGACGGATACCAGCAGGCGTGGCAACGCCCAAATGCCGGGGTACGCAGCGGCGAGCCGGCAGCGCAAGCCATCTGGCGCACGCAAAAATCGCGGCAAACAACAGCGGCGCAATGGGCAGGCGAGCTATCCAAGCTCTGCAAGTTATGCGCCGCGCGGCGATATCTCCACGCAGCAGACGTTACAACTCTCGCAGCAAGACCTGTTCGCACAGCATGTCTACTCGTCCCATGCTGTCCCTTCAGCCTACACAGCCATAGGGGCAAGGCCCACACAGCAAGCGCAGAGCGCGCGTGCGCCGCAGGAACGGCTGCGCACGGCATGGGCGGCGTTATTGGCGCGTAGCCGCCGGTTCGGCCCATCGCTGCTGTTGTTCGCTGCGGCGCTGCTCGGCGGCATCTTTGCGCCCGCTCTGTTCTATCAGACTGCGCTGCCACGCGAGACCGGCGCGTTTTTGCTGGCGTTGGACTTCGACAACGAACGCATTGTGCTCATCAATCAGCTTATGGTCGTCGTGCTCGGCACGTTACTGGCTGGCGTGGTCTTTCGCCAGCGGATTGCGACGATACTTGGCGCTCTTCTCTACTATGTCGTGGCCTATCTTCAGCCGTTCATCATACAGGCGCAGCACCCCGGCCCTGGCGTGGGCGGCCTGAAACAAACCTTGATTCCTGGCGCGCTGCAAAGCGTGGCCATCAGCTTGCTCGCGCTCGGCCTCATCGGCGCAGCGGTCGGTGCGCTGATTGGCACTGCCTATGGTGACTTAGCCCTCGTCTCCGTCGCCCGGCTTGTCTCCTGCTGCTGGCAGGCTATCCGCCAGCGAACGATTGCGCCGCTCAAACGCATTGGCATGCCGCTGGCGTCGGTGACGGTGGGCGCGTTGATTCTCCTTGCTGTGCTGGTTGGCTCTGCGCAGGCCGGTTCGCTGCTGACCAATGGCTTGAGCACCGATCTCTACCAGACGGCGCCGCAAGGGCATACCGTGCTGACTGGTACTGTCCTGCAACTGAGCTATACCAGTCCGGCGCTTGGTGGTATCAAGCGCACCTGCGATGTCTATCTGCCGCCCTCCTACAAGCAGAACACCACTGAACGCTATCCCGTGTTCTACCTGTTGCATGGCACCCCCGGCGGACCCGGCGACTGGTTCAACAATGCGCATGTCGCCTCAGTCGAAGATACGCTGCTCGCGCTTGGCAAAGTGCGCGAGACGATTCTCGTCGGAGCAGATGGGCACGGTCCCACGTATGGTTATTCTGAGTGGGCCAACAGTCTCGATGGCCGCCAGCGGATGGAAGACGCCATCGCCTTTGATCTGGTGCATTTCATAGATGCACATTTCCGCACGCTGGCCGACCCGGCAGATCGCGCCATCGGTGGCAACTCCGAGGGTGGCTTCGGTGCGCCCAACATCGCGCTGCATCACCCGGAAATCTTCGGCAACGTCATGAGCCTTTCCGGATACTTTCAGGCGCTCGCCTATGCGCCGGTCTTCGCGGGACGGGGCAGCGCCCTCTATCGCGCCTACAACAGCCCGCTCGCCTATATCTACACGCCCAGCGGCAACAAAGCCGCGCATCAGATTCACTTTTTCATCGGCGTGGGCACGCGAGACGGGATACTCTATAAAGATGGCATCGCCTTCTATCAGGCGTTGTTGCAACTGAAAGTGCATGTGCAACTCATCACCGCCACTGGTGGCCACAACTGGAACACCTGGAAACTACAATTCGCTGAGATTCTTCCCATGCTGGAACCGCCGCCCGTCGCTCCCGCCGCTCCCTAGCGGCACCTTGCATGGTGGTGTAGTTATGCTGGTTAGTAGATAGGAGTGTCTGCTCTACCAGCGCGCTTTTCCGGCTTTTAGGGATGTTTGCAGGTGATCTTCTCGACAGGACGATGGCGCCTGCATAGGGCGCTTGCATATGAGGTGGCGAGATGCGTATGAGCTTCATTGATATAAGACTGGGTAGACAGAATCCAGCGGATTCACTCACGTTTCGCCGGTTGGCGCTCATCGGACGTGGCAGCCTGGCGCTGGTGTTGATCGTTGCGGCGATGGCTAATGTGCTGACGGTGTTGGTTGCTCGCCCGCCGCAGCAGACGCTACTCCTCGAACACCTGATTGACCTCGATCAGTTCTCCTGGGGCCGGCCAGGCGCGCTGATTCTGGCGCTGCTATTGCTGTTGGTGGCGCGGGCGCTGGTGCGCGGCAAGCGCCACGCCTGGTGGCTGGCGGTTGACCTCTGCCTCTTCTCGCTCGTCAGCGCCATGCTCAGCCGCGAGGAGGCAAGCTATACACCTTTCGCGTTTGGTCTGCTGATTGCGCTGTTGCTACTGGCGCCGCTCTTTCCCACGCGCAGCGATCCCCGCAGTCTACGGCGCGGCTATGCGGCGTTGGCGCTTGGCGTCACCTGCCTTGTTATCCATAGCCTGCTCCATCAGTTCTGGCCCCACGGCCTTGCCAGCCAGGTCTGGCATTTCCCGTATCAGCCGGTCTTCTTATTGACAGTGGCGCTCCGGGCGCTGCTCTTCCTGTTCCTGGGCTACGGCGTCATCGAGGTGCTACGCCCAGTGCTGCGTGCGCGACAATTGCAGCGCGCCGATATCTTGCGCGCGCAAGAGGTGGTTGAGCAGTATGGGACGCGCAGCATGGCGCATTTTACCCTGCTCGGCGCCGACAAGAGTTATTTCTGGTCCAGCACCCGTCGCTCCTTCCTGGCGTATCACCTGGCGCATGGGGTGGCGCTCATCCTGGGCGATCCCATTGGGCCGGCGGAAGAGCTGGAGCCGTTGCTGCTTGCCTTCCTCGTCTACTGTAAACGCCAGGACTGGCAGTTTGCGCTCTATCAGGCGTCACCAGTGATCCAGCAGATCTGTCGTCGTTGGGGTCTGCATTCGTATAAGGTTGGCGAAGAGGCGATTGTTCCGGTCTCCTGCTTCACCACAAAAGGGAAGGTTGGCGCGCCGGTGCGCCATAGCGTCACTCGCGCCCGGCGCGACGGCTTGATGGTACGCTGCTGGCAGGGCGAGCCGCTGCCCCAACCTGTCTACCTGGGGATGCGGCGTATCACCGCCGCATGGATGGCGCAGCACCATACCCAGATGCAGATGGGCTTCAGCATGGGACGCTTCCCCGCCGACTGGTCGCAAAAGTTGCTGACGGCGGTTGCCTTCGATGCGCACGGTGAGGCGCAGGCGTTCGTCACCTGGACGCCGCTCTATGCTGGAAACGGTTGGTCGCTGGATAACATGCGCCGTCTCGCGGATACAACGCCCGGCACGATGGAAATGCTGATCGCCACCTCTATCGAATGGGCGCAGGCGCGGGGATATGCCACCATGTCGCTGGGTCTGGCGCCGCTGGCGGGCCTCGAAAGCGGCCTCGAACGCGATTTGCGCGGCATGACAGACGTTGAGACGACCGGTGGCCAGCAGCCAATAGTGGAGTCGCGTTCATGGCTGGAGCGCAGCGCGGCGTTCCTCCACCAGCACAAGCTGCTGCTTGGCAACTACACTTCGTTGCATTTCTTCAAGAACAAGTTCAATCCCGTCTGGGAGCCGCGCTATCTGATCGTCCGCGATACGCGCGCATTGCCGCGTGTGCTGGCGGCGCTGGCGCAGGCCCACGGCTACACCTGGCGGGCGATCCTGCGCGAGAGTGGGTTGCCTGGCCTCTTCCGCCTGCGACCCACGAAAGCGGAGCAGACGCCATCACGTGCCAGCCAACCAAATGCAAACGAACCCACCAGCGCAGAACATGGCGGTGTGGAAGCGCCAGCAATCGCGCTGCAACCAGCCCCAACGGCAGCCGTGCTGGAACCGGCGAAGGTTCGCTGAGGATTCATGTCTCGGTAACGATGGACAGCCATCATCTTAGTCAGACATGTCTGTTCCATCACCGCTCGCCGTTAGAGACTGGTCTCGTCAAGGCTGTCCGCAAGCCTGCCAAGTTGGCTACTCAGCAGTGGGTTGTGATGCGCCATCGCAGGCTAGCGGCAATTGGTTATCTTTTTAGATGTCGTGGAGATAGTCATTACGACCGCCAAAGCTCACTAGGCTCTAGTTGCGCTCCTGACGTTGTTCGATTGCATCCTTAGCCTCTTTGTTTCGGCCTAACATACGAAGTACCTTAGCCAGACTCTGCCGCCGATTCCAATTGTCACTGATGCGCAGTCCTTGTTTGTAGCATTCGACCGCTTCTTCATAGCGTCCAAGCCCTACCAAAGCATCGGCTTTGTTTGACCAGACCCAGGCTAAATCATCGTTCAGAGCGAGTGCCATATCATGGGCGTGAAGCGCTTCCTGCCAGCGTCCACACGCATTATATGCAAATCCTAAGTTACCCCACTCACTCGCAGAAGCTTTGGCAAATTGAGTAGCACGTTCGAAGTAGGGAATCGCTTCTGAAAAGCGCTTCTCTCCGATCAGTTGTGAACCGCGAGTGATGAGTTCGTAATACGTTCCTGTTGGAAGCGATTTTGACACTTCTAAGGGTTCGTTTGACGCAGGCAGTAGACCTACCTCTTTGAGTACGCGTTTAAGGGCCATGCTATAGTCTTGCGTCGCATCGAAGATATTGTACACCCCCCACATTGGAGGGAGTTGATGATGATCTACTTCTTCAGCCTTGATAAAAATGAGTTCATTAATCTGCCCCTGATTTTTTAGGCGATTCGCGGCATATACCTCTTGGCGTACCCACTCAGATGAAAGTGCGTTTCTCGTTAGCACAAGTAGGAGCCACTCGCAGCCAGCCAGTGCCTCGTCGATATGTTGTTGAAAATTCCCTGCCCCCAGATCGTTGCTATCCATCCACGCTTGCGCCCCAGCCGCATTCAGATCGCGCACGAGTTTTAAGGCGAATGCGACGTCTTTGGAACTGTGACTGACGAAAATCTTGGGCTTCGTCATACTACGCTCCTGTTGAGAATGGGTGCTGCTTGTTCGACATTGTAGCATAGGGAGAGCTTGCCCACGCATCAGCCCTGAGCAGCTTCTGCTCACCTCTTCTCAGAGGGTATACTACATCCATTGAAGCAAACAGCACAATCGGAGGCATACTATGCAGGTGACCGCCATTGGGACGGTCTGGCGGTGCGTACCAAACCAGTACCATGACGAAGACGACGAAGAAAGTCAACCGTATGTCGTAGAACTTGTCGAGTATCTCCCCGGCAACTATGACGAAAACAATGGGGCGCAAGGGCAGGCGATCAATCTGTACCTAGATAGTGCAGAATTGCTCCGAGAAGGAATGACCTATCGCGTGACGACACGTGTGACGCGCATATGGCCAACCCAAATTGACGACAATATGAACATAATTGGAGTACTCATTGAGGCAAAGTTAATCGAATAGCGCGACTGTTCGTTTGGGCTATGAAGCCAGGGAGAGTGAGCCAGCCGGACTCGCTAGCCAACCAGGTGTCAGCGAACTCACCAGCGCAGAACACGTCAGCATAGAAGCGTCAGCAATCGCGCTGCAACCAGCCCCAACGGCAGCCGTGCTGGAACCGGCGAAAGTTCGCTGAGCATTCCATCCAGGGAGACGGCAGCAGAAACGCTCTGCTGCCTCCCTTTTTCTCTGCTTTTCGGAGACTCCTCATGACTCCGTAACCTGGCGCGTATTCGCATACAAGAAAACACGCCGGCGCGAGGAGCCGGCCAGATCAGCCAGCTACCTGCACCGGCGTAGGAGTATCCGATATGCGCAAATCACCACAGATAACAATAGACAGGATGCGTATCCAGCAATTTTCCGTTCGCCCCACCATACGCATGCTGAGTGTGTTTGGAGCAAAATGGGCCAAGCAGATGCTTGCGATCAGTAGTATCGCGAGTATCGCGTTGCTCATAGCCCTGCTGGCGGGCTGCGGAGCGACCGTGCAAAGGCAGCGGATACAGGCGCGAGCGCCGCAGGTGTCGCCAACACCAGCGCCCATGCTTGACCCCAGTCCCACGCCAGCGCCGACCGTGACGCCAACGCCACGCCCAACGGCAGTCCCGCAACCACCAGCGCCTGCGCCGCTGCCCACGCTGGACGTGCGGCCCGCGTCTATGAGCATCGTCGGGCACCTAGACTGCACACAGAAGGGCGCCTATATCTGCCAGGCAGCCGTCATCTCGCCATCGAGTAACCAGCAAGGGCTGCGCTGGTCGTCCTCAACCAGCGTACCGGGACGGATCGCCTTAAGCCCGGCGAGCGGTGTGCTGGCGCCGGGACAGAGCGTGCTGGTGACGATCACCGTGCCTTTTGGCGATTGCACGCCCGGCCTCTTCGCCTTCCACGGCCCTATCAACACCCATACAATCAGTTGGGCCTGTTGACTGGTAGTTTGGGCCGCGACAGTCATCCCTTATTCGTGTAGCGCCGTGCGCCCGCTCTTCTTCGCGCCGTTGGCCAAAACGGGGACTTCTTCCTGCTCAAAAAGCGCCGCAGCAAAGGCATGCTGTACCGCCTGGATCAATTGCTCGATCTGGAAGGGTTTATAGACAATGCCAATGCCCTCGGCGCTCAAGTGATCTTCTTGCTCACGCGCTTCCCGGCATGCCGCCGTGCAAATGATGAGCGGCAACTCAGCGGTGGGACGATACATGCGAAGCTTCTGCATCATCTTCCACCCCTCCATCTGTGAGCCAAACTTGAGATCGAGGATCACGAGATGGGGACGATGCGCTTCCACTGCCATCGGATGCTCAAAGGCAAGTTTGGAGGTAATTACCTCGTAGCCCTCCTCTTCGAGCAAATCTTTGTACAGATCGAGTATGTCCTGGTCGTCGTTGATGACCAAAATGCGCTTTCTCATAGGCTCCTCCTCATATCAGTGAGTTGAGTTGTAAGCATCATTTCCGGTCGGGCAGAGCCTGATCCTGGCAATAATCTGCCCGCATGGACCATTCAGCCCACGCCGGAAAAGACATCTCATCCAAAATCCTAAAACAAGATTTATGCCAATCTAGGGATGTCAGAATTTTTGCGCCTGGTCTTAACTGATCTTAACTGGTCTTAACATCACGCTCATAGAATGACAACGTACTATGAAGAGCAGGCTTGCACACCATCTTCGCTGTTACGATCATCTGATGTCATTGCATTTTGTCTCGTGAGACATCAGAATGAACCGGACAACTCAACACAATGCCCGATGAAAACGCTATGTCTCTCAGAGACGAGGAGATACCGACCGATGACCAATGGCATGCCAAACGACCCTGATGACCAGCGCAATCCTGATAAATCACTCTCTTCGCCCCTGCCCGAAACTCCTTCGGTCCCCACAGAGACGGCAGAAATGCCCCCCTCCGCTCCTGCCTCGTCGTCTGGCAGTGGTTCTGTAGACGGATTCCAGCCAACCAGTAACAATCGCGCAAACGCGCAAGAGAGCGATGGCAGCGTCGCAAGCAGCGTGAACATGGAAGATCATGGCAATCGGACTGGCAAAGGCAACCGAAGCAGCGCCTTAGAAGAGCGCTCGCTGGTGGAGGGAGCCAAACCAGGCAGTACGTACCTGCGGGTCCGTCTCCCGCGCCAGGACGAGTTTCGTCGCCGGCAAGCTGATGTATTGGTTGCCACCGAACGCACGCTGGAGCCACAGAGCCGGCTGGGCAAAGTCTATGCGGGCATGAAACGCCTTGTGCTGGGGCCACGTCTGGCGACCGCCCAGCAAGCAACAGAGCGCCTGACGAAAGTCAAGGCGCTGGCGGTCCTCTCCTCTGATGCCATCTCCTCGGTGGCGTATGGCCCCGAGGCGGCGCTGGGTATTCTGATAGTGGCGGGAGCCGGGGCATTGCGGGCAAATCTCCCAATCGCCGGTCTGATTGCTCTCTTGATGATCGTCGTCGGCTTCTCGTATCGTCAGACGATTCATGCCTATCCGCATGGTGGCGGTTCCTACATCGTCGCCCGCGAGAACCTGGGCACGATTCCAGGGCTGATTGCCGCAGCGGCGCTCTTGATTGACTATGTACTCAATGTATCGGTGAGCGTGGCAGCGGGCGTCAACGCCATCATCTCAGCCATTCCGGTATTGAGCCACCTGGCCGTGTGGATGGGCGTCGGCTTCATTGCGCTCATCATGCTGGTGAACCTGCGCGGCATCCGCGAATCAGGCAGCATCTTTGCCGCGCCCACCTACCTCTTCATCGGCGCCCTACTGTTGATGATCGTCGCCGGTCTCCTCCAGGCTGCCACATCTCCTGGCGGTCTGCTTGGGGCTGTGACGCCGACGCGCACCCCGCACGAACTTGGCTGGGCGCCGGAACAACTCAGCCTCATTCTCTTGCTCACAGCCTTTGCCTCCGGCTGCTCGGCAATGACAGGGGTGGAGGCAATTGCCAATGGCGTGCCAGCCTTTAAGCCGCCGGAACCAGAGAACGCCGCCCGCACGCTGCAATGGACTATTACCGTGCTGGTCGGGCTATTCCTCGGCGTCACTTACCTCACCTGGCGTTTTGGCATCGAACCCTACCAAAGCGGCAGTCCAACGGTGCTGGCGCAGATTGGGACCGCCGTCTTCACTGGACCGTTCGCCTGGCTATTCTACGTATTGCAGGCGGCGACGCTCCTGATGCTCGTTCTTGCCAGCAATACCAGCTTCGCCGATTTCCCCCGGCTCGCTTCCATTCTGGCTCGTGATAACTTCCTGCCGCATCAATTCAGCTTCCGGGGAGATAGGCTCGCGTTCACGACAGGGATCGTGGTCCTCAGCCTGCTCTCGGCGCTCTTACTGGTGGTCTTTGGCGGCAATGTGGATGGTCTGATTAATCTCTTTGCGCTTGGGGTGTTTACGGCGTTTACCGCCTCGCAGAGTGGCATGGTAGTCCACTGGTGGCGATTGCGCAGGACTGACCAGCGAGGAGGATGGCGCCGGTCGCTTATCATTAACGCCATTGGCGCAGTGACTACGGGTATAGTAGCGGCCATCATCATCTTCACCAAATTTGATCGGGGCGCCTGGATTGTGGTGCTACTGGTGCCGATCTTCGTGTTGCTGTTTCTGGGGATTGCGCGGCACTACCGGCGGTCACAGCAGCAATTGCGCCCCCTGACCCCGCTTCGCTCGGATGAGTTGCACAATATTGCGCTTGTTCCATTGGATCGCGTCACCAATGTTGCGTTGCAGAGCCTGGCCTATGCGCGCTCGCTCACCCCCAACGTGCTGGCGGTCCATGTGGTGATTGATCCAGTTGAAGAGAGCAGCATCCGTGCTGATTGGCAACAGTTGGTGGAGACGCACCAGGCGGATTGGCAGCGCCAGGCGCACAAATGGGAGGCGCTGGCGACGCAATTGACCCGCGATGATCCAGAAGGGGCGCAGGCCGCCCGTGAGCGTGCCGCCGCCATCCGAAAAGGTCCGGAACTGATCTTCCTGGAATCGCCGTACCGGTCCCTCGCCGCACCGCTGGTGGCCTATATCAACGCTGTCCGGGACGCCAACCCGCAGGCCACCGTAACAGTAGTGCTGCCAGAGTTCATCCCTGCCCATTGGTGGGAACGCCTTCTTCACAATCAGACGGCGCTGCGGCTTAAGCTGGCGCTCTACACCGATCCTGGGGTGGTCGTGACCAATGTTCCCTATCAATTACAGGATTGAGGCTTATGCTCCCGATCTTACCCAGCGTGAGACTCACCCTGAAATTTCTTCCAATCGGCCAGAAACGTCTCGATGCCCTTATCGGTCAGTGGATGCTTCGCCGCCTGTTCCAGCACCTTGAACGGGACAGTAGCGATGTCCGCGCCAGCCTTCGCCGCCGCGATGATATGCAGCGGATGGCGGATGCTGGCAGCCAGCACCAGCGTCGTCAGATGGTGCTTCTGATAGATTTCCACGGTATCGCGCACCACCTGCATGCCATCTTCAGAGATGTCATCCAGCCGCCCAACGAAGGGACTGATGATGTATGCACCGGCCAGCGCCGCAAAGAGCGCCTGATTTGCCGAGAAGCAGAGCGTCACGTTCGTGCGAATATTTTCAGCTTTGAGTTGCTTGACGGCTGCCCAGCCATTCGGTGTGGAAGGCACCTTCACGACGACATTAGGGTGCCACTTGGCGAAGCGCCGGCCCTCCTCGACCATCCCTTGCGTGTCCAGGCTGATGGTTTCGGCGCTGATCGGCCCATCCACGATCTCCGCAATCTCCTGGATGACCTCTTCATGGCTCTTGCCGTGTGTCTTGCCCACCAGCGTTGGATTGGTCGTTACGCCGCTGAGGATGCCCCAGCGCGCTGCTTCTCGTATCTCATCAATATCTGCGGTGTCCAGAAAAATACGCATCGTCGTCGCTCCAATCTCATCAGTTCTGCTTCTGTTTGCGTCCTGCATCGCTTCCCGCTCCACGCGAGAAGGTCCCGTTTTGCAGAACTCACTCAACCGCGAAAGTCGGAGCGCCATCATGGCAGACGCGCCCACAATCTTGTCATCTTGTTATCGTAGCGCAAAGCGCAGCGCAATGTAAACCGCACCGATCAACAATCAGCACAACCGGGTGGCGCTCTCTGCGGGTATACGCCTCATGGTAAAATGGGAAATGACTGCATTTCTGCATATGTTGCACAGTGTTGCAGCCTGTACAAGATAGACTAAATCAACCTCTATCCATAAAACCAGAACCGCGCAGCGATGCGCAGGAGGCAACGATGCCCACACAGGCAGCACCAGACGACCATTCGCACCATTCCAACCATTCCAACCACTCCAATCATTCCAGCCATTCCAATCATTCCCGCGCCACCGCTACCACCCGTGATCCTCGCACTGCCCACACTGACCGCACTGACCGCATTCCCCAGACCGTTACGCTCGGCGGCAAAACGCGCATCACGCTGGCGGAGGTGGCAGCCGTTGCGCGCGCGAGCGCCCGCGTCACACTCGCGCCAGCCGCAGTACGGCGTGTGCAGGCAGCGCGCGCATTTGTAGAACGCATCAGCGAGGAAAACCGCACGGTGTACGGCGTGACCACTGGCTTCGGCCATCTCAGTTCCGTCAAAATCGCGCCGGATCAACTCAGCGATTTGCAACGCAACCTTATCCGCAGCCATGCTAGCGGCGTTGGCGAACCTTTTGATATCCCGACGACCCGCGCCATCATGACACTGCTGGCGAATAGCCTCGCGCGCGGCCACTCCGGCGTGCGCGTTGAGGTCGTGCGCCTGCTCGTCTCGCTCCTGAATACGGGAGTGACGCCGGTGGTGCCGATGCGTGGCTCGGTAGGCGCGAGCGGTGATCTGGCGCCGCTCGCACACCTCAGCCTTGTGTTGATAGGTGAGGGTGAAGCCTGGTACGCCGGTGAACGTCTACCAGGCGATGAGGCGCTACGCCGCGCCGGGCTGACGCCGGTGGTGTTGGGCGCTAAGGAAGGTCTGGCGCTCATCAATGGCACGCATGTCATGGAAGCCTGTGGTACGCTCGCCATCGCGGACTCCTGGCGCTTGCTACGCGCCGCTGAAGTCGCCACCGCTATGAGCATCGAAGCCCTGCTCGGCAGTTATGTACCACTGGATGCGCGCATCCACGCCTTACGGCCACAGGCTGGGCAGCCACGCACAGCGGCCCGCCTGCGCGCGCTGCTGGAAGAGAGCGAGATCAATCCTAGCCATGCTAACTGTGGCCGTGTGCAAGACCCCTATACCCTGCGCTGTGCGCCGCAGGTATTGGGCGCGGCTCGCGATGCGCTCGGATACTGCGAAGGCGTCTTCAATGCGGAACTTGGCGCCGTCACCGATAATCCGTTAATTTTCAGCGACGACGGCGATGTGCTGAGCGGCGGCAACTTCCACGGCCAGCCGCTGGCGCTGGCGCTCGATTTCCTGGCCATTGCGCTGACCCAGGTGGCCAGCTTTGCGGAACGGCGCATCTATAACCTGATGGGTCCGCATGAGTGGGACAAGGGCGACCATCGCATGGAACTCTTCCTCACGCCAGAGCCAGGCCTGAACTCCGGTTATATGATTGCGCAGTACGTGGCGGCGGCGCTGGTGAATGAATTGAAGGTCCTGGCGCATCCTGCCAGCATAGACTCCATTCCCACCTCCGCTGGCATGGAAGACTTTGTGAGCATGGGCGCGACCTCTGCCATCAAGCTGAAACAGGTGATTGACCTGGCGTATCGCGTCATCGCCATCGAGTTGCTCTGCGCGGCGCAGGGACTGGACTTTCGCAAGCCGCTACGTCCCGGCAAGGGTGTTGCCGCCGCGTATGAGGCGGTGCGTGCGCTCGCGCCGTCGTTGACAGCGGACCGTTCACCCGCGCCGGATATTGAAGCCATCGCCGCCGGGGTCCGCTCAGGTCTGCTGGATGGTCTGGCTCCTGAATAGGGGCCGGATTCATCCAGCATCGGAATAGAAGCTGTGCGATAACGGTGTCAGACTGAACGGCACGAACGACGACAGGTGCGATAGGTTCGGCAGTCAAGCAAAATGTGAATATGGAGGGGCGCCGCTGTCGCCGCTGGAGATGGTTTGCAGCCAGCCGGAGAGTTGCATTTTCTGGTTCTGGCGTAGCAAATTTGCTTTGAGATGGAGAATCTGTTCAAGAGGGATGTCATCACTATCAATCTGATTTGGTTGGTTAGGTTGGCTGGCCATCATATGGCAGGCGTTGCTAAAGGATATTTCCGCCAGTTGCAGAAAATCAAGAGATTCACATGGTTCATCCCGTTCATCATATTCTTCAGAATCACTTTCACTATCGTTATCGCTCATATTCATGCTCTCAGAAACTGTATTATCGCCTACACGAGCTGATATGCCAGAAGGTTCATATATATCAATAGTACCAGTCCGCTCTTGAGAGAACGAGAGAAAATTAACAGGCAGGTTCGCTTCACATTCCGCACACTCTTCACGTTCCTCACTTCCTCGTTGCTGCTGTCTATTCAAAGCCTCTAGACACGTCTCAAAAACCTGGTTCGCTGCAAGAAAAGCGCCATCTGGTGTCATACGACCCGCCAAAATACGCTCGACATCAGTTGCGATTAGCGCCGCGTGGAGACGCCGTTGCTCTGGTGGTGTCAGCTTCATCGCAGTAATCAACCTATCGAGTTCCAAATGAGTGAAAACGGGAAAGTGAGATAGTCCGGGCGACGACAGCGAACGTCGAAGGCGCTGTATCTCTCGATTTCCAATTGCAAGACTATGTAAGTGATGCAGTTGAAGGTGGTGCGTAGATAGAATCATCTGCAATTCACGCGCGAAAATAGTGCCCTGTGCGTCCTCTGGCCTCGTGAAATTCATACGTGTAGCCCCTTTGATCGTTTGTCATACCTATCAGTGTTCAATCAATACATTGCTAGTAAAGAGATACCATACTTGTGATGCGATTGCAAGTACAATCATCTGGCTCATTATGCCGAATTTTTAAAGCTGTCGGAGAAAGGTACCGCACAGACTATGGGAGCTGCGAATAGGGGAAGTACACGTGAAGAGCCAGGAAGCGACTGAGAACGCAGGAAAATGGCAGCGTTCTGCACAGGCATGTGACTGTGCTCTCGTTGGTGGCGCGTGGCATAATGGGAATAGTGAGGGGACGCCATCGAGATTGTACCCGTCTGGCAATCATGCTTGTTTGTTCCTGGTACTTTTTATGTAGTTTTGGTCGGATAGCGCGGCAGATTGCCATCATGGCTTCTGATAGCCCAGCGCAAATGGGTCTGTTATCCAGCGATTTGTAGGGGACGGCCAGACATGAACGAGAGTTTTTTGCATGTTTCCGATGATCTGAACACGAAGCGCGAGCATGATTACAGCCGGCAGGCGAAAGCGTATCTAGACCTGGCGTACAAGGAATTGGGAATAGTCATGCGCTATGCTGGGAGCGACGATCTAGCATTGTATCCGCTGTGTGAAACAATCAAGAAGTACGCGGAGGCGTGTCTTTCGCTTTTCCCGTGCAAACGTCAGGAAGTTCGCGCGCTATTCTTGCTCGGCATGGCCAACCTCAATGGTGGCTCTCCTGCGAAGGCAAGCGGCTTTTATGAGGAGGCCATTGCCATTCTCGACGATCCCAGCCGCTCTGTGAGATTTCCCGATGAGCAGCATGCCCGCGCAGAGCTAAACTACCTGGCGGCAGGCGCCTATTCCCTGCAACTGAAATTTCGCATGGCCAGGCAACATGCGGAACAAGCTGATGCCATTTTTCGCACACTGACGACGGAGGCGGGCAGTATTGACCCTGGGGTAGATCTGGCGAACCTCAGCATTCTGCTCACCAGTTTCTTTCATCTCGCAGAGTGGTCTGAAAAGGACGCCTATTTTTCTCTGGCTCGCCATCTGGCGGAGCAGGCACCAAACGCCAGGGAATGGTATGCCCGATTTGACTGGTTAGAGGCGCTGTTCTATCGTTGGAACGGCCAACTGAAGCGGGCGTATCTGCTGGCGAGCGCGGGCGCCAGGACATTGAAAGAAATCGGTTCTCCCAGAGCAGTGATGCACCTCTCACGGCTCAACAGCGTCGTCGCCGATATTGCCCTGGATCTGGTGGAATTTCATGAGGACCGCGCTTCATCTGACGCAAATACCTACGTCAGCATCGGGCAGACGTATGCGCGCGAAGCATTAGAACTCTCGCTTCAGACCAACCACATCAGCAATAAGAATATGGCATTGCTTGCCAGCGCCCGCCATGACGGCCTTATCAACTGCAATACCAACCGCCTTTTCGTCATCGAAAACGTTTGGAAGCAGGCCGAATATTATAAGGATGATACGCTAGTGGCGCAGGTCTACACGAATCTGGGGATCGAATTTGAAGCGCAAAAAGAGCGTGATCTCGCGGCCACGTGCTATCGCCAGGCAATCGCCAGAACTGAGCTAGCAGATATCCCTACAATGGGCGTACTGGCACATCGCCGCCTGCGCGTGCAACAGGAAATGTACGTGTGAGCCTATGATGGTACATGCGACTACGACATACCAGGCCGCACGACG
Source organism: Chloroflexota bacterium (assembly GCA_021323855.1). Lineage (GTDB taxonomy): Bacteria > Chloroflexota > Ktedonobacteria > Ktedonobacterales > JADMIN01 > JAJPKE01. Next base: position 34,061 of record JAJPKE010000019.1, on the reverse strand, counting down.
CTAGTTGGCCCATTGAATTGTTGATTTACGCCGATGGAGCGGGCACGAGCGCCTCAAAGCGTTCGCGCTGAAAACGATCTGCGGCGGCGCGCTCGGCGGCGGTCCAGGCGCTGCGCGTGGGGCAAACGCCCAGACGCGCAGCGAGTAGATTGTGAACGGTGTCGCGCACCTCACCTGCGCTGATGGTCCGTCTGGTCAGTTCGTCGAGTCCAGCGGCGGTGGTATGCAGGCGTTTGGCAAGCGACGCGCGTTCACCATCTGGCAGGGCCAGCAGCGCAACCAGCGCCTCCGGTTGCCAGCGAAAATGCACGCCTACCTGATAGAGCATGGCAGAACGACGGCGCACCTGGCAGAGTCCCACGACTTTCCGCTGCCCAACCACTGCCTCGTATGGCGAAAGCGTGCCATAGCAGGCCATACGCAGCGGGTCATCCTTCGGAATGGGGGGCAGCGCACGTACCTCTTCCATTGGGATGGCGCGCGCCTCCTCGCTGCCCAGCACGCGCAATGCCTGTGCCCATAGCTCACCGATCCATTGATAGCCGCGCACGATATCGCCGGTCGCCAGGGGATGTGTCACCGGCAGCGCCACTTCCATGCTCAGCGCATAGCGGTCGGCCAGCACTGCCGTGCCGCCGGAGGTGCGCTTGAAGACCTCAACGCTGGCAGCACGGCAGGCGGCGAAGTCCACCACCTCCGGCTTCTGCCCGTTGCCAAGCACCAGCGCCGGTTGCTCGGAGACATACCAGCGCAGCACTGGCAGCGATCCTTCGTGCATCGTCGCCAGCAGCGCCTCACTGAGCGCAAGTTGCCGTCCCATTGGTTCGTTGATTGAACTCAACAGGCGCCATTTCTCCCCATTCAGGCCACTCACGCCGCTCACGCTCACTGGTGTCTCCCCTTTACCCGCCGGCCTTCTGCGCGCCCGCCTGCAATGATTGCAGGAAAGCGATGCCTGCGGCAACCTGCTCACCGGCGGGCGCAGCGTCTACAGCGTTGAGTAGCGCGCTGGCGACCACTGCGCCATCCGCGATGTGGCCAATCTCCGCGACATGCTCTGGCCGCGCCACGCCGAAGCCCACCGCCAGCGGCAGGCGTGTCTGCGCGCGCACACGCCCCACGAAGGCGCTAAGCTGCTCCGGCAGCCGGTCACGCGCGCCCGTCACACCGCTCAGCGAGACGCAATAGAGAAAGCCACCGCCGGTGCGCGCCGCCATCTCCGCCGCCTGCGCGATGCGCTCATCCGGGCTGGTCGGCGTCACCAGAAAGATCAATTCGATGCCACGAACGGCGGCGGCGCTGCGTAGCGGCTCGGCCTCTTCCGGCGGCAGGTCTGGCACGATCAGTCCGGCGACGCCTGCCTGTGCGGCACGCTCGCAGAAGCGTTCCAGGCCGAAGCTGTAGATGGGATTATAATAGCCCATCAGCACCAGCGGCGTCTGCACCTGACCTGCTACCCGCTCCGCCAGGTCCAGCGTGCCACGGAGTGACATGCCGTTGTCGAGCGCGCGCTGGCTGGCACGCTGGATAGTCGCGCCATCGGCCAGCGGATCGGAGAACGGCACGCCTAGCTCCAGTATAGCAGCACCGGCGCGGCAGAGCGCAACCGCCAGCGCCTCGCTCGTCTCTGTATCGGGATAGCCCGCCATGACATAGGGAATCAGCGCCACCCGGCCCACTTCGCGCGCATGCGCGAAGGCAGCGGCGATGGGTGACGCCTGCTCAGTCTGCAACATATCGTGCCTGTCCTCTCACTAAGCCGGTTACTTTAGGGGATTGGCGCCTTCACGAGCGTCCGCTCTGGTTCCCCCTCGCTCTGTGGGAGAGGGGCCAGGGGGTGAGGTCTACTCGCTAATCCAGCGTCACGCCAAGCGCCGCCGCGACCGTGTTGATATCTTTGTCACCGCGCCCCGATAGATTGATGACGACGATCTGCTCAGCCGCCAGTTCGCCGCGCTCACCCATCGCCAGGACATGCGCCACCGCGTGCGCGGATTCGAGCGCCGGAATGATGCCCTCCTCCTGGCTGAGCAACTGAAAGGCGCGTAGCGCGGCGTCATCGTCGGCAGCGACATAGGTGGCGCGTCCGGTGGCGCGCAGATAGCTGTGTTCCGGACCCACGCCCGGATAATCCAGTCCGGCGGAGATGCTGTGCGTCTCGATTACCTGGCCGTTTTCATCCTGCAAGAGATAGCTGAGCGCGCCATGTAGTACACCGGGGCGGCCCGCCACCAGCGTCGCTGAGTGTTTGCCGCTGCTGATACCGCTGCCGCCAGCTTCAACACCGATCAGTTGCACGCCTTCATCGCCGGCGAAAGGATAGAACATGCCGATGGCGTTGCTGCCGCCGCCGACGCAGGCAACGACGATATCCGGCAGCCGTCCCAGCGTTTCCAGCGTCTGCGCGCGCGTCTCGCGTCCAATCACCGACTGGAAATCACGCACGATACGCGGATACGGATGGGGGCCGACCGCCGAGCCAATCAGGTAATAGGTGTTCTCAACGTTTGTCACCCAGTCGCGCATCGCCTCATTGATGGCGTCTTTGAGCGTGCGGCTGCCGGCGTTCACGGCGCGAACCTCTGCGCCAAGCAGCTTCATGCGGAAGACGTTGAGTGATTGACGGCGGATATCTTCAGCGCCCATATAGACGACGCAATCGAGACCCAGCTTGGCGCAGACCGTCGCAGTGGCGACGCCATGCTGTCCTGCGCCGGTCTCTGCGATGATGCGCCGCTTGCCCATTCGCCGGGCCAGCAATCCCTGGCCCAGCGCGTTGTTGATCTTATGCGCGCCGGTATGCGCCAGGTCTTCACGCTTCAGGTAAATCTGCGCGCCGACGCGCCGCGAGAGACGTTCCGCGAAATAGAGCGGCGTAGGTCGCCCGGTATAAGTGCGTTCCAGACGGGCGAGCGTCGCATGAAAGTCGGCGTCGTCGCAGGCGGCGGCATAGGCGGTTTCGAGTTCAGAAACGGCTGCCATCAGGCTCTCCGGCACAAAACGCCCGCCAAAGTCACCAAAGCGCCCGCGCGCATCGGGATAGACGCCATGCTGATAGGTGGAAATAGCCTCAGTATTCAATTTTTGCGCTGTCTCGTGCATCTCATCTGCTCATTTCTATCGGCGCTGTAGGGGAATGGACCTCATCCCCTAACCCCCTCTCCCACAAGGAGAAGGGAAACCAGAGCGACCTCACCTGCTGACTCCTTCTCCCGCGAGGAGAGGGGAACCAGAGTGACTTCACTCCCTGGCTCCCACAAGGAGCGGGGGTAATACCGCAGCTTCCACAAACGCGCGCATCTTAACCGTATCCTTCACGCCATCAGTTTCAATGCCGCTGCTAACATCCACGCCTGCTGGCTGTACAGCGGCCAGCGCCTCCGTTACATTCTGCGGTGAGAGGCCGCCAGAGAGGATGACCGGCCAGCGCTCAGCCGCGCGCCTCGCCAGCGCCCAATCGCCGGTCTGTCCGCTGCCGCCATAGCTGCCATCCGTTGATGGCGTATCCAGCAGCAACGCTGTGCCGGACAGCGCATACGCATCCAGCGCTTCCAAGTCTCGTTCGCTTCGCAGCCGTAGCGCCTTGATGACCGGCAACTGCGTGCGCGCAGCTACCTCAGCGCAGGCATCCGGCGTCTCATCACCACTCAATTGGATGGCATCCAGTTTGGCCGATGTAACAATATCAGCGAGAGTCTCAGGCGCTTCATTGACGAAGACGCCCACCGCCAGCGGCGCGCAATGAGGATCCGCATGATGGGCGGCCTCGATCACGGCGCGCGCCTGTGTTGGCGTAACAGAGCGGCGGCTCGGCGCGAAGATGAACCCTATGGCGCCGGCTCCCAGTTCGGCGGCCAGCGCGCCATGCTCAGGCTGCGCCAGCCCGCAGAGCTTGATGAACGGGTTGGCGCTGCGGCCAAAGAGACGCGCGAAGACACCGCCGGACGCCGTTGCCAGTTCACGCGCTTTCTGTGTAGGGTCCGGCGCGCGCATCAACGCCTCACCGACGAGAATGGCGTCGGCGCCCCAGGCACGCGCCCGCGCCGCGCTCAGCCGGTCCGCGATGCCGCTCTCCGCAACGAAGATGCTCTCTGTTGGCACTTCATGTCGCAGCTTGCGCACGATATCGTGATCTACGGCGAAGGTGCGCAAATCACGGCTGTTGACGCCAATCATCTGCGCTCCAATCTGACGGGCACGGGCCAGCTCCTCGGCGTTGTGCGCCTCCACCAGCGCGCCCATGCCCAACCGTGCCGCTAGCGCATAGAGCCTTGCCAGCATCGTATCGTCCAGCATGGCGCAGATCAGCAGAATCGCATCGGCTCCGGCGGCTCGTGCTTCGTACACCTGATATTCGTCGAGGATGAAGTCTTTGCGCAGTACCGGCACATCTACGGCGGCGCGCACGGCGCGCAGATGCTCTAGCGCCCCCAGAAAGAAGTGCGGCTCAGTCAGCACACTGATCGCCGCCGCGCCACCAGCCGCATACGCCCGTGCCTGCGCCACCGGATCGAACGTCTCGGCCAGCAGTCCCTTCGATGGTGAGGCGCGTTTCACCTCGGCAATCAGCTTCGCCGGATCATCCGTAGCTGGGCGCAATGCCGCCGCGAAGGGACGGGGCGCGGGCGCAGCGGCTGCGCGCGCCATCATAGCATCCAGCGGAACCTGCGTTATGCGCTCCGCCAACGTCTGACGTGTGGCGGCGACGATGCGCTCAAGAAATGTCGTCTCTGCCATAGCTGCCCATTTTCATCTTTTCAGTTCTCGTTTGCCGTTACTTCAGCAACAGACTGATCGCGTTGATAGAGAAAGGCAATGTTGCGCCGGAACACGCCCTCGCCGCTAAGATCACGGTATTGTGTTGGCACCGGCGTCTCAACCGCCTGTTCCAGCGTCGCGCCATTGGTCACCAACTGTTGCGCCAGCGCCGCTATATCGCTGAGGTACTGGCGCATCGCTGCAATGGCGGCGCGTGTGCCGAGTGGACCGTGCCCTGGCATCAGCGTCTCAATGGCAAGCGCCCCAAGCCGGTCCAGAATCGCCGGCCATGCTTCAGGATGGCCGTCCGCCAGCAGCGGATGCTCGCCAATGACGACCAGATCGCCAGTAAATACGATGCGTTCGGCTGGCAGATAGAGAACAGTGTCGCTCGCAGTATGCCCGCCACCATAGGTCAACAGCCTTGCCTGCCGCGCCGGACCATCCAGCACATATTCCTCGCCGGTGAACGTCTCGGTCGGCGGTGTCAATTGCAACGTTGCCAGTGTCGCCTGCACCTCCTCACCAAACGAGAGATCAGCTTGCAACTCGGCACGTCTGTGTTCGTCTTGCTCGGCTGCCAATCGCTCGCGTAGCGCGGCGAGGAACGCTGGCACCTCCGCCTGATAACGCGCAATATTCGCTGCAACTCGCTCGGCAATCAGGTCACGAGTGACATCGGTTGCGATGATGCGTGCTCCCGGAAATGACTGGTTGCCGCGTACATGGTCGTCGTGCCAGTGGCTATTGATGACGATACCGACCGGTCTGCCTAACAACACTTCGGCGGCGTGACGCAGATCATCAGCCGCCTGCGGCGTGAAGAATGTATCGAATATGAGCGTCTGGTCGCCCAGATCAACGATGCCAGCGTTGCACATCGCACCAGCGCCTTTGATCGCCAGCGCAGCGTAGACGCCATCGGCATTGCGCTCGATGGTGAAATGCCGGGATGTCGGCAGACTCACGATGCGCCATCCTTTCTAGCCCCCACCCCTAACCCCTCCCCCCTGCGCGGGAGAGGGGAACCAGAGCCGAACCCTCACCCCGGCCTGCGGCCACCCCTCTCCCACAAGGAGAGGGGACTGTGAGGCACACGAACCACTATTTGGCAATAGTGATATAGCCTGAGCCAGCAGCGATATACGCCAGCAGCGAATCCGCTCACCTGGCGGCCCCTCTCCTCGCGGGAGAGGGGGTAGGGGGTGAGGTCTTCCACTAAGCCACGACTGGCGCCAGCGCACGCGAGGTGGCGACCAGCGCATCCAGCAGTGCCAGCGCCTTGCCGCTACGCAGCGTATCGCGCGCCAGTTCGACGCCCGCGCGCAACTCTGGCACACGCGCGGTGACATAGAGCGCCGCACCCGCATTCAGCGCCACCATTTCGGCAATCGCGCCCTCCTGCTCGCCGCCCAGCACGCGCCGCATCACGGCGGCATTCTGTTCAGCGTCGCCGCCAAGAATCTCTGCGCGTGGCCGTTCACTCAGCCCCAGGTCGGACGGCGTAACTGTATAGGTCAACGTCTCGCCGCTGGCCCCGCGCACCTCATAGATGCGGGTCGGCGCGCTCAGTGAAAGCTCATCTACATCATCTTCGCCATGCACAATCAATGCGCGCTGGCAGCCCAACCGGAGCAGCGCCTCACCCATCAGTGGCAACAGCCTGGCGTCTGCCACGCCCAATATCTGATATTGCGCACCAGCAGGATTGGTGAGCGGACCGAGAATGTTGAAGACGGTGCGGATGCCAATCTCACGCCGCGTCGGTCCCACATACCGCATCGCCGGGTGATAGGTCGGCGCAAACATGAAGCCGAACCCCACCTGCTCAATGCAGGTAGCCACCTGCTCTGGGCCGAGTTCCAACTTCACCCCCAGCGCCTCCAATACATCGGCGCTGCCACAACGGCTGGACGCGGCGCGGTTGCCGTGCTTGGCCACCGGCTGACCCAGCGCCGCCACCAGCAGCCCCGCCGCCGTCGAAACGTTGAAGGTGCCCGCCGCGTCGCCGCCGGTGCCACAGGTGTCTACCGCACGGATATGCACAGGTAGTGGCACATGAATGGCCTGCTCGCGCATCACCCGCGCCATCCCGGACACCTCATCAACGGTTTCGCCTTTGATGCGCAGCGCCGTCAGGAATGAGCCAATCTGCGCAGGAGTGGCGGCGCCAGTCATGATTTCTTCCATCGCGCCGGTGGCCTCGTCCTCGCTGAGCGAATCGCCAGCCACAAGTTGCGCTATTGCCTCACGAATCATTGGGTTACGCTCCTCTATGCACCGCCTGCGCTGGCTTCACGGATTCTACGGGCTCCACAGAATGCACGGATTCCGCGAGGAAGTTGCGCAGCAGGTCTTTGCCAACCGGGGTCAGGATGGATTCCGGGTGAAATTGCACGCCACTGATGGGAAAGAAGCGATGCCGCAGACCCATAATCAGCCCGCCGTCGCTTTCAGCGATGATTTCCAGCGCAACGGGCAACGACGCGCGTTCAACGATGAGGCTGTGATAGCGCGTCGCTGTGAAGTCCTGCGGCAGCCCGCGAAAGATGCCGCGCTGCGTATGGTGAATCTGCGCCGTTTTGCCATGCACCGGCGCAGGCGCACGCACCACCCGCCCGCCGAACACTTCACCGATGCACTGATGCCCCAGGCAAACGCCAAGCGTGGGGACGCGCGGCCCCAGGCGTTCGATGACGGTGTTCGAGACGCCTGCCTCACGCGGCGTGCAGGGTCCCGGCGAAATGACGATTTGATCGGGAGCCAGCGCTTCAGCCTGCTCCAACGTGATCTCATCGTTGCGATAGACCTGCACCTCTGCGCCCAGTTCAGCGAGATACTGGTAGAGGTTGTAGGTGAAGCTGTCGTAGTTGTCTATCAGCAGGAGCATCGCGCCTCAGCCTCCTCCAGCGCCCGCAGCACTGCGCCAAGTTTATTCTCGGTCTCCATGAACTCCGCCTCCGGCGTCGAATCAGCCACGATGCCGCCGCCCGCCTGGGCATAGGCGATACCATCTTTCACCACGAGTGTACGGATGGCGATACATGTGTCGAGGTTGCCATCGAAGCCCAGATAGCCCGCCGCGCCGCCATAGACACCGCGCCGCTGCCGCTCCAGTTCAGCGATGATCTGCATAGCGCGCACCTTCGGCGCGCCGGAGAGCGTGCCCGCTGGAAAGCCCGCGCGCAAGGCATCATACGGTGTGAGACCTGCACGCAGTCGTCCGGTGACGTGCGAGACCAGGTGCATAACATGTGAGTAGCGTTCGACATCCAGAAACTGCGCCACGCGGACACTGCCCGGCTCGCTGACGCGCCCGACATCGTTGCGCCCCAGGTCCACCAGCATCACATGCTCGGCGCGCTCCTTTTCGTCGGCCAGCAGTTCCGCCGCCAACGCCGCATCTAGCACGGGATCGGCGTCGCGGCGGCGCGTGCCAGCGATGGGGTGAATCGAAACTTCGCCATCTTCCACGCGCACCAGCATCTCCGGCGATGCCCCTGCCACGGCGAAATCATCGAGCGCAAGGTAGAACATATACGGCGATGGATTGATCGAACGCAGCGCGCGATACATCTCGAACGGCTGCGCGTTGGTGCGCCTGGCGATGCGTCGCGACGGCACCACCTGAAAGCAATCTCCGGCGCGAATGTATTCCTGGATGCGCAGCACCGCGCCCTCATACGCCGCCTGCGTTTCCAGCGTCGAAGCTGGAAGTGTTACCGGCTGGCGTGCTGCGCGTGGCCGGTTCGCACGCGGCATGGGCCGTTCCAGTCGCCGCTGCATCTCATCAAGCCGCGCCTTTGCCTCTACTTCCGCAGCATCGCTGTCGCCGCCACTGGCTTCGAGGTCGGCGTAGGCGAGGAGCCTGGCGCGATGCCGCGCGTGATCGAAGATCAAAAGCGTGTCATAGAAGCAAAAAACCGCCTCTGGCAGACCAAGCGGATCATCCGCTGGAATCGGCACCGATGGCTCGAAGCGCGCCGCCGCCTCATACGCCAGATAGCCGACCGCGCCGCCGGAGAAGCGCGGCAGACCTGGAGTGTGCGCCAGTGGCCGCCGCTCCAACTCCGCGCGCACCGCTTCCAGCGGGTCGTTGCAGCGGCGGCGCTCGCTCATGCCTGCCCGTTCGCCGCGCAGCCAGCGATACTGCGCGCGCCCGTCACGGACACGCAGCACTAGATAAGGGTCGCAGCCAGCGAATGAATAGCGCGCCAGCCGTTCGCCACCCTCCACGCTTTCCAGCAGGAAGCCGTAGCGCCCGCGCGCCAGCTTGAGATACGCGGAGACTGGCGTTTCCAGGTCCGCTGGCAACTCGCGCCACACCGGCACGAGCGTCGCCCGACGCTCATCCCGTGAATCCCGTAGGAGCGTTGCCCGTTGCGTCTGCTGTACCGATGTGACCATATCTATGTGTTGCCTTTCAGATAGATAGCTGTCCGGCGGTTGAAACCGCGCCTGGATGGCGCGAATTGATTCGCCGGCCAATCCTACACAATCCCCACGCGATCTTTGACCTTGCGCAACGTATCCTCGGCGAGCGGACGCAGACGGTCGGCGCTCTGTTTGAGCAGCGCATCGAGCTGCGCCGGGTCCGCCGCCAGTTCGGCATAGCGCCGCTGAATCAGCTCCAGCGTGGCGATGATGATATCCGCCAGCGCCGCCTTGAACTCTTTGTAGCCCTTGCCTGCGAACTCCGCTTCGATCTGCTCGCGGCTCTGGTTGCTGAGCAATTGATAGATGGTGAGCAGATTGAAGATGCCCGCGCGGCTCTCATCAAAGACGATGGTGCGTTGTGAGTCGGTGGTGGCGCGAGCAATCTTCCTGCGCACGACATCCGGCGGATCGAGCAGCGCGATATACGACGCCTCGCCGTCGCTCTTGCTCATCTTCCGCTCCGGATTGTCCAGCGCCATGATGCGTGCGCCAACCTCACGAATCAGCGCGCGTGGCTCAACGAACGTCTCACCAAAGCGATGATTGAAGCTGTTGGCGATGTCGCGCGCCAGCTCGACATGTTGGCGCTGATCGTCGCCGACCGGCACGACATCTGCCTGATAGAGCAAGATATCGGCTGCCATCAGCACCGGATACGTGAAGAGGCCCGCGCTGACGGTCTCGCGTTCGTCGCCAGCCTTCGTCTTGAACTGCGTCATGCGGTTCAGCCAACCCATCGGCGTCATGCAGTCCAGAATCCACGTGAGTTCAGCGTGTTCCGCAATCTGTGACTGCACGAAGAGCGCGCTCCGCTCTGGGTCTATGCCACAGGCGAAGAGCATCGCCGCCAACCGGCGCGTATTGACCCGCAGTTCATCCGGGTCCTGCGGCACGGTAATGGCGTGCAGGTTCACGACGCAGAAAATGTTGTCGTAGGCATCCTGCTCTGCGACCCAGTGCCGTATCGCGCCAAGATAATTGCCGATATGCGGAGTGCCGCTCGGCTGGATGCCGGAGAAAACCCGCTCGCGTTTGCGTGGCTCCGCCGTGGCCGTTGTTGCATTGGCCGGCGCCAGTGTTGGCGTTGCGTCTTCGCTCGCTTTCACTGTTTTCTTTTGCTTCGTTGGTGCGCTCATCGTCACACCCCTCCTGTTCGATTGATTTAGACCTCACCCCGCCCTTCGGGCACCCCTCTCCCGTAGGAGAGGGGGTAGGGGGTGAGGACAACAAAAAGCCCCTCATCCACCTGGGACGAGAGGCTGTCGTACAAACCTTCGTGGTACCACCCACATTCGAGCCAACGTTCACATGATATGCGCGCAGTGGCTCCTTAGCCGGCACGTTCCGCGATAACTCATCGGAAGATGCCGCGCCTCGTTAACGGGAGGCTCCCGGCGAACCCTACGCGCACCATCAGAATAGGCGCTGATCGTTCAGGTCGCAGCTCTCAGGACCATTCCGCGCTATGCCCGCGCCGGCTCCCACCGCTCCGGCTCGCTGTGGCTGGGCAAACTCTCGCGTACTTTCCTGATCGTCGCCGTACACTATTGGCTGAATCTGTTGTCGCATGGAGTATAGCTGCGACATGCAGGGCGTGTCAAGAGTAGCAGCCAACTTAGCACTCATCTGTGTGTGACTTCAGGCGTCGCGCGTATAGGTAACGCTCAATGTGCTAGGCTGAACCTTGAAGCTCGCCATTACGTTTCCACCTGCTGTCTGTGTCTCTACGCGCCAGCCAACGCGAGCCAGCGCTTTCGCATCTTTCTCGAACGTCTGCATGACGCGCCCACCAGTGTTATAGACTGTATAGATTTGAATGATTTGTTTCGGTCCACCATTGGCTATTGGTACTGGCGCGTTCTGCCCTTCTGGGGTTTTACAGCGCGGACAGACCTTCCCAAACTGCGCGTCTTTCTCCAATTTTACCTTTTGTCCGCAGCCCAAGCACGTATAGCTAAACATTGCCAACTTCCCTTCTCAATGGTCTCATAGTGCCCCATTGCCACGTTGTTCCTCAGTATAGTGGCTCGTCTCCTACGCTGCAAGCGGAACGGCTGTTCCAGCAGTTTATGCTGAAGAAAGCACCCTGTTGCTCACCGGAGGGAATGATGCCTGCGTCCGGACTCTCCTCTTCTAGGGGAAAGGGGCCTGGGTGAGATCTCTGTCTCCAGGCCACCTGCGCGGCCTTTGTCGTTCGCAGAACGCTTAGTCGCGGATTCATCCGCCGGCCCTTCAGTGCAAGATGACGCTCTCTGGCGTGCCGGATAACAGCGCTGCCCCCACCAGCGGCGCATCCTCTGCCAGTTGGGCAACCATCACCTGCAACGGCAAACTGCGCAGGCGTCTGGCAACGTCCTGTGGCAAGTGCTCGCGCAGGTAAGCGTTATTGAGATAGATGCCGCCGCTGACGGCTACCGCCTCAACACGAGTCAACTGCGCCAGATTGACCAACCCAAGCGCCAACGTATCACAGAGATGCTCCCAGAAGTCCAGATCTGTTATCCGCTCGGCAGGCTGACCATAACGCAGTTCGATCTGCCGCCCGCCCGTCATCGTCTCCAAACATCCCACCTGCCCGCAGAGACAGGCGAGTTCATTGCCATCGAGCAGTTGATGCCCAAACTCAATTGAAAACGTCAGCGATAGATCATCTTTGGCAAGCTGAACGGCGGCGCCGGTGCCGGTGGATACCGTCAGATAGGCCACCCGCTCGAACGCTGTGAGACTGCCAAATCGTTTCTCCGCCAGCAGACCGCATACCGTGTCATGCCCAAGCCGCACCGGAGAGGCGAAGTGTTCGCTGCACTCGTCGCGCAATGGTTTGCCAATGTAGTCTGGCAGATTGGGGGCCGTGGCAACCCCGCTGCCGTCTCTGGCGATCTGCGCGCCCACCGAGATGCCAATGCCTGCATATCGCACCGTTTCGCTGGCAGACAGCTCTCGCTCGATGGCGCGTATCTGCTCCATGTAGCTGGCATGGGTCGGAAACCTGGCGATGGGCGTGAAGGCAGGCGCATCCAGGTCGGCAAAAGCGGCGATGCGTGTGGTCGTGCCGCCAATATCAACACCAATAAATAGACTGGCGCTGCTATTGGCCTGATCAGCGTTCATTCCCATCGTCATCTCACTGTCGAACTGGAGACTGGACCGCCCTACCTGCCCCTAGCCTGCGGGGGCAGGCTTCGTCGCCGCAGGCGCATAGACGCGGATTTACCCGCCGGCCCCTCGTTCGCTCACTTGTACCCATCACCCTTCGCCACATCCGTTCGCCCCGCGATCCCCTCTCCTCGCGGGAGAGGGGTGGCCGCAGGCCGGGGTGAGGTCTCCCGGCCTACCGCACCTCAAACAGCCCTTCGCGTTCGGCGGACGTGGCGAACTCCTGGCCGGTGCGAATGATCTCCACTACCTTCTTGCGCCCTTTCGGGCTGCCGATGAAGACCGCTCCCACCAGCCGGTTCTCCTTGAAGAAGAACTTGCGATAGTCCTGGTTGCCCTTGTCGCCCGGAGCCGTGCGCGAAACCGAGGTCAGTTCGGGATTATTCGATTCGGCAATGCCCATCACCGCGATGTTCGTATCGAAGAGCGGGCTGGTGTAGGTCGGCACGTCAATATACGGCTCATGGCCACCGGCCATATTCACGGCGACCACCCGCCCATGCGCCAGCGCGTTATCCCAGGTGCCCATCGTATGATGATGCCCGATCATCGAGTCGTAGAACTCAGCGACATCGCCCGCCGCATAAATCCCTGGAATGTTGGTCTCCAGATACTCATTTGTGACGATGCCGGTGCGCCGCTCGATGCCTGTATCCCCGACGAAGCCGTGGTTCAGCGTCAGCCCCAGCCCCACGCCGATGATTTCAGCGGGATACTCCTTGCCCGTCTTCGTCACGACACGCTGCGGCACGCCGTTCGCCGGTATCACTTCGCGTAGCTCCTCGCCGTGAACCACCTCGACGCCGTGAGCCGTCGCAATCGAATCCACCAGACGGCCACCCTCTTCATCCAGCGTCGTCCGCAGCCAGTACGGACCGCGCATCAGCCAGGTGACATGCACGCCGCGCACATTGAGGCCCTCGGTCAACTCATACGCGATGAAGCTGCCGCCGGTGGTGACGGCGTGTTTGCTTTCTAGCGCGGCGGCGATGATCTCTTTGGTGTCGTCGAGCGTCACGAAATTATAGATGCGGCTGGCGCGTTCGACGCCGGGCACGCTCAGCTTATTGGCCCAGCCACCCGTGGCGATCAGCAGCGCATCGTATTTCAGCGGACCACCCTTGTCCAGATAGACAACGCGCTCATTGGGATCTACCCGCGTGACCACCGTTTCGGTGAGCAGATTGATGCGCTGCTCCTCGTGCCATTCGCGGTTGCGAATCATCACCTTCTGTTCAGGGAGCAGCCCCTGCAAGAAGCGCGGCAATGACACGCGATTGTAGAGCGGATACGGCTCATTGGTGAGCAGCCAGATATCGCAGGAGAGATCATTCTTGCGCAGCGTTTGCGCGCAGGTCGTCCCTGCAATGCCATTGCCGATGATAACGTATTTCTTGCCGACTTCAGCAGCCAACTGTATCTCCTCTTTCGCGGTGATCGAGAGTCCCCATTGACTCCCGCGTATAGGGTATGGGCATGTTGCCAATCAATGCCAATACGAACGAATACTATAGTAACATGAAATCGGCGTGCGCCGACATACTTGTGCCCAGGAGCAAACAACACTAATGCGGTTCGATATTTTCACGCTCTTCCCGGAGATGTTTCGCGGCCCGTTGAGCGAAAGCATTCTCGCGCGGGCGCAGGCGCAGGGTCTCATCGAAGTGGCGCTACACAATCCGCGCGACATGACCACCGACCGGCATCATATCGTGGACGATTACCCCTATGGTGGCGGCGCGGGCATGGTAATGAAGCCGGAGCCGCTCTTTGCCGCCGTCGAGGCTGTCTATCAGGGCGGGCCGATCATCCTGATGAGCGCGCAGGGGCGTCGGTTCACGCAGGCCGTGGCGCGCGAACTGGCAACGGAGCCGCGCCTGACGCTGCTCTGTGGCCACTACGAAGGCGTGGATGAGCGCGTCATCGAGCATCTCGTCACCGATGAAATCTCCCTCGGTGACTTCGTGCTGACGGGCGGCGAACTGGCAGCAATGGTGATCGTAGACGCCGTGAGCCGTCTCTTGCCTGGAGTGCTGGCGCCAGGGTCCACCACCGAAGAGTCGCACACCGCCGGACTGCTGGAATATCCCCAATACACGCGGCCTGTGGAGTTTCGCGGCTGGCGCGTGCCCGATATCCTGCTCAGCGGCCACCACGCAGCCATCGCCCGCTGGCGTCGCAAAGAATCGCTGCGCCGCACCCGCGCCCGCCGCCCCGACCTCTTGGCGCAACTAGACCTCTCGAAAGAGGATGAGAAGCTATTAGTGGAAATTGAGGCAGAAGACAAGAAATTGTGAACTTGGGTATTGACTTTTAACAGATAGCTGAGTATACTCCTTCTCAGTAAGTGTGGTTTACTTACACTCTCATTGGCGAACAGGGTGTTCGCCACCATCCTCTCATTGGCGAACAGGGTGTTCGCCACCATCCTCTCATTGGCGAACAGGGTGTTCGCCACCGTCGCTGTTAGTTTGTTATACCAAGTGGTAATGAGATGTTGTAGATTGAGATATGGCACGGCGAATTCATTTGGTAGAGCATTTGAGCGTAGAGGAGTTGGGCCGACGGTATCGCCAAGCCTAGGAGCCGGTGGAGCGGAGTCGGTGGCAGATGCTGTGGCTGTTAGGACAGGGGCAGACGGCACAGCAGGTGGCGGCGGTGACAGGGTATTCGGCATACTGGATCGGTCAGATTGCCAGGCGCTATAACCAGCAAGGGTCAGCCGGTGTAAGCAATCGCTGGCATCAAGCAGCAGGACAGGCACCGACCGTCGCGGATGCGGTGCTGGAGGAACTCCGTCAGGCGATGCAGCAGCCGGCCCCTGACGGTGAGGTCTGGACGGGGCGCACGGTGGCGGAGTGGCTCAGTCGGCGGTTGGGGCGACCAATCTCCTATCACCTGGGCTGGCGGACCTTGCGACGCCTGGGCTGGCGTCGCACTGCTCCCCGTCCACGGCATATCCAGGCCGCCGATGCCGCTGCCCACGACGCTTTTAAAGGGGGCTCCGCAAACTGAGCCGGGATGTGGCAGCGGCTTTCCCCGCTGCTCGGGTTGAGGTGTGGGCCACCGACGAACACCGGATTGGTCTCAAACCCCTCCTGCACAAAGTCTGGGCCATGCCGGGCCAGCGCCCCCTGGCTCCAGTCCAGCATCGCTACCAGCATCGCTACCAGTGGCGGTATCTGGTCGGCTTTGTGCACCCCGCCTCTGGCCGCACGATCTTTCATCTCGCCTCAACGGTCAGCATTCCGCTCTTTGAGGTGGAGCTAGCGGCGTTTGCCCGGCAGGTGGGTGCTGGTCCGACCAAGCAGATCGTCCTGGTGCTGGACCGAGCGGGGTGGCATCGCAGTCCGCGACTGCGGGTGCCGGAGCATGTTCACTTGCTGTTCCTGCCGCCCTACTCACCAGAACTCCAACCCAGCGAACATCTCTGGCCCTTGACCAATACGGCGCTCGTCAATCGCCACTTCGCCACCCTTGATGCGTTGGAGGAGGCGCAAGCGGCACGCTGCGCCTCTCTGCAAAGGCGGCCTGATCTCATTCGTTCCACCACTTGCTTTGCTTGGTGGCCCAAGCGCATTCGTAAACTCCAACAACTCAACTCAAGTTAGTATTAGTGGTACAGGAGCTACCTAATGAACAGCCGTCTTTTCCGTTTGATCCTTGTCCCTGTAGTGTTTGCAGGCATTATCGCCTCATTGACAGCGGCCTATGTAAAGGCCGCCCCAACGGTTAAGACATCAAACGATCCATTGGTTGACATTATCACGGATGCAACTGGATCGGCCTGCAAAATTACCGTTGGCAAGCGCAATGGTTCTGTGCTGGAACCCATCTCACACAGACAATGCGGCCCTTTTACATCAGCGGAAAGTAAGACAGTCCACCTATCTTTTGCCCTTGCTCACCACGAACCTTATGTTCTTCTTCCAGTCGCTGGAGCCAGCAGTGCTACATGGCAGCAAGAGGCTCTGCAACTCGCTCAAATTGCCCAAGCAAAACGGGCAGCCCACCGGACAGCAGTTGTGCCAAACAGTTGTTATGATGGTGGCCAGAACATGTATTGGGAGATAGATGACAGCAATGTCTTTGGTGACTATGTCATGATGGATGTTTATTACTATGTGACTCCTGGTTGCACTCACCTGCAAAATATGAGTTCCAAGATAAAAGGAGTCACTTCGGTGAATGCCGATTACATTAGGTACTATCAGTATGAAGAATGTAATCCCCTTTGTCCCGCTACTCTCAATGACGGGAGCTTTGTGGGCACGAATACTATTAAGCGCACGTTTCCCTGGACTGTTGATCCTGGCCATCCTTTTACATGGGCGTATACCAGTACTAATGACGGGTCAGGAGCAGAACACTATGACACGACTGGCCCTTTGTCGTAGTATGCGAGAATAGGAACTTTCACAGGCCATTGTGTCTCCTGGAAGCTATGGTCGGGGACGTACATGCGCTAAGCGTGTACGTTCCTGACTTTCGCTAACTGCATTTTCTCTTCGGTGCCAGAGGAAGGTGTGCATGAAAATGAAGTCTCGACGAGCAGAAGTCATCTGCGCTCTAGCTGTCACCATAACAGGACTTGGAGGCATTGCAATTTTGCTATTTGGTCCAATTTATCCTGCAGAAATGATGGGGACTGATGGACTTATTCACTTTCGGGTAGGTCTTGCGACAGATGGGCAAGGACATCTGGTACCGCTATGGCCCACTATGGTCCTGCCTCTTAGCATCGCCAGTATTTTCCTTATTGTGTTGACAATTGGCGCTATTTTTCATAGCTGCGGAATATCGTCTGGACGCTTGATACTATGGGGAGCAACGGTCGTCTTATTCATAGTCGTGACTATTGCCTCGGTTCCTGATTTGGGCGCTTTCGTTCCTTACCTCTGGATTGCTCTCTTGCCAAGCCTCGTACTGACACTGGTGACACTCTGGATAGCAATGTTTAGCGCGCCAAAAGCCCAGGTACGAGTTGCTGATGAACCGGACGACGACTGATATAAACTACCTCAGCACTAGCAGGAGATTGTGTCATCATCAAGTCATATCTCGTCACTCATGGCTGAGCAGGTAGCAATTGATGCCTGAAATCGGTATAATGGTAGGCGAAACTGTCGCGCGGGAGGCGAGTCCCCACTCGCTCCGGTCGCTGCCCCTGCTTTGCCTGGCTGGCGGTGGCACTGGGGGTATCCGCGCGGAGGGTGGCAGCGGCGTCTGGCGACGGTGCAATCGCGCTAGCGAACAATAAAACAATGAGGAGACGGTTCCTTCCATGACGTATGTAATTACCAGCCCATGCGTGGGCGTCAAAGATGGCTCGTGTGTGGATGTCTGTCCGGTGGACTGCATTCACCCCGCCGAGGGCGAGAGCGACTATGAGGGCGTGGAGATGCTCTACATCAATCCTGATGAGTGCATTGATTGCGGCGCCTGTGAGCCTGCCTGCCCGGTCAGCGCCATTTTCGAGGAGAGCGCCGTTCCCGCCAACGAGAAGCAATACATCCAGATCAACGCGGATTTCTTCAAGAACCGCTAATATTGCCGTCTCTCGGCACGTGGCCCGCGTGGCGAGCGCCTGTCTCGCTCACTGCGGGCCTTTACTGTCTGCCCGATGTGTCCAGCGCCCGCAATGCGTTGCCCTGAACGTCTTTGGCATGTTGGAGGGCGAGCAGCAGGCACAAACGAGGGCGCCGAAGGGAGTGTCCGTATGAGTATCAGCGCAGAGGAATGGCTGGCTCGTGGTATATATTTCAGCGAATCGGACCGCTTCGACGAGGCGTTGGATGCCTATGATCGGGCACTGAATCTGGATGAGGACCTCGTGCCCGCCTGGGTGCTCAAGGCTGGCGTCCTTGTTGAGATGGGCCACTATGAGGAGGCGCTGGTCGCCTATGACCGCGCCCTTGAATTGGAGCCGAACGAACCCGAACTCTGGCTCTTCAAGGGCGACGCGCTGGGGTCGCTCCATCGCTTCGAGGAGGCGCTGCAAGCGGGCGAACGCGCCCTCGCGCTCGATCCCACCGATGAAACCGCCTGGCAATTCAAGGCTGCGACCCTCGCCATGCTGGACCGTCCGGAAGAAACGCTGGCCGCCTACGAACGCGCGCTGGCGCTGGACCCGGACGAGGCGGAGTGCTGGTCCGGCAAAGGCGACGCGCTGATGCAGTTGGAGCGCCCCGAAGAGGCGCTGGCCGCCTTCGAGCGCGCGCTGGCGCTGGACCCCGAAGATACCGACTCCTGGGTGGGCAAGGGCGAGGCGTTGAATGTGCTGGACCGCCCAGAAGAAGCGTTGACCGCCTTTGAGGAGGCGCTACGGCTGGACCCCGAAGAGACCCAGGCGCTCACCGGCAAAGGCGAGGCGCTGGCAGACCTGGACCGCGACGACGAGGCGCTGGCAGCTTTCGAGCAGGCGCTGGCGCTGGATGACGAGAATGTCTGGGCCTGGCTCGGCAAAGGGGAAGTGCTGGCGGACCAGGATCAACCCCAGGAAGCACTGGCAGCATTTGACCGCGCCTACGCCCTCGACGACGATATCGAAGAGGTCTGGCTGGGGCGCGCATTCGTGCAGATGAAGCTCCAGCGCAACGCCGAGGCGCTGCAAGACATCGTGCGCTTGCTCACCCTGGTGCAGGATGACGCTGATATCTGGCTGATGCGCGGCGACGCCTATCTTCAGTTGCGACAATACAAGAAGGCGCTCTCATCCTATAATCGCGCCATCTCGCTGGAACGGGATAACGTCTGGGCGTGGGTCGGCAAAGCAAGCTGCCTGCACATGCTTGGTCGCACCGATGAAAGCGAGCGCGCCCAGCGTCAGGCACGCAAACTGGGCGTCATCATTCAATTTACCGATGAGCCAGGCGACCTCACCCCCTGACCCCCTCTCCCGCGAGGCGAGGGGGAACCAGAAATGGCCTCACCCCCTGACCCACCTCCTGCAAGGAGGGGAATCACGATTAGTCGCCTGTCGTTTGCTCTGGGAATAGCTCTTCGCGGTCCTCGGCGCTGCCGCCATCAATCGTCAGTTCGCCTTCCAGCAGCGCATCGTCGCTGCCCCATCCTGGCGGGCCACCATCCTCGATAGACTCTTCCGCCGGATAGTCTGGCTTCGCGCCCATGAAATCGCCCTCAGCCCGGCTCGCCGCAATCCCCGCCTCGTGTAGCACCTCGCCGGCAGACATATATCGCTTGCTATCTGGCAGGCGCAGATAAATCGCCAGTGGTAGTTCACCATAGGCTGCGCGCAGTTCATCCCGCGTAAACCCACGCCGCCAATCGAGTTCATGCAGGTGAATGGCTGTATCCAGCGCCTCGTCTTCCGTCAGCGTGAGCTTGGTCTCGATGTGGCTGGATGCCGCCTTCCCCGGCAAATGCAGGCGCTGGCGCGTCGCTGGCGCTTTGATATACTCATCATTGGTAGGCATGCGATAGCTCCTCCCCTTTGCTAACAGTAGCCCATACGCTATGCGTTCCCATCACCAATCTCGCTAACTCATCATGTGACTCACTTGACTCACTCTCACCCAATGTGAAGCATGGGTCGTGCCGACCCCGCCGGACACGACCCATCTTGTTGTTTTTACCTCCGACAGCGAGAAGTGATTGAGATAGTGCGGCAACGAACTTCCTGCGCTCCCCTCTCCTCGCGGGAACAGCCGACGCGCGCTCGGAGAGCGCGAAGCAAGCCATAGGCTTGCGGAGGAGGCGGAGAAGCGCAGCGGAGGGGCCGGGGGTGAGGTCTCTCCACCCATCACGGATTTTTCGGCACCGGCGGGCAATTTGCGGCCTGACTGGAAAGGCATTTCTGCGCGCTGTTCCAGAGATGCCACTGCTTGTAAATGTTTTCCAGCGTCCCATTGGCCAGCAGTTCACGGATCACTTGATTGAACAGCGAGAGCAACTGTGGCGTATGCGGATTCTTGGGATTGAAGCCCAGCCCATAGTAGCCGGGGAACAGGTCCAGGTACGACCCATCCGGGTTCGTCACCACCTTGAAACGTCCCTGGCTATCGTTGGCGCCATACCACTGCGCAATCGGCGCATCGAGCAGCAGCGCATCCAGTGTGCCGCTGGCGAGGTCGTTGAACATCGTATCAACGGAGTCGTAGGTGCGTGTCGCGATCTTGGGGTCGGCCTGCAAATATTCTTGCGCCTTGTAGCCGGTGCCAGTGCCAACCGTCTTGTTTTCCAGATCGGTCAGTGAGTGGATATTGCTGGCGTTGGTATCCGCGCGCACAACAATCTCTTCAGTATAGACGTAATACGGAATACTGAAAACCGCATCTTTCTGGTTATCCGGCGAAATCTCCAGCCCGTTCATAAAGAAATCGAACTGGTTCGCCGCCAGGTCTTGCGGCCAGTCGGACCAGTTGATCTGCACCCATTGCTGCTTCACGCCCAGCAACTTCGCCATCGCATTGGCGATATCCACCTCGAAGCCAATGTCGCTGCTCAGCTTTTCCGGGTCCTGGAAGACGTAGGGCGCGCCGCCGGTGGCGTCTTCGCCCCAGAGAAATTCGCCAGGTTTGAGCGTGCCGGTCAGCTTGGGCAGCGTTTGCAACGACGTTGTCCCGCCCGTCGTCGAAGCGCCTGCGCTGCACCCCGAAAGCGCCAGCAACAAGACTACCAGCGCCGACGCAACGACGCTGGTGAGACGCACCATGCGCGCCGATCTATGCAATCTATCCGCTGTACTCACCCGATGAAGACGACCCACACGACGCCAACCCATCATCGCCCGCCGCCTTTCCCCCAAACGCCTCAACATCCGACCATATGCCACTGATCTATCCAACATCGCTCGTATTGTATCGTTTGCTCTGCACCCGTCTTCTCCGCTCCCCTCTCCCGCGCACGGGGAAGGGACTGGGGGCCTCCGTACTCCCTTCTCCTTGCGAGGAGAGGGGCCAGGGGTGAGGATTACCCGCTAGCGTGGGCGGCGGGCAAATGCCAACGCCGCCAGCGCCCCGCGACGCGGCCTGATGCCCGATGCGTTACGCCGCTCGATGCGTTGAGAGACCAGGGCTAGACTGTAACAGATGATGAAGTAGATGGCAAGCTCCACGACAAAGAATTCCCATCGAATCAGGTTACTGTTCGTCTCCTGCGCGATGCCCTGGGTCGCCAGCGACAATTCCGGGACGGCCAGCACCTGAAGGAACGCGGTATCCTGCACCAGGGTGATGAAGTTGTTGGTGATCGGCGGAATCATGATGCGTAGCGCCTGCGGCAACACGATATGGCGCATCGTTTGGAAGCGACTCAGCCCCAGCGTCAGCGACGCCTCCGTCTGCCCCTGGTCCACCGCTAGCACGCCAGCGCGAATGATCTCCGCCAGATACGCCCCATAATTGAAGGCTATCCCAATGACCCCGAAGAAGATGGCTGGACCAATGTTTGGGGGCAACTGGTTGTAGAGATTATTCGAGTTCAGCGCCGTCAGCAGGTTATACAGCGCTATATCCGCGTTGAAGTTGAAGAGCGTCAGGAGGACAATGCTGACGCCGAAGTACCAGATGAAGAGTTGCAGCAACAGCGGCGTGCCGCGCACGACCTCCACATAGAATGTGCAGGCGCCACGGATGGCGGGCTGGCGCGAAAGACGCCCCAACCCCGCAGGGATGGCAAAGATCATCGCCAGCGCCATGCCAATCAACGCGGCAACGATGGTTATCAGCGCACCATTGATGATTTTGGGTATTTGCAGGCTCAGCGCCGACCACAATTGATCCATGCTGGCACCTCCCTACAGATCACTGGAAGATAGAGCCGCTGCCACGGCGACATCACCATCTCCGCTCTCTTTGGCTGGTGGACCGCCAGCGGAGCGATTACCTTTGCCAGCGCCGCGCACCAACCGCAGCAACCGGCTGATGAGGTACGCGATTCCCCCCAGCACAGCGGCGACACTGGCGGTCAGCACGATGGCCAGCGCAATCGAGAAGAAGACGCTCGCCAGGCTGTTGCCAATATTCGAGAGCGAGAAGCCGTTCACCAGCAAACCAGCGATGATGCTGACAACGATGGCGGCGACCAGCACCTCGATGGCGATAGTGGTAGTGTCCAGCTTCGTATTGAACTTCAGCGACTTGATGCGCGCCTCGACCACCCGCGCCAACCGGCCCAGCGGCAGGCTCAAGAGCAGATAGATGATGCCGCCGATGATATAGAACTGCCAGGCGAGCGCCTGGTGCTGTCTGGCGAGTCCCTGCGTCTGCGCCGTCAACTCTTGAATGGTAATCAGGCTTAGAATCGAAGAGTCTTTATACATGTAGATGAGATCATTGAGGACCGGCGGCAGCACAATCGGAATCATCTGTGGGATTTCGATGAGCCGCAACGTCTGCACACGGCGCAGGCCCAGTGTGGCCGCCGCCTCGCCCTGGCCGCGATCAATCGCCTCGATGCCAGCGCGCAGATTCTCGCATTCGTACGCGCCGTAGTTGAGGACGAGCGTCGCCACGCCGGCTGTGAACGGATTCAGGAAGGATGATGGCAGAAAGGCGAGGCCAGTATAGATGGCGACGAGTTGCACCAGCAGCGGCGTATTGCGGAAGAACTCGACAAAGGCGCGCGCGGGGATGCGCAGGATATCGAATTTCGAGCGCGACATCAGCGCCAGCACCAGGCCCAGCAGAATGGCCAGCGGCATGGCGATGAAGCAGAACTCGACCGTCAACCCCAGCCCTTTGAGGAAGTACGAGTGATAGGGAATGCCGTTGCTATCAGTCCCGCTGATAAAGGCGGTCACAGTACTCTGAATGAAGTGCCAGTTATGGCTCAGCAGATTGCCGGGAGCGAGGATATTCTCAGCCCGGCACGCCTCTACCTGCGCCAGCGTCTTTGACCCTGCGCAGACCTGCGACTTATCGAGCGCGCCAATGAAGATCATGGCGATGAAGACGAAAATGATGATGAGCACGGCAGAGATGCCGATGGAGCGGAGCCTGGAGAAGTTTCGCATAGGGGGTTCGCCTCGCATCCAACACGTCTGCCGCGCTCTCAGTGGAGCGTACGCAGCACAACGAGATACTAGACCAATAACGCGACCGGCGCGGAACACTTGCGCATACCGTACCAGTCGCGTGCCTCTCGCGTGAAACCGTCACCCCGCTACAGAGATGACGGTTTCTTCGCTGGTATTAAGATCCGGCAGTCGGTGGGAACGGCGGACAGTTCGCCACGTGTGTCGGGTGAATCAGAATGAAGTTGCCGATGCACGCCTCCGAATCGTTCCACATGTCATACGGCTCTTTGACCGGCTGGCCGCTGGCGTTGGAGTTGTAGGCGTAGCCGTTCTGATAGATGTTCTTCAGCGTGCCGTTGAGCCACAAATTGGTAATGACCTCGTTGACCTCTTCTAGCAACCCCGGGGTATTGGGATTGGTGGCGCTGAAGGCGATGCCGTAGTAGCCGGGGAACTGATTGGTGCCGCCGACGATCTTATACTTGCCGCTCGGATCATGGGCGCCGTACCACTCGGCAATCGGTGTATCCAGGAACATCGCATCTACACGGTGTGAATCCAGGTCAGTGAAAGGCGTCGGGTTGTCAGTCGTGACAATCTTGATGGGATTGCTGGGATTCTTGGTATTGAAATCCTGCATGATCTGCTGGGCTTTGTAACCCGTGCCAGTCTCCACTGTCTTGCCGGCCAGATCAGCGAAGGAGTTGATCGTCGTGTTGCTGGTCAGCACCACAATGGACTGTGTGTAGACGTAGTACGGGATAGAGGAGGTGGCCTGCTGGACGTTATCCGAGGAGATTTCCCAGCCGTTCATGAAGAAGTCGAACTGCTGGCTCTGGAGACCCTGCGGCCAGTTGGACCAGGTAATCTGCGTTGGCACCTCATTGATGCCCATTTCTTTGGCCATCGCGTTGGCGATGTCCACCTCGAAGCCGTAATATGGCGCATTGGGATTGTTGTTATCCTTCGGCACGATATACGGCATACCGCCGGTCGAATCTTCGCCCCACTTGAACTCACCGGGGATCAGCGTATTCGCGTGGTGAACCGTTACCAGCGTCGGGCCGCTGTTCCCTGTGTTGGGGGTAGTCGCATTGCCCGCGCCGCACGCGCTCAGAATCATGGTCAGCGCCGCCAGCAGCGCCAGCGCCCCCCGAAACGACCAACGATGGATAAGAGTTCGCATCTTGACTTGCCCTTTCTCTGCCTTCCCAGGAAGGCCGATGGTCTCACGCCTGGACATCCCAGCGTGGAACAATGGAGAAGCAGCCGCGATGGGCTAATAAGAACAACGAGACCGGCGCCTACCAAAAGACAATACGAGAAGATGACCGACAACAACCAGCGATAACCTCAACCGCTGGTCTATAACGGATGCAGCACCCGCTCAAAGAAGGCGCGCGTGCGTTCCTGCGAAGGATGGCCAAAGACATCTTCGGGGTCTCCCTGCTCAACGATGCGCCCGTGGTCAATGAACACCACGCGATCCGCCACGGAGCGGGCGAACCCCATCTCGTGCGTCACCACCACCATCGTGCGCCCTTCTTCTGCCAGCGCGCGCATCACTCGCAGCACTTCGCTGACCAGTTCCGGGTCCAGCGCGGAGGTCGGTTCGTCGAAGAGCAGCGCCTTCGGGTTCATCGCCAGCGCCCGCGCAATCGCCACACGCTGCTTCTGCCCGCCGGAAAGCTGATTGGGATAGGCGTCGGCCTTCTCCGCCAGCCCGACCTTTGCCAGCAGCGCATGCGCCGTCTCTTCGGCCTGCGCGCGGGGAATTTTGCGGACCTTGATGGGAGCCAGTGTAATATTATCCAGGACACATTTGTGGGGGAACAGGTTGAAGTTGTAGAACACCATCCCCAGCTCGCGCCGCACCTGGCTCAACTCCGCCGCGGAAAGATCACTGGAAAGCTGCTTGCCATCAATGGCGATATGGCCGCTGGTCGGCGTTTCCAGATAGTTGATGCAGCGGATTAGCGTACTCTTGCCGGAGCCGCTCGGCCCGATGATGGCGACACATTCGCCACGCTTGACGGGAAAATCAATATCACAGAGGACATGGCGCTCGCCAAAATATTTGTTAAGTCCGCGCACATCAATCATCAGGTCGGAGCCTGAACCCGCAGGCAGCCCAGTCACCTGAGCCGTTGCCGCGTTGGGGGGTTGCTCTACACTGGCCATGCAACAACTCCTCATGCCACCCGCAAGAATGGACGAACTGGATGGCGCTGTCACCGCCCCATACGTCTACACTCGCCTCCACAGTGAGAACGAGCGCACTCGACCCGCCCGCATCTCTCTGGACGCAATCTGATATTATCAGATACTACGTCCAAAAGATGGACAGTATCTCAGGGTTATAGTGCGCTCAGTATATACATGGGCAGGATTGCTGTGAATACCCTCACGTTGGACACCGTGTACACATTTGCTTAGCCGTGCCGGTTATAGGGATACCACCAGGGTTTCGTCTGGCCCTCGAAATCCCAGTGAACGTGCTTGGTCTCGCGGAACTCGTCAAGCCCCTCTTCGCCAAGCTCGCGCCCCATGCCGCTCATCTTCATGCCGCCGAAGGGTCCGGCGTCGTTGTCGGTGAGCGGATCGTTGACCCAGATCGTCCCCGCCTGAATCTCCTCATAGAATTGCTTGATGCGTTTCGCGTCGTGAGAATAGAGATTCGCACCGAGGCCGAACGGGCTGTCGTTCGCCAATTGGATCGCCTCATCAAACGTATGATACGTCATGATGGGAATGGTTGGGCCAAAGGTTTCCTCTCGCATGATGCGCATAGAGTGGTCCACCCCGATCAGCACCGTCGGCTCATAGAAATAGCCGCGCTCGTGCGTTGGTGGTCGCCGCCCGCCCGCAATGATCTCGGCGCCACGCGCCCGCGCATCCTCGACATGCGCCTCCACCTTCGCCCGGTAGGTATCGCCGACCATTGGACCGATATCGGTGTCAGCGTCCAACCCGTTGCCCAGGCGCAGACCGCGCGCATAGGCAGCGATGCGCTCGATGAACGGCTGCGCGAGGCTTTCATGCACATACACCCGTTCCGTCGAGGTGCAGACCTGCCCGGCGTTGAGCAGCGCAGCCCAGGCAACGCCGGGCACCGCGATATCCAGATCGGCGTCCTCCGCGACGATGAAGGCGTCTTTGCCGCCCAGTTCCAAATGCAGCTTCTTGATCTGCTCCGCCGCCAGCCGCGCGATATGCTTGCCAGTTTCCAGGCTGCCGGTGAAGGCGATCACCCGCACACGCGGGTCGAGAACCAGTGGTTCGCCCGCCTCGCGTCCGTAGCCCGTCACGATGTTGACGACGCCCGGCGGCAGATGATCGAAGATATCGGCAAACGCTAGTGTCGAAAGCGGTGTCATCTCCGATGGCTTGATGACGACGGTGTTGCCCGCCGCCAGCGCCGGAGCGACCTTCCAGGCCATCAGCAGAATCGGATAGTTCCAGGGCACAATCGCGCCGACCACTCCATATGGCTCTTTCAACACCATGCTCAGTTGCGACGCCTCAACCGACGGAATGACGCGCCCGCGCATGTTGCGGCTGATCTCGGCGTAGTAGCGGAAACAGGCGGCAGACCAGCCCATTTCGTCGCGGTTCTCCACCAACGGCTTGCCGCCCTCGCGCGTCAGCAATTCAGCCAGCGATTCGGTGCGTTCGGTCAGCTTGCGCGCCACCTCATGCAGCAGGTCGGTCCGCTCGCCAGCGGGCATACGCCGCCACGCAGGGAATGCGGCGCTGGCGGCATCCACGGCGGCGCTGACATCGGCGGCGTTGCCGGCGGGCACGCGCTCGATCACCTCTTCCGTGGCCGGATTTACCACCTCGATGCTCCGGCCCGATGTGCCAGCGGTAAACTGGCCATTGATCCACATCTGTGTACGCATATCATGGCTCCTCTGGCTCCCCTCCCCCGCGCACGGGGGAGGGGCTGGGGGTGGGGGCTACAGCGCCCGCGTCGTCGTTTCGCTGGCCCGCATACCATAGCGCGCCAGTTCCCGCAGGAACGCATGCGGGTCGAAGATCATCTCCGCGCCATGCACGCCGCTGGTGCGCTGGCCGCCCTGTGCCAACAGGATACCCGCGATAGCCAGCGGAACGCCAGTATCGAGGTCGCCCGCGCCCACCTTCCAGGGCTTATACGGGCGCACCACCATATCTTCCACCAGCGTCACCGGCTGGCCGTCGCGTGTGCCCTGGGCGACGATCCGCAGCACATCGCAGTCATCAGGTTCACTGGCCGCGCCGCCGGATAGCTCGCGTTCGCTGAGCAGACTGACGAACAATTCACGCGGGGCGACGCGCACGAAGCTGCCCTTTTCGGGTCCGCGCGCCTCTACCGGCTCCGTCTTTGCCAGCCCAAGCCCCACCAGCAGTTTGAGCTGGTTTAGGAACTCCTGCGGGAAAGCGATCTTGAACGAGGCATGCTTCAGCCCCTTCTCGCGGAAGGAGACTGGGAAGAGCGCAACCTCCGAGTGCAGCGTGTGCATGGCGGTCGCGCGGCCAATCGGCGCGGGAAAGTCTATCTCTTCCTGGCCGCTCATCGGCGCAACGGCGCTCCAGCGGCCATTGCGATAGACCATTGGCTCCAGCGTACACTCATCGAAGATCGTGCGAATCGAGTACGGTGGCACAAACGGCGCATTGGTCGGGCGGAAATCGCCGGAGCCGATACGCACATCCAGCCGTTCCACACGGTCGAGCTGATCGGCGGCGATGCGCGCCAGCAGATTGGTGATGCCGGGTGTGCTGCCGATGCCCAGCACGCCGCAAATGCCAGCCTCACGATATGCCGCGTCCAGTTCATACTGGCGCTTCGTCATATGGAAGAGGCCACCCAGGTCGGCATAGGAGACGCGCGCAACCAGCGCGGCGCGCATCACATCGAGATTGAAAGGATAATCGGTGGCATTGAGAACGGCGTCTGCGCCGCCCAGCAGCTTCGCCAGCGCCCGCTCATCGCGCACGTCACAGCCAGCGGCGCGCGTCTTTTCGCGTCCCTGTTGCAGCCAGGCAACCGTGCGCTCGGCAACAGAAGCATGCAGATCAACGATAGTCACCCGCGCGACCCGTTCATCTTCCGCCAGCGCGCGCACGGTGATACGTCCCATCGCGCCACCACCACCCAAGACTACCAGATGCACAGTACAACCCTTTCCTCATTCTCGGCTGTGAACAGCCGAGGCACGCCACGAGTAGGCTAAAGCCAGAAAAAGCTGCTTTGCACGCCCTGCGTCCTGGACTTCAGTCTGTTGTTCGTGCGCCGGCAGTTCACTGCCGCGATTGCTCAATCACTTCTCACTGCCGCGACTTGATATGCGAAGGCCGCAGGCGCGATACCGGCCTACGGCCTCTGCGAATGTTTTATTGTTCCGCCCGCCCGCTCACTTTGAGAGCCACCAGAACGGCAAGCCGTGCTGGTTTCCCCCTCTCCTCGCAAGGAGAGGGGGTCACGGGGTGAGGATTAGATGCTGCCGACCTTCGCGGCTTTCGCTACGGCAGTCTTGGCGCGGGTCGAGCGCACGCGCTTGGGGCGTGGCTCCACGGCCACCGTCAGCGCGCTGGTTGTGACCTCCGCCGCAGCGGTTTTGACATGCGCCGTATGCGTCGCCGCTGGCAGCACCGGCTCAACCATGCTCACACTGACGATATCGCCAGTGACGGGCGCGCTGGACATCGCCTTGAGCGTATCTTCCAGCCGGTTGAGAATCTCGTCAATCTCATCGTACTCGATCACCAGCGGCGGCTCGATACGCACCGTCTTGGCGCTGGTGAGCGTGCCGGAGATCAACACACCGCGCCGGAACAGACCGGCAGACACTTGATAGCCAACCTCAGCGTCATGGAAGTGCTGGCCAATCAGCAGACCCTTGCCAGTGATGCGCTCATAAATCGAATCGTAGCGTTCGGCCATCGGCAGCAGGCGCTCCATCATATATGCGCCCTTCTCGGCGGCCTGGCGTGGCAGGTCCTCTTCGAGGACGACATTGATGGTGGCAATCGCGGCGGCGCAGGCCAGCGGGTTGCCGCCGGTGGTCGTCGTGTGGAAGAAGGGGTCTTCGATGAACTTGCCCCAGACCTTTTCGGAGGCCATGAATGCGCCAATCGGCATGACGCCGCCGCCCAGCGCCTTCGCAGAGGTGATGATGTCCGGCACGACGTTCCAGTGGTTCACGCCCCAGAGCGCGCCGGTGCGGCCCAGGCCCGTCTGCACTTCGTCGGCAATCAGCAGCACGCCATATTCATCGCAGAGCTGGCGCAGGCGCGGCCAGAAGTCATCAGGCGGCACGATAGCGCCCGCCTCGCCCTGCACCGGCTCCATGATGACGGCGGCGATGTCATTGCCCACTTCGCGGGCAATGCGCAGTTGTTGCTCAACGGCGTCGGCGTCGCCAAAGGGCACGTGATAGACGTTCGGCAGCAGCGGCAGCGCGGGCTGGCGGAACTTCGCCTTGCCCATCAGGCTCAGGCTGCCAGCGGTCTTGCCGTGGAAGCCGCGCACCGCCGCAATAAATCCGCTCTTGCCGGTGGCGGCTTTGGCAAACTTGATCGCGCCCTCGACGGCCTCGGTGCCGCTGGAAACGAAGAAAGCGTATTTGATGTCTCCAGGTGTGATCTCAGCCAGCAGGTCGGCCAGCATGCCGCGTGGCGGATCGAGCAATTCTTGCGTCGGCATGGGCGCGCGGTCGAGTTGCGCTTTGACGGCTTCGATAACTTTCTGGTGGCCCCAGCCCAGGCTCAGCAGCCCGTAGCCGCCGAGACAGTCCAGATACGTGCGGCCCAGCGCATCAGTGAACGTGGCGCCGCGCCCGCTCCATTCAACGGCGGCGAAATCACCGCCTTCGGTGACGGATTTACGATATTCGAGGAATCCAGGATTGTAATGATCGGCAAAGTTGCGTACAGTCAGCGATACGAGTTCTTCCGCCTGCTGGCGTGTAAGCGACGGCGACTTGATGACATCCAGATACTTGCGAGACGTAGCGAGCGCGTTGTGTAAGCTAGGGTCCTGCTTGGTACTCATAACACCTCTACTCGCGGGAGAGACGAACCAACTGATGTGCGGCGATGAAACGCATTGCTCATCGCCAGGCGGTTTGTTTCGCGCTGCGCGTTCAGAATGTACTCAGAATAGGCGCAGACCAGACACGACATAACATGTGAGAACAGGTGCCATCTTTTATAAGATGCGCCTGCAAAGACCATAATCACTGCGTGTCTGCGAAACGCAAAGCGAACCTACATGCCCGCTCCACCGCCCCCGCGACCCGTCCCGCATGCCGGATACACACTGGCGGAACACATCGTTGGGAAGTTTGACCTCGACAACGTGAAAGACAACATGAAACATGAACGACAAACGACAAACAACGAAGGAGGCGATGCGTGCCTTTGGGTACCAGGAAGTTGCCGGGGTAATAAGGTAATACCAGCGATACCGGCGAACACCAGGCGCAGCATAGGCAGCACGGCAGCATAAGTGCCACAAGCCAGGGGACGTGTCAGCATGGCCTGAACGACGAAGCCAGCAAGCGGCCCGCGCGCAGCAGAGGTCGCTTACCAATCGAAGGATCGGTCACGCATGACACCACGTTGCGAGGTCAGGGGTAGCAAGTGGCAAGGTGGAAGCCCTTGAAGGGCTGGTAACGACGAAGATAGCCCACCGGATCTGGTCGTGATAATGAAGGATCTGCGGCTGTCATAAAAACGTCTCCCGACGCTGGAAGGACGACTTGGAAACAGTGTACCCAAAACTCGTCGTTTTGGCAAGAGGCAATTTTTCACGTCAAAGCCGCGAACTCCTAATCTGCACTACTTCACTAAACTACTGCACATTATTACGCAATTGTGCGTAGTGACCACCCTTGACAGGCTTCACCAGCCTACGGTATCATCCTCAGCAACAATTGCATATGCGCGTTCACTCTCATCAAGAGTGGCTGAGGGATAACGGCCCGAAGACGCCTGGCAACCCACCTGCATTGCCGCAGGCAGGGTGCAAACTCCGGCGGAAACCAGTTTTTCCGCGAGATGAGAGGACGGCACGAGTATGGCATGCTTATCGCCATCGCTTTCCGCCCTCTCCTGCTCGTTTGGAGAGGGCGTTTTGATTGCCCGCTGACACATAAATTCCCCTTGCCCCATGAGAGCGGACTTTTTTTGCCGCCAAAAGCAAACGGCCAGCATGAAAGCAGATCTGCGTCAGGAGGCACCCATGCCGCTACAAATCGAGAACAGCGCAGTAACGGTATCCGCGCCCGCCAGCGAGCGAACGCCGCACCGGCGCGACTCGCTGACGCTGGCGCGCGCCCCGCTCCACGACGGCACGACGCTGGCGCCGGTGACGCTCGCCTACGAAACCTGGGGCACGCTCGCGGCGACCGCCGATAACGTCGTGCTGATCTGCCACGCGCTCACCGGCGACGCTCACGCCGCCGATCTGGACACACCCGGCGATCCACGCGCCGGCTGGTGGAATCCGCTAATCGGGCCGGGGCGTGTCTTCGACACCGACCGCTATTTCGTCGTCTGCTCAAACGTGCTGGGCGGCTGTTATGGCAGCACCGGCCCCACCAGCCCGCATCCACTGGATAGTCAGCCCTATGGTATGCGCTTCCCGCTGGTAAGCATTGGCGATATGGTGCGGGCGCAGCGCGCGCTGCTGGCGCACCTGGGCGTGCGGCGGCTGGCGGCTGTGGCCGGTGGCTCGATTGGTGGCTTGCAGGCCCTCGAATGGGCGGTCGCCTATCCCGATTTCGTTGAGCGCGCCATCGTGCTGGCGGCTGGCGCGCGGCTCGGCGCCCAGGGTATTGCGCTGAATGAGATTGGGCGTCGCGCCATCGTCGCGGACCCACACTGGCAGCATGGCGACTATGCGCCGGGCGAGGGTCCGGCGGATGGGCTGGCCATCGCGCGGATGGTGGCGATGCTGAGCTATTCCAGCGCGGCGGACCTCGATACGCGTTTCGGTCGCCGCCCTGCCACACGCCCTACCAGCCAGCCGAGCTTCGGCCCTGCCTTCGATGTGGAGAGCTATCTCCAGTATCAGGGCGAAAAGCTGGTGCGGCGCTTCGATGCCAACACCTACCTCATTCTCAGCCGCGCAATGGACCGCTACGACGTGGCCGATTGGGCGGACGGTGGCTCTGAAGAGCCGGCATATGAGGGGAGTCGCGACACTGAAGTGCCGGTTGGAGGTCGCGACACTGAACTGCCGGCGCACGGGCAGTGGGCTGAAGCCCTAGGGGATGAGGCGCAGGGAGACAGAGAAGCTGCGGCGCTGGCGCGGGTGCGGGCATCGCTCCTGGCGGTGGGAGTGAGTAGCGATTGGCTCTTTCCGCCAGCCCAGGTGCGCGCGCTGGCCGATGGGGTTCGCGCAGCCGGTGGGCACGCGCAGTATGCGGAAATCGCCTCGCCGCTCGGCCATGACGCTTTCCTCAAAGAATGGGGACAACTCGATAGTATCTTGCGCCCATTTCTGGCAGAAGAATCTCACCCCCAACCCCCTCCGCTGCGCTCCTCCGCCTCCTCCGCACGTCTAGGACGTGCTTCGCGCTCTCCGAGCGCGCGTCGGCTGTTCCCGCGAGGAGAGGGGCCGTGAGGCACACGTTATCGAATCTGCGGCATGCTATCTAGGCGCAGATTCACCCGCACATCTTCTCGTTCACCTGAATCAACATACCATCACTCGCTACAACTGACTGCCCTGCGCTCTGTCCTCCCCTCTCCCGCGCACGGGGGAGGGGCCGGGGGTGGGGGCCATCAACAAACGAAAGGCAACAGCCATCATGGCAAATGTAACCGATACCAACGTGACGACCGAAACGCAGACGACAACGACCACCAGCACGCCGGAGGAAGCGCCACACTACGCCTTCGAGACACTGGCGCTGCATGCCGGCCAGGAGCAACCCGATCCGGCGACCGGCTCGCGCGCCGTGCCGATCTACCAGACCAGTTCGTATGTCTTCCAGGATGCCGACCACGCCGCCGATCTCTTTGCGCTGCGCGCCGCTGGCAACATCTATACGCGCATCATGAACCCCACGCAGGATGCCTTTGAGAAGCGTGTGGCGGCGCTCGAAGGCGGCGTCGGCGCGCTGGCCACAGCCTCCGGGCAGGCAGCGGAGTTCCTGGCGCTCACCAACATCGTCAGCGCAGGCGAGGAGATCGTCACCAGTTCCAGCCTCTACGGCGGCACCTACAATCTCTTCTCGCAGACCTTGCCGAAGTTTGGCATCAAAGTCATCTTTGTGGATGGCACCAATCCTGAAAACTTCCGCGCGGCGATCACGCCGAAGACGCGCGCCGTCTACGCTGAAACCGTCGGTAATCCGCGCCTGGATACGCTGGATATTCGCGCGGTGGCCGATATTGCTCATGCGGCGGGCATCCCGCTGATTATTGACAACACCGTTCCCAGCCCGTATCTGGTGAATCCCATCAAACATGGCGCCGATGTCGTCGTTCACTCAGCCACCAAGTTCATCGGCGGGCATGGCACCTCTATCGGCGGCGTCATCGTAGATAGCGGCAACTTCGACTGGAAGGCCAGTGGCAAATTCCCCGGTCTGGTTGAGCCAGACCCCTCGTATCATGGCATCAGCTATGTCGAGGCGTTCGGACCGGCGGCGTACATCTTAAAGGCGCGCACCCAACTGTTGCGCGACCTCGGCCCGGCGATCAGCCCGCTCAATAGCTGGCTCTTCCTGCAAGG
>JAJPKE010000004.1 GCA_021323855.1 Chloroflexota bacterium | reverse complement strand
CCTGACTTGCCTGACTTGCCTGACTTGCCTGACTTGCCTGTTCACGCAGCATTTGCTCATAGCGCCACGCCGGTATCGTCTCATCCATGCTCGGATCACGGCCTGCCGTGTTCGGGGTATCCGCTGCGCTGACCGCCGGGATAGGAGTGGTCGGCGTTGAAATCAACTGTGGCGTTGCCTGCTCAGAAGTGGCGACCGGCGCAAGTGGTGGCGCGGACGGAGCGGACGGCGCGGGCTGTGCAGGCGACGATGGTGAGGACGCGGGAGACGATGCGCTCGCAGGCATGAGCACCTGTACCGATCCCTGGTATCTGGGATCGAGCGCAACCGCGCGATTGAACGACTGCTGCGCCTCGTCGCGACGCTGCAACGCCAGCAGTGTCGAACCGCGATCAAACCAGGCCAGCGGGTCGCCGGCGTTCAAGGCGACCGCGCGGTCGAAATCCGCCAGCGCCGCGTCGTAGCGTTGCATATCATGCAGCACGGCGCCCCGGCTGACCAGCACATCCGCGCTCTCGGGGGCAAGCGTTGCTGCCTGTGAATAGGCGTCCAGCGCCTCATCACGGCGGCCCAGCCCACGCAGCGCGTTGCCCCGCACAAGCAGCGCCTTTGCGCGCACGTTTGGGCGAAACTGCTCGGCAAGCGCGATGCTCTGATCGGCAGCGGCCAGCGCCTCATTGAAGCGACCGAGTGAGCAGAGCGCGTCGCCTTTCATCTGATAGAGCAACGCCTCATCCGGTGAGAGTTCGATAGCGCGGTCCAGCGGCGCCAGCGATTCCGCATAGCGCCCATATTGCACATACGCCGCCGCCAGATTGAACTGCTGCTCTGGCGATTGCGGCGCAGCCTGTGCCGCCGCCACAAGCATCGCAAGCTGCTCATCTTGCTGTTGCCGATTAGTGGGCGCTCCCTGTGCGCCTCCGGACTGGCTGGAATTGCTGGAATAATCGGGATGGTTCTCCATCTATGTCCGTCCCTTCGCTGTAGCGATCACGTTG
Source organism: Chloroflexota bacterium (assembly GCA_021323855.1). Lineage (GTDB taxonomy): Bacteria > Chloroflexota > Ktedonobacteria > Ktedonobacterales > JADMIN01 > JAJPKE01. Next base: position 17,298 of record JAJPKE010000004.1, on the reverse strand, counting down.
CTGGGCACTACTCGCAGCTACGAGCGGCCTGCGCACGCGAGCATTGGGCTAAAGCCCCCGCAACACCCCGCGCAAGGGACTCCAGCCTTGTTCCGTGCGCTGGCGCTTCAGTGCCGCGTTCTGCGCTTCATTGTGCGCCGGCCATCTATTGCCGCGACATTTGCGCGTCGAGAGCATGCTGACAGACGCCCTCCGGTAAAAGTATATCCCCATTTGTTGTGCCAGGGCGATGCTAGAGCAAGAGGCACGAGAAAACACGTAGCCGCTATCCATCAGCCTGTGTTTGTTATGTCACCGGGTCGTCGTAGAACATGATGGTTCAGGGTGTTGGCCGCAGGTCTTCCAGCGGCACGCCCTCGGCGCACAACGGGCACGCTGCCGGTGTCCACAATCCGCTGGTGAGGTGTGTGAGGCTCTTGAGGGGAATGTTGTTCTCGGCGGCAAGCTGCGATGCGGCATCGCCCAGCGTCAGCAGCGCCCCAATTTCCAGCGGTGTCGCGCCGCACGCCCGCAGATCAGCGAGCGTCGCACGGATGGCGGAGCCAGCGTTGACGACATCATCCACCACGACCACGTTCTTGCCGCGAATCCTGCCACGCAGCGCAGCGGGGACGCGATACGCCACGGAAAAAAGCCTGTCGTGTGGCAGCGGTTGCTGAGGAGCGATACGCTCAGCGTAATAGAACTCTACGCCGAGCGCCGCTGCGATCATCTGCGCCAAAAATGCGCCGCCGGTTAGCGGGCCACATATCGCCTGTATACGAATGTGCCCGGTAGAGAGGCGGTTCGCCAGCTCACCAACGAACTGCTGCAACCCCTGTGGCCGCAGAAACAGCGCATCGAGATCGAGCCAGAGATCGCCGTGATGGCCGGATTCCAACTGGAAATGTCCCTTACGGGCATCCAAGAGATCAACAAGTCTGGTGCGCATATGAGACACCAATTTTTCTAGTCTTGTTCCTGCGCGGCGGCCAGGCCGATGCGGCGAGCAATCTCGCCAGCGGCGCTGTATGGGTCAGTCTGCCGCTCCACCACCTCATCTATCAGCCGGTTCCAGTCCTCCGTGCTGATGGTGGCAGCAATCTTATCGAGCAACGCCTGGTGCAGCAATGCCAGCATCTCGCTGCGTGCCTGGCGTCCGCTCCGGCTGCCCAGTTGCCCCGTTTCGCGTAGCGACGCCAGGTGAGCGGCCAGCTTATCCGCCAATTCGGGAACCCCTTCGCCGCTGGCGGCGCTCGTCTTGACAATCGGCACACGCCAGGCGCGTTCTTTGCGCTGTTCATCCAGGCTGAGCAACATACGTAGCTCCGCTGCCGTCTGGTCTGCGCCAGGGCGGTCCGCCTTGTTGACGACGAAGATATCGGCAATTTCGAGGATGCCGGCTTTGATGGCCTGGATATCGTCGCCCATCCCTGGCACCGTCACGACGATCACCGTCTGCGCCGCGCGCACGATCTCCACTTCCGCCTGGCCCGCGCCTACTGTTTCGATGAGAATGGTATCGAAGCCGGCGGCGTCCAGCGCGCGCACGGCATCGCGCGTGGCGGTGGCGAGGCCGCCGAGGCTACCACGGCTCGCCATGCTGCGGATAAAGACATTTGGATCGCCCGCCAACTCCTGCATGCGAATGCGGTCGCCCAGGATCGCGCCGCCGCTGAAGGGACTGCTGGGGTCCACAGCGATGATGCCGATGCGCTGCTCGCGGCGGCGCAGTTCGCGGGCAAGCTGCATGACGAGCGTGCTTTTGCCTGCGCCGGGGGAGCCGGTCAGCCCGACGATATGCGCGTGCCCACCATGCGTGTGTAACTGCGCCAGGATGGGCCGCGCCTCCGGAGCGTTATTCTCGATCAGCGTGACGATACGCGCCAGCGCCCGCCGGTCCCCAGCGAGTAGCCGTTCGACAATGGGATAGTTCGCCATGCTACTGCGCCGCCTGACTCTGCTGGCTCTCTTGCGTATCGAAGGCGGCGCCACCGCTGCGGAGCGGCGCAAGGTCCTGGGTCAGCCGCTCAGGAGCGATGTTTGCGCGCACATACTCGATGATCGTCGCCATCGGCGTGCCGGGACCGAAGTTGCCCTTGATGCCCATCTGCTCGATGGCCGGAATATCTTCGTCCGGCAGAATGCCGCCTGCCATGACAAGGACGTCATCTACCCCGTTCTGGCGCAATAACTCCATCACTTTGGGGAAAATGGCCATGTGTGCGCCGGAGAGAATACTCATCAGAATTGCATCCACATCCTCCTGGATGGCCGCTTCGACAATCATCTGCGGCGTCTGCCGGATGCCCGTGTAGATCACTTCCATGCCCGCGTCACGCAGCGCCCGCGCCAGCACCTTCGCCCCACGGTCGTGTCCATCCAGCCCCGGCTTTGCCACCAGCACCCGAATCTTCCGCTGTTCCGCCATCTATGTGTGAGGCCGGCGCCGTCTGGTTGCGCGCCCGGTCTCATCCTCCTTTCGCGCAATTGCCACGCTGCATACTGCGCCGCGCTCCGCTGCGCGTCGCCAGATCACGCCAGATCATGCCAGGTTAGCCAGATCAAGCGTTATCACCGCAATTGTACATGCCACGCGCGCACATCGCAAGCACGCCTCACTTGTTCACGCCACGATGCTCTGGGCGCATATGCCGAATGTGATACGCATAGATACCGCTGTTACTCCTATGGCGCAGTGGATGAATGGCGAGCGCCAAGGTAAGGGAATGTGCCCACTGGTACACGAACATACTTTCGGTACTTGACAACAGATGAAAAGTCAGTATACTTTCTCGCAGTTGTGTTTTGCGTCAGCGGTCTCTCGCCTCAGCAGTAGACGAAAGAAGGGCTGCGCAGTTTTCGCTGAGCGGATACGCGATGCGAGCGCAGGGAACCTCGGGTCGCCTGGGTGTTGCTCGATGCTGTAGGGAGTTGTAGGGAGGTAGTCACCACCGTTCTAGGATTATTCCACCGCCGCAGTTCCAGCCAGGCAACGTTGCCTGGAATCGCCTGTTCATTCCCTGGCGCTCCCATCTGCTTATCTCGCCGCTCATCGTTGCTCAATATGCCTTACAAGGGCAGCGTGAGTCGCACGTAACGAGGATAAGCTGTTGTGGGTCTTTGAGCGTATACTCGCATCGGCACAATGGCGTCGCCGGTTGTTGGGGTTGAGGTGAAGAGTGAAGCGATTTGCGTCTACGTCAACGTCACATGGGCAACGGAAGAGATTAGCGTTCGGCGTGCGTCTCATCCCCAAGCGCCTATCCCCCCAGTATTCTCCATGCCGTACCAGGGTCTCGGTTGACCAACGATGACATAAGACAATGTGCCGGAAAACTCCATGCCCATTGTCCTTCTCGTACACACGCGGTCGTCGTGTTCTGTTGCCGCCCGTCCAGCGAATTCATTCATCTGGGCGCCGCAGCGGAACGTTCCCGGATGCTCCGGGAGCCAAAAGGGGGGTCTATCAACCGAGCTATTCGACATCTCCGGCGCTGAGGAACCATTCAAAACGGGAAATCTACAGGGTCCTCAGTGACCAACATTTCGCATTCCTAACCATCCTGGCTTCCCGGCTGCTCAGCGTGAGCAACCGGCACATCTCTGCCTGCGCGACAACGGAGTCGTGCATCTCCGGTAGTAGAGGAGTTTTGGAATGAAGCGAATTTCGCTCCGCATGTTGTCTTTGCTCGCCGCTGGCTTCGCCGTTGTGCTGCTGGTGACGGCTATGGTTGTTTCCCCGGCGCTTGGCGCGCAACTCCAACCGACGACACATCAGCACCACAACAAGCATGCTGTCGTCTTATTCCCCACCAAGAGCGAATGGGCCAGACTCAAGCGCACGCATAAACCCGTGGGGAAATTCCCCGCGATCCAGGCTGTGCAGGGTTCCGGCAATCTGGCCTATGGCGGCGGACCCGTCCAACATAATCCGGTATCCTATGTCATCTTCTGGGGATCGAGCTGGACCGGCTCCGATAGCGGCACCGCCAGCATCATCCAAAGCTGGTTCAATGACTACGGCGGCACCAGCTTTGAGAATATCCTCACGCAGTATTACGACAACAGCGGGCACATCAACGATACCCACACGCTCGGTGGCGTGTACTTCGACACTTCGACTCCGCCGACGGATAGCACCTGCACGGCCAACTCGACGGTAGAAGATTCGTCGTTGCAGAGCGAAGTCAGCAGCGCCATCTCTGCCAAAGGCTGGCCGACCGACGGTAGCAACGCCGTCTACTATGTCTATCTGCCCAATGGGGATTCGCTCAACGATCCTGGCAACGGCTGTTCTGCGGCTGGCGGCGGCGGCTACTGCGCATACCATAACTGGACCGGCTCAGTTGAGTATGGCGCCATGCCGTATCCGGTGTCGGGCTGCCAGGTTTCAACCTCGCCCAATGGCAACGTCAATGGCGACAGCGAAGTCAACCTGACCTCGCACGAGCAGGCCGAATCCATCACCGACCCGTATCCGCCGGGCAACGGCTGGATTGACTCTTCGGGCTACGAGATTGGCGACAAGTGTGCCTGGGACTTCTCGGCGGGCCTGACGCACATGAACAACGGCGGCACGTTCGAGGTGCAGACCGAGTACAGTAACGCCACCAGTTCCTGTGTCAACACCTACGGCACCACGCCACCGACGCCGACGCCGACCAACACGCCGACACCGACACCAGGCAACAACTTCTCTATCAGCGCCAGTCCCAGCAGCCTTTCGATTCAACAGGGCAGCAACGGCACCTCGACGATTAGCACCGCAGTGACCAGCGGCTCCGCAGGCACCGTCAGCCTTTCGGCCAGCGTCTCGCCCAGCGGCCCGACCGCTTCGCTCAACCCAACCTCGGTAACGGCGGGCAACTCCTCAACACTGACCGTCAGCGTCGGTTCCTCGGTGGCGACCGGCAATTACACCGTAACCGTCACTGGCAAAGAAGGCACCGTCACGCATACCACGTCGGTCACAGTAACAGTGACATCAAGCGGCGGTGGCGGCGGAACGACGCAGCTCATCAGCAATGGTGGCTTCGAGAACGGCCAGTCGCCGTGGCAGGAGTCGTCCACCGGCGGCTATCAGATCGTTGACCCGACCAACCCGCATACGGGCAGCTACAGCGCCTATCTCTGCGGCTACTACGGCTGCAACGATCAGATCTGGCAGACGGTGACGATCAATAGCACGACGACCAAACTGGTCCTCTCATTCTGGTATTACAGCGACACCTACAATTCCGGCAGCTCGTGCAGCGATTACTTCCGCGCAAAGATTCGCACGACCGGCGGCGCGACGATCACGACAGTGACGACGCAGTGCGATGCCAACGCCACCAACGGCTGGGTCCACTACACGTTCGACCTGACCTCTGCGTTGAGCAGCTATAAGGGCAAGCAGGTGGAAGTCTACTTCCAGGGCACAACTACCAGCTCAACCCTGAGCGACTTCTTCGTGGACGACGTGACGCTCAACGACACACATTCTTAGTAGGCCATGTAGACTGTTGGAGCAGGCAAATAGCCCGCCTGCTCATATATCGCCAGGGCGCGGCAGTGAGTGCCTCGCCCTGGCTTTTGCTTGTCTCCGCTTCTCCCCTTGACGAACCACGGTCATTTTGCTATAACCCATGTACCTTACCTATCGGTAAGGTAGTTGCAATTGCAGATGGGATGAGGCACTCAACCGGGGTGTGCTGCCGATGGAAAAACGTGATGGCCGCATGACGCAGACGCGAGCGCGCATTTTGCAGCACGCAGAGCGGCTCTATTATCGTGGCGGCTACGCTGGCATCAGTTTGCAAGAGCTTGCCGACCAACTCGGACTCACCAAACCTGCCCTGTTTCATCATTTCAAGAGCAAACAAGACCTGTTCTTTGCCATGCTGCTCAACATGCTGGAACAGCGGCGACTGCGCCTGGAAGATGCGGCGAACTCATCCGCAGAGACGACCGGGCGGCTGCGCGCGATGCTCTACGCGATGGCCTCTTGCCCATTCTTCGATCCCATGAAGTTTCTCACTGATGAGCGCGGCAAATTGCGCCCGGAACAACAGCAGGAGATCGAGGTGGCCTTCACCCATGCTATCCAGGAGCCGATTGCGCGTGTGCTGGCGGATGGCGTGGCTAGCGGCGACTTGCGCCCACATCGCTCAGCGTTAGGGGTCATGCTCTTCCTGAATCTGATGATGCTGCTCCCCTCGCCTGGACATCCCAATCCAAGACTCGCGGGCAGCGGCAACCTCGCCACTTATATAGATGAGCTATTGCAACACTTCCTGCATGGCGTAGGAAACCACGCTGCAAGCGCCACAACTGAGGCACCTTACCCAACCAGCACATGAGCATGAGCAGATGTATCTGGATTCCCTGGCAGTAGTACGCCATCGAAAGTGACCAACTGGTAAGTCAGTTTCTGCAAAACCCGCGCCGGCGAACCACAACGTTCAGACGCAAGCGAGCGAGAAGGGAAACGTTATGAAACACTGGGCCTATAAGTGGCAAGTCGTGGCATCCGTCATCTTTGGCACCTTCATGGTGATTATGGACGCGACCGTCGTCAACGTCGCACTGCCAACACTGCGCACGGTCTTTGCTGGTAGTGGCGGAGCGGATATCGGCCAGGTGCAGTGGGTCATCAGCGGCTTTGTCCTCGCCATCGGCATTGTGACGCCAATGGCAGGACTGCTTGCCGACCGCTTCGGCATCAAGCGCGTATATCTGCTGAGTCTGCTGGGGTTTACGCTTGCCTCGGCGCTCTGCGGGCTTGCCCCGAATCTCTTTTTCCTCATTCTCTTCCGCATCATCCAGGGACTCGCCGGCGGCTCGGCGTTGCCGCTGGGAACGGCGCTGCTCTTCAGCGCATTCCCGCCAGAGGAGCGTGGCCTTGCCTTCGGTGTCTTTGGCATTCCGCTGGTGGTAGCGCCTGCGCTGGGTCCGGTGCTGGGTGGCGCGCTGGTGGAGTATGCGAACTGGCGCTTCATCTTCTTCATCAATGTGCCCATTGGTCTGCTGGGGGTGAGCATCGGCTGGTGGCTGCTACGGGAGAGCAAGCGCGAGGGCCATGTCCCGATTGACTATCTGGGCGGGGTGCTGGCGCTGCTTGGTTTCGGTGGTCTGCTCTACGGCCTCTCAAACGGCGCGCCAGAGAGTACAGGTGGCTCTGGCTCAGGCGCAGCCACCATAGCCACTAGCACAACCGGCGGCTGGGGAAGCTGGCAGGTAATCCTGTCGCTGAGCGTCGGCAGAGTCTGCCTTATCCTCTTTGGCATCTGGGAGTTCTTCAAGAAGGATGAGGCGCTGCTCGATGTGCGGCTCTTTAAGAGCCCAACCTTTACGATAGCCAATATCATTGGCTGGATTAGTGTCATCGGCCTGTTTGGCGCCGAGTTTCTGCTGCCGCTCTATCTCCAGGTGTTGCGTGGCCTCACGCCCCTTCAGACTGGCCTGCTCTTGCTGCCATTGGCGATTTCCAGCGGTATCCTTTCGCCATTCATTGGCCGGCTCCAGGATAAGATTGGCCCGCGTCTGTTGGTGGTGGCTGGCTTCGGGCTGCTGATTATCAACACCTGGCAGTTCTCGCTGCTCTCGCTCACTGAGTCATACGCCTATATCGCCTTCCTGCTCGTTCTGCGCGGGGTGGCGCTGGCGTTGGTGCTACAGCCCACCTTGCTGGCGGCGCTCAGTGGCATCGGGCCGCGTGCCTTGCCGCGCGCCAGCTCGCTGGTGAACGCCAGCCGCTCGATCTTTCAGGCGTTGGGCGTGGCGCTCTTGGCGACGATCCTCGTCTCCACGACGACCGACCAGCTCAAAACCTTCCAGTCACCCAAACCATCCAGCTTTCCGCCACCACCGGATTATCCGCAGATCGTGCAGCAGGCCGGCGCGGAAGCGTTCCGTCACGCCTTCTTGCAAGGGCTGAGCAACGCCTATTTCCTGACGTTTGCCGTCGCTGCCGCCGCCTTCGTCGTTGCCTTGTTCCTGCCGGGCTGGCCACTCCGCTGGAAGCCACCGTCCGGCCCAGGAGAATCCGGCCAGGGCAGCGCCACTGCGGACTATGCCGCTCAACCGCCGGAAGAGAGCGCCACAAGGGAAATTCACAAGGCGGGCTGAGCCGCTTCCACCGTGTGCTGACGACGCCCCTCAACCGCATCTTTGAGGCGCGCATCTAGGGGTAGTTCTTCCTCAATCAAACGATGGGAGGCAGTGCAAGCGGATACTTGCACTGCCTCCCATCACAATATGGTCGGGGTGGCCGGATTCGAACCGGCGACCTCATGGTCCCAAACCATGCGCGCTGACCAGCTGCGCTACACCCCGTCAGGCCGCCTGTAGTATAAACTCGCTTCGGGGCTGGCGTCAAGCTCATAACCCCGGCTCGTGTTACAGCGTACCGCCAAACGTGGTGTAGAGCAGCACGACATTCAAGACGACGATGGCCCCGGCCACGCCCCAACCCAGCGCGCGCACCCAGCCGCGATTGACCAAATCGCGCATGACATCGCGGCGGCTGGTGAAGTAGAGCAGCGGCACAATGGCAAATGGCAGCACCAGGCTTAGCACCACCTGGCTCAGCACCAGCGTCATCGTCGGGTCCACCCGCAGCGCGATAACGATTAGCGCAGGCAACATCGTGATGGACCGGCGCAGCCAGACTGGAATATGCCAGCCCAGGAAGCCATCCATAATCACCTGACCGGCCATTGTTCCCACCGCCGAAGACGATAAGCCAGACGCCAGCAGCGCAATGCCAAAGAAGAGCGAAGCCGCGCTGCCCAGCAGCGGCGAAAGCGTCTGATAGGCGTTTTCCAGTGTGGCGACATTGGTATGCCCGCTGGCAAAGAAGGCGCTGGCCGCCGTAATCAACATCGCGCCATTTACCAGGCCCGCCAGACCCATCGCAATCCAGATGTCAATGCGTTCGAAATGCAGGATGCGTTTGGCCTCACTGGCGTTCTTCGCCGCAATGCGGTGTTGTGTCAACGCGGAGTGCAGATAGATGACATGTGGCATTACCGTCGCACCCAAAATGCCGACGGCCAGTAACGCACTACCCTGCCCATTCAGCAACGGCACTACCGAGTGGAAGACGATTGGTCCAGCGGCGGGTTTCGCCAGGATCAATTCAAAGAGATAGCTGACGGCAATCACGCCGACGAGCGTGGTAATCAACGCTTCGAGCGGACGGAAACCATAGCGTTGCAGCGCCAGAATAGCAAACGTCGCGACGCCGGTGAGCAGACCGGCAATGAAGAGCGGCACATGCAGCAAGAGATTGAAACCGACCGCCGCTCCCAGAAACTCCGCGAGGTCGGTTGCCATCGCGCCAATTTCCGCAATCACCCAGAGAAAGAGGCTCAGCGGACGGGGAAAATGTTCGCGACAAAGCTGCGGCAAGTTGCGTCCACTGGCGATGCCAAGCTTCGCGGAGAGCGTTTGCAGCAGCACCGCCATGAGGTTGCTGGCAAGGATCACCCAGAGCAGCAGATAGCCGAATTGCGAGCCGGCCTGAATATTCGTGGCAAAGTTGCCGGGGTCAATATAGGCGACGGCGGCGATGAACGCCGGCCCAAGAAAAGGGAGAATACGACGGAGCGCAAAGCCTTTCGTTGCCAATGACTCACGCGCAGCGGCAATCGTGCGCGCATTACGCGCGTTCTGTTCGGCTTCACTCGCGCCCAACGAAATAATCTGCTGCGAACCCTGCTGCGTCTTGCGGACGATGACACCCATGAAAAACCTACATCTCTATGGCTAAATGGCTAAACCTGCCTTCAGTCACCCGCTACACGGGATGACCATCAACGGGTGGTTGGCGCCACCCGCACACTCCCGGCGACCTGTACCCCAATCACCCGCTCCTGGCCACCTGCATCCTCGCCGATGAACACCCGCAGCGGTCCCTCGAACGGCTCACGTCCGCGCATCTGTACCCTGGTGCCGGGGACCAGCCCAAGTTGGGTGAGGTAGCGCAGCATCTCAGCGTTGTCGTCGCTGACACGCCGTACCACCGCCTCTCGCCCTGGCTCCAACTGCGTTAGCGGCAGCGACGGTTCGTCAATCACTTCTCCGGCCTTGTTGGGGATGGGGTCGCCATGCGGGTCCACGACTGGATGACCGAGCAGCGTATCCAGCCGGTCCTCAAACGATTCGGAGATGGCGTGTTCCAGCTTCTCTGCCTCGGCATCCACCTCATCCAGACTGTAGCCAAGTTGACGCGCCAGGAAGAGTTCCAGTAGACGGTGATGGCGCACGGATTCTGCCGCGACCGCCTCGCCGCGCGGCGTCAGTTCGACCCCGCGATATGGTGTGTGTTCGACAAAGCCTTCTTTGGCCAGCAACTTGAAGAGCTGCGTCACGGCGGCATCGCTGAGCTGGCCGGACTGCTCTTGCGTTTCCAGTAGCTCACGCATGGCGGAGGTCGTAACCTTTTCGCCGCGCTCGCGCATCTTGTAGATATATTTCAAGCAATCCACCGCGCGTACCGGCAGGTCGCGTAGTTCCGTGGTCACAGTCCCATCCCTCCCGTAGCCACAAATTTTCATCTCGCAATAGTAACTTTAACAGATGTAAAAATAAATGTCAATAATGACAAAAATACGGATTTCACTATGTATACATGAGCCAGCTACAGGCAACCTCTGTGCGCACTGGGCGTTGGGCATTGGGCAGTGAAATGTTGCGATATCCGCTGGCTCACATCACGTGAGATAAGCCGTATCCCTTGTGTTTTCCTCGCAAGCGACCTATGGTACACTGTAGACATATGATGTGCATTGCCTGAAAACATGTTCATGAGGTAAGGCGATGGAACGGTTGGCATTGATGCTTTTAGCTGGCAGCCGCACAGTCATTGGGATGATACTCTATCTCTCTGCGCGGCTCATCTGCCGGATGGAGATTCATGGCCTGGAACATACTCGCGGGCCAGCCAGAGTGTACTTTGGCATCTCACACAAGCGCGACCTCGATGCGATGGGTCCGGTTTATCGCATCCTGCGCTATCGCGGATGGCGGGCGCTAGGGCATGACGTGCGTTTCGCCATCCGTGGCGACGCCTTCACACGCGGCTTCCTCTCGCGCATGGTGAAGCATCCGCGCTGGTTTTCCTGGTTGCTGCGCCCGCTCGCCATCGGCCCAATCATCCGCGCCATCGGCCTCTATCCCCTGCAAGACCTGCACATCCGCCCCGCCGAGGAATGGATTCGCGAATATCTGCACGAGGAAGGCGACATAGCGATTGGCGACATCCTCAGCAATGAGTTCATTCAGCACCTCGCCACGACTAGCGGCGCCCCTGCCGCCATGCTCCGCACGATGCCGCTCTCGCGTTTGCTCGGCTGGCGCTACCATACGCCGATTCAAGTCTACTGGAGCTATGATCTCTTTACTGGCGTAGCGCGCCGCCGCGCGGAGCAGCGCATCATTGCGCTGGCGCATCAATCGCTGGCCGATGTGGCGGCGTGGCTGCATGCCGGTGGCTCGCTGTATGGGTCGCCGGAGGGTAAACTCAGCCCGGACGGCGCGATAAGCCGCATCAGTTCAGGCTTTCACCGTGTGTTGCGCGCTGCGCCTGATGACACCGCCGTCATCCCCATTGCCATTATCTATGACTTCATGACCACCAGGCGCACGCAAATGTTTGTGGAGGTTGCGCCGCCGATTCCCGCCGCGCCCACGCTTTCACGCGTTGAACTGGACCAGCAACTGCAAACGGCCTGGCGTCGTTCGATGCGTTTCACCTGCACCCAGCTTGCCAGCGGCTTCCTGATGAAGCTGTGCCAGTCGGAGATTCACACCTTTACCAGCGACCTGCTGGTGCGCGACATCACTGCGCAGGCCGTCTCATTGGTGGCGGAGGGCCGGTTGGTAGATAAGAAGCTGTTGCGCCCACGGCAGGCGCGCAAACTCGCCCAGGCGTATCTCAAATTCGCGGAACGGCGCGGGCTGGTGCGCCGTAGCAGCAAGAGCGTCTGGACGGCGCTGCCACTCCACGAAACGACCGGCGTGCGCCTGGGCGATGTCAGTTATCCGCAGGCGCCACTGACTTACGCCTGGAACGAACTGCAAGACCTCCTGAGCATAGACAAACCTGCCGATGCGCCAGAGACGCACCGGCAGATTGCGGGATGAAGCCCCCACCCCCAGCCCCTCCCCCGTGCGCGGGAGAGGGGAGCGCAGAGAGACCGCGCGGCGATCAACTTTACGCCTTTACGCCTTTACGCCTGGCTGTGCGCCCGGCTGGCGGCCTCCGCAAGCGCGCGCTTGGCTAGCACACGCGTGAGATGGGCACGGAACTCGTCTGAGGCGTAGGTATCGCTCATCAGGTCAAGCCCATCGGCGGCGCTGGCGCAGGCGGCATCGAGCGCGGCCTCGTCGAGCGTCTTCCCGGCAAGCGCCTGCTCCACACCGCGCGCCCGCGCCGCATGGGCACCCGCGCCAGTGATACCGACCCGCGCCTCCTGGCATGTGCCATCCGCTCCCAGCCGCACCACCGCCGCAACGCCGACGACGGCGTAGCCGCTGGCCGGATGGCGATGCTTGACATAAGCCGTGCCGGTGGCCGGCTGATCGGTCGCAGTGAAACTCACCGATTTCAGCACTTCGTTGGGCTGGAGCGCCGTCGTCAGCACATCGGTGAAGAAATTTGCCGCAGCAATGCTACGCTCGCCGTTGCTGCTGACCGCGTGAATTTCGGCGTCGAGCGCCATCGCCACGGCGGGCAGATCACCGGCGGGGTCGGCATGGGCAAGGCTGCCGCCAATCGTGCCGCGCGCCCGCACCTGCGGATCGCCCACCTGCCGTAGCGCCTGGATGATGAGCGGGCAACGCTGCTGCACCAGCGGCGAGTCAATCGCCTGGAAATAGGTGGTCATCGCGCCCAGCGTAATTGTATTGCCGCTATCCGCAATCATGCGCAAATCCGGCACCTGCGAGGCGTCTATCAGCGTCGCCGGACTCGCCAGCCGCAGTTTCAGCAGCGGAATCAGGCTTTGTCCGCCAGCCAGCACCTTCACTTCGGGTTTGGCGTTGTTGAGCAGCGTCAGCATTTCACCCAGCGAGGTCGGCGCGTAATAGGCAAAGTCACCAGAATACATCAGTATTCCCTCCTCTTCTCGCGCTAATTTGCGCCGGTTGGGCTGGCCTTCGCCGCCTGGATCGTCTTCCAGACACGTTCCGGCGTCAGCGGCATATCAATGTGCTTGATGCCCAGCGGCGAGAGCGCATCCACCACCGCGTTGACCACCGCCTGGCTCGACGCAATCGTGCCGGTCTCGCCCACGCCCTTCACACCCGTCAGGTTGTGCGGGCAGGGCGTCTCGGTGCGCGCCGTCTCGATGTTTGGAATCTGCGTGGCGTTGGGCACAGCGTAGTCCAGCATACTGCCGGTGACGAGGTTGCCGCCCTCGTCATAGATAGCATGCTCATAGAGCGCCTGGCCGATGCCCTGCGCGACACCACCATGCACCTGGCCATCCACGATCATCGGGTTGATGACCACGCCAACATCATCCACCGCGACATAGCGGCGAATCTTGACCTCGCCGGTGTCGGCGTCCACCTCGACGACACAGATGTGCGTGCCGAAGGGATAGGTGAAGTTGGTAGGATCGTGGAAGTGGCTCTCTTCCAGCCCCGGCGTCATATCTTTGGGCAGATTCCAGCCGAGGTTTGCTTGCAGCGCGATATCTTGAATCGTCACTGACTTCGCCGGGCTGCCCTGCACATAGAAGCGTCCGTGGTCGGCAACGATATCTTCGGGTGCGGCTTCTAACAGGTGCGCGGCAAGCTTCTTGGCCTTCTCCAGCACCTTTATTGTCGCCTTCTTGATGGCGGTGCCGCCGACAGCGGTGCTGCGGCTGCCATAGGTGCCCCAGCCCATCGGAATCGCGCCGGTGTCGCCGTGAATGACATCCACATCCTCCACCGGAACGCCGAGGTCTTCGCCAACGAGCTGTGCGAAGGTCGTCTCTTCGCCCTGGCCGTGGGGACTGGTGCCGGTCAGCACGATGACTTTGCCGGTTGCCAGCACACGCACGGTGGCTGGTTCCCAGAGGCCGCCCTGGAAGCCCATCGCGCCCGCCGCCGGAGATGGCGCAAGGCCGCAGACCTCGACATACGAGGAGATGCCGATGCCCAGATATTTGCCCTGCTGGCGCATCTGTTGCTGCTGCTGGCGCAATCCCTGATAATCCACCATCTCCAGCGCCTTATCCAGCGTCTGCTGGTAGTTGCCGCTGTCATAGGTCAGCGTGGTGACGGTGGTATAGGGGAAGGCGTCCGCCGGGATGAAGTTCTTGCGCCGCACCTCCACCGGGTCCATATGTAGTTCGCCGGCCAGCAGGTCCACCATGCGCTCCATCAGGAAGGAGGCTTCTGGACGGCCTGCGCCGCGATAGGCGTCGGTCGGCGTGGTATTGGTGAAGTAGCCCTTTACGTCGCAGGAATAGGCGGGGATGGTATAGCAGCCGGGAACGATCAGCGCGAAGAGCCAGGTGGGCACGCCGGGGGCGGCGGTTGAGAGATACGCGCCCATGTTGGAGAGCGCATTCACGCGCAGCCCGGTGATTGTGCCGTCACGTTTGGCCGCCAGCTCCACGTCGGTGATCTGGTCGCGCCCGTGGATCGTCGCCAGATAGTTCTCACGGCGATCTTCGATCCATTTCACCGGCACGCCCAGCTCACGTGCGGCGAAGACCGTCAGCGCCTCGCCCGCGTAGAAGGGAATCTTGCTGCCGAAGCCGCCGCCCACATCGCGCGCCACCACACGAATCTTGTTTTCGGGGATGCCCGCCACCACCGAGAGCAGGAAACGCGCGATATGCGGGTTCTGCGTGGTGTTCCAGAGCGTCACCTCATCCGCGCCAGGGGTCCACTGAGCAACTGCGCCGCGCGGCTCCATCGCGTTCGGAATCAACCGTTGCTGCACGAAGCGCTGCTTGACGGTGACTTCGGCGTCGCGGAAGGCGGCGTCTACATCACCACCGGCGAACTTCCAGTTGAAGGCAAGGTTGCCAGGGGCGCTTTCGTGCAGTTGTGGCGCGCCTGGGGCTGCCGCCTGCTCCTGCGTCGTGACGACCGGCAGCGGCTCATAGTCCACTTCGATCAGGTCGAGCGCATCGCGAGCGATATAGGGGCTGCTGGCGACGACCATCGCCACGCCATCGCCGGTGAAGCGCACGGTATCCGAGGCCAGCGCAGGATACGGCGGCGTCTTGAGGTCGGAGTCGGGAATTAACCAGGCGCAGGGAATGGGGTTGAGCTTGCCCGCGAGGTCCGCGCCGGTGTAGACGGCCAGCACGCCAGGGTGCTGCTGCGCTTTGCTGGTATCAATGCGCTTGATGCGCGCGTGGCCGTAGGGGCTGCGCAGGATCGCCAGATAGGCCATGCCGGGCAGCTTCATGTCGTCGGTATAGGCGCCATGCCCAGTGATGAGGCGTGGGTCTTCGCGCCGCTTGACGGAAGCGCCGAAAAGCCGTGAGACTGCCATGATGATGCTTCTCCTTTCCGGCTGATCGCCCTATTCGCCACTCGCGCCAGCGGTCACTGGCGCTGCGGCGGGCGTGGACTGCATCTTTTCCGCTGCGGAGCGCACAGCGGCCACGATATTCTGGTAGCCGGTGCAGCGGCAGAGATTGCCTTCGAGTTGCTCGCGTATCTCGTCGTCGGTGGGATTGGGATTGCGCTTGAGCAGGCCAACCGCCGCCATCATCATCCCTGGTGTGCAGAAGCCGCATTGCAGTCCGTGCATGTCCCAGAAGGCCTGTTGAACGGGGTGATACTCAGTGCCACGTGCCAGGCTTTCGACGGTGCTCACCTCGGCGCCATTAGCTTGCACCGCCAGCACCATACAACTCTTGACGGCCTCGCCGTTGAGGAGGACGGTGCAGGCGCCGCACTGGCCGGTGTCGCATCCAACATGCGTGCCGGTGAGATTCAGCCTGTCACGCAGGTAATGGACGAGCAACATACGAGGTTCGACGTCGTCCTGGCGCTCAACACCATTGACTTTGAGCTTGATCGTCTGCCGCATAACCGCGTTTCCCTTCGTTTCGCGCCGGCAGAGAAAAGCGAGCGCCGGCGCCTGCTCCTGCTACGATCTACGACTGGTTTCGCGCTACGAGAGCCACACTACGAACTACTGCGAAACACCGTGCGTCTAGATGATGCCCCGGAGAATGGGGCAGTAAGCAGAACACGCTACGAAGAAATAGCGAAACGAACGATATACGACGAAAACACCGGCGAAAACAGAGGATGACAAGAGTTTAGCACAAAACAAGCCCCCACCCCCAGCCCCTCCCCCGTGCGCGGGAGAGGGGAGATCGGATGCGCGCAGGGCAAACAATAGTTGCGTGAGGCAAGTGTTTGATAGGAAGGCTATCTCATGGTAGTGGAATGTCCAGATCGCGGCAAATTTTGCGCGCCAGCAGATCAGCAATCTCGGTATGGCGCGGAACGGCAGAGGTGCGATTGTTCGCAGTGTTGACATACACCGAATGTCGCCCACCCTCGCGTAATAGCACACATCCCTGCTGCTGAAGGTATTTAATCAATGCGACTCGTTTCATACCCGGCTAGACCGTGACATCAAGCGGCTCGCGAATCACCGACTTGCCGGCGCTTTCGCGGCGTGCCAGTTCACGATTGGCTTCGATAATGAGCTCGACGGCTTCTTTCAGATTCTCACGTGCCTCATCGAGCGTCGCGCCCTGCGTATTTGCGCCTGGCAATTCCTCAACATAGCCGATCCACCAGTCCCCGTCACGCTCGAAGACCGCAGTAAACGTATTTGACATCTCACACCCTGCCTATCCAATAGCACATATTAGAACGTCATATGTCGCTCGTTCTTTTTCTGGTGATAGCACTGTTCTACCAATGACTATACATCCCGGAACCTACCATGTGCTAGGTTCGGCATGGCAAACCGTCTCTACTTGGTTGCGAAACCCGCCTCCGCAGGTTCGGGTCAAGTCTACCTCTATGCCTGTTCCGAGTCCGCGTCGGCGGACTTCGCGGCGGCACGCCATCTAGCTGCGGTTTCAACCGCCGATCATCAACCGCCCACCGTTATTGAACCAGCCGACGCAACGACGATGCGGAATCCAATGTTGACATTGAAGTAGTCCGGCGTGAAGTAGTAGCGAGAGGCCGCGCGAGCGTACCTGGCGCTATTGCTCCAGCAGCCGCCACGCAGCACACGTTCTCAGTAGAATTATCGTATCTACTTTCAGTCCACTCCCACACATTGCCCGCCAGGTCTTCGACCTCATAGGGACTGGCGCCACTCTGGAGCGTTTGACGCTCACCAGTGGG
>JAJPKE010000012.1 GCA_021323855.1 Chloroflexota bacterium | reverse complement strand
TGCAGCCAACACATGCAGCCAACACATGCAGCCAACACATGCAGCCAACACATGCAGCCAACACATGCAGCCAACACATGCAGCCAACACATGCAGCCAATAACCTGTGCAGACAAGAGGCAAAGGCCACGAGGATGAGGCGCTCGCTCCTCGTTTGCTCTCCATTCCGCAGTGTCGCGAGCGTCGCGTAGGCCGCATCTGGGATCAGTAGCGCGGGGAGACCATGTTTTGCCGCTTCGCTCGTCCAGACCGTACCACCACTTCCTCACCTCCTACCTTCACCATCCAGCGGTGCAATACCGTTCGCAACCGCTACGAGTTCTTTCCAGGCGAGTACCATTACACAGTCAAGGCGAGTACCATTACACGGCATACGCGAAAGTTCTCCCTATTCAAGCCTGGTCTTCTCTGCGGTGTGAGCGAATTCTCCCCCGTTTCTCCTTTGTCCGCTGCCCGCCTTCTTGCTTTAACCTCGCGAGAAGACGGAGCAGTACGGAGCAGTACGGAGCAGTACGGAGCAGTGCGGCCAAACAAAGTCTCAAGAAGGACAGAGAAAGTACTCGCTGAGATGGCACTACGTTCTCCGCTGCAGTGCAATCCTGGTTTCTGGCGTTTCCGGACTATCTTCCCCATAATGAGAGTGCAAGTTCGGTCATTCATCTCCAGCACGGAATACGCAAGAATGATCGGGGATAGACAGCGTAGGATCAATGCAGGGACAGTGAAACCTGTCTCGTAGTCAGAGAAAGTTTCCGGTTACAACAGGAACGTCGCGCATACAGTGGAGGGAGCGGTCGCGAGGGGAGAGCGCCAGAGAACGTCTCTGGTTACAGTAGAGAAATATAGGGGATGTTCCGAAAGCCAGCAAAACGCACTCACGTGACAGCGAAAGTCTCGTCCTCGAAGCAGGCTCAATGCCATCTCGCCAGGGACACCGAAACCATGACGAGGGCCACAGAAAGTCTCTGGTTACAGGAATATCAGCAGTTGGACGCAACTGAGCGCGCAATATACGGTGCTGGGGGCGACGACGGCGTACCTGGAGGTGATGCTGCGCTCGTATGATGCGACGGCGAACGAGAGCGCAGGCGGGACGATCTGGTTTGACAATGCGCAGGTGTGGAACGCGGCGGCGCTGGGGAACAACCAGACGAGTATGCCGTACTGCGAGCTGGTGAGTCCGCAGGCGCCGGTGCAGTGGCTGCTCTCTGGATTGCTGGGCGATCTGCCAGCGCCGGCGTATGTGGCGCTGGGGGTGTATCTGGCGAGCTGGCCCACGAGTAGCGTGCTGAACGTGGCGCTGGGCAGGGGGGCGCAGAGCAGCGCGACGGCGCGACTGGTGGGCAACTCGACGGGGTTCAATCTGGCGGGGGGTGGGGTGACGTCACTCCTCGATCCGGCGAGTTATGGGGGCTGGTATGTGGCGACGGCGCCGGGGTCGGGGGGCTGGAATCCACGAGCATTCTCGCCGCTGGCCTCAGATCAGCCGGGGGTGTATCACTTGCTGGCGAGACTCTTGACGCAGGAGACGGGGGGGAACGTGGGCAGCGTGGAGGTGCGGGTGGATACGATGCAGCGGCAGACGGCGTGGTATGGGCAGGGAGGAGATGTGACGAGCCTGGCGGACCTCTTGGGCAGCTATTACGGGCCGTTTAGCTTTCCGTTTACGCAGGGGAACACCTGGACGGTAGTGGATGCGGGGCAGGCGCAGTTGCCGCCGTTCGCAGGTGGGGCGCTCTCCGATCCGACGCAGACGTATCTGACGCCGAGGCCGCAGATCGCGGATCTGGCGAGCAACAGTGTGCTGGCGCAGGCGAGCTGGCAATTGCTGCTGCCGGTGGATGGGAGCCTGGTGCTGGGGGTGGTGAACAATCCGAGCAATGGGCCGTTTACCGTCGCGGGGCAGTGGCTGTGGAATTATGTGGATGGGTTGCTGGTGAACCGGGCGGCGCAGGGAGGTGGCGGGGATGGACCGGCGTGGACGCTGAGTGTGGAGGCGAGTAGTGTGCCGAATCCAGCGCATGCGGGCGGTGGGCCGGGGACGCAAGGGACGGGGAGCATCAATGCGAACAGCGGGGCGGATCCGTATCTGACGCTGGACCCGACGGCGAGCCAGGTGCTGCCGAATGGAGGTGGGCCAAATACGCCAGGGGCGGTGAACGTGCTGGCGGGGTATATCAGCGATGGGACGGCAAGCGGGAACGTGGGGGCAATCGCGGGCGAGGTGCGGTATTCGCCACTGTATCTGTATCCGAGGTAAGCCCCCACCCCCGGCCCCTCCGCTTCGCTCCTCGCCTCCTCCGCACTGCTAGGCAGTGCTTCCATGCTTCGCATGGCGGAGGCTCATCTCCGTGCGCGGGAGAGGGGAGCCAGAGAGAGACCTCACCCCGGCCTTCGGCCACCCCTCACCCACAAGGAGAGGGGATCGTGCGGCGAACGGTCGTGACAATGGCGACGAGCTTCATTCGAGCGAACGGAGGGCCGGCGCGGATTCATCTGCCGGCCAATCACACGCTATTGCGCGAACATTGGCGCGCAACCCCTTTGATGGAAGTGGTAGAAGTGGTGGAAGTGATGAAAAAGAAGGAGTGGGACATGCAAACGAGTCTCTTTTTTTGTCGTGTAAGTAGAACAAAAGTTCCTCATGAATGGTGGAAACAAGCGAGGATGCTGGCGCTGTTTGCGCTGTTTGCGCTGTTTGCGCTGCTGTGCCTGATGATGGCCAGCATGTTGGCCAGCGCGGTGGTGCAAGCAGCGCCCGCACATGCACAGCACGCTCAGACAGGCGCACTGCCAGATGTTTTCAGCATGCGCAATGTGATGATGGATAACCGGGGATTCGGTGGACGCAGCGGAGACGGCGGTTCGCTGCTGGTTGGCGCGCGTGTGGCGCAATCCGGCGCAGCGGGTTATGCCGTGCGCTTCACGGTGGAAAATGTTGGGGCGGTCACCAAATCGGGCGGCGTGGGATGCGTGAACGACTGGATCACGCTGCTGCACAGCGACGAGAACCACAACGTTGCGCTGCGCCTGCGCTGCAATCAGCTCGAATTGCACGCGCACAACGACTATGCGCAGGGCGACCTGGCTGGACCTGTCATCCCATTCAATTTTTCGGCGGATACTCCGATATCGCTGGTGGTGAGTGTACGCGGGCAAACCGTGACGGTCGCGACAGCCAGCGGCGCGCCGCTCGTGCAGTGGCAGGCGCCAGCGGCATACCCACTTCCGGCGAGCGGTCGCAGCGTCGTGCTCTACGTCGCCGGTGGCTCAACCGCCTGCTGGGAAGCAGTAGACGGCGCGCCACTCTCCTGAGTGGCTGCGACGTGTGAACCTCACCCCCTGCCCCTCTCCTTGCGGGGCAGGGATTTTGATGAGAGCATTATTGCGCTGCGGTTTCCGGGGTAGAGCAGACCGGCAAGTAGATGAAAATTTTCTCATCGTATTTCCACTGATTTCTAAGAGAGCTATGCTATACCTTTTGTATCATCGCACGTTGTATCACCTATCGTTTGTTCCGTCCCGCGGCGCTATCGCGGACTATCCCGGTTCAATCCTGGTTGGAACATCGAAGGAGCAGCCTATCTACGGGATGTAGGAGAGATCTATGGCAAGTGTTCCAGCACCGAATGGCCAGCAGCGCCATCCGCACCCAATACAGCCAATACAGCCGGTACAGCCAGCACGCGCAGCGCAGACAACACAATCGCTGACGACCGTTCAAGTGCTGCGGGTCACTCCCGCCTCGCGCGATGCCGTGACGTTGACGCTGGCTGTTCCAGGCACACAGCGCGCACCAGCGGCGTATCGCCCCGGCCAGTTCATTACGCTGGCCTTCTCGACGGCTCCCAACGGAACCAGCGGCGCAAAGGGGACAACGCTATACCGCTCGTATTCACTGTGCGGCGACGGGCGTGCAGACCGTCCCTGGGAGATCACCGTCAAGCGGCAGAACGCTGGTATCGTTTCGAGCTATCTCTCCGCCAACGCCCGCCCCGGCATGCTGCTCCAGGCGACCCTACCGCAGGGACGGTTCACGCTGCATAGTACGGTACGGCCTGACCGGCCCATCGTCTTCGTCGCCGGTGGCAGCGGCATCACGCCGATTTACAGCATGCTGCGTGCCCTCGCGCGGCTGGCTCCGGCGCAACGCCCGCGCGTCCTCTTGCACTACGCCTATCACAGCCCAGCCGATGCCATCTATGGGAGCGAACTGGCTGCCCTCGATCCGCAGCATCAATGGCTAACCCAGTGGCACTACATCGCAACCAATGGGCACCGGCTGCGTGTCGAGGAGGTGCTGGCTTCTCTTACCACCACCGGCGCTGACATTTCCAGGGCGGAGTGGTATATCTGCGGACCGGCGGGCCTCAAACGCAATCTGGAAGCGGCGCTGACGAATCGTGGTGTGCCCGCATCGCGCCTCCACGCCGAGGTCTTCGCCAGCCCCGTCACCGCAACTTCCCCCGCAGCCAAAGCAGGCAACGCCACTGCTGCGCGCATCCGCCTGAACGATAGCGGCGCCGTCCTTGCCGCTCGTCCAGGCGAAACCATCCTTCAGACGCTCGAACGCTATGGCTACAGACCAGATTTCAATTGCCGGGCCGGAGCGTGTGGCACCTGCCGGCTGCGCCTACTTGCCGGTCAGGTGCAGGCCAATGCTGGCAGCGCGCTGACACCAGCCGAACGCGCCGCTGGCGATATTCTCAGTTGCGTGGCGCAGCCAGTGGGCGATGTGACGCTTGCCTCGGCAGGACGACCCGTCAGCGCGTATGCTGGTAACGCCGCCAGTGCGATTGCCATGCGCCGCAAGAGCGCAAAGAAGCGACTGCGGCTGGGGTTGGTCGCGGCAACCTTTGGGCTGTTCTTCACGGTCTGGGGCTTCACCAGTCACAAGCTCGTGACGCAAACAACCAATTCCAACACCATCTCGCCCAGCGATTCCAATTCCAGTAATGACGACGGCAACGCAACCAACTCGTCCAACCAGAATCAATCGTCATCGAACTCTGGCTCGATCACTATTCAGCAGGGACAGGGCGGCACAAATAGCAGCACAGGAGTCTCGTGATATGCCTGATATGCCTGATATGTCTCAGATGTCTGAAATAGCTGCTATGCGCGCCGTATCCGCAGGGAAGCCCCGGCTGATCCAGCGCACAGGCCGCCCGATGGCAACCGATGTCAGCGTGCAGATCGCCGCGACACCTGCGCAGGCGGGAGCGGCGCGCGAGGCAGCCGATGCCTGTATGCGCTGGTTCGAGGATATTGATACACACCTCTCGCGCTTCAAGCCGGAGAGCGAACTGAGCCGTCTGAATCGCGCCGCAGGCCAGTGGTTCGCCGTCTCTGAACTGGTGTTCACCGCCGTCACCGTCGCTGTGCAGGCGGCGCAGGCCAGCGCCGGTCTCTTCGATCCCACACTGCTGCGCCAGCTTGAGTCGCTTGGCTATGACCGTGACTTTGCGCTTATCCGCCAGTCCGCGCACCCTCTACATATCCAGCAGGCGCAGCGCGAAACGCCACGCCAGCCGCAACCAGCACGGATGAGCTACTGGCAGGCAATTGAGTTTGATCAGAAGCGACGGCGCATCCGTCTTCCGCTGGGCGCGCAACTCGATCTCGGTGGCATCGCCAAAGGCTGGGGAGCCGATGTCGCGCTGAACCGCTTCTGCCTGCCGTTCCTGGGCGCGCTCATCAATGTTGGCGGCGACCTGCGGGTGCGCGGCGGTCCTGCGCCTGGTGAACACTGGGCCATCGGGATTCGTGACCCACGCGCCGAAGCGGCGGCTACGGAGACTTCGGGTGAATCAGGTGAAACAGGTGAAACAGGTGAAACACATGACAAGGCCAGCCCGGTCAGCCCAGTCAGCCATGTCGCGGTGCTGCGTTTCAGTCGCGGCGGGCTGGCGACCTCCGGCGCGGTGAAACGCTGGTGGCTACGTGATGGCGAGCGGCGGCATCATCTGCTCGATCCGCGTACCGGGCAACCGGTCAGGCTGTGGATTGATGAACGCGACGCAGCAGAGACGCCACTGATTGCGACGGCCACCGCGCTGGCGCCGACGGCGGCGCGGGCGGAGGTGGCGGCGAAGATGGCGCTGTTGCGCGGATATCCAGCGGCGTTGCGGGCAGTGGAAACCGCCTGGGAGCGCCCAATCATTCTCAATGGCGGGCTGGATGCGGACGCGGCGATTGCGTTGGTGTTGACCTTTGGCAACGGCGACGTTGTGTTCTCGAAGAATCTGCCAGCCTATCTCGCCAGTTGGGGCGCCGAAGGAGCGGACCTGCCCATCACCATCGCGCCAACGCCCGGTACACCAGGCAAGTCTCGTACACGCAACCAGACAGGAACGATGGTCGCTTCAACGCCCTTGACGCCCTTGACCCAGGAAATCCCAGGAATACCGAACATATCAGGAGACTGAACCTATGCTGTCCTTTCTGTTACAGACTGCTACTGTGGCACAGATGACCCGTGCGACCGCTGCTGCGACGACAGCCAACCCCTTCATGTGGTATGTCACACGCGCCGCCGCCGTCTCTTCCTATCTGACGCTCACTACTATGGTGTTGCTGGGGATTACGCGGTCGCTTGTGCGCATTGCGGGGTCTCGCGCCTCGTGGATGCTCGATGAGACGCACCAGTTCCTCGCCATTCTGACGGCGGCGCTGGTGGCGCTGCACCTGTTGACGCTCATCCTCGATCCATTGATTCCCTTTTCGCTGCTCAATCTGTTGCTGCCCATTGCTGAGCCGTATCGTCCCCTCGCGGTTGACCTGGGCGTGCTGGGGCTGTATGCGCTGGTGGTGGTGCTGCTCAGTTCGTGGCTGCGCCGCTATCTGACACATGCGAGCTGGCGGCTGCTCCACTACACTGGTTTTGCCGTATTCCTGCTCGTCACGCTGCATGGCATCTTCTCCGGCAGCGACAGCGGCCAGCCGTGGATGGTCGTTGTGTATCTGGTCGCCTCCGCCGCCGTCCTGCTGTTGACTCTGTTCCGCATGCTCTGGCTGCCACAACCCCAGGCCGTGCGCCGCACTCCTGCCCGCACGCGCTAACCACATTCACGCCAGGGCTGCAATGCGCGCTACACCGCCATTCAGCCCTCAGCCGGGATGATGAGCGTTCTGACGGTAATGCCCTCGGCATCACCAAAGCCATAGAACTGTTCCAATCCCTCAGTCGGGATGATGAGCGTTCTGACGCACTCGCCAGCCACCGCGCCACGCTCTCCTCATCAGTTCCATTCCCTCAGTCGGGATGATGAGCGTTCTGACCGCCACATTTGGGCGCTGCGCTCTTTGCGTTCAGTGGTTCCAATCCCTCAGTCGGGATGATGAGCGTTCTGACGGTAGAGCAGCGGCTCAATGACATCTGCATGTTCTAGTTCCAATCCCTCAGTCGGGATGATGAGCGTTCTGAC
>JAJPKE010000031.1 GCA_021323855.1 Chloroflexota bacterium | reverse complement strand
GGGGCTTTGTCAATGTTGTCGAACGAGGTGTAATTGGCCAGCTTGGCGGCGGCCAGCACCTTGGTGATCGCTGCCGTCAGCGTGGTTTTGCCGTGGTCAATATGCCCAATCGTCCCCACGTTCACATGCGGCTTGTCCCGCACAAATTTCTGCTTCGCCATGATGTTTTGCTTCTCCCTGGAGCAGTCCGCAATTGGCTATTGCAGGCTGCTCACACTTTCAAACTGCTGCACAGAGCAACCAATACCTGAGATACCTGACACTACAGGACTATGCCCGAACGACCTTGCCCTCGGATTTCGCCTTGACCTCATCAGCAATGTTGCGAGGAACTTCGGCGTAATGCGAGAACTCCATCGAATAGGAGGCGCGTCCGCTGGTCATCGAGCGCAGTTCATTCACGTAGCCGAACATCTCGGCCAGCGGCACATGCGCGCGAATCACCTGCGAGCCGCCGCGCTCCTCCGACCCCTGAATCTGGCCGCGCCGGCGATTGAGATCGCCTAGCACGTCGCCAAAGAAGTCCGGCGAAGTCGTGACCTCCACCAACATGATCGGCTCCAAGAGAATCGGGCCGGCCTTAGCGGCGGCAGCGCGGAAGCCCATCGAACCGGCGGTCTTGAAGGCCATTTCCGACGAGTCTACTTCGTGGTAGGAGCCATCGTAGAGGGTCGCGCGGACGTCTATCATCGGGAAGCCAGCGACCACGCCAGTCTCCATTGCCTCGCGCACACCTTCTTCGGTCGGCTTGACGTATTCACGCGGCACCGAACCACCGACAGTGCCGTTGACAAACTCGAAGCCTTTGCCGCGTTCCAGCGGCTCCACGCGAATCCACACGTCGCCGTACTGGCCGCGACCACCAGACTGGCGGACGAAGCGTCCCTCGGCCTGCGCTGTCTTGGTGATGGTCTCGCGGTAGGCCACCTGCGGGCGACCCACGTTCGCCTCCACCTTGAACTCGCGGAACATGCGATCCACAAAGACTTCCAGGTGCAACTCGCCCATGCCAGCGATGATCGTCTGGCCGGAGTCTTCATCGGTATGCACGCGGAAGGTTGGGTCTTCCTCGGCCAGCCGCTGAAGGGCAATGCCCATCTTGTCCTGGTCGGCCTTTGTCTTCGGCTCGATGGCAATTTCGATCACCGGCTCTGGGAAGGTGATAGATTCCAGCGCCACCGGATCGTCCTGCTCGCAGAGCGTATTGCCGGTGAAGGTATTCTTCAGGCCGACGGCGGCGCAGATGTCACCGGAATAGACACGTTCGATGTCTTCGCGGTGATTGGCGTGCATCTGAAGCAGGCGCCCGATGCGCTCTTTCTGGCTCTTGGTCGAGTTGTAGGCATACGAGCCTGCGGCCAGCGTGCCCGAGTAGACGCGCAGATACGTCAGGCGACCAACGAATGGGTCAGCGACGATCTTGAAAGCCAGCGCCACGAATTCGCCATCGTCAGAGACGATCAACTGGCGGTCTTCGCCGGTCTTGAGCGAGGTCGCCATCGGCGCGGGAATATCCAGCGGCGAGGGCAGATACGCCACGACGGCATCGAGCATCGCCTGCACACCCTTGTTCTTGAGGGCGGTGCCGCAGAGCACCGGCACGAGTTTGCCAGCGATGGTGGCGCGGCGCAGAGCAGCGCGCAACTCATCGTTGCTGATCTCTTCGCCTTCCAGGTACTTCATCGTGAGGTCTTCATCGGTTTCGGCAATCGCTTCCACCAGCGTCTCGCGATGCTTGCGCGCCTCCTCAGCGAGATTCGCCGGAATCTCGGTCGCCTCGGACTTCGTGCCCAGGTCATCAGTGAAGATGATGCCCTTTTGCTCAATCAGGTCAACGAAGCCCTTGAAATTGCTCTCCGCGCCGATGGGAATCTGAATCGGCGCAGGCTTCGCATTGAGCCGGTCTACGATCATTTCGACCGTGCGCCAGAAATTGGCGCCGGTGCGGTCCATCTTGTTGACAAAACAGATACGCGGGACATGGTACTTGTCAGCCTGACGCCAGACCGTTTCGGATTGCGGCTCAACGCCAGCAACGGCGTCGAAGACCACGACTCCACCGTCCAGGACACGCAGAGAACGCTCGACTTCAGCGGTGAAATCCACGTGCCCAGGCGTATCAATAATGTTGATACGGTGCCCTAGCCAGAAGCAGGTGGTCGCGGCGGACGTAATCGTGATGCCGCGCTCTTGCTCCTGCGGCATCCAGTCCATCGTGGCAGCACCCTCATGCACCTCGCCGATCTTGTGGATCTTCTTGGTGTAATAGAGGATGCGTTCGGTCGTGGTGGTTTTGCCCGCATCAATATGAGCAATAATGCCAATGTTCCGCGTTTTTTCGAGCGGATATTCTCTGGTGGCCATTGGTTCCTTAGTTCCTCGTGGCCGCTGTCTTACCAGCGATAATGTGCGAAGGCCCTATTGGACTCCGCCATCTTATGGGTTTCGTCACGTTTACGTATCGTCGCGCCCTGGCCGTTGGCAGCATCCATCAGTTCAGCCGCCAATTTTTCGGACATGGACCTGCCGGAGCGGTTGCGCGCCGAAGCGATCAACCAGCGCATAGCAAGTGCGAGCTTGCGGTCGCCGCGAATTTCAACCGGCACCTGGTAGGTGGACCCACCAACACGCCGGGGTTTCACTTCCAATACAGGCGTCGCCTGACGCAGCGCCTGCTCAAACACCTCAATCGGGTTGCGCTTGGCGCGCTGCTCGATCAGGTCGAGCGCGTCATAGATGATGCGCTCTGCGAGACTGCGTTTGCCGTCCCACATGAGGCGGCCAACCATCCGGGTCACATTACGATTGTTATACTTCGGGTCCGGCAACACGACGCGGTGCGGGACCGTCCCTCGTCGAGGCATGTGCAATTTTCTCCTCTACCGCCAGACAGCGCGAAGGGTACCAGAGCATACGCTCCGGCACCCCACTCGTTGGGAGCCTATCCAGGTTCGCTCGAACACCCGTGATTGACACGTGCGTTCATGCAGGAGGGCATCAACTGTGCCACACCTTGAACCGGAGGAAACCCAACAACGCCAGCGCGACCTGCGCGCCTAGCCGTGGTATACAAAGACCTGGCTACTCAGAACCACGAGAGCGCAGTTCCAGAGCTAGCTGGTTTCTTTCCGCATGGCGCGCGGTGGAACGATGCCACCGCGCAATTTTTGGTTCCAAGATTCGCGTTTTCGCCAGCTCCGGCCAGCTTGGTCAGCTTAGCGACCACCGGCCTTCGGGCGTTTCGCGCCGTACTTCGAGCGGCCCTGGCGGCGCTTCTGCACACCTTCGCTATCGAGCGTGCCCCGGATGATGTGATAGCGCACGCTCGGCAGGTCCTTCACACGACCACCGCGAATCAACACGACGGAGTGTTCCTGAAGATTATGCCCTTCGCCGGGAATATAGGCCGTCACCTCATACTGGTTCGAGAGGCGCACGCGCGCAATCTTGCGCAAGGCCGAGTTCGGCTTCTTCGGCGCCATTGTACGAACCTGCGTGCAAACTCCGCGCTTCTGCGGAGCGCCACGCAAACGCTGTGTGCGGTTCTTCAACGCATTGTAGGAGAACCGCAGCGCCGGCGCCTTGCTCTTGGGGACCTTTTTGTCCCGCCCTTTGCGGACCAACTGATTAATCGTCGGCAATGTTGTCTCTTTCAACCTCGTTCGGCCCGTAGGCCGTCTGCCCCAGATGCCTCATGCCCCGATGGATGAACCCCGACGTTGTGAGTGGGTGGCAACAACCACCGGGAGCATATCTGGCGCACGTTCTATGATGTTATCATTCTTCAGGGAAACTGTCAACTACGCTGTGATCCTCATAGCCATCGTCGCTATCAGCACCAAGCAGCCCAGCAGGCGCTCCCCCTCCGAGACCAAATGCCGCTAGACTGCTACTCGCCATCGCAGCGGCCAACCGTTCGGCGCGCTGCCGCTCGCGCAGTTCGCGGCGCTGCTCCACGCCAGTTCCGGCGGGAATCAGCTTGCCAATGATCACGTTCTCCTTCAGGCCAACCAGGTGGTCTGTCGCGCCCGTGATCGCCGCCTCCGTCAACACGCGGGTCGTCTCCTGGAAGGACGCCGCCGAGAGGAAGCTCTCCGTATTGAGCGAGGCTTTCGTCACGCCCAAAAGTACCGTCTGCGCCGTCGCCGGTTCGCCACCTTCCGCCAGCACCCGCGCATTCGTCTCCTCATAGTGGAAACGATCCACGAGATCGTTTGGCAGCAGATCGGTATCACCCGGATCGTCAATGCGCACGCGACGCAACATCTGCCGCACGATCACTTCGATGTGCTTGTCGTTGATGTACACACCAGTTGAGCGGTAGACCTTCTGCACTTCTTTCACCAGATAGAAGTGGACGGCCTCACGCCCCAGGATGCGCAACACGTCCTGCGGGTCCACCACGCCGGAGGTCAACGGCTGGCAGCCATGCACCGCCTCGCCGTCGCGAACGATGATGTTGGACGAGGCCGGAATCGGATATTCGCGCTCATCGCGTTCCTCCGCCCGCACCACCAGCTTGTTGTTGGCGTTGACGCTCACCTCGCCAGAGGAGCGCGCCTTCACCTCACGGTCTTCCGGAGCAACACCTTTCTCGGCAGGCATCCGCGCGATGACATCGCCCGCCTCGACATGTTGCCCATCGCTGACCAGCACCTCGCTCTTCTTGGGCAGCGGGTACTCATCCAGGATGGTGTCAACCGACGTGACCTTGACCTTGCGTGCGCCGTTGTCGGCCACCTGCACCTCGACGATGCCGTCAATCTCGCTGACAATCGCCTTGTCCTTCGGCACGCGCGACTCGAAGAGTTCTTCGACACGCGGCAGGCCCTGGGTGATGTCGTCGGCGGCGCCAGCGATACCACCGCTGTGGAAGGTGCGCATCGTCAACTGCGTGCCAGGCTCACCGATGGACTGCGCGGCGATGATGCCCACCGCTTCGCCCAGCGCGGCCAGCCGGCCCGCGCCCAGGCTGCGCCCGTAGCACATACGGCAGACGCCGTGCGGCGCGAGGCACTGCAACACCGAGCGGCAATAGACCTGCGTGACACCAGCGGCGATCATCGCATCAATGTCGTCGTCTTCCAGTTCCGACCCCACCTCGATATGCTCGAAGCCAGGCACCGGAGCCGCCAGCACACGACCGATCAGGCGATTGCGGAACGGCTCACTCATGTCATCCGAATCCTGCTTGGTGATCCAGATGCCTTCCTTCGTGCCACAGTCATCCACCAAAACGATGACATCCTGCGACACATCAATCAGGCGGCGCGTGAGATAGCCGGATTCAGCGGTACGCAATGCCGTATCGGCCAGACCCTTGCGGGCGCCGTGGCTGGAGATGAAGTACTCCATCACGGTCAGGCCATCGCGGAAGTTGCCGCGCACCGGAATCTCCATGATGCGCCCAGACGGGTCCGCCATCAGGCCGCGCATGCCGGAAAGCTGGCGGATCTGCTGGAACTTCGCCTTCGTCGCGCCGGAGTTCGCAATCGTATAAATCGAGCCATACGGATCGAGGACTTTCTGCACGTAGGTCTGAATCTTATCCGAAGCGTCCTGCCAGATTTGCACCACCTGGCGATAGCGTTCGTTGTCGGTAATCAGACCATCGCGGTAGTCGTCCTCAAGCTGCGCCACTTTGGCGTCGGCCTCGGCCAGAATCTGTTCGCGTTCCGGCGGCACAAGCACATCGCTGATGGCGATGCTGGCGCCGGCCTTCGTCGCGTAGGTAAAGCCGATGCGCTTGATCTTGTCGGCAAGCTCAGCCGTCGCATCGCGCCCATAATACTTGAAGCACTCCGCGATGACTTGCTTCAAGTTGTCCTTCTTCATCGGGAAGTTCTTGAAGCGCAGCCGCTCCGGCAGGGCATCGTTGAAGAGAATGCGGCCTACCGTCGTCTCAACGGATTCATTCTGCGCCAGTGGCTCGCTGACGCCCGAATCGGTGAAGACGCGGTCGCTCTTGACGCGCACGCGAATCGTATCATGCAGCCGGATCTGCTCCATGCTGTAGGCCATGATGGCCTCGGTTTCGCTGGCGAAGCGACGAATCGCGCGCTTGCGCAACTCTGTCTCGTCCGCCTGCGGATACTTCTCGTGCAGTTCCGTCATCTTCTTCGCCAGATAGTCCGGGCGCTCCATCGTCAGATAGTAGCAGCCAAGCACCATATCCTGCGAAGCGCCGATGGACGGCTCGCCATGCGCCGGATGCAAGAGGTTGCGCGACGAAAGCATCAGCGTGCGGGCTTCGTCCTGCGCGCGGTCCGAAAGCGGCACGTGAACGGCCATCTGGTCGCCATCGAAGTCCGCATTGAAGGCGGAACAGACCAGCGGATGCAGTTGGATGGCGCTGCCCTCGACCAGCACTGCCTCGAACGCCTGAATACCCAGGCGGTGCAGCGTCGGCGCGCGGTTCAGCAGCACTGGGTGGTCACGAATGACCTCTTCCAGCACGTCCCACACCTCCGGGCGCACACGCTCGACAAAGCGCTTGGCGCTCTTGATGTTGTGGGCAAGCCCCTGCTCCACCAGCTTGCGCATAACAAACGGCTTGAAGAGCTCCAGCGCCATTTTCTTCGGCAGACCGCACTGGTGCAGCTTGAGGTCCGGGCCAACCACGATCACCGAGCGGCCCGAATAGTCAACACGCTTGCCCAGCAGATTCTGGCGGAAGCGCCCCTGTTTGCCCTTCAGCATGTCAGAGAGGCTCTTGAGCTTGTGGTTGCCGGAGCCAGCCACCGCCCGCCCGCGCCGCCCGTTGTCAATGAGCGCATCGCAGGCTTCTTGCAGCATGCGCTTCTCATTGCGAATGATGATCTCCGGCGCGCCCAGTTCCAGCAGCCGCTTGAGGCGGTTGTTGCGGTTGATGACGCGGCGATAGAGATCGTTCAGGTCGCTGGTAGCAAAACGGCCACCATCCAACTGCACCATCGGGCGCAGGTCCGGCGGCAACACCGGCAACACCGAGAGAATCATCCACTCCGGGCGATTGCCAGACTTGCGGAACGCCTCCACGACGTTCAGGCGCTTCGTCGCCTTCTTGCGGCGCTGCCCCGTCGTAGACTCGATTTCCGAGCGCAGCTTCGCCGCCAGTTCGTCGAGATCAATATCCGCCAGCAATGACTGCACCGACTCCGCGCCCATGCCTGCCTCGAAGATTTCCGGCAGGTCAGGGTTGGTGTCGCGCAATTGATATTCAAAATCTTTGAGTTCGCGGTACCGCTGCTCCTGAAGCAGATCGAGCTTCTTCAGCCCTTCCAGGTCGCGGCGGCGCGCCTCGGTCTCCGCGCGCACGTCGTTCGAGAGCGCCACCAACTGATCCTGAATGGTAGCAATTTCGCCCTCTGCGTTCATACGGGCGCGCTCGGTTTCGCGCTCGGCGTCGGCACGGGCGCGCTCCATCTCTTTGCGCGCGGCCTCCACGACAAGATCACGATGCTCCTGCGCGATGCGTTCAAGCGCTTCCAGGTGGGTCGCGTCTACGACCACGCCCTGCTGCGCCACGCGCTCGCCGGTCGGCTCGTAGATTATATCCTCCATCAGCACTTTGCCCAGGTTCTCGCGCAGCGTCGCCCGCAGCGTCTTCTCCAGATCGCGCGCCTGCTGCAACTGCTCAGAGCGGTTCAGTTCGTTCTGCTCGCGCTGCTCTTCCAGCTTGCGCTCGATGGCGGCAATTTGCTCATCGCGGCGTTCCTGCGCCGCGACGATCTGCGCCGTCACTTCCTCTTCGCGCTGCTGGATGCGCTGCGCCACGCCCTCTTCAATATTGCTGAGGGCCATCTGGCGCGCCTCGTCGTCCACCTTCGTCACCACATACAGCGCGAAGTAGAGGATACGCTCCAGGTTGCGCGGCGAGAGATCGAGCAGCAAGCCAATGCGGCTGGGCGTGCCCTTGAAATACCAGATGTGGCTGACGGGCGAAGCCAGCTCGATGTGCCCCATGCGTTCGCGGCGCACCTTCGAGCGCGCCACCTCCACGCCGCACTTGTCGCAGACAATGCCCTTGAACCGAACGCGCTTATATTTGCCGCAGTAGCATTCCCAGTCCTTCGTTGGGCCAAAAATGCGCTCGCAGAAGAGACCATCCTTTTCGGGCTTCAGCGTCCGATAGTTGATGGTTTCCGGCTTGGTAACTTCACCATAGCTCCAGGAGCGAATCTGCTCTGGGCTGGCAAGGCTAATGCGGATGGCGTCAAAATCATTTACTTCGAGCATTGGGGGAGGCGACAGGCTGGCCGAAACAACAGACGTTTTCAGAAGCCACCCGCGCCTATCTCCTTTCCGAATGCCTTAAAGGCTTCAGGCCTATGCCATCGCGGGGCAAAAGGTGCGCCAAACGTCGCACTTTTGAGTTGGAGAGGCAGCGCCCGGGACCCCGCAGCCCCAATGCGCTGTTGCTCCTCTCCGCAGGCAATCACCGCTCAGCGTTATTCATTCTCGAAGCCGCTGAGGTTGATGCCCAATTCCGGCATCACATCGGTGCTGGTGTCCTCGACGAACTGAATCTTCTGCTCGTCTTCGTTGAGAACCTCGACATTGATGCCCAGGCTCTGCAACTCTTTCACCAACACCTTGAAGGATTCCGGTACGCCCGGCTCCATGATGCTTTCGCCCTTGACGATGGATTCATAGGTCTTGACACGACCCACCACGTCGTCGGACTTCACCGTCAGGATTTCCTGCAAGATGTTCGAGGCGCCATACGCTTCCAGCGCCCACACCTCCATCTCACCGAACCGCTGGCCGCCGAACTGCGCCTTACCACCGAGCGGCTGCTGGGTGATGAGGCTGTACGGGCCGGTGGAGCGGGCATGCACCTTGTCTTCCACCAGGTGCGCCAGCTTCAGCATGTAAGTGTAGCCAACCGTCACTTTCGTATCGAAAGGTTCGCCGGTGCGTCCATCATAGAGTTGCACCTTGCCCTCGATTGGCAGACCCGCCTGCTCCAACAACTTCTCGATGTCGTCTTCGCTGGCGCCGTCGAATACCGGCGTCGCCACCTTCATGCCAAGCCGCTCCGCAGCCCAGCCCAGGTGCGTCTCCATGATCTGCCCAATGTTCATGCGGTGCGGCACACCCAACGGATTGAGAATGATGTCCACCGGCGTGCCATCCGGCAGGAACGGCATATCCTCCACCGGCAGCACCTTGCTGATGACGCCCTTGTTGCCGTGGCGCCCGGCCATCTTGTCGCCCGCGCCAATCTTGCGCTTCTGCGCAATTGCCACGCGCACCAGTTGGTTGACGCCCGGCGGCAATTCGTCGCCGTTCTCGCGGGTGAAGACCTTCACCTCCACCACTTTGCCGCGCTCGCCGTGCGGCACGCGCAGCGAGGTATCTTTGACCTCACGCGCCTTCTCACCGAAGATGGCCCGCAACAGCTTTTCTTCCGCCGTCAGTTCGGTCTCGCCCTTCGGCGTGATCTTGCCGACCAGGATGTCGCCTGCGCCGACCTCCGCGCCGATGTAAATGATGCCGCGCTCATCGAGGTTGCGCAGCCCTTCCTCACCGACATTCGGGATGTCGCGAGTGATTTCCTCCGGCCCCAGCTTGGTGTCGCGCGCCTCTACCTCGTGCTTCTCGATGTGGATGCTGGTGAAAAGGTCCTCGCGCACGATGCGTTCGCTAATCAGGATGGCGTCCTCAAAGTTGCCGCCCTCCCAACTCATGAACGCCACCAGGATGTTCTGGCCAAGCGCCACTTCGCCATTTTCGGTGGCGGAGCTATCGGCCAGCACCTGCCCCTGCTCCACACGGTCGCCCTTGTTCACAATGGGCCGCTGGTTGATGCAGGTGCCCTGGTTGGAGCGGATGAACTTGCGCAGCTTGTAGACATGCTCGACGCCTTCGTCGTCCAGCACCACGATCTGCCGCGCCGTCGCGCTGACCACCTCGCCCTCGACATCCGAAATCACCACCTGGCCGGAGTCCAGGGCCACCTGCCGCTCGATGCCTGTGCCAACAATCGGCGCTTGCGGGCGCAAGAGCGGCACCGCCTGGCGTTGCATGTTCGCACCCATCAGCGCGCGGTTCACGTCGTCGTGTTCCAGGAACGGAATCATCGCCGCCGCCACGCTGACGGTCTGTTTCGGCGCAACGTCCATATAATCTACGCGCGCGGCGGTCTCCTGCACGAAGTCGCCGTTGTGGCGCGCCAGGATACGGTCGGTTGTGAAGTGGCTCTCCGGGTCCAGCGGCACGTTGGCCTGGGCGATGACATAGCGTTCCTCATCGTCGGCGGTCAGATAGTAGACCTCTTTGGAAACCCACGGCCTGATCGCCACCTCGGTATCGCCCAGCGCCTTCGCCAGTTTCGCCGCCAGCGCCTCATCCACCACCGTGCCGGCGGGGGCGAGCGCCTTGTCTTTGCCATCCATGACATCGCGCAGCAGGATACGGCCAACCAGTTGATCGCTGTTGGCTGGCAGCGCATGATAGACCTTGCGATATGGCGTCTCGATGAAGCCGTAGTCGTTGATCTTGGCGAAGGTCGCCATGTTGCCGATCAGACCGATGTTCGGGCCTTCAGGCGTCTCAATCGGGCAGATGCGGCCATAGTGCGAATGGTGAACGTCGCGGACATCGAATCCGGCGCGGTCACGCGAGAGACCGCCGGGGCCGAGCGCAGAGAGACGCCGCTTGTTGCCAATCTCCGCCAGCGGATTCGTCTGGTCCATGAACTGCGAGAGCTGGCTGCCGCCAAAGAACTCTTTGATCGCCGCCACGACCGGGCGAATATTCACCAACTGGTTTGGCGACGCCTGGGACGGGTCCTGGATGATCGCCATGCGCTCCTTGACCACACGCTCCATGCGCAGCAAGCCCACGCGGAACTGCGTCTGGATCAGTTCACCGACGCAGCGGACGCGACGGTTGCCCAGGTGGTCAATGTCGTCTTTCTTGCCATGCCCCTCGTCCAGCGCCACCAGGCGGCGCAGAATGGCGATCACGTCGTCCTGCGTCAGCGTCTTGATGGTCTGTGGGATGGCAAGATCGAGCTTGCGATTCAGTTTATAGCGCCCGACGCTGCCGAGATCGTAGCGGCGGGTATGGTAGAACAGGTTGAACACCAGCGTCCGCGCGTTTTCCATCGTCGCGGGGTCGCCGGGGCGCAGCTTGCGATAGACCTCCAAGAGCGCCTCTTCAGGCGTCTTCACCGGGTCTTTATCAAGCGTTGTCGTCACGAAATTGCTGACGTACTCGTTGCCCTGCGCATCCACCATCGTGAACGCCTTGAGGATGCCCTCATCGGTGCGCAGGTCCGGCGTCTTATCCGTCTTGCCGGGGTCGCGGTCGCCGATGGCGCCCATTGCGCGCAGCAGCGTCGTAATGGGAATCTTGCGCTTGCGGTCAATCTTGACCGAGAGCAAATTCTTGTTGCTCGTCTCAAACTCCAGCCAGGCGCCACGATTGGGGATCAGCTTGGCGGCGAAGAGCGAGCGACCCGTAGTTGGGTCTTCGTCGGCGGTGTAATACACGCCGGGAGAGCGCACGAGCTGGCTGACCACCACGCGCTCGGCGCCATTGATAATGAACGTGCCTACTTTGGTCATGAGCGGGAAATCGCCCATGAAGATGTCTTTTTCCTGGATCTCGCCGGTTTCCTTATAGGTCAGGCGGGCCTTGACGTAGAGCGGCGCGGCATAGGTCGCGTCGCGCTCACGGCATTGGTCGTCGGTATACTTCGGCTCGCCAAACGGTTCATCGGGAACGATGAACTCCAACTTGAGGTTCTTGTTGGTGAAATCCTCAATCGGTGAGATCTCGGCAAAGAGCTCTCGCAACCCCTCTCGTTTGAACCACTCAAACGAATCTAGCTGCACCTGAATGAGGCTGGGCATGGCGCGAATATCAGGAATTCGCGCGAAGCTAACGCGCTCGGGGAGGGAGACAGCCGTGCTCAGTGCCATGCGTGAATAACTCCTCTCGCCTGTCACCTATGCCGGTGGGCATAGTGCTCATCGTTTCATCACTCACGAGACGCTGGGAATAGCGCCGCGCAGACGAGCCGATGAGTGACTGGCCGCACTTCAAGGGATTGAACGTGCCGGGTGATGGGACGTTTCTGCTGTTCGCAGCGCCATGCCTGGCGTCCACGGCAGTGGGGACGCCGCTACGCAGCGGCTACGAACGAGCAGTGCCTACGGGATGTGCCTGCTCCTGGGCCGATCAGCCTCGCATGGCATCTAAGGCGTCTATGCGTTTATGGCATCCGCCTTGCAATGCTGGACGATGCTGGCACTAGCTCAGGAAGCCCAATGAAAAGAAAAAACTGAAAACCGAAAAGGAAAAACAGGTACACTTGCTATGGCGCGGGGCGAACCACGACGCACGCGACGCTTCCTCCATTGCGCGCATTGCATCGCCCGTTTGTGGATGTTTCACACGAGGTACAAACAACCCTATTGCATCTTCTTGGTGTTTGCAGGTATCATGTGTCACATCGAATCCCGGCTGGCCATAGTCACGAACGCCGGGCAAAGGGGACAATCGGGCTATTTCCCACAAGCGAAAAAGAAGCACGCGCCAACTAGCCCATCATCGCGTCTGGCGTGATGATGGGCGCTGTTCTCAATTCTGGCACGTGCGTCTATCGTTCGTGGTGGGTTTAATCCTCACCCGGTCGGCTGGCCGGATGATATACTGCCGCAAAAGCACTGCTCTTTGCCCTGGATCGTAGCGACGCAAACTCGCAACCGGCTGGATGCCTACCGCATCTGTCCGCAGGCCGGAAAAAGCGTCGCAGAAACAGAGTATATCACCCCAACAACAAGATGTCAAGGCCCGCTGACTTCCTAATCTCCGATCACGTGAACCGCTACTTTTCACGAAACGATCCGTCCAGTTGCCCACTACATTAAAGGGATGAGGACTGCTCAGGAATATGGCGTTGTTACTGCCGCAGAAGCGGAGCAATGGATTTCCGCGCTGGAAAAGGCCATGCGAACCGGGCGTTTCTTCCATGTCATTCTATGGTTTATCACTATCGGACGCAAACCGAGCTGAGGTCTGGTCAATTCCATGTACTCGCAAGACAACACAACACCGTTAGATTGCAATAATTCGCGTGTGGGAAGGCAAAACATGGCGCTTTTGCCATTCGTACTCTTCTATGGGTATCATAGCCAATGAACCACTTTATCTGATTGCCAGGAGCGACGCATGCAGAAGCAGCCGGTAAACACGGGAAAACAGCCGCGCTTCTGCCATCTCTGCGGCCAGCAATTGGCCGGGCGTTATTATCAGAACGGCGAGGGTGTCGTCTTCTGCGCCTCGTGCTTTGCGAACCGCCCGCATTGCGCGCGCTGTGGCACGCCGCTCGATGATGCCGCCATCGCCCGCCACCGTGGACACGCCGCCGATATCCCGCGCCTCTGCTCGCACTGCAACCGCACCGCGCCCCGCTGCGCAGCCTGCCAGCGTCCCATCACCGCTATCTCCTACACCTTCGAGAACCTCGACGAGACGAAGCCGCGCCGCTACTGCGA
Source organism: Chloroflexota bacterium (assembly GCA_021323855.1). Taxonomy (GTDB): domain Bacteria; phylum Chloroflexota; class Ktedonobacteria; order Ktedonobacterales; family JADMIN01; genus JAJPKE01. The sequence continues at coordinate 3,716 of JAJPKE010000031.1, read as the reverse complement.
AAGCTGCGTCAAGAGCCGACCCCGCTGCGACGCCTGCCGTGTGCCGGTGGAGTTAGGGATGATGCCGCTGGACGACGGGCAGTATCGCTGCGCCTCCTGCTCGACACAGATGGTGCGCGAGCCGCGTGTTGTGGAGAACATCTATCAGGAGGCAGTGCGCGCCTTCGGACAGGTGATCGGCGTGGGCAATCCGCTGCGCCAGACGCCACGCCTGCAAATCGTCACCCGGCTTCAGATGGGCACCATCCGCCGCTCCTATCAGCAATTGCAGCAACCGGGGAGCGATGATAGCGCCAACGGGCATCACGTGCTCGGCTTCTTCGTGCGTTATAACAATGTCAGCTCGATCTATGTCGAACGCTATCTGCCGCGCAACATGCTGCTGGGCACGCTGGCGCACGAACTGGGCCACGCCTGGCAGGCGGAATATGCGCCGGATATGCACGATCCCTTGACCTGCGAGGGCTTTGCCGAATGGGTGGCGCATCGGGTGCTGGTCGCCAGCGGTCTGCGCGCGGCGGCGGCACATGCGACCCGCCGCGACGACATCTACGGGCGCGGCCTGCGCCTTTTTTTGGAGACTGAACGCAAAAAGGGGCTGGCAGGCGTGCTGCGGCTGGCGCGTGGCGAAAAAGTGTAGAACCAGGAGGCGCATGTGACGGCACCGGCCACCACCTCCACCGTGATCGCACCTGTCACGGGTCCGCGCCCGCTGTTTGGCGGCTATGCGCTGGTGGCCATCGTCGCCGCCTGGATCGCTGGCATCGCGCTTCACTTCATCACGCCGCTCTCCGCGATCACAATCTTCACCTGGCTCGTCCTCGCGCCGTTCCCGCTGGCGCTCTGGCTCATCGCCGCGTTCATGGCACGACGCGCGGCTGCCCGCTTCACATCCGCCGCATCCTCTGAAGCGCGCTGGTGGCGAATTGCGTTGGTTGTGGGACTCATCGGCTTCTGGGTGGCGCTGGGCGCGGCGCGGGCCACCTGGGCGGACCCGGCGAACAATCCGCTGGCCGTCTCGCGCTTCGCGTCCAGCACATCAGGCAGCAAACTCATCGTGCAGGGGCTGGTCGCCGCCGAACCCGATCTGCGCTCCGGCTATCGCCTGCTCACCGTGGACACCAGCCAGGTCAGCACCGACAACGGCAAAAGCTGGCAGAAGGCAAGTGGTGAGATCGAGGCGACGATTTACGGCCCCGACGACTGGTTTGCGCCAGCCTACGGTGATACCATCTCACTGACTGGCAAGCTCAAACCCGCAGGTAGCGCGCCGCCCGGCATCCTGGCGCGGATGAGCAACGCGCAGGCAAGCGTACTGGCGCGTGGTGGCGGCAATCCAGTGCTGGCGTGGCTCTTCGATCTGCGCGTGCAATTGGCGCAGTCCATTCAGCGGTCGCTACCGGAGCCGGAGGCCGCGCTACTCATCGGCATCCTGCTCGGCCTCAAAACACCAACCTTGCGGGCACGGCTGCCGCTCTTCACCGCCACCGGCACGATTCACCTGGTGGTGCCCGCCGGACTGAAGGTCTCCACGCTCGCCGAATTGACCAGCTACGCCGTCCGCCGCCTGGGGCAATGGCCGCGCACCATCGCCGCATTGCTGGCCGTAGCGACCTATGCCGCGCTGGGTGGCGGCGGTCCAGCGGCAGTACGCGCCGCGATTATGGGCGCACTCCTGGCGCTGGCTCCGGCGTTGGGCCGCGCCTACAACGTCTTCACTGCCATTGCCATCGCCGCCGGCATCATGACGCTGACTGATCCGTTGCTGATTGCCGACGCCGGTTTCCAGTTGACCGTGCTGGCGACGCTCGGCCTGCCGCTGCTCGTCCCGCCGGTTCAGCGACGGCTGGCGCGTTGGCTCGGTGCGATTCCACGTTTCCCCGCCACCCATGCCATCGCCGAACTGTTGGCAGTGACGATTGCCGCGCAACTCGCCACGCTGCCGGTGCTGGCGCTCACCTTCCATCAATTCTCGCTGATCGCGCCCATCGCCAACCTGTTGACCGTGCCGCTCCTGGCGCCGCTGCTCGTGCTGGGCGCGCTGCTGGCGCTGGCGGGTCTCTTCGGCGGCGTCGCTGGGCTGATTGCGCTGGCGCTCTCCTGGGTGCTGTGGCCGTTGCTCTGGTTCGTAGATAGCGTCATCACCATATGCGCCAATCTTCCCGCCGCGTCGTTCACTGTTCCTGATTTGCCGGGCATTGTCGCCTGGGCGTACTACGCGGCGCTGGCGGGGATGCTCTGGTGGCTTCTTCCCTGGCTGCGCAAACGGCGTAGCAGATCAGCCAGTAGCGCACTTCCAACGACCACTGCACAGCATACGGGCGGGCATATCCGTCTGGCGCGTGGGGCGCTGGTGGGCGTCTTGCTGCTGGCGCTGGTCGGCGCATGTGGCGCAGCGGCGCCCGTTCTGACCGATCACGCGGCGCATCTCTACTTCTTGGACGTTGGGCCGGGCGGCGAGGCGGCGTTGCTGCGGCTGCCCTCCGGCGTGACGGCGCTTCTCAACGGCGGACCCGATGGACCAACCCTGGAGGCGGCGCTGTCCGGCAAGTTACCGTTCTGGCAGCATACGCTCGATCTCGCCGTGCTGACGGACCCGCGCAGCGGCGACGTGCGTGGTCTGCAAGATGCCGCGACGCACTTCACGATTGCCCATAGCGCCGACGCTGGCATGCTACACCCTGGCAAAGACTATCTCGCCTGGCTGGACGCCACCGCTCATGCAGGTGCGACGCATAGCATCGTGCGCGCTGGCAGCGTCATTCATCTGGACAGCGACACGCTCCTGCGGGCGCTGGCGCCGCTGCCGCAACTCTATCCGCCGGGCGATGGCAGCACCGACGCCAGCAACGATCTAATTCTGCGGCTAGAAACGCCTGGATTGCGGGTGCTGTTCCTGGGCAGCGCAGACGACTATGCGCTGGATGCGCTGGCCTACGCCAATCAGCCGCTCGCCGCCGATGTGGTGGAGATGGCGTTGCCGCCGGGCGCGCCGCTCAATCTGGATGGGCCGCTGGGCGCGGTGCTGGCGCTGGCGCATCCGCATCTCATCGTCATCAACGATGCGCCGGTTGCGCCAACCTCAAAGACGGCCAAACGCGCCGCCGCTGTGGATTGGTGGGGCAGCGACAGCGACGCAGCGAGCACCCTCGGCGCGCAGATTCTACGGGTAGATTTGGCTGGCACAGTGGAGCTTTCGGGCGGGGCAAACGGCTGGACGCTGGGGTAAATTCAATTTTCCACTATATGCTATACTGTCTGTAAGGTGATTACACTCTTTAGCTTGAGGTATTTCCTGTTGAGAAGAGGGAAACAAGAGGATGAGCATTCCTGATTATCAAAGCTTCATGTTACCTGTACTGAGGCTTGCGGCAGACTATAAAGAGCATACAGAACCAGAGGTTGCTGAGAAATTGGCCCAGCAATTGCAAATTTCTGATATAGATCGGCAGCAACGCATAAAAAGTGGTCAACCATTGCTAAATAACAGAATTGGTTGGGCAATAACCTACCTGAGACAAGCTAAGATACTTGAAAAGGGGACTCAAAGGGGCACGTTCAAAATCACCTCACGGGGAGCACAATTACTCGCGCAGAATCCAGCACGAATCACTAGGTTCTGTTGACATTTGGCCAGGACCCCCTAGAATGGAGGCATGAGCGATATCCGATTAAGCGACGAAGATTGGAGCAAGATACGGGCATTCTTGCGCCAG
>JAJPKE010000038.1 GCA_021323855.1 Chloroflexota bacterium | reverse complement strand
TACCATGCAGCAGCACCAGGCGCTCTTGCTCGGCGTGACCTTTAACCTCTATCGCCTCCGTTTGTCCTCCTTCCGGCTGTTTGCCCTCTAGGATGTCAACAAGGCCAGATGACTTCTAGTACCAGGACGGATTCGTGTTCGTCTCATACTTGTTGTCAGTGAAAGTGGCTGTTTCTGCCGATGCGTGCGTGCTATCACCTGCCAACTCCTGACCAATCATAATCAAGTTTGGCGAGTAGGCTTGGCCAATGCCCGTACTCCCCTCATTGAACCCAGGCGCAGTAATACTCTGTCCCCACAGAGCAACTCCTGTATGCCAGATCTCAATGCTAGCATTATAGCCATACGCACCGGAAGGAACCTGCCCCTGATCATGTTCGAGAAACAGACCGCCAGGTTCCTGATGTGCCCAGAAAAAATCTTCCCCTTGATTAACTTGCTGGTAATAACCGGCCTCCATCCAACACGGAGAAGTAGCGGGTGTATTACCATTACTGCAATTACCGTTAGGTTGCAATCCATCCTCTTCTGTAAGCCACATCTCATCAGTAATAAAAAGACACGGGGATGAACATCCCATTGGTACAATTGTGATGTCAGTATATGACCCATTGTAATGTGGATATACTGACCACCACCATTCTCCGTAGCAATGACCAGATTGACCATTTCCACAAATTTTGGCAAACGCAATCTGCGGCTGCCAAAGATTCAGGCTGAGAACTAGCAGAAGCACTACCAAAAATGCTGTTGAGACGCGAACAGCAAATCTTCTAATTGCACGAAACTCCATGCCCTTGATTCCACTCATGAAACGCACAGGATGGTCCTCATCGAGTCAGCCGCATTGGGCTAACTCCCTTTTGATTCTCGCTGACAACGAAATGATGGGTTCCTGGGTCAGTCGGTGCGTTGGGTTCCTGGGTAACGAGGTTTGTCTCTCTCTTCCCATATCACTCTTGAAGTAACTGATCAGGTCAGAAGCAAGGATGCCTAAGAATGATCAGGTTGTCAAGTCCCTTCGTCCAATAACGAAAACCATATCTAAGAAGAAAGCGGAGACGGGGTAAAGTTTCCACTCACAAGCAGTAGCAGCAACTATTCTCACACTTTACCAATCACTACACATGTGGTATCGTACATGCACTGTACGACGCTTTTGTTCTCGTAGATGTTCTCTATTGATTGACTTCCCTACTTGTATCCAGAGAGGAACTATTCGTATGCCTACCGTGCGCCCCTTTGACCGCAGCATGATCGAGCAGAGTTTGCGCTCACAGCAGTTGAAATTTCTGCGTGATAGCGACGGCGACTTCCGCGTCGAGTTCGGCTACGATGAGGAGACCGATTGCGAAGTCACCTTCAGCCTGATGGCCACCGGCCCCCGCGAAATCGTCTACTGTATTCTCGTCGTCTCTAATAAGCGCATCCCTAGCTACGAGTGGGACCGCGCTATCAAGATTTGCAATCAGTGGAACGCAGAAAAACGCTGGCCAAAAGCCTATCTCCACGTCAACGGCGCCATCGGCAGCATCATTCTGGAACATCAGGTGGACTTCGAGGCTGGCGTCCATCAGGAATTGCTGGATGATTTCACACGCAGTGGCATCATCGCCGGCATCGAGTTCTGGAAGTGGGCGCACCAGGAAAAAGCTCTTTGATACGCCCGCCGCAATGGCTCATAACGTTGCATATTGGCTGATATCGGCACCACTCTTGCGATAGGTCGCCTACAGACTGATCCTCACCCCTGACCTTCTCCTTGCAAGGAGAGGGGATGGCAGGCAGATCGAGGTGAGATGTTCAGGAGTTACGACCTATCAGCACGCCACTGTCGCCATTTTCACCATCCATCCTGCGTGACCGCGAGATTGCGTTGCTCGCGGAGGAGCGCCGCATCGCCGAAGACCTCGGCGAATGTCTGCGTGGCTTCCAATCGTCCAGCGAAGACGCCGAAACGCTGCGCCAGGTCACGCAGTCCTTGCAGGAGCCGTTTCTGCTGGTCGTTGCCGGTGAATTCAACGCTGGCAAGAGCGCCTTCATCAATGCGCTGGTTGGGGAACAAGTGCTGACCGAAGGCGTCACACCGACCACCGCGCACGTGACGTTGCTGCGCTACGGCGAGACGGCCAGCGTCCACCTGCGCCCGGACGGCATCGAGGAGGTGGCGCATCCGGCCAGCTTCCTGCGCGATGTCGTAATCGTGGATACGCCAGGCACCAACGCCGTGCTGCGCCATCATGAGCAGCTCACCAATGAATTCGTCCCTCGCAGCGACTTCATCCTCTTCGTCACCTCCGCCGACCGCCCCTTCACCGAAAGCGAACGCCAGTTCTTGGAGCGCATCCGCAACTGGGGCAAAAAGGTAGTGCTGGTCATCAACAAAGCCGACCTGATCGCCACGCCGGACGACCTGAACCAGATTGTGACGTTTGTGCGCCAGCATAGCATTGCCTTGCTCGGCGCCACACCGGAGATTTTCCCGCTCTCCGCGCGGCTGGCGCAGCAGGCGCGCCGGGCCAGCGCCGGTGACGAAGGCGTGCGGCTCTGGGAGGCCAGCCGCCTGGGCACGCTCCGCGATTATCTGCTGCGCACGCTGGACGAGGAGGGGCGCGCGCAACTCAAGCTGCTCAGCCCGCTCGGTGTCATCCAGCGGCTAACGCTGACGTATAGCGATGAGGCGGCCAAACGCGCCGCGCTGCTGGATGAAGACGCGCGCACCGTGGCCAATATCGAGGCGCAACTCAAGGCGCACAGCGACGATATGCGCGCCGCCTTCGAGCAACGGCTCCGCGCCGTGCAGACCATCATCCTGGAGATGCGCAATCGCGGCGACCGCTTCTTCGATGATACGATTCGCCTGGGGCGCATCCCTGATCTGGTGCGCGCGGAGAAGGTGCGCGCTGAATTCGAGCGCCAGGTAATTGCAGACGTGCCGGCGCAGATAGATCAGGCCGTCAACGACATGATTGACTGGATCGTCGAGCAGGAGCATCGCCTCTGGCTGAGCGTCAATGACTATCTGACACGCCGCCGCCAGGGATCGGCCTCGGTGCTGGGGACGCCCGGTGCTGGCGATGAGGAACATGTCATCGGCGGCATCGGCGGCAGCTTTGACTTCAATCGCCGCGCGGTGTTGCAGCGGGTGGCAACGGCGGCGGAGCGCGCCGTCAATAGCTACGACCGCGATGAAGAGGCGCAACAACTGGCTGCATCGCTGCAAAGCGCGGTGGCAACCTCGGCGCTGGTAGAGGTCGGCGCGATTGGCCTGGGGGTGGGGCTTGCTGTGCTGGTGGGCACCGCCGCCGCCGATTTCACCGGCATCACCGCCGCGCTGGTAATCGGCGGGCTGGGCTTTGGCATCCTGCCGTATCGCCGCCACCGCGCCAAAGTCAAATTCGATGAGCGCACCAGCGAGCTGAACGACAAGCTCACCAGCACCCTCCGTGACCAGTTCGAGCGCGAACTTGAAGCTGGCTCGCAGCGGATGCACGAGGCGCTGGCTCCCTACACCCGCTTTGTGCGCGTCGAGCGCGAACGTGTCACTGCCATCAGCGAGCAATTGACCCGCATCCATGAACAGACCGACAGCCTGCGCCAGCGCATCGAGAGCGGCAAACGCTAGGAAACCTCACCCCCGGCCCCTCTCCCGTGCGCGGGAGAGGGGAGGACGGGCGCTGGTATGCTAGAGGACACTGGTGAGGGCAGAGGAAGCGCGTGTTCCGAGTCGCGCAGGCGGACTTCGCGGCGGCACACGCCATCAAGACGCGCTTTCAACCGCAGGCCATCCTCAGCCACTTAAAAGAAGTGGATATGTGTTCTAGACAAACCGATGCCCGTATGGTATACTCCAATTCAGACAAACGGCTTGCAGGAACTTTTGTAGCGTATCAGCACTTGTAGCGACATAACGTAGCGATTGGTAGTCCCCGTAGAGCTTGGAATGTTTGCAGTATTTAACGTAATGCACTGAATTGTGCGATGGGCGCACCTGCTGGAAACAGGCACACCCATCGGCTCACCCAGGACGCTGAGAGTAGCAGCGCGTAGGGCTAAATTGTAGGATAACACGCAACGGCACATCCTGCCCAGCGTGTTCCTTTCTATTTCCCTCCACCAACTGCCCCACCAGCGCCTCACCTACCAGTTGGAGGCAGCAATCTCATGAGCAACGACCACAGCAACAACCACGACGACAACAGCACCAGCAACGAGCAGACGCAACCAGCACAAGCACCGACGACAGCCGGTGAGATGAGCCTGGCGCTCATCGAGGAGCAGGCGGATCGCACCATCCGCCGCGTGCTACACGATGGGCGCATGTTCTTTTCCGTGATTGATGTGATAGCTGTTTTGACTGATAGCTCCTATCCTGGACGCTATTGGACAGATATGAAACGCAATATTCATAGCAAGGGCTTTCGAGAACTACTGTCGAAATGTCGGCAACTAAAATTGACTGCTCCTGACGGAAAACTCCGCGAAACAGATTGTGCCGACTTTGCCACTGCTGTTTCTCTTGTTCATTCCTTGCCTGCCCTCCGTAGCCGTACCAATCGTGACTATCTCGACCAGAACGTCTCTCCATCTGACTGCGGTATCTATGCCATCATCAATACGTCTACTCATGAGCAGTATATTGGCAGCAGTGGTGATATCCCCAAGCGTTTCGCCCAGCACAAAGCGTTGCTGCGGCGCGGCAAACATCATGCGCCACGCTTGCAAGCTGCATGGGATAGCTATGGTGAAGCAGCGTTTGAGTTCGTGGTGCTGGAAGAACTACCCACCAGCGACCTCTTGGAAGCAGTTGAACAGCGCTATCTCGATGCTGAACAGCCCGCTTACAATGGAGCAACAGTAGCAAATAATATGTCTGCACTCCCCCCGATTCCAGAAGAACGTATCCAACAGGTCATCCTTCAGTTGTATGACATCCAGCAGTCTACAACGCAGACGCCATTATTTCAGGCACTACGAACAGCCATCATGTATGGCATTGTCAAACCTGGTCCCAACTTCCCGTATTTGGTGCAAGCGGAGGCAAACGGCATTGACACCTGGGAAGCATTGAGTGTTTTCATCCAACAGCAGCAACGCTTGCCAGTGGAGGTGACTGATAATGTTCACTAGCAACGACGATACCGAAACGCTCTTACGCCTCATTCAGTCTATCCCGTCGCCCAAAGCTGAGCCGATCAAGCAATGGCTGGCCACGGTCGGCGCACGCGAAGTGGCAGCTATCCAAACGGCGCGAAATGCGGTGGCCAACGCGATTGATGCCGTGGATGCCATTGATGCGTCGCCCTCGCCTACTACCACTACCCAGCACGATAGCGACACGCAAGATGCGCGGCAGGTGGCGCAGGCGATTGCCAATGTTCGCGCAGCGCGGCCAGACGATCACGCGCCGTTGCTGGTGTGGGCGGATTATTATCGGTCGTTGGCGGCACTCTACGAACGGCAAGCAACGATTGAGTCACAAGTGGGCTGGCTACAGTCTCATGCCCGCTATCTAGAGCGGGAACTAGACGAACAACGAAGCGAGATTTGGGATATACAGGGGCGGGTCGAGTCGTTGGAGGAAGGGCAACGCCTGCTGCCCGAACTCCTGGAACGGCTGGGTCCGCAGACGCTCACCCAGGCGCACCAGGCGCAGGTCAAACATTGGGTGGGGCAGTTGCAAGAGTTGACCGGCTGGAACTACAGACGCATCTATGGCGACCTCAACGCCAGTTTTCAGGTCGGCACCTTCAGCAATATTCGTGAGGAGCAGTGGGAGCAGGTCGCCCGCTGGTTCCAGGTGCGCCTGGACGCTGCCCGCAAGCGCCATAACCAGCACCACTAATACAACTGACACCACTGGAATTGGGTGGTAGCGTAAAAAGCAGCGCAGTTCTTCGTCTGATGAGTGGCGACGCACACTATGTCCATTCCCTTGCCCACTGTGCTGTTTGTTGAAAATACGAGGAGCGCACCATGCCCAACGAAACGCGCGATATCGAGTCATTCACCTTCCGCCAGTTTGACCCCGAGGCCGATGTGCCGCGCCTGTTGACCTTGCTGGCGGAAACGGAAGCCGTGGACCAGGAGGGCAGCGACATCAGCGAAGAGACTGTGCGCGAGCAACTGGGATGGCTGGAGCACGATCCAGTGCGCGACCGTTTCGTTGTGGAGCAGCCGGGTGATCCGAACCGGCTGATCGGCTATGCGTTGCTCTGGAAGATGCCCAACGAGAACCACGGCGATGTGATGATCGTCGTGCATCCCGATTGGCGGCGGCGTGGGCTGGGCAGCGAGTTGCTGGCGCGGGCGCTCAGCCGTGCGCGTGCCCTGAATACGGCGCAGCTTGGCGCGTATGCCAACGTCCAGCACACGGCGGGCGGCGCGTTCCTGCGCCGGTTCGGTTTCACTCCGGTGGCGGCGTATACCGCGCTACGTGCGCATGGCAACCATCCCTTCGCTGCGCCTGCCTGGCCCGCTGGCTATCGTGCGCATCGCTATGCGGAGATGGACGACGCGACGCGCTTCGCGACGTTTGTGGAGGCGACCAATCGCTGCTATGCCGGACTCTGGGGCCATCATGAGGTGACGGAGGAGGCCGCAGCACAGTGGATTGCCACGCTCGACCAGGAGGGTATCCACCTGCTGTTCGCGCCGGATGGGCGCGTCGCTGGCATGTGCTGCGCGAGCATGAACGAGCGGCTGAGCAAAGAACGCAGGCAGCCCGTCGGCTGGGTGGATGCGCCGGGCATCGTGCCAGAATATCGAGACGAGAACCTCTACCTGCCACTGCTGCTGACGGCGGTGCAATGGGTGTGCGCAAAACATCCCACGCCTGCGGTGATCGAGATGGAATCATGGGGTGATACGCCGGAGACGCTGGCGACCTACCAACGGGCGGGCTTCGTCGTCGCGCGCAAAGAGGATTCCTACCGCCTGGATCTGATCTAGCAGAAAACTCACGGCTGGCGCTCCTGTGGCTGGCATATACTGATCGAGGCGTTGCAACCTCGGCGTGTGCGTACAGTGGGTGTATGCTGGCTATTCCAGCGCGGCAGGAGCATGTGTAACCTATGGCAATTGAACTTCGACCCATCACAAAGGATGAGTTTCCAGCATTTCAACGCGCCAATCTCGCGGCGTTTGGTGAAGGCATCAGCGACGAACTCTCTGCCGTCTGGCTGCCGCTCTTTGAGTTTGACCGCAGTCTCGCGGCTATCGCCACCGATGAGAACAACAAAATCGTGGCGACGGCTGGTATCTACTCGGTTGATCTGACGCTGCCCGGCCTGACGACGCTGCCGGTGGCGGGTGTCACCTGGGTCGGCGTCATGCCTACGCACCGGCGGCAGGGCATCCTCACCAAGATCATGCGCCGCCAGCTTGACGACATCGCCGCACGTGGCGAAGCGCTGGCGATTCTCACCGCCTCCGAGAGCGCCATCTATGGTCGTTTTGGCTATGGGTTGGCTAGCAGCAAGGTCAACCTGGAAATTGATAAGCGCCATGCAGCCTTTGCCAAACGGCACGGGCAGCGAGATATGCTGGACGAAGCGGGGCGCGTGGAACTGATTGACCACGACGAGGCGCTGGCAATTCTGCCGGACCTCTACGATCAGGCGCGCCGCCAGCAGCCCGGAGCGATCACACGCAGCCAGGAACGCTGGACCGCAACATTGCATCCCGTCACGGCGCAGATGGATGGGCCGGAGCCACGGTTCTTCGTCAAGTACCTGGATGCCTCCGGCAAAATCACCGGCGCTACGTGGTATCGTATCAAGCCGCACTGGGATCAGGCTGGGCCAGCGGGCACACTGATGGTAGGCGACCTCGTTGCGACCACGCCACACGCCTACGCAGCCCTCTGGCGCTATCTGCTCTCAGTGGATCTCATCCAGACGGTGCAGGTGCAGCGCCGCTCCGTGGATGAGCCGCTGCGCTGGCTGCTGGCGGACCCGCGCCGCCTGCGCGTAACATCACTGACTGATGATCTGTGGGTACGTTTGCTGGATATCCCGGCGGCGCTCACTGCGCGAGGCTATAGCACGGCTGACCGGCTCATCTTCGAGGTTGCCGATGCCTTCCGCCCGCAAACCGCCGGACGTTATCTGCTGGAAGCCGGACCAGACGGCGCGCGCTGTGTCCTGACCAGCGATAGCGCCGATATCGCGCTCGACGTGGCGGACCTCGGCGCTGCCTATCTGGGTGGGGTGCGCTTCAGCACGCTGGCGCGGGCCGGGCGCGTTGCCGAGCAGACCACCGGTGCGCTGGTGCGCGCCGATACGCTCTTCGCCAGCACACCAGCGCCCTGGTGTGGCACACCGTTCTAGCAGACCCAAGCGGACGAGTTACCGCTGCTGGCGCTGCCGGGCTATCCGGCCAGGGTGAAAGAGTTGCGCATGATGCTCACTGACAATCGCCCGTGGCAGGATACCGAGCAGCGCATAGGCAGCTACGCCGATAAAAGCCCAATCAATCGCTGCGTCCGCCGGTATGTTAGCGAGCGGACCGACAACCGGCAACACTGCCGCGACGAGTGCCGCCAGCACGCTCTCCGGCAGCAGCAACGCGCCGAGTAGCAGCAACATCGGTCCAACGTACAACAGCTTGCGCAACCACGAGATGCGGTGGTCTTTGCGCAACGCATTGACAAAGCGCATGGTCTTGAACGGATGGATGACCATCTCCCAGGGATGCGGGCGGGAACTCTTGACCGGCGCTGCAAGCGCCGTCCCCCGCTCCGCGAGCTGCCCTGCCTGTACCTCCTGCCGTGCGTTCCTGCTCATACTCGTTCCTCCCCAATATAATGAGAATGTCCCACATATCCTTTATTCCTACACAGCAAGTTCGCTGCCAGTACTCCGCTCTCTTCTCCGGCAAACCGTTTTCATTAGCAACAGTTCGCACTCCAATAATGTTCGTTTCCCACCGACGCCGCGAGTACGCCGGTGGGAAACGGGACTCAGACGGAACGCTGATAAGCGCGGAAAGCGCGCGTGGAGAGCCAGGCGCAGACGAGGGTCAGCGCCAGCAGTTCGGCCAGATGCACGCCAACCAGCGACCAATCAATGCTGCTGGCAAGTGTCTGGCGACCAACTTCAACGGCCCAATTGACCGGGTTGAACCTGGCAATATCCTGCATCCACTGCGGCATGAGATTGATCGGCATGAAGGTGGAGGAGAGAAACGCCAGCGGCAACACCACGAAGTTTACCGCGCCGATTACCGAGTTCTGGGTGCGCAACAGCAGGGCCAGCGCATTGGAGTACGAGGCGAAGGCCGTCCCTAGCAGCATTGTACTCACCAGGAAGACCGCGACGCTGAGGAGACCGCCCTGAAAACGCGCACCGGCGAGCAGACCAAGACCCAGGATAATCAGCGATTGCAGCAATGTCATGCCTGCCTGATAGACGAGTTCGCCACCGATCAGCGCGCCGCGACGCACCGGCGAGACGAGGAAACGATCCATCACGCCGCGCTCCATGTCGGTCACATAGTTCATGCCGCTCCAGCCAGTGGAGAAGAGCGCCGTCATCACGACAACTCCCGGCGTGAAGAATGCGATATAGGAGCCGCCGGTGAAGCCGGGAATCTCGACGACGCGCTTGAAAAGCTGGCCGAAGAGGAATAGCCAGATGACTGGCTGCACCAGCGTGAAGATGACATAGCCCGGCTGGCGCAGGAAGGCGCGCAGATATCGGGTGGTAATCTGGGCAGAGTTGGCAAGCATAGCCGTCATCGGATGGCTCCTTTGCTATTATCCTGAGAATAGGTGTGGCCGGTGTGGCGCAGATAAACATCATCGAGCGACGGCCTGGCGACGGTCGCGGTGGCAGCACGGATGCTGGCGGCATCAAGCGCGGCAAGGACGGCAGGCAGCGCGCTGGCACCGCTATCTACGCGCGCCCGCAGGCTGCGACCCTCGATGGTGATTTCGCGGAGTTGCGCGCCGAGGCTGCTGAGGGCGGCGCGGAGATCAGCTTCGGGCACGGCGCTGGCAAGCTCCACCTGGATGGCGTCACCACGCAGTTCACCCTTCAAGCCATCCGGCGTCCCCTCGATCACGATCTGCCCGTGGTCAATAATAGCGACGTGCTGCGCCAGATGGTCCGCCTCTTCCAGATAGTGCGTCGTCAGCATCACAGTCAGCCCGTCCTCGCGCGCCAGCCGGGCAATCTCGCGCCACATGTCTGCGCGTGCCTCCGGGTCCAGGCCGGTGGTCGGCTCATCCAAAAAGAGGACCTGCGGCTGATGGATCAGGCCCATCGCCACATCAAGTTTGCGCTGCATACCACCGGAGAGCGTGCGTGCGATACGCTTGCGCGCGTCCGCCAGATTGAAGCGTTCCAGCAGGCCGGAGACACGCCCGCGCAACTCTGCTCCGGAGAGGCCATAGAGTTGCCCCTGCAAGGTGAGATTCTCGGCAGCCGTCGCCTCCAGGTCCACCGCCGATTTCTGCGCCACCAGGCCGATCAGCCGCCGCACGCGCTCCGGCTCGCGCACGACATCGCGTCCCACGATGCGCGCATGTCCAGCGCTGGGCAGCGAAAGTGTCGAGAGAATCTTGACGATGGTGGATTTGCCAGCGCCGTTGGGGCCAAGCAGCGCGAATACCGTGCCTGTAGCGACGATGAAGCTGACGCCTTTGAGCGCCTGCACCTTGTTGGGATACGTTTTGGCAAGTCCCTCGGTCTCGACGGCAGGCGGCGAGATGGTGGCAGTTGCCGCACCATGCGACATGGCTGGCTGGATGGTCATGGGTACACTCTCTTTCTCTTATCAAAAGCAAGATGGTTGCTATGAACGACGGAAGGCCAGCCAGCCCAGGACCACAAACCACAGCAAGACCTCGACGACAAGGATGCGCTCTGTCAACCCGGCTACCCCATGCCCGGCGATAATGGCGGTCTGATTGAACGTGACCTGGGAGAGAACCAGCAGCGCAAGCGTCAGCGGACTGGCCACGAGCAGCCAGGTGCCAAATTGCCGCCAGCGGGGAACACGCCGAAACAGCAGTCCAGCGATGAGGAATCCCAGTACCGCCCCACCGCAGCCCAGGGCAAAGCCCACGAAGTGCGGGAAGAACGACTGTAAGGTGAAGATGCCATCCAGCATCATCCCTAACCCCGTGAGCGCAAACAGCACAGTGCAGGTCCAACGTGACACAGCGCCTATCTCCTGGACGGTCTGAAAGACGGCGATTGCGCCAACCGCCAGCAGCGCCCCGCAGAGCAGGAAAGCGGCATTCATAAAGGGAGCAGTAGAGCCGAGTCCCAAGCCGCTGATAGGCTGGCTGATAGGCGAATAGGGCGCGAAGTGGATGCCCCAGGCGGTGTAGCCAGGGCTGAGTTTACCCAGAATCATCCAGGCCAGAGTGAAAAGAATCGGACCAACGACGGCACCCAGCGTGAGCCAGCGGATGAGGCGCGCTATAGGCGGAGCTGGTTGCACAGCGGCTGTTGTACGAAGGACGCTCACCGGCGCCGAGGAAATCTGGTCGTGGCCGGGATGCTGTGACATGGAACTCATGACTACTCCTCATTTCTCTGTTCAGCCGTCTCAGGCGCTTCGGGTTCTTCGCGCTCGCGATCTGCTGCCATTGCGGCGTCTGCGGCAGCGCGATAGGCAGCCCATTCAGTGACGCCATCGAGTGTGCCCGATGTGATTTCTTCGATGAGCCTGCGAACCCAGGCAAGCTCTGCCTCGCGCATTGCTAGCAGATACTCGCTCTCGATGAGAAACACCCGCTTCAATCCCTGCTGCGCGGAGAACTGCAACAGGGAACGCTGCTGGACGATCTCCATTTCCAGGAGGGAGCAGCGTTGTGTGAGCAGCGCAACCACATCCTCCGGCGGCAACACGCCGCCAAGCGAAAGCCCTGCCTCAAACCTGGTGTACTCTTTGACCGGCCTGCCAAGCAGTTCGCTCACCCAATCAATCAACTCCATGCGACCGGCATCGGTGAGCCGGTAGATGGTGCGTTCGGGACGGCGGCCCTCGCGCTCGGTCTCCTGCGCGACGATCAGGCCATGCTGTTGCAGCGCCTCGACCACCGTGTAGAGCGAGCCATAGTTGAGCTTGATGCTCTGATCTTTGCCGCGCTCACGCATCGTGGTCGCCATTTCGTAGGGGTGCATGGGGTGTTCTGTGAGGCACGCCAGCACCGCCAGCGCCAGCGGATTGCTCACCTTACGTTTCGTCATCGTTTGCTTCTCCACTTTTATTCCGGGCGATGTTACTCGCCCACTATTATCCGTGGCAAATTATCCTAATCCGAGTATATAGATCAGAATATCCTTTGTCAAGGGTTGAGGTGAAAGATTCTTGGAACGTGGAACAAACACGACGTGCCACATATGACGATGAGGAGGGGGCTGTACGACCTGCACAGCAAATTATGTGAGTTTCACGTGAAACGTTCCCGGATGCAATGTCCCCAATGTGCCGGTTGGCGCGGATTCCTCTATAGGCTGTTTGTCACCGGGGTATGAACTTTGGCTTCCCTGCCTGTGTCTGAGAGATAGAGGGTTGGTCGAGGCTGCCTCAGCTAGTGTTCAGCATGTTGCCCATGTCTGCCAAAAACATGCTGAACATGCTGAAAAGAAGGAAAGGGATAAGGAACTGCTATGCTCGATTCGAGCCAGTTGTTTCCTGCTTTGAGCGGCGCACACCGGACGGCGAGACGGCGCGGCCCACGCAAGCGTGTGATACGCAAGCGGTTGCGCTATTTTCGTAGTCGCCAGCGCACTATGCGCTTCCGGCAGGGGAGCCGCGCGTATACGATGACCCTGGGGATGCTGGCGTTCATCTTCCTGACGGCAACGCTGCTGCTGGCGCTGACGACCGGCTCGCTGCTGGCGGCGAACGCCTACTATCACGCGGAGTTGCCGATTCTGACGCGCATGCAGCAGAATGTTGCGGCGCACGACAGCCTGCGCATCTACGACCGGCATGGGGTGCTGCTCTATCAGTTCGACAACGAGGGCGCGCAGCATAGCATCACGCTGGCGCAGATGCCGGTCACGGTCGTCAACGCGACGCTCGCCATCGAAGATCACGACTTCTGGAAGAATCAGGGCGTCTCGTTCACCTCGATGCTGCGCGCCGCCGCCGATGATCTCAGCAGCGGGCGCATCGGTCAGGGCGGCAGCACCATCACACAGCAACTCATCAAGAATCAAGTGCTGGGCGGTGACGTCACCTTTACCCGCAAGCTCAATGAGGCGGTCCTGGCGTTCGGCGTCACGGAGCATGGCCTGTATTCCAAACGCCAGATATTGGAGATGTATCTCAACTCGATTCCCTACAGCCCAACCGCCTATGGCATAGATGCGGCGGCGCACGAGTATTTCGGCTATAGCGACGACCCAGCCAGCGGCGTGACGGCGGCGCAACACCTCGATCTGGCGCAGGCGGCGATGCTGGCGGGCATTCCGCAGAACCCCAACCTCAATGACCCACTGGCCCATCCACAACACGCCGATGACCGCTTTACCGCTGTGTTACAGGCGATGGTTCGCTATGGCTCGATCTCGCAGGCGCAAGCAGACGCCGCCTGGCGTGAGGCGCAACGCCCCACATTCTTCCATCCCACCCAGCAGCAAAATCTTGCTCCACACTTTATCCAACTCGTGCGCTTCCAACTTGACCAACTTGTTGGCTCACATCAATTGCACCTGCTCTCGCGTTCGGGCTTGAGCGTCTATACGACGCTGGACCTCAGCCTGCAAAACCAGGTGCAGGACATAATAACCAGCCATCTCACCGGCACAGATGTGGATGTGGAGACGGGGCAGTTGTTGCGCAATGAGCATGCCACCAATGGCGCGGCGCTCTTGGTGGACCAGCACAGCGGCGCGGTGCGCGTGCTGCTGGGCAGCGCGAGTTATACCAATCCGGCGATTGGTGGCAACTTCGATGTCGTCACGCAGGGGTATCGCGCGCCAGCTTCGACCTTCAAGCCCATTGTATATGCCGCCGCCTTTGCCGAGGGCTGGGCGCCAGGGATGGTGGTCGCTGATATGCCGACGGCGTTTCCTGGTGGCGCGGCAGGTGGCGCGTATAAGCCGCTCGACATCCAGGCGAACCAGTTTCACGGCGAGATCACGCTCCGCCAGGCCTTGCAAGACTCACTCAACATCCCTGCAGTGAAAGTGATGCAGTTCGCCGGGCTGGATGCCGTGGAGCGCACCGCCGAACGCATGGGCATCACCGGCTGGCAGGGCGATTGGGGCTTATCGAGCGCGCTGGGGTCACTGGATATTCCGCTCTATGAGATGGTCCAGGCGTATACGGTCTTTGCCAACGGCGGCGATTTCGTGCCGCTACATGTCATTGATCGCATTGCCGATGGCAGCGGCGACGCCATCTTCTCCTATCAGCAGCCACAGCCGGTGCGTGTCCTCGATCCGCGCGTGGCGTATATGATAACCAGCATCCTGAGCGACAATCGGGCGCGCAGCCAGGAGTTCGGTCTCTGTAGCGCGCTCTATCTCGACCCCAGCGCCAGCGATTGCCAGCGATATCAGGGCGATTCACCCAACGCCTGGCCCGCCGCCGCCAAAACCGGCACCGGCCAGAACTACGTTGATGCCTTGACCATAGGTTATACCACCGACTACACGATGGGCGTCTGGGTCGGCAACAACGACTCCACTCCCATGCAACAGGTGCAGGGCATCGCGGGGGCTGCGCCAATCTGGAATCGCGGCATGCTGGCGGCGGAGCAAGGGCTGCCAAAGACGGCATTCGTCGCGCCGCCGGGATTGCAGACCAGTCGCTACTGTTCCGGCGGCATCTGCACCAACGATCTCTTCCTCAGTGGGCAGGCGCTACCGCCGGAGAGCGGCGACAACGGCCCGGCGCAACTGCCCTGCATCACGCTGGACCCCTCCGGCGGCTGGAACTACGCAAATCCGCCCTACTGCCAGGGGTACCTGGTGTAATGTTTCACGTGAAACATCACCCGTTTATAGTTGCTGAGCGAGGGCACGCCGCAACCGCACACCCGCGATGACAGCGGATGCCAGGATGCCAGCGGCACAGAGGGCTAGCGCAAGCAAAAAGTAGAGGAGACGCTGCGTTCCAAAACCGTAGGCTCCTGATACATCTGGTTGCAGCAGCTTGAGGTGAAGCGGATAGAGCAACAGCGAAACGACAACACCCAGGCACAAGGCGATGCTGGCGAGCGGAAGGGAGTTGCTAATCAACGGCTGGCGGCGCACCCGCAGCCAGGGCGCGAAGAGCAGTGCTGCGCCCCAGCCGATGCCGCTCGCCATCGCGATGGGAAGAAGAAATGCGACAATGAACAATGCTAGTGGATTCACGGCCAGGAAGGTATGCAACGGCGCAAACGAGAGATTCCGGCTGGCTTCGATCAACCAGCTCCCCAGTAGCGCCACAAGCTGCACCAGCGCCACGCCGGCGACGGTTTCGAGGAGCGCACGCCAGGGAGACACCTGCGCCAGACGCAGCAGCGCCAGCCAGAACGCCAGCGCCAGCAAGGCTGGTAAAGAGGACCCAAAGAGCGGGATCAACGCCGCTATCGAGAGCAAAATGAAGGAGAGCAGGATGGCCAACGCTGAACCGCTGATAACCTGTCCAGCGACGAATGGCAGCGGATAGGCGGATGCTGTGCCTGAAACAGCGATTTGCTGATTATAGGCGCGCACCTGGCCAGCCACCGCCAACAGCCGCGCGACGAGCCAGCAGATGCCAAGCGACAGCAAAATCACCACAATTGCAATCGTGGGAAACGGATTGAGCGGCTGATAGGGAAACGACCCAAGCTCATCCATCGTGTTGATGACGGCGAAAATGAACAGGCTTAGCACCAATCCACCGATATACGTTCCCACGAGCCAGCCGCTACCCATACCAGTTTGGCCGACGTACATCGCGCCGCTGCCAGGGATCAGCCACTCTAGCAGCAGCGCGACGCCCAGCGATTTGCGGCGCGCTGGGCGTGCCTGAACTGGCGCCGGAGAGACTGGTGAAGCAGTGGCAATCGCCCGTCGGAGGCTGTTCTGCCCCACCATCAGCATGATAGCGCCGGGCACCAGGAGTATGTAGCCCACCAGCGAGACAAAATAGCCGCCATCTATGATATTGGGCACTGTGGCAAACGCATTGACAAGTGCGCCCCGGCCAGCGACGAGCGCCGTGCTGAGCAGACCAACCAGCAGGGCCACAATCCCTGGCAGCAAAACCGAGCCACTGAGCAACCACCGTTGCCGCAAGATTGGAATGATATCTATGAGCAGGCAGATGAGGCCAGCGGCAACTGAGACAAGCGCAAACACGAACAACATGCGTGTTTCGCCGTTGCCCAACAGACCACCATAGGAAGTTGCAGGTATGTAAGGCTGGAAATCCTGCGGGTAGGGATCGCCCACCAGATAGCGCGCATCGGAGTGATACCAGGGCAGGAATAATCCGCCAATGGCGAGCGCGCCGCCCAGGAGGAGTACGATAGGGCCAGCTAGCGTGAGCAGCAGTGATTGACGTGGCTGCGCATCACCTGTTCCCGGTGACGTTGCGTTTGCCATTGTGAACCGTCCTTTCTGCGCTGCTAATCAATAAGTGCAATGTTTCACGTGAAACACCTCTCTTCTGGGATCACGAGATGGTCACATGACGCCACCGGCACGCCGCGCCCGCAGGCTCAGCCACGTCGCCAACCCCATCAGCAGTAGCGCCACTGCACCGATCACCAACGCCACCGGCACCCCCGAATTGACGGCCAGCACCGCGCTACGGAGCGCCGCCAGCACCAGGAACGCCGTCCCCGCCAGCACCAGCAAACGCGAGCGCGTGCCCACGCCGAAGCCGGTAATCAGCAGCGACTCAATGGTGAGAATCAGCGCGTAGAGCCAGGAAGGATCAAGCTGGAGCGATTGGATGAATGATGGCAGCATCAGCACCAGCGCGCCCAACAGCGAGAAGAGTTGCGCCGCCGTCCGTGGATTGCGCAGCCGGTGATCGCTGGGTAGCAGCGCGCCAACCAGCAGGAAATAGCTCCCCGGCGAGAGGATGAAAAGTTGCAGATTATCGGCGCCGAACCAGCGCAATTGATAGGTTAGCGCCAGCGCCACCAATCCACCCGCTACATACCACGCCAGATGGAAGCGCGGCATGCGCGTCAACACCGCCAGCAGGCCCGCCAGCCCAACCAGCGCCAGCACCACCGCCTCGGTGCCCGCCGCGCGTATCGTAAAAGCATCCGGGGCCAGCATCGCCGCCAGCGCCGTTCCACTCGCCGCGATCACGCCACCCCAGCGATGTATGATGACGCCAGTCGTGCGCACAGCTACGCGATGGCTCGCGCTTTGTGGCGTTTGCGCGCTCGGCCACAAGAGCAGCACATCGCCATCGAGTCCCGGCAGGCGTTGCCAGAGCAGCGCCGCGCCATAATACAGCCAGCTCAGCGCGACAAACGCGATCACCGTCTGCACACCGATCAGGTGGCGTGCGCTCGCGGCGGCGGCCAGCGAAAGCGCCGCCAGCAGCAACGGCAGCGGCAACACCTCCGGGCGCGCTTCCAGCCACGCCAGCAGATACGACATCACCGCCAGCGCCAGCAGCGCCCACGCCTCGAAGCCAGGAAACGCCAGCCCTTGAATCGCTGTGGTGACGGTGGCGATGATAGCAGCCACATACAGCGGCAATGCCCAGCGCGGGCCATCCAGCTTGCTGACGAGCAACCCCAGCGCCGCCAACCCCAGCGCCAGCGGCAGTAGCGCATGGGCGTCCGGCTGTGCAAAAGCTGCCATGCCCGCGTACAGGACGACCGCAACACCACCCCATACCTGGCGCTCTACCAGCGTGGCGATGAGGGCAAGACCAGCAAAGACCAACAGCAACGCCTCAATCGTCCCCGCCGCGAAGGGCTGCACATGGGCAAGCGTAAAGAAGGACGACTCAAAAGCAATGGCATAGGGCGCGATACGCCAGACGAGGCTGATGCGTTGCGAGAGTCGCAGCGCCAGCGCGAACACCACTGGCGCCAGCGTGGAGAGCAGCGTCACCAGCAGCGCATGATGCCCCTGTATCAGCGCCACCGCCAGCAACATATAGAAAATGGACGCATAGGTCATGGCAGGTTCACGCGCCAGCGCCGCCAGCGCATAGGCCACCACCGCAAAGGCAATCAGCGCCGCCACCTGCCACTTGATCGAGGTGTCGCCAAGCGTATTGAGATCGAGGACAACGATCAACGAGGCCAGCGCCGCGCCGGCGAGCAGACCGACATTCCAGAACCGCCCGTAGAAACGGCGTAGCGCGGTCGCCACCACCGCCAGCGCAATCACCAGGATGAACGCCGCCAGATGCGAGGCGGGCAGCGCCGCCGCCCAGAAAGCGAAGAGGCCGGCGATGGTCGTCATCCACCAGGCGCGCTCTTGCAACGCCGCGACGACGATCAAGAGGACGACGCCCAGCAGCACCCATGTTGGGAACGAGATGCCCAGGAATGTGGCGGCGACCACCCCGGCCTGTGCAGGTGAATGAATAAAGAACAGGCGCGCCGTCAAGACCAGCCCACCTACCAGCGCCGACCAGAGCGCGACGCTATACGGCGCAACGGCCCAGCGTTGCCCCAACGCGCGGCGAATCCCCAACGCCAGCAGAGCGGGACCAATGATCGCCGCCGCTGTAATCCAGTCCTGCCCCGCGCCATAGATGAAGAGCGGCACCACCGCCAGTGCGCCGAAGAAGCCACTGACCAATCCACCGGGCAACGGCCAATTGATGCGCCAGCTCCCAACAAACGCCGCCAGCGCCAGCACGCCGAGAATAGCCGCCTGGAAGAGATTATCCTGTGCACCTGGGAGAAAGACGAGGGTATAGAGCGCGGCGGCCAACGCCACAATGGCGGCGGGCGGGCAATAGCGACGCAACGCCACATCTGCGCCCGCTCTGCCCAGGAAGAGCGCCAGCAGCCAGACCAGCAACGCCAGCGCCGTATGTCCCACAACCAGCAATTTGACGAACATGGCGAACTGCTCAGGGGGCATCTGGCTGAGCGGGGGATGCGGCAGCGACGCCAGCACGCCGACATAGGCCACGTGAAACCCATAGATCAGACAGAAGCCGCTCACCAATGTCCACCAGCGCGCGTGTTCGATGAGCGCGATGCCCAGCGTGACGA
Source organism: Chloroflexota bacterium (assembly GCA_021323855.1). GTDB lineage: Bacteria > Chloroflexota > Ktedonobacteria > Ktedonobacterales > JADMIN01 > JAJPKE01. The sequence continues at coordinate 52,405 of JAJPKE010000038.1, read as the reverse complement.
TCAGCCCGGCCAGCAACACCGCCAGCAGCGGCCAGTTGGGGTCGGCCACCGCTGCGCGAATGACGAAGCCGGCAAACGCCAGCGTGAGCGCGATAATCTCCAGCACATAGCGCAGCGGATATTCCTGCGGCGCGCGCCGTTGCTGCGCTACGGCTGCGGCGAACTCTGCCAGCGCCAGCAGCGCCAGCGTCCAGGCGATGCCACCCGAATCAGCGCCTGCCCAGGCAGCGATGCCGATACCAGCCAATGCGGCGAAGACCGCGACCAGCGCATCGGATAGTGTTTGCCACACCTTCTGCGTGCGCAAGGCCGGGATGCGACGACAGGCGAAGCTCCATCCCACTGCCAGCACGGTGACGGCCAGGGCATCCAGCGCAAATTGCATCTTGTTGTAGGCGATAGGATTGAGTGCGTTGGAAGAGGAAAAATAGGCGAGGCCATAGATCAACGTGCCACCAGCGGCGACGAGCGAACTGACGGCAGCGGTCTGCCAGCCAGGAGCCGCCAGCATGTCCAGCGTAGGAGATGGGCGCGCAGCGCGGCGCGTCAGGGATGGCACGAGCAACACGAGCGACGCCAGCGCCAGATCTGGCATCATCCACTGGCCGCTGCGATCCGCCCAGAAATCCAACGCCAGCGCGGAGACGAGCAACGCCACCCAGCCAAGATAGACATAGGTGACGAAGTTCGTGCGCAAGCCGAGCGCCAGATAGACGGCGCAGGCGTAGGCAGCCGCGAGACACACCATGCCAGCGACCGGCATGCCAAGTCCCTGCAACTCATAGCGATAGACCGCCAGCGCAACCAGCGGTGTCATCAGCGCAAAGACACCCAGATAGGTGCGCCCGACCGTGCGCAACGTGGCAGAACGGCGCAGCGCCAGACCGGAGACGCCGAAAATCAGATAAACCAGCACCACGGCAATGAGCTTGGAAAGGTCAGATAACCCCTGCCAGCGTCCAACTTCCAGCGTCAGCGTGGCAATCAGCAGCAGAAAGCCGCCAAGATATGCCATGATCGCAATCGCCTGTTCAGCGATGAACGCCTGCCACGAAAAGACGCTCCCCACGGGCTGCACCGGCTGAACTGACTGAGAGAGCTGCGGCATCACAGGCTGCAATGCTGCTGGAGCCGCTGGCGAGAGCGGCGTTGGTTGGACCGGCTGGGAAGCTGGAGCCGGTCGAGGTGTTGCTTGAGGTGGTGTTGCGGCAGGCATGGTGGCGGATTGTGCCGTCGAAGGTGCGGCACTCCGCAGGCTCAGATAGCGCGTGCGGTAGCGTTCGCGCAGATCGGCGACGGTTTCTCCGCCTTCGCCAGCGGCAGCCAGCGCATCGAGGACCTGCACACGCCGGTAGAGTTCGTGTAACTCTGCAATCAGGGCAGGGTCGAGCGCCTCACCACAATGCGGGCAGTAACGAGTGCCCTGCGGCGAGGGCTGCTTACAGCGGCTACAGACCCAAAATGTGCTTCCCATCGGCTCTCTCCTCTACACCTGCCACACGCCGTGCGGCAATCTAGTCGAATAGAAAAAAAATGAAGCGATCTATCTTCTAGAAACTACGGCGGCTACGTCTCTTTTCTGACGGCTTATCCGATCCCCTACGCATAATGAAGTGGTAGTATGCTACACCTCGATCATCCGCAACGCCTGGTACACGATTCCACTGGAATCCATGAAGGTAAGTATGCCTGAGCAGCGGGTGGAGAACCAGCGACAATCCGCAGAATCACTCGTAGAAGTTGTTGCATTTTTACCCGTTTCTCAAGCGCCTTCAGAAGCGTAGCGTTTGACCGTCAGGGCGCCTTGTGCTAGACTGGCGGGCGAGTAGCTTCCCCTATTCTGGATTGCGAAACCATCGGGACGGTCAGGAGCGATTGGAATAGGCATTTGAGGCAAGTGAGGCTTTTTGGGCAGCAGTGGAGGCGCCATATGGATATCGGCCAGATCGTACTCATCGTCATCATCGTGCTGGGGTTGGCGCTGGCTGCCGGAGCAGTGATTCTCGTGACCGGAGGACCGCTGGCGCAGCCACGTTCAGATCGCGAAGACCAGCAGGACGAACTCAACGATGAGGATGCCCCACCACCAGAAGGCGCATGGAAGGCAACGACGTGGTACTCAAACGCGACGGAGGGCACGCTCTTCCCCAACCAACCCTCACCTAGCTTCCGGCTCTCGGCAGATACCTCTTTCCACCGCGCCATCGCGCGCATCGAGCAAATGGAGCAGGATGCACAGATGGCAAACGCCCCAACGCAGCCCGAAGGCACAGCCGGGAGCGATACTGAGGCCACCACCGGCGATGTGCAGGCGTTCGTCTCAAAAACTGAGACACCTGAGACATCTGAAGGACCGGAAGAAATGGATGCGCAGCCGACCATGCCGATACCCGCGCTGTCTCAGCCGCTCGCCAGCGCGGACGGTAAGGCGGGCGACACAGACCCCGATACCGTCACGCTGATACCAACACGCCCCACGCTGCCGCCGCTGGCCGGACCTGCGCTCGCGCCGGCGATTGCTGCATCTGCGCGCGACACAGACGAGGCAAAGGGTAACACTGATGCGCTCGTCATGCAGCAGACGCTTCCATCGCTGCCAGCATTCCCACGCGCGCCCACAGAGCAACACGATCAGGCCAAGCATGAACATGAAATCGCACCGGTGGAAGATGCCGCTGCTACAGGAGAAGTGGATGAGCAGCCAACGTTTACTGCGCTGCCAACGGTGCCAATGACAGCAGTGCCGGTGCCGGATGACCTGCCGCCAACGGTCAAACTGCGCTCCATCCGACGGCCTCCACCAACCGTGCCATTGCCGGAAGACGCTGGCGTGCACGCGGAACAAGCAGATCACCCCATGCCAGGAGAAGGGGCTGAGGAGCAGGACACCGACGAGCAGCAGGCGCAGCCAAGCCAGCAGGAAGATGATGCGTCTGTGGAAGGCGCGAAGATCGAGACGGCGGATGAAATAGAAGAATTGACTGAATTGCCAACCGGGGCAGGCGCGTTGCCCTTCGTGCCACTCGCTGAACCGCAAGAGGATACGGACACAGAACACACGAACACCGAGAATACGAACACGGAGGATGCGGATACCAGTGAACTCACGGCAACAATCGCGGCATCCCCCGCGCCGGAGTCACAGGAGCCACCAACCGCATCAGATAGCCCATTCCCATCGCATCCTGAACAGACGCAAGAACAGGCAACGCCTGCGCAGGATGAGACGCCCGCGACAAATATGTTCACGGATGTATTCGAGGAGTCTGGCCAGTTCGACACAGCAGATTGGCCAGCGATTATTCAAGGCATGGCAACGGCTGAGGATGAGGCGCCTACAGCACACACGCCGGATGCCGTCGCGCAGGATGATGACCCTGCCATGCCTGCCATTTTCCTGTCTGATCTCGAAGAGACACCAGTAGCGCCGGTCAAGCCAGTCGTGACGAAAACGAGAGAGGAGGCGGAGCCGTCATCCACTGAGGAGGCGAGAGCAGCAGACCCAACACACACGACAGACACGACGGACACGACGGAAACCGAGGCACAGCACTATGACCGTCTGATGGTAGAAGCCTATAGTGAGGTGACAGAGGTGGTCTACGACGCAGACCACGACCTCGTGCGCGACAGTTTCATCGGCTGCCCCGTGCGACAGAGCACTGATGTCGCCTGGGTCTTCAAGGCTATCGGCAGGAAGATGCAGGCGTTGATGCCGCCGGGAACATGGCGACAATACGCGATGCTCTTCGATGTCGCCGGGCTGGAGTTGGCGCCGGAAGCTGAGACGGCCTGGCGCATGGTGCTCGACGCATTTGTCACGCACGCCTGCCCCGAAGTCGCCCCTGGTATGGCGCTCGCTGCGCAGTACAACTCGCTCAATGACACACCAGCAACCGAAACCGCCGCAGAGCAAGAACAACGCCCATTGGCGCTGGCGCGCTCCTATGACGAAGCGTTGCGCATCATCCAGGAGCGGCGCGCTGGCAATTCAGCAAGCCAGGAATAGCAGGCGCATCCAGGCATTCATCCCCTACGACAGATGTTTCACGTGAAACATTGATGATGGCGCTGTGTCAGTGGCGCTCTCGATCTTCCGCCAGGTCCAGCGCCAGGACACTGGCAAGAATGAGGAGATCATCTTCGCCAGCAGCGATATCTACGCCGTAGGTAGCGGTGAGGCTCAGCCATTGCTTGGAGACAGTAGCAACGACGGTACTGCCGCGTTTGATCGTAAATTCGTGTTCAAAAAAGTCGCCAGACATACTCAGGTCCTCACCGCCCGGAATATCTATGGTGAAGCGGTCAACAAACGGGCTGAAGAACTGTTTGCGCACCTCCGCCTCTTCCTGGCCCGCGCGGGTAATGTAGTAGGTTGGCGTGAGGGAAATCAACTGGCGCTGCACCTGAGCTGCCTCCCGCCCGGCGTTATCGCGGATAGTGAGCGTATCATGGAGGCTGAAGACATGTCCATCAACGGTGTAGATGGTCTGACCGGCCTCGTCGGTGATGGCCGAATCTTCCCCAAGCGCAAAGAACTTCTCGCGAATCACGTAACGCATACAACGGCTCCTCCTGGTTTCATCATGTCTCATCACGTCTCATTGCTGCATCAGCCCAGCGCGAACACAACAGCATAACTTCCTACGCCTTCCTTGCAACATGAGTTGCAGGTGAGCGAGACGGTCGCCTTATATACTTTTATCTACGCGCTCTACAGCGAGCGCAGCAACTATTTCGCATCCGCTGTACAATGCGAATAGATCATCACCCAGGCCGTCAGCACTGAATGGAGGCGCCAGATGGACCGCATAATGCGTCTGCTCTTTATTGGCGATGTTGTCGGGCCGGCGGGGCGCACCGCCATTCAGACGTTCGTGCCGGAGTTGCGCCGTAACCTTGCGCTGGACGCCGTGATCGCCAACGGCGAAAACTCCGCCGACAACGGCTTCGGCGCGACCGCAGAGACGGCGGAGTTGCTGCTCTCTGTAGTGGACTTCGTGACACTGGGCGACCACGCCTTCGACCAGGAAAGCATCAATCCGGTGCTGGAACGCGAGCCGCGCCTCATCCGCCCCATCAACTTCGAGAAACCTATGCCTGGGCGTGGCTGGAATACGCTGATGGTGGCCGGCGTGCGTGTGGGCATTCTCAATCTGCTGGGGCGTCTCTTCATGAGGCCGCCGGTTCTTTCACCCTTCGCCGCCGCCGACCAGGGGGTTCGTGAACTCCAGGAGGCCGGAGCGGAGATCATTCTGGTGGATATGCAGGCCGAGGCCACCAGCGAGAAACAGGGCATCGGCTGGCAACTCGACGGTCAGGTCGCGGCAGTCTTTGGCACACATACGCACGTTCCCACCGCCGATCTGCGCATCCTGCCCGGCGGAACGGCCTACGTTTCAGACGTTGGCATGACCGGCGGCAGAGACGGCATCATCGGGTTCGAGCGCGAAGCGTTCCTACGCTTCATGACCACTGGCAAGTTCCAGGGCACTCGCCCCACAGACGGTCCGCTGGGACTCGACGCCATACTGCTGCAAGTGGACGCCGCAACGGGCCGCGCTATCGCCGCTGAACGTATCTTTAGGGGCAAATAAGCAGACATGGTTCATCCACTGTTTCACGTGAAACGGTGGATGAACCAGCTTTTTTGGTCTGCCCGCTTATCCTTAGCTCCGGCGCGCGAAGACAATCGTGAGCAGAGCCGCCACAACAAAGAACCCTAATACAATCAGCATCTCTGGGCCGTTCCAGCCGAGGCCGAACCACGGATCCTGCATCAGCACCACCAGATGCTTCAACGGTGTGGCATCTGCTACCCGCAGCAAGGCCGTGGGCAGCACCTCAGGCGGCGCGCCAGGACCGCTGATCTGCATCATCACAAACCACAGGAGGACACCCGCCCCCTGGGCTGCGCGAGCTGTGGGCAGGGCCAAGCCCAGAAAAAGACCAAGCGTGGCAAACATGATAGCACCCAGGAAAAAAGCTGCCAACACACCAACAAGCGACTGAGGACTCCTGGTGTGATACACGGCCAGCGCAAGAACTACCAGAATCAAGCTCGCCAGTACCCCAATCAGGAACGTCGCAGCGACCTGTCCCCCCAAGACGCTCCAGACCGGAATCGTCGAAGCGCGAAAGCGCCGCAACACCCCACGCTCACGATAGGCCGCCAGATGTACCGGTAGCGCAATCAGGCCGATGGCCGCCACGACCAGCGCAATGTATGCCGGCACGTAGTAATTCAGGATGCCAAAGCCCCGGTACACATGAGGGTCAGCGGGCCGGTTGCCGAACACACCGCCCAGGACAAAAAGTACGACGAACGGAATGGCAAAGGTAAACAGGACCGTTAGAGGCTCGCGGGCGAAGAGTTTGAGTTCGACCCACGTGGTTTTCATCAAAGTGCGCATGGCTATTACTCCTCGTCTGACTTGCCGACCATCTGAAGGAAAACCTCCTCCAAGGTGGGACGCTCTACTCGCAAATCATCTGGCTCGATCCCTCGCTGCAACAGCGCAGCCGCCACATGCTGAAACACTGCGCCATCGCCCTGCACTTCCACCTGGTTCCCCTGCTGCTGGACGGCACGCACATGTGGCAGAGATTCGAGCCAGGAAAGTGGCTCTCCCTCCCAATGAAACAGCACTCGCCTCTGCTGCGCCCGTTGCTCAACCAATCTCGCTGGGGTATCCAGGGCCACGATGCGGCCATGATTCACCACTGCCACGCGCTGGCAGAGCCGCTCAACCTCATCCATGAAATGACTCACCAGGACTACCGTCGTGCCACGTTCACGTATCTGCTCAATCAGGTCCCAGGTAGTGCGTCGCGCCGCTGGATCGAGGCCGGTCGTCACTTCATCCAGAAAGACGACTTCTGGCTGGTTGACCAATGCCAGCGCCACAAACAGCCGTTGGCGCTGGCCGCCAGAAAGGCTGGAAAAACTGGTATTGCGCTTATCAGCCAACCCCCACTGCTCCAACAACTGTTCGCGCGCAGAGCGGCTGAGGGATGTGGTGGCAAACAGGTCCAGGGCTTCCCAGACCTTAAGGCGATCTGGCAGCGCCGATTCCTGTAGCTGGCTGCCAATGCGTCGCCGCAAGCTGGACCGTTCTTTCCAGGGGTCCAGACCCAAGACGCGCATCTGGCCACCATCGGCATGCCGTAACCCTTGTAAACATTCAACGGTGGTCGTCTTGCCCGCGCCGTTGGGGCCGAGCAAGCCAAAAATCTCGCCAGCCATCACCTGAAAGGATACGTCGTCCACGGCGACCAGGGATCCATACTCTTTGTGCAACCTCTGGACTTCGATAACTGTACCCATTGCTGTACTCTGCGGCAGACCAGGCTTACCTTCAGGTAAGCGCGCAAGGAGCCGCATCCTCCTTTCATGTCTTACTGCCAACTACCCACAAGAGATGATTCAAGTATGGCGGGCAAGTATGAAGGAAGCATGGCGGAGTGGTTACAGTTCTTGCGCCATCCTGTAGCGCACGAGAAGGCTGAAGACACATCTTTGCAACGTGCCTGCAACATGCTGTAACATGCTGAATAGCAATAGATACCAAACAACAGACGAGAAGAGGAAGCCAGCATGTCTACCAGCGATACCACTACCGGGGCGGCGCTCGCCTATGTCGAACAGCACCGCGACGCCTTCCTCGAAGAATTGAAGGCGCTCCTGCGTATTCCCAGCATCAGCACACTGCCGGAACACAAACAAGATGTCGAGCGCGCCGCTCAGTTCGTTGCAGACGCCTTGACGCGCACCGGCATCGAGAACGTCAATGTCATCAAAACGGCAGGGCATCCGCTCGTCTACGGCGAATGGCTGAAGGCCGAAGGCAAGCCCACTGTCCTGCTTTACGGTCACTATGATGTCCAGCCGGTAGACCCCAGAGACCAGTGGCTCAGTGACCCCTTTGAGCCAGAGATTCGCAACGACAACCTCTATGCGCGCGGCGCCGTGGACGACAAAGGGCAGATGTATGGGTTGGTGAAGGCGCTCGAATCGCTGATGCACGCGCACAATGGGTCGCTGCCCGTCAATGTGCGTGTGTTGATCGAGGGCGAAGAAGAGGCCGGTGGCGAAGCCATCGAGGCGTATGTCAAAGAGCATCCGGAACGGCTCGCCAGTGACGTGGCGCTGGTGGCAGATACCGGCATGCCAGCGCCGGGCGTGCCCTCGCTGGTCTATGGGCTGCGCGGCATCATCTACACCGAGATACATGCGCAGGGCGCGCGACATGATCTGCACTCCGGCGAATTCGGCGGCGTCGGCCCAAATCCTATCCACGCGCTGGCGCTGGTACTGGCGGGCCTCAAAGGAGCCGATGGCAAAATCACCATCCCCGAACTCTACGAGCGCCTGCAACCCGTGACAGACGAAGAACGCGCGCTGTGGAAGCGCAATCCGGTGGATGTGCCAGCGGAGATGATGAAGGAGATGGGCATTGATGTATTGCCCGGTGAGGAGGGCATAGACCCCATCGAACGCGCCACCGCCCGCCCGACGCTGGAAGTACATGGCATCAAAGGTGGCTTCATAGGGGACGGCTCGAAAACCGTCATCCCCGCCGAGGCGACTGCCAAAGTGAGCCTGCGCCTGCCACCGGGTCTGCGCCCAGCCGAGGTATTGGCGTTGCTGGAGAAGCGCGTTGCGGAGCTATGCCCACCAGGAGTAAAGATGACCGTTCACGAGATTAACGGTGGCGATGCGGTGCTGGTGCCGGTGGATAACATCTTCATGCGCGCGGCAGAGCAGGCATTGGAGCAAGAGTGGGGCACGCCACCAGCCTATGAACGTTCCGGCGGCTCGATTCCGGTCGGCGCGCTCTTCGACAGCGAACTGCATGTGCCGATCATCTTCATGGGCACCGGCCTGCCGGATGACAACATTCACGCACCCAACGAGAAATATCACATCCCCAACTACTACCACCTGATTCGCCAGGTCATCCGCTTCCTGGAGATCGTCGGCAGCGATCCGGCGATCCTCTCGCGCCCCGCGAAGCAGTCGTAGTGAGAGGAACGTCAACCAAATGAACATTGCTGGCATCTATCCGCCGGTGCCGACCTTCTTCGACGCCGATGAGGAACTCGATCTGCCGGCGCTACGCGAACACATCACGCGGCTACGCGCGCATGGCATCGCCAATATCGTTGCGCTCGGCTCCAATGGCGAGGCGGTTCACCTGGACGCAGACGAGCGCCGCAGGGTGATTGCAACGATCCGCGAGGCGGTGGGCGCGGAGGCGCAGGTGTTGGCAGGTGCTGGCGCGCTCTCCACCCGCGAAACGATTGCGCTCTGCCGGTTGGCGGCGGAGTCCGGCGCGGATGTGGCGCTGGTGATTCCGCCGGGGCACTTCCGTGCGCAGATGACCAACGCCGCTCTGCGCGCGCACTACCTCGCCGTTGCTGACGCCAGCCCGCTGCCAGTGCTGCTCTATAACATGCCCGCCAACACTGCAGGAGTAGACCTGGATGCGGAGACGGTGATCGCGCTCTCTGCCCATCCCAATATCATTGGCATGAAGGACAGTGGGGGCAACATCGCCAAGCTGGCCGAAGTGGCGGCGGGCGCGCGTGAGGGCTTCGCTGTGCTGGCGGGGAGCGCGGGCTTTCTGCTGCCGGCGGTGGTAGTCGGCGCGGCGGGCGCGATTGCGGCGCTGGCAAATATTGCGCCGCGCGAATGTCTGGAACTGGTTGCGCTCTGGCAGGCGGGGAAACTCGACGAAGCCCGCGCATTGCAGGCGCGGCTGGTGCCGGTGAATACAGCAGTAACATCGGGCTACGGCGTCGCGGGACTGAAGGCGGCGCTGCAATTCGTCGCGCACTATGGCGGCGAGCCGCGCCGTCCGCTGGCGCCGCTGGGCGAGGATGCGCGTGTACGCCTGCGCTCGCTGCTCGCCCAGGCTGATCTCCTGCACAGCATGCGCCCGCAACGAGGCTGACCATGGACCCAGCAAAATCGTTGCTGCTCGAACACTTTCGCTGGGTGGAAGGGCACGCGGATGTCTGGCGCGTCTTTCGTGACGCCACCGCGCTGCGCACCATCATCGCCAGCCTCGTAGAACCGTTTCGTGCGGCGGGCATCACCGCTGTGGCGGGCATCGAGTCGCGCGGCTTCCTGCTCGGCGGGGCTGCCGCTGTCGAACTTGGCGTGGGGTTCGTTGCCATTCGCAAGGCTGGCGCACTTTTCCCCGGCGAGAAGATGCGCACGGTGACATCGCCAGATTATCGCGGCAAACAAACCGAACTGCTGATGCAGCGCGCGGCTATCGGCGCAGGCGACCGCGTGCTGCTTGTGGACGATTGGATAGAGATTGGCAGCCAGGCACGCGCAGTGGCGGAGCTGGTCAGCAGGTGTGGCGGGCAACTGGTCGCCATCACCGTGATGATAGATCAATTGCGCGATGTTTCACGTGAAACGCTGCCTCCGGTTCACAGCATCCTCTTGGCCACTGATCTACCACCCGACTGATATACCCGCATATCATGCCTCTGGCGCGGCTGGGCTGTCAGATGATGCGGATGGTGAGAATGGAATCGAAAGTTCAGCGTTGGGATATAATGCGGTCGGAACCGGGGCGGGCGGCGGAGCCTGGTCTAGCGGAACCGTATGTTCGTGTCTTCCTACTGTGAAGGAATAGATGGAAGGGACTGGATCGGCTGCCCAAGGAGCGCGTGGCGCAGGTTTTGAGGCCAATTCGGCTTCGAGGCGTTTCCGTTCTTTTTGCTGCCATCTGGTTCCTGAAGATGGAAATCCTGGCCTTGCCATCAGCCAATGTTGTCGCGTGATTTGATACGCAGTAACTGTACTCACCGCTGTTGCGTAATAGTCGCCGCAAAGGTATACGCCAAAACGGTAGCCATTGAGGAGAATACGCTGCTGCACTAATCCGCTAACCACCCCATACAGTAGCCCAAGGGCCTGCGATCCAATGATAAGGGCAAAACCTACTCCAATGACTGTTCCAACCGATAATAGATTCATCGCTGATGGGGGCCAGATGAGCAGAACACAGACTACTATCGCTGTCGCAAACACTGGCTGCGCAGTCTGTATGAGCGCACCCCAGAGCGTGGTACGCGCACGTACCATCCCTAATTCTTGCGCTATGTAGGCGTCCTGTTGCCGCCAATCTGATTGGTCAAGGAAAGCGTCACTCAAAAATAATCGTGGTCGCACGAGGCCAGCTATGAAAAGGTGTGCCTGTCCTGTGAGAGCAGCATTGGTGATATAAGCGCCGCCAATCTTGACACCTGCCAACCGTGCCCAGGCTGCGATGCGCGGCTCCAGTTCTTTCCACCTGGTACGAGCAATCGGCTGGGCGCATTCACGCCAGGTCATATTTGGGCCAGCAAAGAATACACGAAAGAGGCACCATACGACAGCACCGAGTGGAACGAGCCAGAGTTGCCTACGCGCGCCAGCCGCAAAACCGATGCCCAAAGCTTCGGTGAAAACCAACATCGCAAACACTTTGAACAACGATCTACGCAGCCTGATGTTTAAAACAGACCTCGTGCGAAGTTGACTATTGCTCAACTCACGACTGGCCCTGGCATCTGTCCTACTGCTCAACAGTGTGTCGAGTAGTGGGAATAACGTCAAATAGACGCCTGCAACCATCAAGAACGCGCCCGGCTCAAAGGCTCCTAATACGTCACCTACGTATCGAAAGAAAGCAAGACCTAGTAGTACCAGAAAGAAAAGGCTGAAGAGGAAAATATATGCAAACCGCCAGAGGTTGGTTCCTGCCTTAATGAAGTTCGCATAGGCTTTCTCCGCCGGCAACAGTCCCTTGCGCACTGCCAAAATCAGACGCCGTAGGCGTGCCGACTGTATGAATCGGACTACTAACACCACGCCAATACTGACGAGAACCAACGGTATTCCTACATCAAGCGCCTGCACGAACTGATCCACCATAAACTGTGCCTTTTCTACTCAATACAACGACTCAAGATAGTGCTGCTGGCTCAGGCGCGAACAGCAGCGTGTGGGGATACGGGCTGACGGGCACCGGCGCGGCTGGCGGCATCGTCTCGATGGGCGCGGTGATGGGATAGGAGCCACCGAGGAACAGCGGCGTCAGCGCAGGGACAGGCGTGGTGGCCCAGGGGGCATGCGGCGCGTCGGTGCGCATGTAGGCGTCTATTGCCCGCGAGCGCGTGGCGATGGAGGGCATCAAAGTGCAAGGGAGATAGAGCGTGAAAAGCGCCCATAGCGCGAAGATTGGCCCAATGCCACGCTCCTCCGCCAGATGCCAGCCGAGCCAGGGCAGCCACTCATCCGCACGGCGACCAAAGAGTACAATGTCATTGCTCAATGGCATCCCATTGAGAACGCCCCATGTCTGGAGCGCCACTAGCAGCGCATAGGGATCGCCCGTCAGCACGACGGCGAAACAGTCGGCGGCCATCAGCAGGCGTTTCGACCAGCGATAGAGCAGCAGCGCCATCAGCACTAACGGCACAAAACCGAGCGTCGGCAAATCTTTAAGAAACCCGAAGATTGCGAGCGACGAATCGCTTGCCCAATTGAACGCCGCGAGGACGACGGCAACCCCCAGTACACCGACGACTTCGATGCAGAACGATGTGACGCGATAGCGTGCCCGCGCCAGCAGCGTGCAGAGCATCGCGTCTTGCTGGCGCCAATCCGTCGAGTTGAGCCAGAGGTCGCTGAGGTAGAGCGTGTGGCGGCGCAGGCCAGTGATGTCGAGCGGCGCTTTGCCCGTCTCCGTTGTGGACTGGATGTAGATCGCCTTCAGCTCCACACCAGCCAGCCGCGCCCATTCGCGGATGCGCCACTCCTGGTCCGCCCAATCCGTCTCGCTGATCGGATAGCTGGGATAGAGCCAGCGCCGCACGCGCCCAATGACGAGCAGATTCAGCGAGAGCCAGAGCGCCGGCACCAGCGGGTACACCCACTCCCACGAGTTTGCGTAGACACGCTGAACCAGACCGATGCCGAACAACAAAAGAAACGTCGCCGGATAGAGCCAGAGAACCAGGCGCAGACGCCGCCGCAATGCTACAGTCGCGGAGATCGTCATCTCGCGTGTCTGTTGGAGCGCGCGACGTTCAAGCGTTGTGGCGGCCCATAGCTCGAAGACGGCCAGCGGTATGAGGATAGGGGCTGGGTACAGCAGCGCATAGATAATGTTCGCCTCAACCGTATGTGGCCAGGGAGATAAAGAAAATATCGTGTTCAAGCCATAGGTGGCCGTATAGGCGAAGTACGAGAAGATCGCCCAAAGATAGAGCCAGACGGTCAAGCCGCCCCGGATGCGGCTCTCTGCCTGGATGAACCAAGAGTACAGTTCATCGCCGGAAAACTGCTCATCCTCATCGGGCAAGAGCAGCGTGTTTAGCCGCCGCGCGAGCCGCCAGATGGCGAATGCGGCAAATAGGCAACCGATAGCCGTGAGGACGAGCAGCGATAAGATTCCTATGCTCCACGGTTGAGTCATCGCACCGGCTCCTGCGTTCTACCTGGAACATGACCGCGAATAGACCATACCCCAGGCGCAACCAGCGCGACACTCCACACACCTTGCGCGCTGTGCCTCCATTCTAGCGGAACAGGCGGCCAGACGCAATGACCGGGTTCAAGTGCTTTTTTGGCGCGGCAAGAGCAGCAGCACACCCAACGGCGAAAGCGCCAGAAAGCCGATGCCTACCGCCAGGCCAAAGTGACCAGCGAGCAGGCCGACGAAACCTGGCAGCGCCGTATCGAACGGCTGACCCAGTGCATCCACCGCCTGCACCACGCCGGAGCGCCCTGGGCGGGTGTCATAGGCTGCCGCTTTGGCGATAGGATACCAGCCCGCCGCGCCCATATTTGCCAGCAGCAACCCCAGTGTGGCGACGACGAGGTCCGGCGCGGCCAGCAACGTGATAAAGCCCACCAGCGTCACCAGCGCCATCCACGGCAGCAACCGCACTCCCGCAATACGCCCGCCCAGCCGGTCCAGCGCAATTAACGCCAACAGTCCACCGCCGATGCCCACCGCCAGCGCCAGGCTCGCCAGACTTGCCGGCGTATGCAGATGATCGGTGAGATAGAGCGCGGCAAATGCCAGAAAGACCTCATCCGGCATCGTCGCCAGCAGCACAATGCCCATCCAGCGCAGCAACAGCTTGTCGCGTAGCGCCTCACGCAGCCCGGCCAGCAACCCCACTCGTTCCGCAGCTTCATCACCCTCATCAGCCTCTGCTTTATCGGCTGCCACCACATTGAAGGCCGGTGGCGCAGCGGGAAAGTGTTGCGGTGCAAGGAAGAGCGCCACGACGAACCAGAGCGCAGCAGCGATGAGGCAAAGCGTGGTCCATCCCAGGCCAACGCCGATGGCCACACCAACCATCAGCGGCGCCAGCAGATCGCCAACGCCGGAGAGCAGTGTCCAGCGTGTCATTGTGCGCTCGGCGTGGTGCGGGCGATGGTCAATCAGGGCGGCCTGCGCCACGCTGACGGCGGCGCCATTGGCGGGATACCAGAGCGCGAAGGCCACCAACTCCAACCCATAGTTTGGCGCGACACCGGCCAGGGCAAAACTCAAGACGAGCGTCAGTGCGCCAAGCAGGATGGGAACGCGCTTGGAGCCACGGTCGCTGAGCAGATTGATGATCGGCTCCAACACCATCGAGGAAACGCCGCCAACGGTAAAGAGCAATCCCGCCTGGGCGTAGCTGAGGCGCAGATGATCGCGCAACAGCGGCAACGCCACCACAATAAAGCCAGAAGAAAGCTCATCGAGCAGCGCCGTCGTTAGCAGTGCCGCGCGCAGGCGTCTCTCGTGCCGTGGCGCACGCACCGGCGCTGGCGAAGCAGGAATGGGGGCAGGCAATGACATGCGAATAGATATCCTCTCTCATAGAAGAACGAGTCAATAAGAAGTGCAGTAGAGAGCGGCGGAATCGTATCAGCAAGCATCCACGTGGTAGCGCATGTTTCACGTGAAACATACGCGCGCACGAGCAAACGCAAGCGATGCGAACCGACCGCAAGACTCGTTCAGAGAGAGGCGGCGCACGGATAAGATATGTGGTTTGTGTGGCGAACCCAACGAACGATCAACAGGGCGCACGCATCGAGTGGCAGAAACGCCGGTGATGGAAACGTCTCATAGTATGTTGCTCCAAATGACGGAACAGACGGAACACAATCTGATGGCAGTATAGCATGTGCCACATATGCCAGCAGGCCGATAAATGAGGATCTACCAGCCTGCTGGATAGCTAACTGACCACCTCTGCCAGACGGTCCACCTGATCGAGATCGGCAATACAAGGCCAGAGAATCAGCTCATCAGCGCCAATCGCCTGGAAGCGCTGGATGGTCTGCTTCACGGCGTCGGGGGTTGATGGCATGTGCGACGCGATCTGCTCGGCATTTGCGCCCAGGAAGGCGTAATAAGTGCGCAGATACCCGCCGCCACGTTCAGCAGCATCTGGGCCGAGCGCGCAATATGCAGCGCAGACAAAACGCGGCTTGCCCTGCCGTCCGGCCTCCTGCCACGCCTGCTGCACCACGGCATAGAGTTGTGCGGCGTTCTCTGGCGTCGTCCCGCCAGCGATGAAGCCATCCCACTGCGCCGCGCGCTGTACCGCTTTCGCAGAATAGCCGCCGATCAATACCTCCGGCCCACCAGCGCGCGCCGGCTTCGGCCCCATCGGCGCAACCCCTGCCAGCGGCGCCTCACCAGCCCAGGCATGCCGCATAAAGTCAAGTTGCCGCGAGAAGCGCCGCCCTCGCTCGTGAATATTTATATCGGCTGCAATGAAGTCATCCTCACGTCCTCCGATCCCCAGGCCCAGGGTCAGGCGGCCACCAGAGAGCGCATCAAGGGTCGCCGCCTGTTTCGCCAGCACACCGGGGTTACGCAGCGGCGCAATCAGCACCGTCGTCATCAGGCGGATGCGCCGCGTGATGCTTGCCGCCGCCGCCAGTGTCATCATTCCTTCGTAGTTAGGGAAAACGAGCCGGTCCAATGTTCCCAGGCTGGAGAATGGGCCATCGTCTGCCTTGCGCGCCCATTCCAGAATGGTGCTCACCTGGGCGCCGGGAATCGTGTTGGGGAGTCCAATACCAATCTGCATCATCTGCCTCCTGCCGATCTCTCTTCAGTCGCTGATCGTGCAAACACATACGCCATCATCTGACGACAACGCCTTCAGATGGTCGTCCTGAAGGCGTTGTCGCATAGTGGCCTATCAAGCGTCAAGCTGGACAAAAGAACAGGAGCCGCATCTGTTTCCTCTTATCTCTCTTATGTGGAAGCTGTCGTCGTTGCGTCAGGGGTTTCCTGAACAGCAGCGGACATCACTGGGACCGCTGCGGGCGGCATCTCCGCCCAGGGGCGTGGCGGCACCGGAGCAGCAGGTGGCGCACTCGCTAGCGGAGCCGTGCCGACGACGCTGCCATCTGATCGTTTGAGTTGCACATTCGCCGGAACCGGATTATTGGCCCAGGGCGCCAGATGTGGCTGTTGCTGCTGGCCAAACGCCGCGATGCGTTGCATGCGGTTCTTCAGGATGGGATGCGTGCTGCCACGATAATCCAGCGGCGTGCCCAGCAGGTTGCTCAACGTATGCAGCGCGATGACGTGCGCCAGCGGATCGCCCGTCAGATACACGCTATAGCGATCACACTGTAATTCAACGCGGGGACGGCGCTGGCGCTCGATGATCTCAATGCCATACTCAAGGGTGAGCAGCACAGAGAATGGCATCAGCGCCAGCAAATATGGCACACGGTTCGCCGTGAAAGGGTTGACCAGCGCAATGAACGCCGGCAGATCGAGCAGGGTAAACGCTGCTACCAGCGCCGTCGCTTTGATGATAGCGATAAGGCCATTGATGAGCGAGTCATGCTGGCGCAGATGCCCCAATTCGTGCGCAATCACAGCGTCGCGCTGTCGCCAATCGGTGTTGCGCAGAAACGCCGCGCCCAACACCAGTTGCCGCCGCCCAATGCCGTAGACGAACACCTGCCCGGTTCCCAGTTCGCTCAATCGTCCCAACGCATAGCCCACATACACGTGATCGAGCCGGACCTGCGCCAGGTCGCACCAGGCGGTGATGCGCGGCGCCAGATCTACCCATTCAGTCTGTTCCAGCGGCACGAGACGCTGGAGCCAGCGAATAATCAGCGATGAACCGGCCAGCCACAACGCCATCACCACAACGGAGATGGGAATCAACAGCCAGCGTTCGTCCTGCCAGCCCAAGAGATAGAACAGGCCGAGCGCCTCGACAAAGAGAAATGGACGCGCGTTGCGCACCGCCAGGCCACGCAGTTGCGCGGCAAATGGCGTCGCCTGCGCCTGCGTTTGCCCGCGCAGGTCGCGTTTGACCTGCGGCGCAACGAAACGACCAAAAAGCAACGCATACGCTGCGAGGGGTAGCAGCACTGCCAGGCCAAAGCTACAAATGACGCTGCCGGTTGGTGGAGCAGGTAGGGGAAGCGTGAACCTTCCTTCGGATGCGAGGCTGCTATAAGCAATGCCCGCGCCGAGGGCTAATCCGGGCACAAAGGCTATCTGGCTGATGAGGAGAGCGTTGACCGTTTTGCTGTGAGCGACATAACGCGCATAGGCGTCCTGTCGCTTCATCTTGCCGGTGGCGATACGGCGCGCCCATCCCCAGACACGCCAGCGTTGGACGGCGACAGCGATCACCGCTATGAGCAGCCCAAAGACCAGTTGCGCCGCCAGGCTCACCAGCGCCACAATCCACCAACCGGACATAGCCCTTGCCGCCTTTCATCCGGCGTACCTGGCTCGTCATGCTCCATTCAGCGAAGGTACTGGATGTTTCACGTGAAACACTCAGAGACAACCACATCCCCTGCTGATAGACGAGCGCCCGCCTGCAACATGCAGTGTAGGCTATGTTCGGTTGGTGTGTCAATATGGTGATTTCTGCTCTCCTGGCGTCCAGCTTCTTCTCGCCTGCTCCCACTTACATGCCAGCGCCCGCGCTCCCCTCTCCTTGTGGGAGAGGGGCCGGGGGTGAGGTCTAGTGAACTGCCGCCGTCGAAACCACGCTCGCAGCTACCGCCGCTTCTTCATCTTCGCGCGCCAGCACCACCCGGAACTGCGCCAGCAGCACGAGAAGCGATAGCTCTGGCAATGTAGCGCCAGCCGGTTCGATGACCACCTTCGCCGTTGCCTTCCAGTTCGAGGGGCGCACGCTCAGGAGCGGCGCGCCAGACGCATCCTTCCACACGCGCTCACTGCTAAGCATGCGTACCTTCTCGCAGGTGATTGTCTCACCGCTGGGCACTGTGAGTGTCTTGCCGGCAAAGACGGCCTGCGCATGATCCTGCGCGCTTTCGACGACGATTCGCTGCCGCCAGAATCCCTGCCGCTGTAAAGTGTAGTTGCCGGTAGCTGTTGCGCCGGTCGCACTCTTTTTGCCACGATCCAGCGTCGCTACGATCTGCCCGTCGCTCGCCTGCAACACATAGTGATTCTTGGGCCTTTTCGGCTTCACCCATTCGAGTTCCTGTCCGGCAAACGCCTGCAATGCCGGTAATGATGGGGTCGTCTCCATCGTATGTACCGTTCCTTTCTCGGTGGTTGGCAGGAAAGTGTGTCACACGCGCCCACGGCGCCAGAGATAGCTCATCAAATACAAGATCATCGCGGCAAAGAGCAAAATACCGACGTGTATATAAGCGTCTGCGCGCCAGGAGGGCACAAGCTGATAGGCCATCCAGAGGCCAAACAGCCCCCAGAATGTCAGGTTGAAAGCGATGGTGCTGGCGGCGCTGATATCGCGTCGCTGCCGCTCGTCCGCGCCGGTGAGGAGAACCACATCGCCGTCGCCACTCAGCGCCAGGATGCCACCGAGCGTTGCGCCGATCACGCCAAAAGCGACGTTGATGAGATCAACAAGCTGAATGGAGGCGTGAAGCCAGTGCCAGAGCGAGAAGGCCAATACCACTGCGGCTATTCCCCAGGAGAAACCAGCAACAATCAGGTTCAGGCGATTGCTGCGACGCAGGCCACGTTTCCGGCTACTGGCCCGCTGTACGCCTACGTGTTCATGTACTTCTGCCATCGTCATCACTCGCTTTCAGCGGATATCCTCTCTCGATATCCTGGCTCTTCCCGTTGAACTAAGAGCATCATTTGCAGCATTTCCGGCACTTCCGGCATTTCCACCCTGTGCCGGGTTCTCATCGCTCTCCGGCTGGCCAGTCTGCCCAGTCTCCGGATCAGCAATGGGCTGCGGAGCCAGTCCGCGCACTTCTGCATCCAGCACCGGATCGAGCCAGAAAATACGCTCCAGCGGCAGATCGAAATAAGCCGCCAGTCGCAGCGCCAACTCAATGGATGGCACATACCGCCCCACCTCCAGCGCCAGAATCGTATGGCGGGTGACATCGAGGTCATGCGCCAACTGTTCCTGCGTCAGACCATGTTCCTGGCGCAGTTCGCGCAAACGATTGAGAACGACTGTTTTCACCGCACCTCGCGCTTTCTCAGGACTCTTCGCGCAAGCTCCAGAGACATGTTAAGCTGACTTAACGTTACGCATACATAACATAGCAAATATCAGATGGAATGTCAAGCGACTCAGAAGCGGGAGACTACAGCGGCTTACCATCCTCACACAAAGGCGGCAGCCCTGTTACTCATGTGGTAACAGGGCTGCCGTTGAAATTCGCTCGCTCAACAAACTAATATTGATTGTTTCCCTGCGAGACGTTGGGATTATTGGGGTCGTTGGGCATACCAGTGTTCGGGTCATACTGGCCCTGCTGGCTCTGCTGCGGCGCATTCGGATCATAGGGGCCAGTGCCGCCGGACTGCTGCTGATAGTTGCCCTGATCGTACTGGCTGGCCTGGTTGGGCATGCCACCGCCAGAGCCACTGCCCGCCAGACCGCTCTGGTCGTCTGGGTCTCCATACGGAGAGCCACCGGCGACGCCGCTCTGATTGGGCGAAGACTGCGATCCCATCAAGCCGCTCTGGTCCTGCTGCTGTCCCTGTGCCCATTGTTGCTGCTGTTGCTGGTTAGGGTCCGCATACGGCTGGTTTCCCTGTTGCCACTGTTGCGGCTGATTGGGGTCCGGCTGCTGACCATACTGGCTTGGATCAGATTGCCCCCATTGCTGATTGGGGTCCTGGTTTGCCATGCTACACTCCTCACTGCGCCAATGCCTCAATGTTTCACGTGAAACATCTGAAACATTGCGCCACGCGGGGGATAGGCGAACGCGGCCACCCCCTGCTGCACTTGGGTTGATATGCCGGGCCATGAGAGTTCATGAGAGTACCCGGCATACTTCATTCCAGTGCATGACACGTGCCACTTCCGCACATTATCACCACTCTTGTCCATGTAGTGGATAACGGCACAACGAGAGCGCATGTTTCACGTGAAACGTCGAACCGGCAGCGAGGTCAAACAGCGGCGAGCGACGGCGCAGCGCGATGTTCGCGCATCAGCCAGACATAGCCGTCCTCCAGGGTCGGCTCCGCAGGCGTCGCCTGCATCCCCTGCGCTGGCTGGCCAACAACGCGATACTGCATGCCACCGCCAGCCAATGGCGTCGCGGCGACCATCGTAAAATCGCCTTCGGGTTTCTGGCCGGGCGTCGCCACCAGCCAGACATGTCCGCGCGTCTGCGCCAGCAGTTCGATGATCGTGCCGGAAAAGACAACACGCCCGCTGGTCATCGCTGCCAATTGCTGGCACGTCTGGGCGATGTCTTCGACGATATGGGTAGAGAGCAGCACCGTGCGATTCCCCGCCAGTTCCGAGAGCAGATTGCGGAACCTGATGCGTTCTTCGGGGTCCAGTCCCGCCGTCGGCTCGTCCACAATCAGCAGTTTGGGATCGTTGAGGAGCGCCTGCGCGATGCCCACACGCCGCTTCATGCCGCCGGAATACGTCTTGAGCTTGCGGTTGGCAACATCTTTGAGCGCCACCGTTTCCAGCAGCCACTCTACCCGCGCTCGCCGCGCTTTCGTCTCATCTAGCCCTTTGAGGATCGCCATATAATCCAGAAACTCGCGCGCCGACAGATCGGGATACATCCCAAGTTCCTGTGGCAGATAGCCCAGGATGCGCTTGACCTCCGTGCGGTCACGCTCGCTCTTCACCTCGCGCCCACCAACACGCACCGTGCCACTCGTCGGGTGCAGGATGCCCGCCAGGATGCGCATCAGCGTCGTCTTGCCCGCGCCGTTGGGGCCGAGCAACCCGAACATGCCATTGGGAATCGTCAGGTTCACGCCATTGAGCGCATGCACCTTGCCGCCATACACTTTGGTCAGGTTCTCTATCGTCACATTCATAATCGTCAGCTTTCTCCTGTTGAAATCCAAAAGACCTCTACCGTCGCGCATGCTGCCAGCGCAGATACACCCCCATGCCCAGCACCGCCGCCAGGCCGAGGCCGGAGAGCAGCGCAATACTCAGATAGCCCTGGGCAGGCGTCGCGTTCAGCCGCAGGAAGGTCCAGTTGTAGTTGAAGATGCCCTCCTGCGCCCAGGGACCGGCGGCGTTGAGCATTGTGCCGACGATGCTGGGAATGCCGATCTTCGGACTCATCAGGTTGGCCCAGAACCAGTAGCCAGTGAAGAGGAACTGGTAGACTGGCACGCGCAGGATCAATGGCAATGTCACCGAGAAGCCTGCAACGAAGAGCGCCGCTGGCAGTAGCACTGCCGCGAATCCCGCCACTGCCAGCGGCACAATGGTCGTGAACTGCCCCGTCTGCTGCACCATATAGGCTACCAGCGCGAAATACATGATAAGCAGCGGCGTCAGCGTCGCCAGCGT
The DNA here is from genome assembly GCA_021323855.1 of Chloroflexota bacterium. Classification (GTDB taxonomy): domain Bacteria; phylum Chloroflexota; class Ktedonobacteria; order Ktedonobacterales; family JADMIN01; genus JAJPKE01. The sequence goes on along the minus strand of JAJPKE010000038.1, from coordinate 30,592 downwards.
GCTGCCAAGAAACTTGCCGGTCAGCCGCGCGCTGGGTGAACCTTCAGCGGTATCGAGCAATTCATCCACACGGGTGCGCTTATCGCGCGCCAGCCGGTCCGCCAGCACCAGGCCGATGCCCAGCGGCACAAACAACCCCAGGAACTGCACCCAATCCAGCACAGCAGAGCGCGGGTCTGGTGGCACCCAGTGTACCGGAATGCCCTCACGTCCACTGGTGAAATAGCCGTGCAGTTCGGCGTTTCCGCCGAGCGACCAGATACCAAAGATCAGCAGACAGAGCAGCCCCAGCACCACCCAGACGGAGACACGGCGAATCTGCATACGATATTCATAGCGGAACGCGCCCGCGACAACTGCCAGTTGTGACATCGAAGACATTGCTCAGGCATCCTCTCCCCGTAAACGCCACTCGGTATTGCGCAGATAGAACCAGGTGGCAAGCAAGAACAACACGCCCAACCCAATCAATTCCAGCCGGTTCGCCAGCCAGAACGACGCGGCGGCAGAGAACATCGTTGCAAAGAGATCCAGCGCCTGCGTCCAGCCGTAGCTTGCCATCAAGCCATGAAACACCAGCTCGAAAACCCAGGCGACGCCCAACAGCGCGATTGCGGCGGCGCGATTACGCAGCAGCAGCGCCAGCAACGCGCCAATGCCGCCACACCAGAGTAACGGCGCGAGCCATGTCAGTAGATAGCCACTGCCAGCGCGATGCAGCGCCCAGGGAAACGCCAGCGCCAGCACTGCAACACCGGCAATTTCAATCAGCGCGGCCCAGGCGAGCAGCAGCACGAGACGCCAGAGAACCGTCACCCGATACTGCGCGGGCAGCGCCAGTTGTAGCTCCAGCGCAGGCTCACGCGAGGCAATCGCCGCACAGGCGATCCCTACCACCAGCGGCACCGCGCCCTCGATGCCCGCCATCAGCATGTTGCTGATATCGCTGTGCTGCGCCTGTTTGAACGCCATCATTCCGGCGGCAATTGCAAACAGCACTGCGACGAACAGCGGCAGCACAAAGAGCCACGGACCAACTACACGCACCTCGTAGCGCAACGCCTCGCGGCGCAAAAAACGCGACATGCAACCACCTTTATGAGTATCGGAATAATGAGGAATCACACCTGTTGCGGCACACGGCGCGGCGCCGAGAACAGCGCCAGCAGCAGCAACGCCAGCGCCAGCGCCAGGATGAACGGATTGGTCTGCCAGACGAGGCTCAGCAACGATCCGCTATCAGAGCCAAAGGGGCCGATCAGCAACACATTCGGCATGCTGAAGAGATGCAGGATCCAGAGCAGCCCCGCTATGATGGCGGCCACCATCGTACTGACGCCCACCGACAGCGCCAGGCTCAGGCTGGAAAGCAGCAGCAGCGGACCCAACCAGAGCGAGGCCAGCGCCACGAAACTGCCGCCCGTCACCAGCGCCACCACCAGCGTCACAGCGGTCGTGAGCGCGAAGTTGTAGCCAAAGACCAGTCCCAGCCGCGCCAGTAACACCTTACGCGGCGAGGTTGGCGTGGAAAGCGCAACCTCTAATCCAGCGTCGTGTTCGGGGCCATAGATAAAGGCGAGGCAGAGGCCCGTCACCAGCGGCGCGATCAGGCTTTGCAACGCGGCGACATGCGCACCGTCCGTATGGGTATGGCTGCCAAGCAAGAGAAATCCCAGGAAACAAAAAACTGTGGCAAGTGTGGACGCCAGCCAGATGCCCGGCGGGATCAGCCGTGCCTGGCTGCGCACAAGCCGTCCCGCGCGCCATACCCCGCCAGCCAGTTGCTCCGGCATAGACGGCGCATCGAGTCGCGCCCAGACGCCTTCCATCAGGGCAGGCGAAGGCGCGGCGACGGTGGAGGGCGCAAGCGCTTCACGGCTCGCCGCCGCCAGCGCCATCCAGAGCGCCAGCTCTTCGCGGCAGGCGGCGCAGTGCGCCAGATGGCGCTGCGCCTGCGACCGCGCTGTCGCTTCTAGTGTGCCGTTGAGATAGGCAGGCAACAGGTCTCCAACATGCGCTGTGTTCTCTTGTTTGGTCTCTTGTGGAGTGGATGTCATTGCTCCGCCTCCTCTCCGGCGCGAAGGACCGCGCGCAGGGAGCGTTTCGCGTGATTCAAGCGGCTCTTCACGGTTCCCAGCGGCACCTCCAAAACAGCGGCAATTTCAGCATAGGAAAGTTCATGGACGAAGGCCAGCAGAAGCGCCTCGCGGTGCTGCGGCGCAAGTTGGGCGAGCGCGGCGGCGATTTCCGCGCGGGTCACGCTCGCCAGCAACGCCGCCTCCGGTTCGGGGTCCTCCGCTGGCACCGTCTCTAGTTCTGCGAGGTCTGCCTGTGGCAGTTCACGGCGACGTAGACGTTTGCAGGCGCGGCGGCGCGCGATGCCGAAGAGCCAGGCCAGCACGCGGGCATCCCCCTTATAGCTGCGCGCGTTCTTCCAGACGGCGACGAGCGTGTCTTGCAACAATTCTTCGGCAACGCCATCATCACTGGTGAATTGCAGCAGATAGTGAAACAACGCCTGCCGGTGGCGCAGGTAAAGGTCGGTCAGCGCCTGGCGGTCGCCATGCGCGATGCGCCTGATGAGCAGCGCATCGCCCTCATCAGGTGGGTCCACCGCCCGGCCAATCCCCCGTACTCCCACGACTGCCACCTGTCATTGCTCCTCTATGTGCTATGTCTTGCTTTCGCGGTATCGTGCTCGCGTTTGCGCCGTTCACCTCATAGGTACCCACGAGCGCGCAAAAGGTTCACGAGGCGAATGTGAGGCTTATGTATGCTGGTCTATGCTGGCTTACGATACCACTGGTGTCCTTGCGAGCAGCACACTTCAATGCCAGAACTTCTACTCACTTCTCACACAGGCGTTACCGTACCACGAGATACGACAACCACTAAGCCAAACATCAGTGAATACCTCCTCTCCCAGTGCCAGCCATTGCCGGGATTATTGCGCCTCACCACCCATGAATGATGGGAGCCGCAATTTCTTGACACAGGATGTCAGGTAATGCCTGGTATCATAGCCTGGCAACACTGCGGTGACAAAGACACACAGGAAAGTGGGTATTTTTGTGCGATTTGGCCTGGATGTTCCCACGACCGGCGCATTTGCCGATGCGCGCAAATTGGCAGAGCTGGCGGCGGAGGCGGAGGCGGCTGGCTGGGATGGCTTCTTCGTCTGGGATGTGCTGCTCAGCGAGACAAATGTAGTGGACCCGTGGATCGCCCTCACCGCGATTGCCCTGCGTACCACACGCATGCAGATCGGTGTATTGGTTGCGCCGCTGGCCCGCCATCGTCCCTGGCTGGTGGCGCGGCGGCTCGCCAACCTCGATCATCTCTCACAGGGGCGCATCGTCTGCGCCGTCGGCATCGGCTACCAGGAGCGTGATTTCACAGCATTTAGCGAGTCCGGCGAACCTATCATCCGTGCGAAACGGCTAGATGAAAGCCTGACCATTCTCGATAGACTCTGGCGCGAGGATCAGGTCTCATTTTCCGGCGAGTACTTTACGCTGAACGATGTGACGCTGCTGCCCAAGCCCATCCAGTCGCCGCGCATCCCCATCTGGGTCTCCGGCGGCTGGCCGAACCGCGCGCCGTTTCGCCGCGCCGCCCGTTGGGATGGCGCTTGCCTCCAATCACACCACCGCGAACGACGCGAGCCGCTCTCGCTGGCCGACTTCCGCGAAATATATGATTATGTCAAATCACAACGTTCGCAACAGTTGGCTGGCGCGCCGTTTGAGTTCATCATGAGCGGCGAAACATCGCTGGATCAGCAGCAGGGAATTGAGCAGGTGCGCCCGTTTGCGGAGGCTGGCGCAACGTGGTGGGTGGAAGAAGGGCTTGGCTTTTCTTTTGAGGAGTTTCGCCAGCGCATCCTCGCCGGCCCGCCGCGCTGGTAACGCTCTTGACTGCAAAACTTTCGGAGATTGATCACACATTGGCGCAGGGAATGCGCCTGCGCCGCACAACCACACGGCCAACCCTCCCATACCGCTTGACGCATGCTGCCTCTGCGCATACGATAGCGATGCCTGATGTATTCGTTATGCTATTGAGAAGCAACAACGTGTTCTCGTTTTAGTTGATTTATGTAAAGTTATGCTTCACGCCATCGTGGTTGAGGTGCAGGAGGAGGCGCGCGTGGCGACCGATGCTCCCTATGAGCGGGATGAGTGGGTTGGGCGGGCCGATGAAGCGATATGCCGTGATCTCCGCTCCCGCTTTGCTCCACGTTCGCCACGCCGGAGACGGCTGGCGCGCGGGCAGGCTATCGTTGAATTCTCACTGGTCGCTCCGCTCTTTTTCGCGCTCATCTTCGGGCTGCTCGAATTCTCGCTGATCGGCGCTTCGATTTCAGCCTATAATCTGGCGGCGAAGGATGGCGCGCGCATTGGCTCGCTGTTGGGCCGGACGGATGCGACGGTGGACCAGCAGATCGTTGCCGATGTGCGCGCCCGCACCTCCGGCATCGTGCCGGCGAAGGCGCTCAAGATCGAGATATTCGAGGCAGACGTGACGGGTCAGCCGGTGACAGGTGGCAACGGCACGATTGAAAATGTCTACGATATTAACGGCAACCCAATTGGTGCGCAGAACTGGCCCGTCAGCTCACGACGCGACCAACTGCTGAACGCCGATTATCTGGGCGTGCGCATCACCTTTCTCTACACCTACCTGACCGCCTTCATCTCCGGCGGCAACTCCACCCTGCAACTCACCAGCGCCTCCGTCCAGCGCATCGAGCCGCAAGACTACCAATCTCATCGCGTGCCCACTCCATCAACGGCGCTGGCGCTCAACCCGTCCATCGCTATCCATGCCAGCTTATACACCAACCTGATCGCGCCCCGCCAGCCGCGCTTTGCCGACCGGCGCTGGCTCATGGGCATACTGCGCTCCTGGGGAGGGATGGACGGATGAAGACTAGCAGCAGCGCAAATGGAACAGCGCAGCACCGTGAGCACCGTGAGCACCGTGAGCAACGGGGGCCAACGGGTAAACCCACGCATGGCTGGCCACGCAACCGGCGTCGCCAGCGCGGGCAGGCGCTGCTGGAGTTTTCCGCGTTCTTCGTGTTGATTCTTTTTCTGATTGCGGGCGTGGTCAATGTCGGCGGATTGCTCAACGATCACGTGAGCATCATCTACGCCACTCGCCAGGGCGCGCGCACCGGCGCCGTCCTCGGCAATCAGGCGACGGCGGACTGCGCGATTGTCAGCGCCGTCAATGCCGCGCTCAGCAGCGTACCCAACGTGAAAGTGACGGAGATCATCATTTATGCTGCCGGCGCGGATGGGCAACCACAGGGCAGCGGCAGCGAAACCATCTACCAGGGTGATCCAACGTGCAGCTTCGCTGGCGGCACACCCACGCTGAGCGAGAGTCCCAACCCAAATAATTACCCGCCCTCCGCCCGGCGCGATGACCCATTTGACGAAGATTCGCTCGGCGTGCAGGTGAACTACGATTACTCCTTCCAGTTTCCGCTGCTCGGCAGCGGCGCGTTTCACGGCGCAGACTACACCGTCATGCCGATCAACCCGATGGTGCTGCCAACGCCCGTCTCCGTGCCCACGCCAGCGGGGTAAGAGAAAACACGGCAATACATTGCCAGCGCACATTCGCGGCTGTGAACAGCCGGCGCACGGCAACCGGACTGAAGTCCGCTGGTGGCGCGGGTGTCTGTGTATTGGCTTTAGCCATTAGTCGCTTGCTCCGGCTGTTTACAGCCGAGATTGCCAGATAGATGTGTCATATAGAGAGGTGCGGGGTCATGTCGCACAGGGGTATGAGATCGAAGGCGCACGGCATCAAGCAGAGCGGCCAGCGCAGCCAGCAGACGCTCACGTTGCCGCGTCTCAGGCGCACCGCGCGCTTTCAGCGACGGCTGCGCACGGGGCAGAGCCTGGTGATCTTTGCGCTGTCGTTCACGGTGCTGCTGGGGCTGGCTGGGCTGACGATTGACGTGGCCCGCGCCTATGATCTCTATGCGCGTATGCAGCGGGCGGCGGAGGCTGGCGCGCTGGCTGGCGTGATGTATATGCCGAACTATTACAACGCCGTCCGCCCTGGCGATGTGGATTCCGCCGTGTCGCGCGCCTCGAAAGAGGTGGTCAAGAACGGCTTCGGCTCGGTTCTCGCGCCCAATGCGCCAGCCTGTGTGAATGGCGCGGAAGTCTCAATTTGCCCCGTTGCGGGCAAAAGTTACGATCTGGTGGTGACGGTCCGCGAGACGCTGAACCTCGTGCTATTGAGCGGTCTGGGTGTCCAGCCGATCACGCTCACCGTCAGTGGGCAGGCGGAATATCTGCCGCCCATCCAGATCGGCGGACGCAGCAACGCCTTCGGTGACGCAGTGGAATGTTACGACAATCCCAACAACCCGGACCCGACGCAGACCTATTCATGCAACCCTGGCAACGCTGCCAATCTGCAACCCTTCCTGGCGACCATCAACGGACCGAGCGAACTCAAAGAGAACGGCGATCCGTATGTCTACTGCGAAGAAGGACCAGCCTACACCAATACGCCCGACAGCGCCACGCTCTACACTGCCTACAACGGTGATGTGACCAATCACCCACAATATACTGACAGCATCACCAACCATTGCGGCCAGCCCAACACCGGCGTGCAGCCTGGCAATCCCGACCAGCAGCCGAATGGCTATACCGGCGAGGCGACCAAGAATACTGCGCACCCCAGCGCGTATAACTATCTCATCACCGTGCCATCCGGCGTGGGCAACGCAACCATCTGGGTCTATAATCCCAGCTTCATTCCTGACGGCGGGAGTTTACTCTTTGGTGGCGGAACATTCGACCGCTTCAATAGCGGCGGCACGCTCGACCTCACGTATTTCAAAGGTCCGGGTGGCAACGGCATCAAGCTTGTCCTGGATGTGGCTAGCGGTGGAATCGCCGACGCGCCACCATTCTACTTCACGACCACGTATTCGCTTTATTCGGTGGGCGCGCTCTATGATCGCGGTGGAGATAGCCTTGTTGGCTCACAATCGTATCCGCCCTATGATGCCCTGCCGCTTGACTTAACCGCGCATGGCTGCAGCCTCTCCAACCAAGTCTACGATCCCTATTGGAACGGCAGCAGCACAGCAAATCTCTACAATCTGCCATTCACACCTGCCAGCGGCAACGGCTGCTTCCCGCTCACCAAAGGGAGCACAGCGACCCCAGGATCGCCCTACGAAAAGAACGCGCCGAATCCCTGCTGGCAGGCGTGGTGTCCATTGCCTATAGGTATTGGTATTGCTCCCGGCCAGTACCGGCTTGCCATCGAGACCACCGGCCTCGCCTCGCAGACAGCGTTCTATAGCTCGGACTCGACCAGTGGCTACGGCTCGCACTCCTATGCGCTCAAGGTTTGCCCGGCGACGAGTGTGTCACCCATCGGCTGTCCATCTGGTGCAACGGCGGGCAATCCTGGCTTGCAGATTGCCGCGTGGAACAACGCCGATATGGTCTTTTCTTCCAGCGGCCTGAGCCAGAATCCACCGAACCCCAATAACCCAAGTACCACCTGCGCCGCTACCGCATCGCCGGGTGTTCCCTATAGTTGCCTGGACCTGGGCTGCATCCAGACGGCCTATGCGGGGCGCACGGTCAACGTGAGTGTCTTCGATCCAGGCGACGGCTCGTCTGGCAGCATCTATACGGGAGTAGTGGAGGCAAACGTGGGCAGCGGCAATGTGACCTATCCATTTCTCTCTCCCTCCTACCTGACGACAATTGACGGCGATAGCGTTGTGCAGGCGGAAAACGGCAATCAAGGATACAACGCCTTCAACGGTCTCTGGCTCACTGCGCGTATTACGCTGCCGCCGGGCTACACCGGCAATTGCCAATCTGGCGCGAGCGGCACCGGCTGGTGGCAACTGATCTACGCAGGCAACGGCTTCGTCGCACACGATCAACTCGCTGTGTCGTTCTCGCTGACCGGCAGCCCGGTCCATCTCGTGCCAGTGGGATAGGGGGTCTGGAAGGGTCGAAGAGCTATGAATCAGCAGCTACAGCAGGTACCACCAGCTATTCTTGCGCGGCGTCGCAATCGCATCAACGGACTGATCGGCAAGACGGAGCGCCAGTTGGAGCAGTCCTTACGCTGGCTGCGCTGGCTCTATGCGCCGCTAGGCATCTATTTTTGGGTGATGGTTTGCTTCGTTGCCGTCTGCATTGGCCTGCTGTTATGGGGAAAAGATCTCACTTTCTGGCTACCAATCACTCTGATCGCCTGCATCCTGCTGGCTACACTTGCCGCAACCAATCCAGGCTGGGAAAGAACCAGATACGTCGCAGAGCAGAAGATCGAGGCGATGATTGCCTTGCATAGAGCAATCCTTGCCGGCGATGGTACACGCGCCCCATTGGCTGGGCAGCAGCCCACATCCCTGCCAGCAAACGCTACAGAGCAAAGCCACCGACTGCCCGCATTACCTATTCCTATGCAGCGCATGGACCTGAGCTGGTCGTGGATCGGCTTTCTCTGTGCGATATTCTACGCGTTGTTTGGCCTGCACAACCCTGGTGATATCATATTCTTCTGTTTACTGTTGGCTTTTAATCTCCTGTATCTGGCGTTAGAGTGGTATCGTCGCCATCGCCGCATCCACTTCACCATTATGCCGGACGGGTTGGCCTGGCGACGTGGGCACGAACACAGGTTGACGCGCTGGGAAGCCATCCATGCCGTCTGCATAGATGACCCCAACGCGGCTACACTGCGCCAGCGCACCTATCTCATCGCTACCGGCGATACAACGCTGGCCTGGACGACGACTAGCGCCTCCACCCGCGAAGAACTGGCTGCCACCAATACGCTGCTCTGGCAGGTCGTCAGCCACACTGAGCTACCCTTGCGCGACATCACACAATCGCTCAAGCAGATCATCGCGGCGTCCGACGTTCCTCCCTGGCGTTGGCGTGTGCGCTCGCTCCTCGGTTATGCGCTCTCGCTACTGGTGGCGCTGGTGATCGTCGCTGGTGTGGTCCTCGTGTTTATCATTCGGCGATAGTTCATGCCGGGGACACACTCGTCTACCCACAAGAAGAACGAGCAAGCGGATAGACTATCCAGATAGTCTATCCGCTTGCCCTGGTGATGCGCTAAAAACCACCCCTAGCGCACACTGCTTATCCAGCCGCTCTGCTCGATGGCCTGGAGCAGCGCCGCGTTGGAGGGTGTGCGCTCCATCACGCTGAGCAGTTGTTGCGTAGCCTGGGCCGGCGGCAGGTCCGCCAGACGGCGGCGCAACGCCGTAGAGGCGCGCAATTCTTCAGGCGTCAGCAGCATCTCCTCGCGGCGCGTGCTGGACTTCACGGCATCCACCGCCGGGAAGAGGCGGCGCTGCGCCAACTCACGCGAGAGGTGTAGCTCCATGTTGCCGGTGCCCTTGAACTCCTCGTAGACCACATCATCCTGCCGGCTGCCGGTATCCACCAGACAGGTGGCCAGGATAGTCAGGCTGCCGCCCTCCTCCAGATTGCGCGCCGCGCCAAAGGCCCTGCGGCCCGTATCTAACGCCTGCGCATCAATACCGCCGGAGAGCGTGCGTCCCTGGCCGCGTGTCGAAAGATTCTCCGCGCGCGCCAGACGGGTCAGCGAGTCCAGCACCATGAAGGCGTCGCGTCCTGATTCAGCGACGCGCTTCGCCTGCTCCACAGCCACCTGGACAAGCCAGGCGTGGCGTTGCGTGTCTTCGTCGAAGCTGGCCGCATAGACCAGTCCGCCGCGTGGCTCCAGGCGTGCCCGCAGGTCCGTCACCTCTTCGGGGCGCTCGCCCACCAGCACCGCCATCACCACCGCATCGGGGTAGCCCGTCAGCACGGCTTCGGCTGCCTCGCGCATCAGCGTCGTCTTGCCGGTCTTCGGCGGCGCAACCACCAGCGCCCGCGAGCCAAAGCCCAACGGCGCGAAGAGATCAATGATGCGCACGGAGATGGGCTGCGCGCCGTGTTCCAGGCGAATGCGCCGGTCCGGGAATGAGGCGGTCAATTTATCGAAAGAAGGACGCTCGAAGGCAGTCTCCGGCGCACGGTCGTTGATGCTCTCAACTGCCACGACATAGCGCCGTCCCGCGCGATCTTCGGCGCGCGCGGCAATCTTGTCGCCCTGGCGCAGCCCCATCCGCCGCAGGTCGTCGGCGTTGATGCGTGCGATAGGCTGAAGCGTGCGCCCATCCAGCAGGTCCGCTGGACTGTAGTTGCCGCCGTTCTGCCAGACGATGCCGGCGACCTCGACGGTGCGCGCCAGCGTCGCCGGAGCGGCAGCGGGACGCGCACCAGTTGCGCCTGCGGACGGCGCATAGCGGTCGTTGCGGTCGGGGCGCTCGTTCGGGAGCTGCTGGATCAACCCTGGCGCGCCCGGCACCGGTGTATAGAGCGAAGTGGGATAGCCCGGCTCGCGCGTTGGGCGTCCGCCAGCGGGTCCGCGAGTTCCCCCCGGACCTGCTGGCACGCCACGCCGGTCATGGGGCGCATGCGCGCCTGGAACGTTGCGGGTTGGCGTCAGGCCCCGTTCGCGCTGGTTCGCCAGTCCCTGCTCACGGCGATAATAGTCTGCCGGGCTGGGTGGGCGCGCCGGCTGACGTTGCATACGCGGGTCGCGCGGATCGTATGTGCCGGGCTGCGGTGGATAATTCGAGCGGCCACGCAACGGGCGTCCCGTCTGCCCGGAGCGGTCCTGCGGCGCGCGTGGGTCACGTGGGTCATAGAGATACGGTTCATATGGCGGATACCCCCCATAGGGCGCGTTCGGCCCACCCTGCTGCGTATTCGGCGGATAGGGTATGTCATAACCGGGGACTGGCGGCTGCTGTGGGTGTTGCTGGCCGCTACGCCCACCAGGGCTATACGGCGCGCTGCCGCGTCCTGGCGCCTGCGGCGGCTGATGCCCCCGCTGCTGCTCTGGATGTCCACCAGGGTAGTTGGGAGAGCGCGGCGCATTTGGCCCACCGGCAGGTTGGGCTGGCTGGCGCGGCGTGCGCGTGGCGTCCGAGCCACCGGGCACATGCGGCTGCACACGTTCACGCGCGGAACGGGCGGCAGGCTCTTGCGCATGCTGTCCGTTCTGTCCATTCTGTCCGTTCCAGCCAGAGCGGTCGGCGCGACGCAACGGACGATGCGCAGGCTCGCCGGTGGATGGCTCAGCGCTGCCGGTTTCCTGGTTGGCGCGGCCAAAACGATACGATGAGCGGGCGGCAGGCTGATACGGCTCCGCCGCAAACGATGAGCCGGGTGCGCTCGTGGCGCTGGCCTGGGCAGCGGACGTAGGGTGTGTATCTCCGGCAGGCGGCGCGACGGATACAACTGGCTCAATAGACTCAACAGGCTCAGGCGCGGTTTCCGCCTCCGCAGAAGCCGCGCGGCGAGTCTTGCGCGCGCCAGTCGTCTTGGTGGCTCTGGCGCCCTTCGCGGGCATCGCCTCACCATCGCCTGCCGTATCAGCCACAGTAACGGTGGCGTCAGTATTGTCAGCCCCAGCATCAGCCGCCGTCGCTTTGGCGGCTCTCGTCGTTCTGGTCGTTCTGGTGGCCCTGGTGGCGCGCGTGGCCTTCGCAGGCGCTGCTATTTCAGAGGCGTCAGTCGCTTCCATCGCTTCCGTCGCTTCGGTGGCGGGGGCAGTTCGTGGGCGCGATACTCGTGGCCCGCGTCGCACCGGTTGTTTGGCTGGTTCTGCCTGTTCTGCGATGGTTGTCTGTGTCTCTGTCGCATCTAGAGCGGGTGTGGGAGATTTCGCGGCGCGGGTCGTGCGCTTGCGCGGCGCGGGTTTTTCAGCAGTGGGGTCAACGGTGTTGGTATCAACCATGTCAACCGTATCAGCAGTATCGAGTGTCGCCACATGATCCCTATTGGTCATAACGGCTCCTTCTTCAGACGTAGTAGCGGGCGCGCTGGCCGTGCGACGGCGCGTTCGAGTGGATGGCTGCGGTGTGGCCCCTGCGAGAGATGGCTCCGCAGCCACAGCGGTTTCCTGGCGCCGTGAACGACGGCGCGTGACGGCGGTTTCCTGATCTTCTGGCACACGGGCCTCCTGAGCTATGAGCAAATCGAAAGATGAACGAACGAGTGCAACGAGTACGTAAAGTACATCGCAGACAGTGAAAAGATGGTCGCGCATATGCGTGCAGGCTGCAAAGGTCGCACAAATCGCACAAGTCGCATGGGCTGCACAGACGGCATAGGCATTGTAACGGCCTCGCTGGATCGAGCGTGTAACGGCAACCGGGGCATGTGACTATCCGAACCTCAATAATCTGTGTGTAGGTGCGCCCCGGCGTATCCCGGCGTATCATCGTGTCGCGTGTCTGTCATCGGTTCGCTGGCTCGCTGTGCTTCGATCAGCTTGCTCCATCGTGGCGCATTTCCGGCCAGAACGCGCCACATCCGGCCACATCCGGCTACAGCCAGCCGCTGCCATAAGCAACGTCAGCGTAAGATGGGCGCGCATACCAGACATCACAGACATCGGGCGGCGTAGATAACGGATGGCGGCAGCGGGCGACAAGCGATTGCAAGCGTTCTCAGACTACACAAATTCTATCGCAATCAGATAACACGAGCGCCGGCTAAACCATTTGCAGTATAGGCGACGTTCTCCTCGTGAGCCATAGACCCCACCAGAATCGGGCGTGTGGGAGATGCCAGCCAGTCGTTTGGAACCTGGATGGAGCTTCCTGTTGTGCGCGGGTATTCGCCAGTCAGTGCCCCTGGTCTCTGATCCCGTCTCTCCATCGGTCATCGGTAAACGCAGCTCGCGTCATGGCTAACATGCAAGGGTTCGTGGGCGCCTTACGCGATGCTGCCATATCCGGCCTATGGCGCTGCGCGTGGGGTGCGCTCTCATACGGCATTCGGCAATTCCCAGCGGGTGCATCTGACGAAGTGATAACTCAGTGTATGCACCAGGGGATTCCTGTTTCAGCGAGGCAGGCCACGTCGAGCGGAGGTATCCCGTATATTCGTGGTTTCGCTGCCTCTCCACAGGCTTGACATCCCGCCTGCCCTGCGGTACTTACGCATCTATCATAACATGCGCCTGTATCCCTGTCAAACTTCTGTCCACTCGTCCCGCTATCTCGTATTTCTCCCACTTTTCTCCCGCATTACTTCGCGCTTCTCATCGCTTCTCACCACCGGGGCCAATCCGGCGGGATGCGGGAATCAGGCGTATCGGGCGCATCAGTATTGGGTGCATTGGGAGCATTGGATGCGCCGGACGAGTACATACCAGACGAATCAAATGGGTTGGAAGACGCTGAAGTCCCCGATGGTCGCCCAAAGTTCCCAACGCTCCCAAGACCACCATAATTTCCATAGCTCCCGAACGGCTGGCTCATGCCAGGATTTGTGGATGGGTTTGACACATTGGATGAGGGAGAACCAGGAAAAGTGGGAAAACCATAGGTAGAACCGGGTTGACTGGAAGGAGCAAGACCACCAGCAAACTGGCGCACTCGTTGCACCTCCGTCTCCAGATCGGCCTGGCGCGCCCGCAACTGTGAGAGCCGTGCGCCGAGTAGCGCCGTATTCGACGCCTGCGTCATCGCTTCTTGCTCCACCCCACGCAACGCGCCGAACAGCGCATGACGGTCAAGGCCGGGCAGTTCGTCGCTGCCGCGCTGCACCAACTGCACGTCTGCCACCAGTTCGCTGGCCTTTGTGTTGAGTTCACGGAGCGCAGCTTCCACCTCCGCAATCAAATGCTCCTGCTCGCGCATCACCTGCTGCAAATGGTCAAATGTCCGTTGCTGGGCCTGCACCTGTTGTCGCAGGCCCAGCGTACCCGCCATCTGCTGCCCCAACCGCATCAACGCGCCACCGAGCAGGTCGAGCGGCCCATACATGCCTGGGCGCAACGTCCGCGCGGCGTTCAGATCGCCGTCTGAGAGCCGCCGGGCCACGCCGGCTATCTCGGTAATCTGCTGGTTCACCTGGATGCGCTCATGTTCCAGCCGCGCCTGTGTCTCCTCGAGCAACGTCAGCCCGTCGAGCAAACGCTGCTGCTCGGCAACGCGCGATTCCAGTTGTTTGCGCGCCTCATCGCCGCTGCTGCGAGTCTCGTACAGCGCAACGCTCATCTGCCGAGCGAAGACGCCAACGCTGGCGGAGACGACGATGGCAGCGCCAGTGAGCGCGAGTGTCTGTGGAATCCAGGTGTAAATGGTGGCAGCGGTAGAACTGCTGCGCACGGCGCTGATCGCTGCATACACGCCAACATCGAGCGCAGCAAACGCGGCGCCGCTACGCCAGGAGAGCAGCACTGCCGCCACCACTATCGGCGCAAGGAAGAGCAGCCCCATGATGCCACGGTCGCCCAGCAACAACAGCGCCGCAACACAGGCCACACCATCCGCCACAGGCAACAAATGACGCGCTGCCTCGTTGGCGCTGGCACGCATGGAGCGCGCCAGCAGCAGCGCCACACCTGCCGTCAGCGCCAGCAAGAGTCCAACGCCACCCGCCAGCGCCATGTTGAGATCGTTTGACTGGATGCCCGCATATACGCCAACCAGCGCAGCAAAAAGGCCGACGCCGATATGAGCCAGCGCAATCACGCGCAGCACAGCGTTGCCATCGCCCTGCTGCCCCCAGAAGAACGGCGACATTGCCTCATCCGCCGTGGGAAACGCGGCGGCCAGCGCAGCTCTCCCACTCGTTCTGCTGGTCACGGAGACACGCGCCGGCATGCCAGCGCCGCCATCTCCCTCTCCGGTAGTTCCTCTATTGGATTGCTGTCGGGACTGCATAGCCGTCTGCGCGCGGACCGATGGGTTGTGTCGCGTACCATATTCCGCCATAGCTTCCACCTCGTCTTCAACTGATCCCTATCCGATCCCTAGCTGATCCAAAACCACTGCTGGTTACTGCGAAACAACCACAACGCGCTCGTGCCTATTCGTGCCTATTCGTGCCTATTGCCGTACAACGGGCATGGAAACCGGGAGAGGATGAACGTGCGACAAAGCGATGGAACTTCTTGCCCGCCATTATACCAGGGATATCAAGGCGTCAAAACTGGAGAGCAGGTGCAGCGCGTTGCCGGTGGACTAGCCTGCGCATCGTGGGGATATACGAAACAAACGGGACAAACGGGACAGACGGGATACAACGTAGCATTTCAGACGAACAGGGTCACGCTCCGGCTACATGGCCCCACTGATGCTATCTCATGCTATTCAGAAGTTCTCGATTGAACGCGCGTGTAGTCTACCCAACAAGAAAGGAGGAGCGAGCATGTCCGATATATCCGAGTGGCCCGAACCAATTGGCTGCCCAGCGATTAAACCGCGAGTGCAGCTTAGCGACACCGCTGCGCTTACCACGCCAGCCTTTCCTGCGGAGGATGCCCTGGCCCACGTGGCAAGCCACCTGATGGGGAGCCTTATCCCACAAACGGTGGAGGGTGTGCAGTTCATGACCGATGCCGAATTCCTCGCGCGTTTTGGGCCGGAGCCAGGGCTTGCCTCGGAGAAACTGCTGTGTGTGGTCGAGGTTCACGGGCGGTTCCGACGAGCGAGCGGCCCGCCTGGGTCCAGGCCAAGTATCTACAATGTGGTCTATGTAGTCTTTAACGCCCGGACAGGGAACCACCTCATGCTCCATATGCGAGAGTCCCCGATAGAATCGGAGTCTCAGGCGTAAGAGGTAGTGAACTATGGTGGTAGGTCAGATATTCTTGTCTGCCCGAAATACTAAAACACGGACGCGACTATCTGCCCTACCACTGATTGCAGAAAACCATCCTATTCGACAGAAATTGGGTTAGGGTTGGGTTGGCTGATCGCCGCCCTTACTGCCGAATAGGCCGCCGAGGAACGATTTGCCCTGGTCTACCATATTCCCGCCGCTCTGCTGCGCCGCCTGTGGATTGGCTGCGCTGGCTGTGTTCTGCGAGCCGAGGAATTGGTTGAGCTGGCTGGCCAGCGGCGCGGGCAGCTTATCGTGCAAGAAATCCGCCACGACCTGAAGCACCTGCCGTGCCTTATCAGGCGGCAAGCCGGTTCGCTGTGTGATCTGATTGAGTAGCTCGTCCAAGACGATACCCCTTTCGTTTGGGTCAGTGCTGGGCTATTGTGTCGCCCTTTGCGACATCGCATCATGGACAGTCTTCGCGCTTGCCTTCCACGGTCGCACGCTCAACGATTTCACGATCAAAAGCGCACAGCCCCCTCCAGCGGCCAACGCGAAGCATCCGCAGCACCACAAATGCAAGATTCGCACCGCCGGCAGAGAGACCTCACATCAGATACAACAACACAGCGCCTGCGTGGGGGCAGGGATCTTGCCGTTTGCCCAGCGTGCAGCCGCAACTGATCTGCTGATACTGGCGTTGTGGATATTCCACGCGCACCCAGCGTTCTTTTCCTGGCTGGTACTCCTCTTCCGGCGAACAGGCGTAGCCATAGCCGTCACCGACGACAATGGTGAGATAAAGTTGCACCTGCGTGCCCCGCGCCGTAGGCGTGAAACAGCGATGCGCTACCACGCCATACTCATCCGCCAGCTCGATAGCGCGCCACTGCCAATCGGAACACTGCTCGCGCTGAGGCAGGTGAGGCAGGTGAGGCAGGTGAGGTAGGCGTGACAGATGTGGATACGCAGTGGACGGCATCAGCAGTTGCACCTGTGGTCCAGGGGGATACGGCGCGGCAAGCCACGCAGGCCAGGAGCCGGACTGCCGTGAACGAGCGGAACGGGCTGATTGCGTGCCAAAGGGAATGGCAATGAGGCTGGCGAGAGACGCGAAGAAACGACTGAGACGACGCATAACCAAAGACTCCTCTGCAACTTGGCGAGGTGTCCCTGGTGAAGCGCCCCACATGCCCATGAATAGCTGTAAATGCGCTCAGCAGCGCCAGTACGCTTGAAGCGTCGCGGCTGGCTACAGTATCATGGTGCCGGTTGGGACTGTGGCGACGTTTAACCAGAGACACGGTTTCAGCGATCCCAGGCCGGTGTTAACGTCCTGGGATCATCACGCTACAAAAACAGCATCAATTGGTGAGGAAAGGCCGCTTCCTCTCACGTCTTCAAGGCTACCATACGCCGACGCCTACTGTCAATGGCCCGCTCCTTCGCATCTCATCATTGGCTGCAGATAGTATGACCATCTCTCCGCCGGTGGCGCGAACATCCCTCTCACCGATGGCGCAGATATTTTTGTCTGCGTTGCGCCGGCGTACATATCCACTAAGTTGTTCACAGATGTTTGTCCACATCACTCTCTCAGGGATGCTTCTTGATATTATTCTCTCTTCTTCATATCTATAAAAATAAAATAAGAGAGAACATAGCAGTAGATAGTCATAGGGCTGTGGATAGCGTGGATAAGTCACGTTGAGCCATGTGCAATGGTTGAGCCAATCCGCATCTCATGCGGTCTCGTGCATGATTCACCAGTAGCGCAGCGGCAAGAAACAGTGTGGATAGCGAGCGCATGGCAGGGAGGATAACTGAGTGTGTGTTGGGGATGGATGTGGAAAGATCGCCGGCGCCATCCACAGCATCCCCAGCCTATCCACAACACCGTCCACACGTGCAGTGGATGGCGCAATCGCACATCCCCACGCTATCCCATGTTTATCCGGTAGTTATCCGCCATGTATCCACTTCTGCGCCTTGATGCTATCTCTCGTCATCCCACAGACTTATACAGGCTTTGCACAAATATTGCCCCGTTTCTCATGACTATAGGCGAATATTGTGCAAGTGGGGTTTCTGCACAAAATTAGGAAAGTGAGGGGTGGTCAATATCTACTCCTTCAGATACGCAGAGTCGGTCATCCGCCGTACAGCAGATGAACCGACTCGGAGACCTTTCTGAAGGGTCTCGTGCGTGCTAGCTGCTAGCGCCGCCAGACTTGCCTCGCCTCCACTGTATGTAATATACAGCTACTCGCAGCAAGAGACTGGCGAGCGTGAGCAGGTTCGCAAACAAGGCATTGTCCATTTAAGGACCCGGCGTACAGAGGGGTGTATTTGCCACTAGGGGCAGAAGTCTCTGTACGTCTGGCCGTACAAGCGTACCCATATGGTTAGTATCTAGCTAGTCTCCTGTCGAACAAGGTGTCAAAGCATAGGGACAAACGGTGCAGCTAGGAAGTACCAAAGTCCGGTTCAATCCCCAACTCATACATGCTCTGAATGACGACGCAGATATTGTGACACAGCACCTTACACAGTAGCTCATTGACCTGGGCGG
The DNA here is from genome assembly GCA_021323855.1 of Chloroflexota bacterium. Lineage (GTDB taxonomy): Bacteria > Chloroflexota > Ktedonobacteria > Ktedonobacterales > JADMIN01 > JAJPKE01. The sequence goes on along the minus strand of JAJPKE010000038.1, from coordinate 12,364 downwards.
TATCGCTCTTGCTTCGGAGCGCATCGCCAAACTTGGCCTTTATCATCCACATGGTAGACTCTGCCAGAGAACGACGGTGATAGTGTTCCAGGAAGGTTTCACGATGCAGCATGTAGAAGTGGTACAGCCTATCCCACAGGTTTTCACTACGATAGATGCCTGTCGAATTGGACTTGAACGGGATATACGGTGTCGCATGGAGTTGATCTACGAGTTCCAGATTGGCGCGTCCTGAGTAGGCTTTATCTGCTGTCACCTCGTACATCGGGAAGTTGCGCGCTGTTGTTTTCACCAATGGAGCAAATTGGGTGCTGTCATGGGCATACGCGCCAGTAATCTCTACGCTGGTGACAATGTTGGTCGTCGTCCCGCACATAAGATGGGCTTTCAGCCAGTCGTGACGCTCCATTTCTTGCCCGTACTTGGCATCATACCAACGCACGTAGCGACACGTCGTAAAGCCAGTCGAGTCTACTGCGAACGTTGTTTCAATGCCGCGCATGGGAAGGCTACTACGCTCAATCAATGTACGTAAGATGGGCGTCATCTCAGGTAGTTCCAAGTAGTTGAAGATCGAATTGAAGTGCGGAATGCGCGCCAGATAGCCTTTGTGGTAAGCGTCGGCAAGGTCACTCATAAAGCGACGACACGAGACCGTGGAATACACCTTGAAGGTGGCCGCAAACATCATTTCTCGCAAGGGTAAGCGATGACGCCCTGCTCCTTGCGGACGCGGGAGGTCAGGTATATCCAGACAGAGTTCATGGAGCAAGTCTTGAAAGTGGGCTTTCTCGTTGGTTTGGGCAGCATTATAGGCAGGCCAGTCCTGCCGATAGGTGATGCGCGTGCGCTTGGTGGTCGTCTCTGTGACGGTCTGTGTCACGGTGGTTGTGCCTGTGGCATCTGTCGTACAAGTGGTCTCGTGCGTCACCTGTTGCTGAACAAAGAACTCGACGGCGTAGATATGCTTGCACTTCACGCCTCGTAGTTCATAGTCTGGACAGGAGCAATATGGCGGTACACTAGCAATGTCTACCGTGTAGGCTCCACTTCCTGATTGCGAAGGTACTAGCCAGCGGTCTCCCTCACGTTGTATTTTTAGACATTCGGCCAACTCGCGGCCTTTGGCTTGTCGCGTGTTCATATCGTCACCTCTCATTAGTAGCTACTATTAGTAATTCCTTTTTAGTAGCTACTAATAGGTAATTCCTGAGGTGAATACGGCGAAAGAGGCTTGATAAGATTGACCAACTTACCTAGTACTTGTATACTGAGAGGTATGCCGAAGGTACAGTTATGGGGGTATCGCTGCTTACGCTGTGGACATGAATGGCTCCCTCGTAAACCCAAATCGGGCGAAGAGGAGAGAGAGCCACGAGTTTGCCCGCACTGTAAAAGTGCCTACTGGAATGTTCCACGGAAAGTCGGCCTGAAGCCGAGAGCGAAGCCGACAGAAGGAGGCGCATCATGAGCGATAATCCCAAGACCACCATTTCTACCCCCTCCCACCAATCTGCCTCATTGGTTTCGCGCACGACATTGTGGGACAGCCTTGACCTCGGTGCGGCCCGAAATATCTACTGCAATCTCGCTGATCTCTCGAACGAGGCATCGGTAGAGATGTTCTTTGTCAATCGGCTATTGATGGATTTAGGATACGAAGATTCTCAAATCAAGACCAAGCAGAGCGTAGATAGCATTATCATTAGCAAAGGGCGCAAGAAAGAGATGTATACGCCCGATTATGTCCTCATGGTTGACGGGCTTCCTCGTTGCGTCATTGATGCGAAAGGCGTCAATGAGCCAATTGATGGCCATCGCGGGCAATGTTCTAGTTACTGTCTCGGACTCAATCAGAAGTTCCCTGACACCAACCCCGTTCGCTACTTCGTCCTCTGCAACGGTAAGACGACCGCCCTCTACGCATGGGACAGTGAACAACCCCTCCTAGAGTTGGATTTCGCGGACTTCACATGGGGCAATGCTCGCTATGATGAGTTGAAGAAGCTGCTTGGCGTGCGCTCTATCGTCGCGCCCATGCTTGATATGAACACGGTACGTCGCCCAGATTTCGTATTCACGCGACCTACTAGCGAGAAGGCACGGCAAGTCTTTGCGGCATGTCATCGAGCTATCTGGAAATCAGAGGTCTGTAGCCCCGCAGCAGCGTTCATGGAATTCGTCAAGATCATGTTTGTAAAGTTATGGTGTGATCGAAACCTTCGAGACAACGAGACGATACGTGCCTGCTTGAGTGAAAACGCTTCGTCTGTCAAGATACCACACGGCGCAGTGACATTCTCGGTAGCCTGGATCACCGAGCGTGAAGGCGAGAAAGCAGTCAATCCACTTGATACTATCTTATTCGCGCGGCTGCGCGACGAGATTGAGCAGAACATTCAACTCCGCAAGAAGAAGCGGCTCTTTGACCAGGGCGAGCGTATAAAGTTACGGCCCGATACGGTCAAGGACGTGGTAGCTCGGCTCGAACACTACGACATGTTTGGCATTGACGAGGACTTGAACGGACGGCTATTCGAGACGTTCCTAAGTGCAACCATGCGTGGACGCGAACTCGGCCAATTCTTCACACCACGTTCAGTGGTCAAGATGATGACACGCCTTGCTGACTTGCAAGCCACTCGCACCCATCAAGATCGGGTGCTTGATGGGTGCTGCGGTTCCGGGGGATTTCTCATTGAGGCGCTTACTGTGATGCGCAATCAACTTCGGTCGAATAGTAGCCTATCGGCAGAAGAACGCAAAAGCCTGATTGAGTCCATCGGTAATGAGTGTTTCTACGGTGTAGACTATGGGAAAGACCCGCCTCTTGCTCGTATTGCGCGCATCAATATGTACCTGCATGGCGATGGCGGAAGCCGCATCTATTATGCGGACGGATTGGATAAACATCTCGACAGTTCACATGAGAAAGATGCGGAGATCGTCCAGAACATTGAGGAATTGCGCGCCCTCATTGCCGGAACAGGCCACTTTGATGTGGTGTTGACCAACCCCCCTTTCTCCATGACTAAGGAGCGCAGAAACGAGTCTGAGAGGCGCATCTTGGAACAGTATGACTTGGCGAAGCGCAGCACCACAGCCATTTCACTGCGTCCATCGTTGCGATCCAGCATCATGTTCTTGGAGCGGTATTACGACCTCTTGCGTCCAGGAGGCAAGCTCGTTACCATCATAGATGATACACTGCTTGCTAGTACAATGTTTGCTTATGTGCGGGATTTTATCCGTTCGCGGTTCCTTATTCGGGCCATCATCTCATTGCCTGGCGATGCCTTCCGGCGACAGGGTTCGCGCGTCAAGACCTCAGTACTCTTGCTGGAGAAGAAACGCGACGCGGGGGATGTGCAACCAACATGCTTTGCTTACTTCGCAGAGACCCTGGGTTTAGACGATCTCACACCGCGCGCCTCAGACACGGCAATTCAAGAGGCACGCAATCGCGCAAACGTAGAGACAGAGGATATACTGCGTGGGTATGAGGGCTATCTTGCGGGACGACAAAATCCTTTCATACTGTCGCCGGATCGTCTGACGGATCGCCTCGACTTGAAGAACTGCGTTCCTCAACTGGGTCGTATGACGGCGACATGGCGTGCGTGCGGTATTGATGTCAAGCGGTTCGATCAATGTGTCACGCTTGTAGATAGCGGGTTCATTACGCCTTCCAAAGAACCAGATGCCGAATTTAGGCTCCTCAAAGTCACCTACGATGGCCAGTGCGAAATCGAGAGTATCAAACTAGGGCGTGCGATCAAGGCACCCAAGATGTATCGCGTACAGGCGGGACAGATAATTTTCTCTGCTATTCGTGCCACCGATGGTGCTATCGGTATTGTACCTGAAGAGCTAGCGGGCGGATTAGTCTCCGCAGACAGTTACTACGTCTTCTCCGGCGGCACGCCCGAAGACACGGCTTACCTATGGGCTGTACTCCGTTCGCACGAGATTCGTGCCGATATGCAATCGCTCTCACCCGGCTCTGGACGCTACACGACTTCTTGGCCTGAAGTGGGTATCGTAGAACTGCCCTGGTTGCCTGATGCAGAGCGCAAACGTATTGGTGGTGGATTGCTGGCAGCATGGGAGGCGGAACGGCAGGTTACGCGCGAGCGCGCCGCAGCATTGGCTCAACTTGACACGCTTGGCATTGAGTCAGAGGCGAGCAAGAAGCGATGGCGCGCGTCCAAAGCCCCATCGTAGTTCATAATAGCCCGATTTTCAGAGAGGCGACTATATAACAATAGATTAGCGGTTATCTACTTATCACCGCGCGCGCTCCATTTTTGTGCAGCCTACGCCATTTTTGTGCAAGCGATGGCTCAGCCGTGACTATAGGTAATAATTGTGCAAAGCCGGTAATAATTGTGCAAAGCCACTTATACACAATCTGCACCACTTATCCACAGGGTTATCCACATTTGCGGTGGATGTCTGGAAGATGAAAGCGCGATGATAATCATGTAAAGCGGAGATCAAAAGGAGGCTAAGGGTGTGCTAACAATATGCAAACGACATATTATGGATGCGCTTCTTTCCACAATACGAGACGCTTATCCACACTTTTGGGCCATTTATCCACTTGTGAGATGCGATTATATTGCGCCCTTGTGGAGCTATCCGCCTCACCCGCGATATCCGTTCCAGCGCCATTTATTCGCTCATTTTCACTTATCCACATCACCTGTGGATAAGTCTCCGAATCGTGGACAAGTCGCGCTGGGAGAGGCTGACTGGATCGTTGAAAATGATGAGGTGAGAACATTTCTCAGCGTGATACGTACTATTTTCGATAGCATTCCTTCGCTCGACAATACTCTGCGCCAAAGAGAGCTATACTGTGAACATAGTCGCCTTTGTGATAACCTGCGGACTGCTGCTTTTCCTCTTGACCCTATTCTTGCCAACGTCGCGCTCGCGGAAACAATCCGGCGCCTCCGCTGATGAGAGTCAGAACACCGGCCCGATCTACCGCGACGATGATCGCTACTGGTATGGCGGCATCTTCTACAACAATCCCGATGACCCTGATGCGTTCGTTCCCAAACGCTATGGCCTGGGTTGGACAATCAATGTCGGCCACCCGCTAGGCAAATTCGTGATGATTGTCATTTTGTTGCTGGCGCTATTGCCCCTGATCCTGGCTATTTTGGGGGTGCATCTCCCTGCTGTTGGCTGCCATCCGTCCGGCTGTGGATCGTGGCCATAGACAACTGAGACACCTGCTGAGGCTGCGTCTGTGTCTTCTGTTCGCGCATCCGTGCAATCGCTTGTGTTAGCCCATCGCCAACCAATCCCTGTTCATATTCCACAAAACCGGCCTGCGCCGTGACCTGAAGTGCCGCGCAGTAGCCTATACTCACCGCTTCTTTCGTCTGACCGTTTGGGCTGGCTAGCCAGAGCCGTGCCATACCATCTGTTATCGCTTTGAGAATGGCATCGTAACGGTCTTCTGGGCGCTTATAACTCGCGCTGCGAAGATCATCAACAATCCATCTCCGGTCTTTTGCATTTACCGCCTGCTGTGCATCCCAGCGATACAGACACTTCTCCTGACAGTGGACGCAGCCAGCGTATGGCCCGCGCTGGCGGCGCAGATGTTTCTGATACAAGTGCGCGAAGGCTACGAGATCGGCTTCCGCCTGGGCATAGTTGCCACTATCGAGCAGCTTCAGCAAGCCGAACGTCAGGCGGCGACGCATGATATCCACCAGCGGATACGGCCAGCCTGCGGATGCTCCCCGCGCCTGGAGCGTTTCTGCGCAACCCAGCACAATTACCAGCCGTAACAACTCATCCTGGCGGTGGATGTAGGAAAGCTGCGGAAATTCCTCTTCGATGTGGCGCGCCATCCAGTTCGTCAGTAGATCGAGCAGCTTGGTCCGGTTGTAGAGCGTGCGGAGCACAATGGTGCCCCACAGTTGCCGGCTGCGTTCGGCATCCAGAAGCTTATAAGCGGCCTGAAGAAGCGCAGCGTCCGGCCCGCCAAATGACGCGCTGGGAATGCCGAACTCCGCGAAATCCTGGACCACCTGATAGGGCGCCACCGAGGCATAACTGGCGCTCAACCGGCTCAATTGTTCGTCGCTCAGCGTCGTCAGGCGCTCTTTATAATTCGTCACGCGGACCAGATAGGCGTGATCGTCGCCTTCGGCGTAGATCGAGGCCATGCCCGGCGCGAGCGTGCTGAGGTGTGTTGTCTGTGCGCTCGACAGATTCATCGTCTGCCCCAGGCTCTCGCGGTCATCCCGCGCCGTCAGGCGATGCACGATTTTGAGGTTGCTGTTCTTGAGGACATCCGTGGTGATCTTGCTGGGGATTTGCTCTGCCACCAGTACGCCCTGGCCATACGCGCGCATCTCCGAGAGCATATTGGTGAAGACTTCGATAGCCTGCGCCCGCAGATTCGACGATTCGACATGGACCTGTGTATTGGTGTTCTGAAGTAAGCGATGCGCCTCCTCAAAGACCAGCACATGCTGAAGCCCGACGGGAATCGTCTCCTGCTTCATCTGCAAACGGCGATATTCATAGACGCGCGACAAGACAATACCCATCAGGAAGGTCTTTTCGTCGTCGTTGCCAATGTTTTCCAGTTCCAACACTGCTGGCGCTGACAGCAGATCTCGCATGGTAATGCCGCGCACGGTATCCAGTTGCAATCCTTTTGTGCCCACTCGCATCGAGCCGATGCGCGCTTTCAAGGCGGCGCGCACATTGTTATTGACATCTCCACTATATTTGAGCCGGTCCATGATGACATCCACCTTGCGGTAGAGGTCGCCCAGTGTGGGGAAGATGGGATACCGATGGCGCTGAGACCAATCCAGCAGCCGGTAGTTTTTCCCGTCAGACAGGTTCCAGCCTTTGTCTTCGTAAATTTCTGTCAGCGCCACCTCCAGCACATAGGGCATCGGCGCATAGAGGATGAAGGCGGTATTGAAGACAGCTTTGAGGAAGTCTATATGTGCCAGGAGCGCGCTGTGTTCCGGGTGATCGTCGGTCTCGAACTCGAAGGGATTGAGGCGGAACGGCGCGACCCTTTCGTTGCCTAGCGTAAAGATGCGCAGCCCCATTGATCCTCCCCGCTCCGCCAATTCCGGATAAAGCGCGCGGTACTCCGTCTTGGTTGGCTCGATCACCAGGAATGATCTGTTTGCTGCAATGGCGCGATCCAGCAGACCCATGATGGTGGTCGTCTTGCCGCTGCCGGTGACGCCCGCCACCAGCACATGCTTGGTCAGGTCGTCCAGCGTGATGCAATAGCTATTCGGGCTGTCGCGCCCGCCCTGCTGAATGGCGCCGAGCGCGATGCGCTGCGGCTGTTGCGGCTGTTGTGATTTCTTGCTCCGCCGTTCGGGAACTGGGTCCGTAGGCGAAAAATCGCTGTCGAAGCGCACATAGTCATGAATAGCGTAGCCGGGCGCTTCTTCGCGTGGCAATTGCATGAGCAGCGCCAGTTCGCCGGATGCCAGCGGCGTGCTGAACTGGGAAATGGGTGCGATGTTCTCTCTGTTCTCTCTGTTCTTGTCGTTTTTGCTGGTATTCCGGCAGTGGAACATGCGCAATGGGTCCGGACGAGACCCGGCGCCGCCAAACGTTCCCGCCAGCAATGCGCCAAGCCCCTTCGCCTCCTCCGGCGTACTCGCGCCGAAATAGATCTTGGTGAGCCACTGCCCGGAGGCCAGCGCCAGGTCTAGCCTGGCGAGTTGCTGCTGTAACAGCCAGGCGAGATATTGCGCCCGGTAGTTGGCGATGATGCGGGTCAGCGATCTGGTGTTGCTGCCGCTCTCGCGTGCCAGGCCCGACAACTTTTTTCTGGCGGCGCTGTGCTGGAGATTGCGCCATTCGTTACTCAGTATCTCGCTGGCATGCACCTGCACATGCGCCTGCGAGGAAACGCGCGCCAGCAGGTCAATCGTCGCCAATCGCTCACCAGCTACCTGTTCCCGCTCCACCGGTGTGGCCTGAACAATATAGCACCAGGTTTTCCCTTGCATCCCGCGTATGATCTGCTCCAATGGCGCGGCGGAGGCGGTGCGGCTGGGAATGCCGGAGACCACGCCTTTCGCCTGGAGATGTGGCTTCAACTGTTGTGCCAGCCGGGCAGTTGGCAGCGATTCGAGACGGATGCCGGGGAGCGCGCCAGTCAGCAGCGCCCGCGTGGTGGTTTCGCTACCGAGCGAGAGATAGACTGCAAGTTCCTGTGGCGTGCCGGCGATGAGAAACGCCAGCGTGGCGGATTCCTGGCCATGCGCGCCGACCAATAGATCGGTGATGTACTGAGCGAAATCGAAGGCGAGGTGGGCGCCCCAGAAGTCTTCAAGTCCCCGTATGCGCACGAAAGGGCCAGCGCACTCGTTCAGGATGCGCCGGAGTTGGTAGTTTTCTGGAACAAGCATATCGAGCTGAGAGCGTTCGAGCCGCTCGATAGCCGCTAACCACTCATCTGCGCCATCCGACGACATGAGACGACCCCTTTGCGAAGAGACCTGAGCAACCACCTTGCAAAAACCATTCTAGCAGATAGCAACGCGGTTGGATAGGGGTATTGTGTGCATCGCCAGCATTGAGTAATAGTGCCATAGCACACGATGATGCGGACGGAGTAGGTATTCCGTCCGCATCATTTGCTTGCTGCTGTTCATGTCGCCAGGCAGGCTAGAGAATTGGCTCCTCGTGCATCTGGCGCGAATTAGCGCCGGTAGTCTGCTCACGCTCTTCCTGCGCCATGCGTTGCCGCCAGAGGCCGATGTAGGTGCCGGTCGCCGCAACTAGCGCGCCCAGCCCGAAGGCCAGCGTATGGCTGATGGTGCTGTTGACACGATCACCAGCGTCGCTCAACGTCTGGCTCGCGCTATCCCTGGTCGCCAGCGCACGCATGCGAGCAGCGTCCATCACTGGCTGGGCGGTCGTCAGCGCGCGGTCGCGCCAGGTGGAGATCATATCAGGCATCTGCTGGCGCAGTGTAGTGAACTGGTCGAGCGCGCGGTCCCGCAGGGTAGAGGGCGGCGGCGCCTGCTTCTTCATTTGCTTCTGCGTCTGCCGCAGTTGTTTTTGCGTCTGCCCCTGGAATCTCGTCAACTGCTTCGGGAGCGTCTGCGCCGTCTGTTGTGCCCACTGCGTCCCCTGCTGCCACCAATCGCCCGCCTGGTTCATCGCCTGGCGCAGCCGCAGTGTATCCAGCCAGTCACGTGTCTGTGCGATTGCGGCCTGTATCTGGCTCTTGCGGCGCTGGCGCAGAATGAGCACAGTGGCGGTTGCCGCGCCGGCAGCCACCGGCAGCGCAATCGCCGGCACATACCACCAGCGGAAGCCAGCCGGGCGCATCTCATCGCTGGCGAGGCCTTCGCCGGAATCTTGCGTCAGCACCTCAACCATCACAGCTTCCAGCTCTTCGTCATCCACACCGGACTCATCGCCCTCGTAGCCTTCGTAATCTTCAGGGTTTTCATACGTGGCGCGCGCCGTGCCAGCCCGTTCGCCGGTGGCGTTCCCCATCTTCCCGGTTCCGGAGGCCGGTGTTTCGGTTGTCTCGGCTTTGCCCATTTGCCGTGCCGCATTGGTTTCGGGTCTTTCGGCGTCTGTGTTCATGGTGTTTGTGTTGGACATATCGTGCATGTCGGTGTCGTGTGTACCACTCGTTCCCGCTGTATTCATGCCCGCGCACCCCTCCTTCATCATCGTGTCTGTTTTGCGTCTGCTTTGTGTTTGCAATCTGTCTGCAACGTCGTTGCACTGTCCAGTTCGGCCCCGCTCATTTGTGATACGCCAGCATATGCCGTACCAACCATTCCCGCTATCGCATGTTCTATGCCGGAATGCGGAAACCGCGCTAACCAAGATAACGCAAGATCAGCCGTATCAGACACCTCAGACACATCAGATACATCAGGCGTGCCGGACGAAGCGTAGGGTCAGCGCGCAGCCGATGAGGAACGCCGCGCCCGCGCCGAGCATTGCCATGCGCATGCCAGAGACGAAGCTCGCCTGCTGGCCGACGAACGCGCCCAGCGCCGCCACCCCCAGCACGCTGCCAACCTGCCGGCTGGCGTTCAATAGCGCGGAGGCAATGCCGGCGCGCTCGCGTGGCGCAGAGGACATCACCGCGACGGTCATCGCTGGCATGGTAAACGACATGCCAAATCCCACTATGAGCAACAGCACGCAGAGCGCGAGATAGTTCGTCTCTGCACCGGCGATGGTCAGCGCCAGCAGACCGCTCCCGCCCAGTGCCAGACCAATCGCCATTGGGATGCGTGGCCCCACTTGCGCCGCCACGCGCCCGGAGAGTGCCGCGCCGATCAGTACCATGCCCGTCTCTGGCAGCAGCGCCAGACCCGTCAGCAGCGCGGAATAGCCGCGAAGCTGCTGAAAATACAGGTTGATGATGAACAACTGCCCGTAAAAGCCGAAGTTGATGAGAAAGCCGACTGTATTGCCAGTTGAGAACGTTGGCGACCCAAAGAGCCGCAGCGGCAGCATCGGTGTGCTGGTGTGGCGTTCCCAGAGGAGGAAGCTGCAGAGCGCGGCAACACCACCGGCCAGCGCCCCCAGAATCGCTGGCGATCCCCAGCTCCACTGGTTGCCCTGGATGCAGGCGAGTGTGAAGAGCGCCAGCGTCGCCATGCCCAGCAGTTGACCAGGAAGATCGAGCCGCCGCGCCTCGCCGTTGGCGCCACGCAGGCGCACGAACGCGGGCACCGCGCGCAAGGTCAGCGCGAAAGCAATGATGCCGACCGGCACGTTGACGAAGAAGATGCTACGCCAGCCAAGCGTGTCTACCAGCAGTCCCCCGGCGACCGGCCCGACGCTGGCGGCGATGCCACCCATGCCACCCCAGAGACCGATAGCCCTGGCCTGCGCCTTCGCTTCGGGGAAGGTCTGCGAGAGCAACGTCAGCGAGCCAGGAACGAGTAGCGCCGCTCCGATGCCCTGGATCAGCCGCGTCAGTTGCAGCAGCCAGAGCACAGGCGCCGCGCCACAGAGCGCCGAGGCCAGCGTAAACAGCACCAATCCCGCCAGAAAGACCCGTCTGGCGCCCAGTTGCTCGCTGAGCGCGCCCGCCGTCAGCAGCAGCGCCGCGAAGAACAAGGTGTAGCCGTCCACGATCCATTGCTGGCCGGTGGTGTTCGTCGCAAATTGCTGGCGGATGGCGGGCAGCGCCACATTGACGATGGTGGTATCCAGGATCACCATGAAGAAGCCCAGACAAATGGCGATAAGCGCGACGAACGAGGCGACCCCGCTGACCGGCGTTGACTCTGTACGGTTCGTCTTATGTTCGGTTGATCTGGTTGAAATAGAGGTCATGCGAAAGATCCATCCCCTCTCATGTTGGAGGCCGCTGTGTATCAAATGCCCCCAAACAGACAACACTCGTCCTCACGAGCCAGTTGCAGCAGCCATCGCTAGATAAAGAGAAGTATAGGAGATGGACGTTTCGCCATTGCCCGAAATGAGGGCCAGACATGAGGAGATGTGACAGCAGCGATCCACCCTCCCAGGAATAGCACTCCAGTATCATTGCGATGGTTCCCCAGGGCGATGCCTTTTCCCCGCTTCCAGGGCATTCTTGTATCAGCGTCACCGCACAGCATTGCACTGCACCACAACGTGCTGAAATGACGCCTGGCATCCTGATTTCCCGCATGACGACGAGAGTGATGACAAGTGATAGGCATAAGAAAGGGAACCGCATCATGGACACCAAAGAATCGCGCACAGAGCAGAACACCACTGGCGCCGCCGCAACAATCACCCATACCGCCGCGTTGGAAGCGATAGACATTCGCAAATCGCTGCCGCTGGGCCGCGAGCGCATTGACATCCTCAAAGGCATCAGCCTGCGCATCGAGCATGGCGCATTCGTCGCCATCGTCGGTCCGTCGGGGTCCGGCAAATCTAACCTGCTCGGCATCATCGCCGGATTGGATAATCCCACCAGCGGTCAAGTCTTCGTGGATGGGGTGGACATCACCCGCATGAGCTAGGGGAAACTTGCTGCCGTCAGGAACCAGAAGATCGGCATGGTCTTTCAAGCCTTCAACCTCATCCCCACGCTGACTGCCCAGGAGAATGTCGAAGTGCCGCTCTATGTCGGCAAGCATCCCGGGAAACCCTCAGAGCGGGCCAAAGACCTGTTGACGCTGGTGGGCTTGGGCCACCGGCTGGGCAACAAACCCAACCAGATGAGCGGTGGGGAGCAGCAGCGGGTGGCGGTGGCGCGGGCGCTGGCCACCAACCCAGCCATTGTCATCATGGATGAACCGACCGGGAATCTGGACAAGAAGAACGGCGACAATGTGTTGCAGATGATTCGCGATCTACGCCAGGCGACCGG
>JAJPKE010000013.1 GCA_021323855.1 Chloroflexota bacterium | reverse complement strand
CGCCCACTCAGCGTCCGTCAGATTGGTAGCATAGAGTTGGGTAGACATGGTTCAGCATATCGAACCCTGCCGCCTGTTCGCATCTCATGGGTTTTCAGACAGTTTCTGACCAGTTGTGGCCCTATCTCACCACGCTCTGGATATTGCCAACTTCCACCCACTACGGGCCTCTAGTAGGCTGTAACCTTACCGATTTCGCGGGGTTTTGAGAGGGGGTGAGCGCAGGTGCCTGGGAAGAAGAAACCCAGGCGGCAAACGTCTTTGCGACCTGGGCGTGTACTGAAGATGGTTGCAGTTTGGCTCCTCGGACAGGATTCGAACCTGTAACCTTGCGGTTAACAGCCGCCTGCTCTACCGTTGAGCTACCGAGGAACGGTGTTGATTCGCTGCGCCGGGCGATGGGTATGATGGGTATCGCTCAGCCACAACAGCCAGCAGTATACACGAGAAGCGCCCCCACGTCAAGCCCCATGTCCCTGATTGGCATATATTGCCACACGGTCTACAAAAATATCCTGCTTTACCAACCAGCAAAGCAGGATATGATGAGGAGTGATGCGCTCACTAGACGCTCATGATTAGACGCGCGCCTTCGCCGTTGGGCGGGCCTGCGTTGGCAGTTGCGGCTTGCTCCGGAAGTACGGATGCCGGAACCACGCTGGCCACTTGCGATACTCTTTTGTCTGCCAGACATAGAGGATCATACTGGCGTTGAAGATCGAGGAGTAGGTTCCAGAGGCGATGCCGATCAGTAGCGCCAGCACAAACTCCTGGATACTGGCGCCGCCAAAGAGCGCCTCCGCCGTCAACACCAGCAACACCGTTAGCGACGTATTGAGCGAACGCGACAGCGTTTGGATCAGGCTGGTATCCACCACCGTCTGGAACGACTCGGAGGTTCGCCGCGCAAGGTTTTCGCGGATACGGTCGAACACCACAATCGTATCGTGGACCGAGAAGCCGATGACTGTCAGGATGGCTGTCAGGAATAGCGTGTCCACCTTGAAGTTGAAGAGTTCACCGAAGATCGCCCACAACCCCAGCACCACAAAGGCATCGTGCAGCAGTGCGATGATGGCACTGGCGCCGAAACGCACCCGTAGCGCCAGCGTGCCGACGCGATAGAAGGCAATGGTGATGTAGATCAAAATCGCCAGCGAGGCCGCCGCCACCGCGATGATGGCGTTGCGCGTCGTCTCAGTCGCCACCGACGGGCCAACCGACGTGTGATCCTGGATGTAGACAAAGCCATACTTGGCGCGCAGATCGCTCAAAATCGGGTTGATCTTGGAGCTATCGTTGGTGATGAGGTCGGTCTGCGTGTTCACCTGATAGGTAGTGTCGTTCTCACCGATCTTCACCTGGCTCACCGCCACCGGGAAGGTTTGCGCCGTCGTGCTTGGCGTCGTCGTTGGCGTAGACGTCGCTGTTGCTGTTCCGGTCGCCTTCGCTGTTGCCGTTGCCGTTGGCGCAGTAGTGGCCGTCGGCGTGACGCTGGTGGCGCTGCCACCATTGGTGTCAGTAGGCGGCGCATCAGTAGGCGGCAGATTCTGCAACGCCGCCTCCACCTGTTGCGCCGTCACGGGCGAAGTGAAGAGAACCACCATGAAGGCGGTAGTATGCGACCCGCTGCCATCCAGGTACAGCGTGTAGACCGATTTACCACCCGGCGTCTTGATGCCCGGCAGCTTATATTTCGGGTCTTGCAGGCGCGAGAGAACGGTCTGCTCTTCCTTTGTCCCGATGGCATGGTTGAATTCGATATAGGCATACTGGTTGGCTTTATCGCCGCCAGAGGACGTGACAGGATAGACACTGACATCCTGCGCATGGTTCTTCTCGAAGATGGTGGCGATAGTAGTTGGCGAGATGTTTCCCGCCTGGAAGCGCAGGTCAATCGTTGTGCCCTGCGTGAAGTCAATGCCCAGGTTGAGATGCCAGAAGATCAGCGCCAGCAGACCCGGCACAATGACCACCAGCGAAAGAGCAAAAAACCAATATCGGTAACGAGTTAAGTTATACACCCCTACTCCTCCTCCACACTACCGGACGTTCCGGTCAAGTCCGAGCGACGCGCAGAGGGAGTTCGTCCGTTGCTGACGTTGCCCACCGGCTCCATCTCATCTCCATCACTCTCGCTGCTCTCCTCATCGGCATCCTCAGCCGTATCAGCAGCCACCGTTGCCTTTGCCGTTGCCAGCGAGGGTCGCGCAGGCCTCGTCGCCAGCCGCGAGGTTGGACGGTTGTAGCGCCCGACGTTCAGCGCTTTGGTTGGTAGACCGTAGAGCGCCGGATGCGTCGCAATGCCGTGCAGCAACAGGAAGTTGAGGAAGGTGCGCGTGACCGTCACAGCGGTGAAGAGGCTGATGACCACGCCGATGCCCAGGTTGATGGCTAAGCCGACGATCAGCGTTGCGCCGAAGTTATTGCCGAACCAATAGAGAATGACGCAGGTTATCAGCGTCGAGGCGTTGGAGTCGCGAATGGAGGGCCAGGCGCGTTTGAAGCCGATATCAATGGCAGAAGACATGGTTCTGCCCGCGCGTAATTCTTCTTTTATGCGCTCGAATATCAGCACGTTGGCGTCCACCGCCATACCAATCGTCAGGATGGTGGCGGCGATGCCCGGCAGCGAAAGCGTCACGCCAAGCAGCTTGATGACGGCGAAGAGGAAGAGTGCATAAAGGATCAGCGCCATATCAGCGAGCAGACCAGGGAGACGGTAGTAGACCAGCATGAAGAGCATGACCATCGCCAGGCCGATGGCGCCGGCAATCCAGCTACTATTGAGCGCCTCCTGGCCGAGCGTCGGGGCGATCTGGCTGTCGCTGATAACTTGCAGCGGCAGCGGCAACGCGCCATACTTGAGCAGCGACGCAAGATTTTGCGCAGTGGTGATGTCTGGAATGCCATCAATTTCGCCGGTGCCATCAATCTCACTGTTGATGACTGCCGATTCGATGACCTTGTTATCCAATGTGATCGTCAGATAGTTGCCGACATTGTTCTTGGTATAGTTGGCAAATGCCGAGCGCGCGGACCCCTGGAACGCAAACTGGACAATTGGCTGGTTGCTCTGTGAACTCAGCCCTGCGCTGATGGAGTTGGGATCGAGTTGCGCGCCGGTAAAGACGATCTTATACTGGCCGGAGGCGCACTTGGTGGTGCAGGTCTGGCCGGTGACATCGGTACCCTGGTTGAGTTGCGTGCTGCCGGTGTCAATGATGTTCATTTCGCCGGTAGTGCCCAAAAGCTTGAGCGCCTGCTCGCTGTTTTGCAGGTCAGGCAACTGAATCAGGATGCGGTTGCCACTCTCTTCACGCACCACTGCGTCATTGACCGCGAGGCCCTGCGCGATACGGCGATTGATGTTGTCAATGATCGCGCTCATCGCCGAATCTTTGTCACAATGTGGCTGGTCGGTCGGGCACTCTACCTGCATGGTGATCTGAACACCGCCTCGCAAGTCCAGGCCCTGCTTGATCGCCAGCGAATTGTTATATCCCGCAAGGTGGATGCCCGGCGTGTTCGGCAGGTCAATGAAGATGGCTCCAGCGGCAAGAAGCACGATGAAGATGAGCCATAAATAAGTGCGACGATGCATGAAAAGGTGTCTCCCTCGCTACTCGTCCTGGGTATCCGGCTACACTACCTCGCGGCTCTGAAGAGCCGGCGCACGGTTTCCTACTATCAGCATCTATCAGCATGCCGCCCCAGAGAGAGGTTTTGCCCGCCATTCTTAATACGTGTACGTTCGTGAGATGCTGTACCTCTCAACGCTTCATATCAACGTTTCTACGGGCCGCACCTCGGAAAAAGTAGGATGTATTCAGGTGCAGTATATCGGAGTGGACGCGGCATGTCAATTGACATAGTACGACTCGCGCCGCTCTGCGCCTGGGCTGGCAGCCAACGAAATACCTGCTTGCCGCCAGCCTGCCGTCTACTGCGTACCCATGCAAGACGGATGAGCCACAGCAACGGCTACACTGCCCCTACTGTCCCGCACTGATCCCCCCTCTCCTCGCGGAAAAGGGGTCAGGTCCCTCTGCTCTGGTTCCCCCTCTTCTCGCGGGAGAGGGGGCAAGGGGGTGAGGTCTCTAGCTCTCCAGAAACGCCAGCACCGCGCGGTTGTAGTCTTCGGCGCGCTCGATGATAACGATATGCCCGGTATCGGGATAGAGAATCAGGCGCGCGTCGGCAATGTGTTCGGCAAGGTATCTGCCGTTCGCCACCGGCACCAGCGGGTCCATCTCGCCGTGAACGACCAGCGTCGGCATCTGCAACTGCGCGAGGCGGTCGGCGACGTTGTGATTCAGTGCGCTCATCAATTGGCGCTGATACGCTTCGATAGATTGCGGGCGATAGCGTGCCGTCTCCGCGATGCGCTCCATCACCTCCGGGTGGCGTTCTGCGTAGCCCGGCGCCATAATCTTTGCGTAAGTCTGGCGCGCGAGTTCGCCCGCCTCCCTGCCCTGGCGCTCCTGCATCAGCAGCGCCAGGGTCTCTGGCGACGCCGGGACATGTGTGGGACCGCCAGCCGTCGTCGCCGTCAGCACGAGCTTGCGCACGAGTTGCGGATGGCGTAGCGCCAGTTCCAGCGCAATCATGCCGCCCATCGAGATGCCCACGACGTGCGCTGGCGCCGCGCCAAGCGCTTCGAGGACGCCCGCCGCATCGTCCGCCTGATCGGCGGTGGTGTACGGCTCCGCAGCCAGATCGCTATCGCCGGTATCCCGGTGGTCCAGCGCGATGGTGCGATATATCTCGCCAAAAACGGGCAGTTGCCGATACCATCCCAGGCGCTTGGAGGCCAGCCCAGTGAGCAGCAGCACAGTCCCACGCGGCTCCAGCGGGCAGACCTCATCATAGGCGAATCTGCGGCCATTGACGGTGACGAACGACGGCGGGGCAACTTCCAGCATAGCGATCACCTTTCTGCGGCGGCAAACAGGTAAACACACGCGCGAACTCAGAAGCGGCGCCACAAAACCATACGAGTGGGCGATACGATTATACTGCAATGAAAGGCGATAGCAATATCCGTGAACCCATCACGCAAAGGAGACAGATACGATGAAGATTGACCCGGAGAGCATCGTGGTACGCGACAATCCGCAGGAGCAACGCTACGAGGCGAAGATACAGGACGAACTGGCGGTTGTGGAGTATCAGTTGAACGGTGATACTATCACCTTCACGCATACCGAAGTGCCGGAGGCGCTGGCCGGTGGTGGCGTCGCTGGCAAGCTGGTGAGCACCGCGCTCGATGATGCCCGCGCACGTGGCCTCGCGGTCGTGCCGCTCTGCCCATACGTGGCGAGCTATATCCGCCGCCATCCCGATTACGCTGCGCTCGTCCCGACGGAATATCAGCACCTCGTGCAACGGCGCTAGCACAACACAAATCTCATAAAAGGTACAATGGAAGCTACAAGGCGACTGTAGCCATGCACCCATGTCTGATATCAACATCAAGAGCAGTATCGAGAGGGAACGCGATGCGAACAATTCCGCTGAAAGAGTCACTCACGGTAGAGTTCAAAAGTGATGCTCAACGTCTCTCCGATGACGATCTGATTGCCGCTGTCGTCTGTTTGGCAAACAGCGAAGGAGGGGATCTGTATGTGGGCGTTGAAGATGATGGGCGTATTACAGGTCTGCATCGAACCCACCAAAACTCCATTACGCTCGCCGCAATGATTGCTAATCGTACCAATCCGCCGGTGAGTGTTCGTGCTACAATTCTTACAGAAGATGGCCGCCAGATTGCTCGCGTCGAGGTGCCGAAGTCTACTCGACTCGTGGCCACATCTACAGGTTTGCTTCAGCGTCGCCGTATTCAAGCGGATGGATCGCCAGAGTGCGTACCTTTCTATCCACATGAGTTTGTTAGTCGTCAGTCAGATCTAGGTATGCTTGACTACTCTGGACTAGCAATAACAGGAGCCTCATATGAAGATTTTGATCCCTTGGAGCGCGAGCGATTGCGCCAGCTTGTTGAACGATACGGAGGGGATCGTACACTTATTGGTCTAAATGATGAGGAACTTGAAGGCGCATTAGGACTTATACGGCGGGAAGGCGAGAAGCTCATTCCCACTGTAACCGGATTGTTGCTAATCGGGCGCGAATCAGCGTTACGACAGCACCTTCCAACTCACGAAGTCGCATTTCAAGTGTTGAGTGGTACAGAAGTGCGCGTCAACGATTTCTACCGTATGCCTTTGCTCAAAACATTTGAGCGCATAATGGACCAGTTTACGGCACGCGTTGAAGAAGAGGAGATTCAGCTAGGCCTATTTCGCGTGCCGATTCCGAACTATGATGTGCGCTCATTTCGTGAAGCATTTGTCAATGCTTTGGTACACCGAGATTACACACGTTTGGGAGCCGTCCATGTACGCTGGGAGCAGGATGCTATTGTCATCAGTAATCCTGGAGGCTTCGTTGAAGGAGTCACACTGGACAATATTCTGGTCACAGAACCACGCCCTCGCAATCCCTATCTGGCAGATGCAGTTAAGCGAATTGGTTTGGCTGAACGTACAGGGAGAGGAGTAGACCTCATCTATCAGGGGCTTTTGCGATATGGGCGTCCAGCACCAGATTACCGGCGAAGTAATGCGCAATCTGTTGTAGTCTCTCTTTCAGGAGAAAGTGCAGATAGAGGTCTCTTGCGCTTAGTCATAGATGAGGAACAGCGTACACAGGCAGTGCTACCTGTAGATTCTTTGATAGCACTGAGTCTTCTCTGGCACGAACGACGTATTGATTCCTCAACGCTCGCACACGCTATTCAACGGGATGAATCTGTAGCGCGTCTCACATTGGAGCGTCTTGTCGAGACGGGGCTTGTTGAAGCATATGGTATCAAAAAAGGTCGGACCTATACATTGAGTTCCGCTGTCTATCGCAAGGTAGGACAACCCGATGCTTATGTCAGGCAGGCGGGGTTCGACCCAATACAGCAGGAACAGATGATTTTGCGTTATGTGAGAGAACACGGTCAAATTACGCGAAGAGATGTGATAGATCTCTGCAAAGTAAGTTCCGATCAAGCTACCCGGCTACTACGTAAGATGGTCGAAGCTGGCCAACTGAATATGATAGGTGAGCGCAAATCGTCTGTATATGTCTTAAAGAAGTGAGTTTATACGCGCGCGTATAAACTTATACGCGCGCGTATAAACTTATTAAGAATTCGCTGGCAACTCACGTACCCGGTTGCACCACCGCATCCGCTGGTGAGGGCGTCTGCGTCGGGTGTTCTGCTGTGGTGCTGGCGATGGCGGGGCGGCGCAGGATCAGGCGCAGCGTGGCGACGATCAGCAGCGCGTTGCGCAGGATGACGAGGACCATCAGCAGCGTGTAATACCCATCAACACTGAGATGACGGATGGGCTGAATCAGCGGATGTTCCAGCAGCGTCAACACGCAGATCGCCAGCCAGACGCCATCAAAGCAATCCACCGCAACGACCAGCGGCAGCAGCCAGATGAAATACTGCGGGCTGAGCACTTTGTTGGTGGCAACGACTACACACAGCGCGGCAAGGAAGGCATACTTGAAGTGCAGCCGCCCCGCGAGTTGGCGCCAGTAGACCCAGAGGCAGCCTGCCACCAACGCCACCAGCGAGAGCAGCTTGAACGGCCCGTCCTGCGGGCTGAGCCAGTTGAAAGCGCCGAAATTGCTGGCATATTTGGGGTCGCCCAGGGTGATCGGCACGCCGAAGAAATGGCTGATCCAGAGCAGCGCGGCGGGGGTGGATTCTATCTGTAATGGGCGCTGGCTCGCAAAACCAAACGCTGAGAGCGTGCCCTGCGCGTTCAACAGGAACGACCCGGCGTAGACCGCCGCGACGAGCGCCACGCAGATTGCCAGCCCACGCAGCACCGCCGCCAGCACCCGCCCGCTGAGGAGCGCGCGCAGCCGTTGTCCCGCCTTTCCTGCCCCGCTGAGGTCACTCACCTGCTCGATAACGACTACCGGCAGCACGAAAATGGGATAGAGCTTGAGCAGGATGCCCAGCGCAATCATGATATAGGCCAGCGAAAATTTGCGCCGCTGTGTCGCCCAGAACGCGCCGAGGGTGGCGAAGGCAGGCGCCAGATCGAACGAGACGAGCAGTACCGAGCTTGTGCAGATGAAGAGCGCCAGCGCGTAGAGACGTGCGCGCCGCTCGCCCTCGAACCGGCGAAAGATGAAATAGCTGATGAACGCCAGCACCGCCATCCAGACCGTGTAGAGCGTAACGGCCTGAATGGGGTCGGGGAGCAGCGGCAGCACCGTCAATGAGAACAACAGCATCGAGAGCGGTGGATATTCAGCGGGCAGCGTGTGAAAACGTGGATTGGCCGGCTGGCCGAACTGCGCAGGATTGCCGAACCAGAAGGAATGACCATAGTGATAGAAGAGCAGCACTTGCAGGTCATCATGCGATATGGCGGACATTCCGCGCATGATGAGCAACCAGGCGATGAGTGCCGCAACTTCCAGGACCAGCGCTAGCCTGCGTGATACGCGCCATCCCAACAGTGGTATCTGCCATCCCTTCGCCCCTGTTGCCTCTGTCTCCACGCTGCCTCATGCCTCCTCGTCAATTGCTTGTATAGTATTCACGGCAGTAAACTGCCGGCGCACGAATCGAAAGGCTGAAGCCCAACATGCGGGGCAGCCTCTCTGGGCTTTAGCCCGTCCTGCGTGCCCCGGCTTTTCAAAGCCGAGAACGCTGCCAACAGTTCAGCCTGCGCTCGTATTGCTGACATTCAGCCGCATCATCATAGCATAGCGCAGAGTCCATGCCCATTATTCTATGACCACTATGGGCAGCAATGGCCTCTTTCAGCCTGCCTAGCGTCCCTGCTCCTCGCTCATTTCGATATCCGGCGTAGGAGCGGCTTTGAGGTGCAGCGCCTCGCGGGCGATATGGCCGTTGGGCATCTGGCGCAAGCGGTAGGCGGTGGCGTAGTTGACGCCCTCAGCAAAAAGGTCCAGGTTGGGGCTGGCGATCACCAATCCCACGCCAAGCTGCTGCGCGAACCGCACCACCAGGTCGGCGTTGCGCTGATCCATGCGCGCGAAGGCTTCGTCGTGCATCAACAGGCGTAGCGGCGCATTGGAGACGGCAAACTGCATCGCCGCCGCTGTCAGCAGCAGCACATAGACGGGCACGCGCTGCTCGCCGCCGCTGCCAAAGCCCGACACCGCGCTGTCCCACGGACGCACCCGTGAATCAACGTCGTCGCTATGTAAGAGCGAAATATCCACCCAGCGGCGATAATCGAGCTGCTCGACCAGCGCCTCCACCGAGGTTTGCGTCTCGCTCTGCATCTGCTCATCCAGCCAGCCCGCGAAGATTGCCGTCAACTGCGCCTGTACACCTGCCGGCATCGCGCGGCCATGCTCCAAGAGCGCCGTCGCCACCGTCACATGATCGAACGGCACATCCGGCAGCCGCGAGAGCCTCACCGAGAGCTTCAGCGAGAAGCGCGTATTGCGGGCGAAGAAACGCGCCGTCACCAGCCGCTCGTTCAATCCCTCGATGATCTTCTGCGCGCGCACCAACTGTTCCACCAGATGGCTGACCACCTCGCCAAGAATGATGTCGCGCACCACGCGCGTCACGCGCTGCGAAAGCGTCTGCTGCAACTGCTCGATGGAGACATCCAGGAAGTTGAGCAGCAGCCGCACATCGCTGGTGCCCTCCATGCGCGGCGCGACATCCAGCAGCCAGCCCTGCGGCGCCAGCGCCAGTTCGCGCTTGACTGGCGGGCGTAGCCCAAAGCGGTCATCCGCGCCAACCAATGCCTGATACTCCGCCACCACTACCAGGAACGACTCCTGTTCGCGTTCGGCGGCGCTGTAGGCGCGCGGCAGGTCGTCTTCCAATCGCTGGCGGCTGTCGCGGCCTTTGGTCGCCTGGCGGGCATAGCGCACCGGATCGTCCACCTGATTTTCCGGCAGATCGAGGCTATCGGCCACGGCAGTGAGCAGCGCACCAAACGCCGTATTACGCGCGTGCAGGTGTTTGGCGGCGGTTTCGGCTTCGCTGGCCTTCGCGGCGCGCGCCTGTTTCGCAGACTCCACCTGATGCAGCGCGATACCTTTGGCGACGCCGGTCTGCCTGGCGCGTTCCTCGGCGGTCTTGAGGCGGCGCTGCAACTGCGTGATGCGCGCCTCCACATTCTGCAAGCCGGCGGCCTGGAGCGCGCTCCGCGCCTGATTGAGAATGCGCTGCGCCTCCTGCACCTCGCCATCCACCTGGTCCATGTGCGCACGCGCCATGCCGTAGACTTCGCTCTCCGCGCCATGTGAATCCTCAGCGGAGCGTAGGCGGGTGCGCAACTGCGCCAACCGCGCGCGCGTCTCGCTGGCGCGCGTCACGGCGTCGGCCACCGCCTGCGAGAGCGCCAGCCGCGCGCGCGAAAGCTGCGCCGGATCGGCCAGCGCGGGATAGCTGCGGGTGGCGTCTGCCCAGCGTGCCCGCTCATCCTCCTCATCGGCGGCGGCGTCTTCGGCTTCGCGTGTGGCGGCGGCCAACCGCACGGCGGCGGCGTCATCCGCCTCGCGCAACGTGCGCATCTCGCTGCGCCGCTGCTCCACCTCTTCCAGCATATGCGCCAGTTCGCCCAATGCACGCGCGTTCGCCTCGGCATCGGCTGCCGCCTGTTTCTCGGCTTCGTAGGCGGCCTGCGTATCTTCCATCTGGCGCATCAGGCCGTTGCGTTCGCGGGTGAGTTCATCGCGGCGGGCGGCGGCGGCGGCCTGGCGACGCACCACGCCGATCAGTGACTCCGAACGCTTGGCTTTGCGCACCGTGCCGGAGAGGTCGCCTAGACGGTAACGTCCATCCGGGCAGAGATAGTCGCCGCTGCGTTGCGGCTCCTGCGCCAGCATCATCGCGCCAAAGGTGGCGTCCAGATAGCGGCGCAGGTCGGTGTGTGTGGTGACGAGCGCCGCCGCCAGCGAACCACGCTGCGCCTTGCCGCCTTCGGGGTTGGGCAGCAAGATGTGCCAGTCTGCCTCGCCGCCCAGCGTTGCGCGCGCCTGTTCCAGCGGCACTGCGATGGTGAGCAGCGTCAGCAGATCGAGGTGATCGAGCAGCCCTTCGATGGCCTCGCCCCAGGGCACGCCTTCGCGCGCCAGATCGAGATGCCGGTAGACTGGCGCGACATTGGCGTCCAGCGATTGCAGCCGCACCAGCGCGCGCTCGCGTTCCGGCGAAAGCAGCGGTAGCGGCTCCGTCTGCGTCTGTTCGGTCTCCGCCTGGATCGCCTGCAACCGCTCCTGAATCTCGCCGATGCGGATTTCGGCGCGGGCAGCGCGGGCAGTGGCCTCGCGCGCCTGGCGCTGCGCCGCTTCGATCTCCGTCTGGCAATTCTCCACCAGCGGCGGCAGCATCATTGTGCTTGGCTCTTTGCCGGGCGCGGGACCCAGACTCTCCTCCGGCCAGCGTTGAATCATCTTGTCCCAGCGCGACCAGAGCGCCTGCCGCGCGGTCTGCACGGCGCGTGTCGTCGCCTCGTGCTGGGCGCGGGCGTCGCGTTCGTTTTGCCGCGCGGTCTGCGTCGCCGCCGCCGCCTCTTCGATGCGTTTGGCGTGCGCCTCGAAATGCGCCAGTTCGCCATCGCCGGCGACCCAGGCGGCGTGCAGCGCATCGGCCAGCGCCTGATCCCCTGGCGCAGCAATCACCGCTTTCCAGGCGGCTTTCAATTCTTCCGGCAGCACGCCGAGCGCATGAGTGGCGCGTTCGCGTAGCTCAGCCAGGCGCGCGGCGGCGCTCTCCTGCTCGCTATCGAGCGAGTAGCGTGCGGCGGCGACGGCTTCTTCGGAGCGTTGCAAGCGTTCGGTGGCCTGGCGCAGTTCGCGGGCGGCGCGGTCCTGCGCGTGTTGGGCGCTGGTCAGCGTTTCGTTGGCGCGCGCCACCGCCTGCACTACCTCGCCCTGATGCAACTGTTGCAGCGATTCCAACTCATGCCGCGCGGCGTGTTCCTCGGCGTAAGCGGCCTCTTCATCGGCCTCGGCCTGCCGCACGTTGGATTCCGCCTCGCGCAGCGCCTCATCCGCCTGCGCCAGCGTCGCATTGGCGTCTTCGCTGATCCACGCCGCGCGCAGCCAGGAAAGCGCGGCATGATGCAGCACCGCCTCGTGATATTTCTTGCGCGCGTCTACCAGTCCAGCCAGCGTCGCGCGCAGCTTGGCATATTCGTCAATGTCATGATGGATACGCTGGATGCCTTCCAGCCCCTCCACCAGCCGCTCTAAATGCGGGCGGTCCACAATTGGCAGAAACTCGCGCACGACGCCGCTGGGGTCCGAGACGAGCGCATCATCCACGCGCAGACCGAGCATGCGGTGCAACACGTCGTAGAGCGCCTCGTAGCGCCGCTGCCAGTCCGCGCCCTCGATATTGAGCAGCCGCCGCGCCACCAGCCGGTTGTAATCTTCGCTCTGCGAGGCGTTGAAGACCGCGCCGCCGGTGTTGATGAGCGTTTCGTTGGTAGCGCGGAATTCCGGCATTTGCAGCGGCACCTGACCGCGCGGCGTCACGTCGAGGAACGAGATCTGATCCAGCGAGGCGGGCAGCGCATAGTAGAAGGGATGCGCGGCGTGCGGCGTGGCGGCGGCGGCTGAACCATAGACCCAGCGCCCCTCGCCCTCGTGTTCCACCTCCACGGCGCAGTAACCGACGGTGCGCTGCCGCCGCCAACCCTTATCAGGGCGGTCAATGCCGTGCGGATCGAAGAAGAGGATAGTGTTGCTGAGGGTACGCTTGCTGGTGCGCCCGCCCTCGCGCGCGGCGGCGTTGAACTGCTTGTTCGGCGCGGGAAAGAGCGCCCAGTCTATCGCGTCGAGAATCAGCGACTTGCCGGAGCCGTTCTCGCCGATGATTGCCAGCATATCGCCCATCACGTCGAGGATGGCGTTCTCATGCCCATGCCAGTTGATGAGCCGGATGCGTCGGATCCATGCCCGCCCAGGACCCCGTTTGACGGCGACTGCGCTGCGCCCATTCTGTAGCTGTTGCATGCTCATTCGCCTCCTTTAGAGCCATCGGCGCGTTCGGGGTCGAGGTCGTCGTAGAGGACCAGGCCAGCCGGCGGCAGGAAACGATCAATCAGGTCGGTGAATTCGTAGATGCCGCTGTAGTCGCGTTCATCCAGCTTATAGCGTTCGTCCGGGCGCTGGCGGTCATCCGCGCCGATGCGCCGCAACAGGCGATACCGCTCGAAGGCAGCGAACGCCTGATAGAAGGCGCGCTGGTTAGCACGCACGCGCTGCGCCGCGCCCAGCCGTGGCGCAGCGGAGGCCGTGGTAGTCTTGCGGGCGGTCCCGTTGGCGCTGCTGTTCGTGCGCTTGCGCGAGCGGCCCGTCGTGGTTGTCTCGGCTAGCTCTTCCTCATCCTCTGCGTCAGCCTCGCCGCGCGTCGCCAGCGCCTCATTGACCACGCCCTCGTCAAAGCTGAGCCACGGCGACTGGCGCTGCCCCTCCTCGGCGACATAGCGAAATAGCTCAGAGAAGCGGAAGGTGCTGGCGGACTCGCCGGATTCCAGCAGACGCACGCTGCGATAGGCGCGTATCAGGCAGGCATAGGCGGTCTGTTTGCGCGCGGTCAACTCGAAGATATCGGAGATACAGAACTCGCGCTGGCGTGGCGGCGAGGGCCAGTAGGCGCGCGCCCAGCGCCCCAGGCGTAGCTCCAGGTGTGCGCCCAGTTCATCCTCAAAGAAGCGTTGTTCTTCGGGGAAATGCTTGCTGAGCCAGGTGAACTCGTCGGGCGCTTCATCTTGCATCAGCGCGCTCTGCTCGATAAGCATACGCCGCACCCGCCGGGCAAGCTCTTGCTCGCGCTGTCCTGTATATGTCGCCATAGGGGACCTCTCCAGCCACGTGACGCGATGCCAGTACGCAATTCATGCGGCATCCGCCGACCTGCCAATGCAGTACGCCTAGCGTATCACAGGCGCATTGTGCCGTGCATGGCTATGGGAACCTATGGCTGTTGGCTACTCCTATTCATCATCGCTACTGTCATCGGCCAGCAGCAGCGGGCCGAACAATCCAAGTCGGTCTTCTTCCTCGATCTTGCGCCGCCGCGCCTCTTCGCGCCTGATCCGCTGGATAGGCTTCTCCGGCGTTGGCAACTCTTCCGGCGGCGTGCCACCCAGGCTGATGATGGTCTCGCGTACAGCGCGTCCCACCTTATAGTGCGCTGCGTTCGCCGCCTCTTTTGCGGTGATGCCTTCGCGTTTAATCATCGCTTCGGCCTGCACGATACGAAAGAGATTATCAATGGTCTCCTCCGGCCCCATACGGTCGAGGATATGCTCTCCGGGCTTCAATCCCTTGCGGCTGGCAATCTGGCGTGCGGTTTCATTTTATAAGCCACGATAGCCGTGATCCTGAAATAGTGCGAAGTCGCGCTGGGTAATCACACCTGCTGCGCTGGCAACTTCCGCGAGATGCCCATTTGCCTCTGCTACCTGGTCGCGCAGAATGAGGCGTTGCTGATCTTCGGTCTTGTCTGCAAGCTCCTGCGCAAGTTCCTGGCGGCGCGTCTGAATAGCAAAGTACGCTTGCCCAAGCGCAACGACACGCTTTGACGGATCAGCATTCTGCACAATGAGGTAACAGGCATAACGTGAGAGGTGGTAATCACTGATCGTGTATTTCCCGTGCTTGCCCTTGGGCGTAACTTTATCCGCGCGGTTAAAGTGATCAGAAACTTCGAATCCGCTGTTCTCACAGGCAATTTCTGCCTTTTCGACAACGTTGCAAAACTTCTGCCATGAAGCATACTCCAGCACTTTCGCCAGTTCGCGCGCCGACCAAAACTCACCATCGTCGTCGCTGTGCTTGATGCGCTCGAAAGGTGAGGTGTGCCTGTTAGAATCGTCCATTGTGTTTTCGTCGTCCGCCATGTCAGTGCCTTTTTCGCCATACGTCGAATATGCTATACGCCATGTTGCAACAATTATAGCACGTAGCGGGCGTGGGGCGATGAATCTACAGTGAGCAGTATTGACTTACGCTTCAGCGCCGCTGTATTCCGGGTGATAGCGCTTCATTGGGCAGAGCAATAGCCCGATGCCCGTCGCGCCGGACATGGCGAGGCCGACGGCGAAGCCAACCGCCAGGATCACCAAAAAGCCGATGGCGAACGAGAGCGTGGGTGAGATGTGGAAGCAACGGCCTCCCTGCGGACACGTTGGCGGAGGGGATGTGAAGAAGACAATGCCAGCGCCCACACCAAAGAAGGCCGCGAGCAACACGTTGTGCCAGATGCCGGTAGCCGCGCCCATCGCCGCACTGGGCCGCTCATTGAAGCCGACCGCGAGACCATGCAACAGCGCCGCGCCCGCGATAGCCGGCGTCACGAGGTTCAACGTGATATACCCCACGCCAACGCGCACATCCACTGCGCCCAGCAGCGCATACACCAGCAGCGCCACCGCGATAAAGAGCAATTGCTTCCGGTCAGATAGATTGCGCCCCTGTCTGCGCCGCCAGAGTCCATTGCCCAGCAGCACACCCAGCCAGCAGACGACACCCACGCCCGCCGCCCGGATGACATACCCTATCACGCTTGCTGGCTGCTGAAAGAGAATCAGCGAGAGCAGCACGGCGATGGGAACCGCGCCGCCGAGGGCAAACGCAAACGGGCGTAGCACTGCGCGCATTAGGAGAATCCTCCACTCACCACCAGTTTCAACTTATGTGTCATGCTGAATATATACGCCCATCATCGCCCGTTTCTCTCATGCCGCTTGGTGCTGGCTGATTGAAACAGACTGCGGGCTATGGGCTACGAGTTTTCGGCGTATCAGCCCATTCTTTTCCGCTGCGTCCTCTTGTTGCTGTATTTTCCGTGTATTGCGAATACGTTGCAGGTGTTTGGGGGGAACGCTATGTCATCAGCTCGCCACAACGCGAAAATTGCGCTCATCGTCGTTCTTGGGTTGATAGTGCTTGCTGCCGTGTTCTTCGGCGGACGGGGGAGCGCAGCCAACACCGCCGTGCCAATCGCCCGCGCCACGCCGACTCGTATCATCCCGACGCCCACGCCAGCATTGCAGACGCCGCGCATCCTGAAAGCGTTCACCGTCTCCTATGCTCAACTGACCAACGATATGTATATGGCGGACTGTCCAACCTGCGACACCATTTCCTTCACCTCGAATAGCCCGTTCATTCTCATGGCAGCATGCGACAACTCGGTCGTCGTCGGAGTGCGTATCGAATTGAAAGTTCTCAACAGCAGCGGCCATGTCCTCGATGATATTGTACATGCCTGCAATGATTGGTTAGCAGTGCCGGAGAACCTACCGGCAGGAAACTATCAGGTGCAGCTAAACATGATAGACCAGGTGATTCCGCTTTCGCTGATCGTCCTTGATGCCTCCGCGCAATGAATGAAAACGAGAATGGGCGACACGAATATGAGCGGTGGTTTGCTCACCTCTATCTTTGGGGGTGTATCACTATTTCTGTTGTTCTTTTGGAGAGACCGAATCGTGGCATAGTTTGCGCAGGACACAAGCTCCGGCAACAGTCAGCAACATGATATGCGAGAGGCAGATAAAACGATGACCTGGTTTCGCCAAAATGCCAAATTCGCGGTAGCTATCATCGCCGCATTTGTCCTGCTGGTAGCAGTGTTCTTGGGCGGGCGTATTAGCGCCATCAATGCCACCTCAGCCGCAGTTCACATCACACCAACGGCCTCGCCAACCAAGATCGTTCCCACTGCAACACCTGATCTGACCTTGCGAGAGCCGCATGTTCTGGCGACCTACATGTTAGTCACAAATGTCTCTTGTGATAGTTGTAACACTATTACCTTCACCAGCAACGGGCCTTTTGATATGGTCGCATCTTGCAATCCATTTCAGGTATTTGCTGGCAGCAATCCATCACTTTCCATACAGCTATTCAATAGTAATGGTCATCTCATAGATACCATAGAGCATACTTGTGGCGACCCAAATCAGGATGTTGCTACAACTATCATCGTGCCGGAACAATTGCCAGCAGGATCATATCAGTTACAAGCCTCATCTGATGCTGCTAGCCTGACGGTCCTCATTCTGGATGCCTCACAGCCATAGCCATCGCACCCTATCACCGAACAAAAGATATGCTATATCAGCGCCGCAGCATCAGGCGCTCAGATGGATACGGGCCGACGATGCCATAGATGAGCGTCGTGAAGGGGGCGAGTGGCGCAAGCACCAGCAGTGCCACGAACCAGAGCCACTGGCTCGCCCGTGCCGCCCGCAATAGCGCGCTTATCCAAAGCGGCACACTGATCGCAAGGCAGAAGATCAGCGCAATGAGAGTAATCAATCCCTCTAGCCCGCGTTGCCCAGCGGGAAGGAACACGAGCAAATAGAGGAAAAGTGCCGATGCAGTAGCTGCAAAGGTAATAACGGTCCTACGTGCCACTGAAGAAGCCCTCTTTCTACCTGCCTTGAATGAACCTCAAAGCTCTCGCCGCTCTATCCTGGCGTTATTATACTATTAACTTGCTGGTCAACCCTTGCATCGCACGCTGAGCCGGGCATGGCGAGCATAAAATGCAGTGGCGCGCAATGATGTACGGGAAAATGCGGTATAACGAGGTATCAGGAATACTGTAGGAGCGCCAACCAACAATGAAAGCCGTCATGTTCTATCAGCCGGGCGAGGCGCGTATCGAAGACATCCCCATGCCGCGCCCCGGACCCGGCGAACTGCTGGTGAAGATTGGCGCGGCGCTCACCTGTGGCACCGACCTCAAAGCCTACCGGCGCGGCCACCCGACCCTCTTCAAGACGCTACCCAGCCCCTTCGGCCATGAGTTCGCCGGCACCGTCGTTGAGGTTGGCGCGGGCGTCGAACGTTTCGCGCCGGGGCAGCGTGTCGTCGCCGTCAACAGCGCGCCCTGCGGCTCCTGCTATTACTGCCACATCCACCGCGAGAGCCTCTGTGAACGGCTGGAACTGCTCAACGGCGCCTATGCCGAATCTATCATCATTCCCGCGCGCATCGTCGAGAAGAACACCTATCTGCTGCCCGATCACCTCAGCTTTGCTGAGGCTGCGCTGCTGGAACCACTGGCCTGTGCTGTGCATGGGCTGGATGCGCTGCCGCTCGCGCTTGGCGATACCGTCGTTGTCAGCGGCTGCGGTCCCATTGGCCTGATGTTCGTCAATCTCGCGGCGCTGCGTGGCGCGCGGGTCATCGCCTGCGGCAAGGGTGCGGAACGGCTGGCCGCCGCGCGTCGCTTCGGCGCCTGCGCCGTCCTGGATGCCGCCAGCTTTGCCACGGCAGACGATCAGGTGGCCGCCGCCCGCGCGCTCACCCCGGAGGGACGCGGCGCCGATATCGCCATCGAGGCCGTTGGCAAGCCTGGCGTCTGGGAGCAGACATTGCGTATGGCGCGCAGAGCGGGCACCGTGCTGCTCTTCGGCGGCATGCCCTCCGGCAGTACTGTGCCGCTGGACGCCACGCTGCTGCACTACGGCGAACTCACCATCATGGGCGTCTACCACCACACGCCCAGACATGTGCAAATCGCCTTCGATCTGCTCTGCAACGGCGTCATCCGCGCGCAGGACTACATCAGCGGGAGCATGCCGCTTGCTGAGACCATCGCCGCGCTCGAACTGATCGGCAGCAGCCAGGGCATCAAATACGCCATCATCCCGCCCGAAGCCGAACCGCCGCCGTTCGCACCCCACATCCTGCCGACAACGAAAGCGAGCGGCGTATGACGATTCCAGCGACGATGCGCGCGATCATCTATCATCGCTACGATGACATCTGCCTGGAGGACGTTCCGGTGCCGGAGATCGGCGCCGACGAATTGCTCCTGCGGGTGACGGGTTGCGGTCTCTGCGGCAGCGACACGCTCAAGATGCAACAGCGCGCGGAGCCGCCGGTGACGCTGGGCCATGAACTGACCGGCGTGATCGTTCGTGTTGGTGCGCATATCTCGCATCTTCAGGACGGGCAGCGCGTCGTCGTGGCGCATCACGTGCCCTGCGGCGTATGCCACTATTGCAGTCACGGCAACCCTTCGATGTGCGCCGCCTTCAAGTCCTCGAATATCGCGCCCTCCGGCTTCGCTGAGTACATCCGCGTCCCCGCCGCCAACGTCCAGCACGCCACGCTGCCGCTGCCCGATGCGATGAGCGATGAGGATGGGTCGTTCACCGAGCCGCTGGCCTGCGTTGTGCGCGCGGTGCGGCGCTCGCAGCTACAGCCGGGCGATCTGGCGGTGGTCTACGGCCTGGGCGCGATTGGCCTGCTGATGGCGCAGACGGCGCAGGCCTATGGCGCACACGTTATCGGCCTCGATCTGCTGCTGGAACGGCTCACGCTGGCGGCGGAGTACGGCATCGCCGCGCTGCCAGCCGACACGCCAGCGCTTGCAGAACGGGTACGCGCGGAGACGGAGGGGCGCGGCGCGGATGTGGCGCTGCTCACCGGCGGCGGCGCGCGGGCGTTCGCCTCTGCGCTGGATATCATGCGACCTGGTGGCCTGGTCAACGTCTTCGCCAGCGCGCCGGATGCGCTTGCCACGCTCGACCTCAACCAGCTCTATCATCACGAACTGACCGTGACAGCTACCTATTCCTCCTCGCCGGAAGACCTGCGGCTGGCGCTCGACCTGATCGCCTCCCAGCGCGTACACGTCGCCGGACTGATCTCGCACCGCCTGCCGCTGGAACGCTTCTCCGAAGGCGTCGCGCTCTTCACCTCACGCCAGGCGCGCAAGGTCTATTTCACGATTAGCGACAAACCTCACCCCCAACTCTCTCTCCCATAGGAGAGGCGACTGTATGCGGCGCGTCGTGGCGAGTAGCAACGTTTGCACTTAGGCATCCAGTTCGGCGTACTGTCCCTTCTCCTCGCAGGGACAGGGGTGCCCGCAGGGCGGGGTGAGGTCAAAGGCCTGACGTGCGAATATTCCCTGCGCGGACTACAATCTGATGAGGAACGATTGCACTGGTGTAGTGTCCGCCATAGAGAAGTGATGGCATCAATGTTGGATGCCATACCAGATGCGGCGAAGAAATGGAGGCACATATGCCAGCCATGATAGACCACCCCACAGATCAAGCTACGCAAACCACTCCTCAGCACGTCCCAGAAGTTGTCATCGTCGGCGGCGGCTTCGGTGGATTGCGCGCCGCGCATGCGCTCCGCCATGCGCCGGTCCATGTGACCATCATTGATCGCTCGAACCATCATGTTTTCCAGCCGCTGCTCTATCAGGTGGCGACCGCCGCGCTTTCCCCCGCCGACATCAGCGGCCCGATTCGTGGCATCGTGCGCCGCCAGAAGAATACAGAGGTTGTGCTGGCGGAGGTCACACATATAGATACCGGGCGGCAGCAGGTCTATACCCATGATCTGGCCGGCTCGTATGACCGCACCTTCCCCTATGATTATCTGATCCTGGCGACCGGCGCCGAGGGCAGCTACTTCGGCCACGATGACTGGGCCGAATATGCGCCTGGCCTCAAAACCATCGAAGACGCCATCGCCATTCGCCGCAAAGTGCTGCTCGCCTTCGAGGCAGCCGAAGCCGAGATGGAGCGCGACCCCGAAAAGGCGAAGGCGCTGCTGACGTTCGTGGTCGTCGGTGGCGGCCCGACCGGCGTGGAGATGGCAGGCGCCATCGCTGAGGTCGCGCGCAACGCTCTCGTCAAAGACTTCCGCCATATCAGCCCAGCCTCCGCGCGCATCCTGCTGGTGGAGGCGGCGCCGCATATCCTCGCCGCCTTTCCGCAATCGCTTGCTGAGAAAGCCAAAGGCAAGTTGCGCAGGCTGGGCGTTGACGTGCGGCTGAATGCGCGGGTGGAGTCGGTGGACGCCGATGGAGCGCTCATCAATGGTGAGCGATTGCCAGCAAAGACGATCATCTGGGCGGCGGGCGTGAAGGCGTCTCCGGCGGGCGAGTGGATCGGCGCGGAGACAGATCCCGCCGGGCGGGTGCTGGTGTTGCCTAATCTCACCGTGCCAGACCACCCCAACATCTTCGTTATCGGCGATACCGCCAGCGTCAAGAGCCACGAGAAGCCGGTTCCTGGCGTTGCGCCCGCCGCCATGCAAGAGGGCACCTACGCGGGCAAGGTCATTCGCGCGCGCGTCACTGGCAAGCCAGCCCCCGGCCCATTCGTCTACTTCGACAAAGGTTCGCTGGCAACGGTTGGCCGCTCCTTTGCCATCGCGGTGATACGCAACCTGCAACTCAGCGGTTTCATCGCCTGGGTGACATGGCTGCTCGTCCACATCTTCTTCCTGATCGGCTTCCGCAACCGCGTGCTGGTGATGTTCCAGTGGGCATGGTCCTACTTCACCTTCCAGCGCGGCGCGCGCCTCATCACCTACAACCATGCTGACGAGCGCGTTCCCGCTGCCCGGTAGTATGTGACAAAGTTACTATGACGCAGCCTCTGCTTGGCAGGAATGATATCGCCAGCCGGGGGCTGCGCTACGAGAAACCCATCCTGTTATTATGTTCGCAATTGTATCGTCTTCACTGAAGGAAATCCTCCAAGTAGGCAAGGTTCACTTCCAGTGCTATAGTAATGGCATTACCTCGTACTACGAATAAGCTCTCTATCGGCAAATGAAAGGCCTCATCATGACCCTTGATGCCAAGCAGAAAACCTGGCAGAATGACCTGATTGATATGAGCAGGCGCAACCGGCTGCTCTATTTCTCGACAGGTATGCGTGTCACCGATGTGCAGTTTGATCCTGCCGGTCGCCCGTTCGATACATTCTTAACACGCCTCAAAACTGCGCGCCAATCGTTGGTGATCGCTCCGGAAGATACGACTGAGCCAGACCTTTGCGATGTGCGACTGGCAAAACTGCGCAACAAAGCGCGGGATGCGCTCAATGATCGTGGCATTCATATCCTGTATCTGGCCTTCGGTTTATTGGAATGGCGCGAATCCGAATCGAGCGACGAATATATCTATTCCCCCCTGGTGCTGTTGCCCGTCACATTGAGTCGAGATGGTCTGCTAGGCGCGTTCCGGCTCGCCCGCACCCCAGACAGTGAGTGTGAAATCAACCCCGTGTTGCTCGAAAAGTTGCGGCATGATTTCGATATCACATTGCCATCGCTCGATGAAATAAGCGCCGAACTGGCGCCTCAGCCAGCGTCAGGCACACCGCTCACCGATGAGCAGGCGCGACTCCTGCGGGCGTTGGGACTGTTTCGCACCGCCATCGCGTCGAAAAAGCCCCTGACAGACGGCTGGCGACTCATCAATGAGGTTCATCTCAGCACCTTCTCCTTCCAAAAACTGGTCATGTATCAGGACTTACAGCGCCATACTGCGGAAATCAGACAGCATGGTGTCCTGCGGGCGCTTGGCGGTGAATCTGGAACGATTACGCAGCCATCTGGTCTCATTTCGGCGGGGGATTTGGATCATCGAGTTCGCCCCCAGGACATGCTGGAAATCCTCGATGCCGATTCCAGCCAGCAGGAAGCGATTGTCGCCGCCAAAGCTGGCGCAAGCTTTGTCTTGCAGGGACCTCCTGGCACCGGCAAAAGCCAGACGATTGCCAACATCATTGCGGAAAGCCTGGGGCTTGGGCGGAGTGTCCTCTTCGTCAGCGAAAAAATGGCGGCATTAGAGGTCGTGCAGGAACGTCTGAGTAAGGCGGGTTTAGGCGAGTTCTGCCTGGACCTACACAGCAATAAGACGGATAAAAAGACCGTTCTCAATCAACTACGAGCTGCGCGCAACGATGCGCAGACCAGCGGACGCGGGCCTGCGACTGGCGACAACTGGCAAGTGCAGTCCGATTCGCTTCAGCAAACGCGCGATAAGCTCAATACTTACGTCCGCGAATTGCATTTGCAGCGTCTGCCACTCGGCAAAAGCGTCTTTGATGCGTATGCCGAGCTTGCCAGGCTGCATGACGTGCCCGATCTCGATTTCGCACTAGCTAATGTGGATCAGTGCAATCAAAGCAGCATCGCGCACACAAAAGAAGCGCTTGCACAACTGGCCGCCTATCGGGATGTACTCGATCAACGAAAGACCTACCCGTGGCACGAAACGTCTGTGACTGCCTACACGCATGAACTCGAAGGAGACATCCGCGCCCATTTTGGCCGCATCATCGCTGCGCTTGAGCAGCTAGACACGACATCCGAGTCTATACGTGCCATACTCGATGAGGCGACAAGTGTTCCAACATTCGGCTGGTTCGATACGGTCCTCGCGCGGGCGGATTTGCTGGCGAAAACACCGCAGCCACCGCAAAACTGGTTGCAGCCGGACACCTTGCGGCGCCTCCGCTTGCAGATTCTCCCATTGGCGGAGCAGGGCGACCGCTATCAGTCCATCCGTGCGGACCTGGATACGCGCTATCATCGTTCCATCCTCCAACTCGACCATGCAGCCTTGCTCGACACTCTCACAGCGCAATCGGCCTGGGCCATGCGTTGTCTGCGTTTCGCCGCAGAAAGCTCCTATGACGGCACAATTGCGCACCGCGACGATATGCAGCGGCGAATTGCTGATCTGCTGGCGATTGTGCGCGCGCTGCGAGAGCAAGCGTCGCCTCTGGCAGACATGTTGCAGCTTGCCCCGCCACCCACGCCAAATGCAGTGGCAGATATGGTGGATACTGCCTCAATTGTGCTGGACACACCTGCGCCACCAAAAGACTGGCTAGATAATGACCGCTTCAACGCAGTGCGCGTCATTGCGCTGGAGGCCTGCGAACGATACCCCGCCAGCCAGCGCCGCCGTGCGGATCTGGAAGAACACTACGACTCCAGCTTCTTCGATCTGGATATCCAATCACTAGCACAGCGCCAGCGTGAGAAGTGGACTTCCGTGCTGCGCTATCTACAACCTGGCTATTATGGCGACCTCAAACAAATGCGCGCTTGCCTCAAACTAGGCTAAACCCGCACGAACCAACAATTAAAAACCGATTTGCTAAGCGCCGAACGACTGATGACCGAAGAAGCCTGGCTTACCGATCACCGCCCTGATATGGCACTGGCGCTGGGGCGCTACTTCAAAGGCGGTGAGACCGATTGGGCAGCGCTTAGATCTGCGGTGGAATGGACCGGGCGCTTGTTGGAGTGCTATCCGGATGAGGTTCCCCCTGAAATTGCCAGACTTGTTCTCAATCCGACCCGCCTGCTAGAGCCACTTCGCAAGCAATACTCTCAACTCAGCACGACCTGGCAACGCTGGCAAAAGTCAGTTGCCGCGCTGGATGGCCTGCTAGATGTACCGGCGCTATTGAGTAGCGCCAGTACCACAGATAACCTCGACACCGCAGATTTCGCGCGCCTCGAATCGGCGCTCGCACGGCTGCACGATGATCTCGATGCGTATTGGTCCGCCCTGGACACGATAGCTGCGCATCGCACGCAGCCACCGGAGACGTTGCATCACCAGGATATCTGTCGTGACCTGGAATCGGCGCGCGAAGCTTATCAACTACAAACTGCGCTTCAGGCGCAGGATGCGCAGTTGACTGGCATACTGGAACACTTCTACGCCGGGCTGGAAACCGATTGGCATGCCGTACATGAGGCGCTCAACTGGTGCGAAACATTTTTAGCGACATATCCTGAACAGACGCCGCCTGAACGTGTGTGCCTGCTAGCATCGCCTGCGGGCGATGCGCAGGAGCGCACGATGCTGAACGGGTTGGCGGTGGAAACGCGCCACCACATCAACGTCTTCCAGCAGGATATGCCGTTCGCGGTCAGTATCCTCCCATTGGAAACGCTCTTGCAACCTGCTACAGCCCTGGCGCAAGCCGATGTCGGTGAGATGCGCGCCACCTTCGCGTTCTATCTCGACAATCTCGACAAGCTGGAACGCTGGCTAGGCTGCGAGCAGCAACAACGGCTCTGTGCCGCGCTTGGGCTAGGGAGTCTCCTCGATGTCGCGCTGCGGCTGCCGCATTTCCCGGAAAACATTGTAGCGTGCTTTGAGAAGCGGTTTTATCAGCTCTGGCTCGATAAAGTGATGCCGCACACACCTGCCCTGGCAAACTTTCAGGGCGCAGACCATCAAGCGATCATCGAGCGATTCCGTGAACTGGATGCCGGACATAGCCGCCTGGCGCAGCAGCGACTCGTTGAGCAGTTACGCACCGAGCGGCGGCGTATCGTTGCAACGCTACAATCCGGTTCATCACAGGGAAGCGAGCGGCTGCGTAGCGCCTGGGACGCGCTCGCCCGCGAGCTGGCCAAGAAGCGCAATAAGTCCATTCGCAACATCGTACAGGCATCAGCCCCGGCTATTGTCGCGCTCGAACCGTGCTGGATGATGAGTCCACTCAGCGTCAGCCAGTATATTGAATCTGGTCAGCAACTCTTCGATCTCGTTATCTTTGACGAAGCCTCGCAGGTCTGCCCCGAAGATGCCATCTGCGCCATTTTGCGTGGTAAGCAACTGATCGTCGTCGGTGACTCGAAACAGTTACCACCTACCAACTTCTTCACCAAGACGCTGGCCGATAGCAGCGACGATGACGACGAGGATGAGAGCGAAGACGCTGTGAAACAGGCGGAGAGCGAGCGCACGGAGAGTATCCTCGAAGAATGTGGCGTCATCTTCCCCAAACGCGCACTTTCCTGGCATTACCGCAGCCAGCATGAATCGTTGATCGCTTTCTCCAATGCGCATTTCTATGAGGGCAGGCTCTCCACCTTCCCCGCGCCCTGGGCCAACCACAGCGATGGTGTGCGTTTCGATTACGTCGCCAATGGCATCTATGAGCGTGGTGGCGCCCGCCGCAATTTGCCCGAAGCCGAGCATGCCGTTGATCTGATTCATGACTATCTGCAACAGCACGGCACGATTGCCACCCTCGGCGTGATCGCGCTCAGCGAAGCGCAACAAAGCGCCATCCGCGATGTCATCGAGCGGCGTCTCAAAATTGATGCGCTTTTCCAAGCATATGTGAACGAACTGGACGAGCCTGATGGTGGCTTCTTCGTCAAGAACCTCGAATCGGTACAGGGCGACGAACGCGACACCATCATTCTAAGCATCGGTTATGGTAGGGATGCCACTGGCAAGATGACGATGAACTTCGGCCCGGTCAATAAACCCGGCGGTGAGCGACGTCTGAACGTCGCTGTGACTCGCGCCCGCAAACAGCTCATTCTCGTCACATCCCTGCACGCTGGCGATCTCTCGAAATCGCTGGCAAACAAAGGGGCACAGACACTCGGCGACTATCTGGACTATGCGGAACATGGGCCATCCGTCCTGGCGGAGCAAATAAAGAATGCGAATTTGCGTGCGGTAGATGGTGAACTTCGTTTTGATTCGCCGTTCGAGGAATCGGTCTATCAGGCATTGCAAGCGCATGGCATGCAACTGGCTACGCAGGTAGGCTGTTCCGGCTATCGGATTGATCTGGCGGTACGTGACCCACACAACCCTACCCGCTACCTGCTCGGCATCGAGTGCGACGGCGCAACGTATCATTCCTCGGCCACCGCCCGCGACCGCGACCGGCTACGCCAGCGCCAACTGGAAACGATGGGCTGGCGCATCATCCGCATCTGGTCGCGCGATTGGGTGCGCAACCCTATGCAGCAGGTACAGCGTGTGCTGGATGCCATTGCTGAGGCGGAAAAGAAAGAAGCCGGGATGAACGATGTGGCGCCCGTAACATCCTCTACGCCAACCGCACCAGATACAGGGTCTGCACCTACTGCAACCATCGCCCCAACGGCGGCGCAAGACCGAAACACGCCTATCAAATCTGCATCAGGTGACATAGCAGAAGAGGCGGCACAGAACGCCGCGACACGTCCGGCATCCATCCTGGTAAGCAAGCCTGTACAAGCATCACGAAATAGCCACCCAGATTCCAGGGAGTTATCGGTAACACAGATAGTGCAACCACAACGGCAATACTGTGAGAACTGCGCGTTCTATCAGATGGACTCGCAAACACGCTACTATTGCGGGCGTTTGGCAGCAAGAAGGAATCGGCACCCAAGCGGCAGAACACCTGCCTGTGAATACTGGCGCAAACAGCAGACCAGATAACCATTGGGGATGATTCATCCATCTGAACCTACGCGGCACATGGGACATTTAGGGGTGTTCCTAAATGTCCCATGTCGTGT
The DNA here is from genome assembly GCA_021323855.1 of Chloroflexota bacterium. Lineage (GTDB taxonomy): Bacteria > Chloroflexota > Ktedonobacteria > Ktedonobacterales > JADMIN01 > JAJPKE01. Next base: position 129,254 of record JAJPKE010000013.1, on the reverse strand, counting down.
CCTGCATACATAGCGGGACGGATGAGCTAATTCTTCTCAGGAGTCGCGTCTCTTTTGCTATCACTCAGCAGAAAGTAGCTGGTATATTCTTGCAGGCTCATGTACACTTGCAGAGAACATGTGTGGGCCGCCAACGCCGCCAGCATGCCAATGACACATCAATAATCCGCAAGGAGACGATACGCCATGAGCGACCAGATGAGCGCCACGCCCTCCGCAACCGCCGCGCCGGCCACCAATCCCGCCGCCAGCGAAGAAATTGCCGCCGCGCCCTGGGAAGCGCGCCTCTGGATCATTTCCTGCGTGCTGGCCTCGCTGGGCGCGCTGCTCTTCGGCCTCTCCACCTGGATGCCCTGGGTGACGGCCACCGGCTACGCCAGCGTCAGCATCGTCAACGGCCACCAGCAATTCTATCGCTTTCTGCTGGACCCGGCGGATATTGACGGTTCCTTCGGTCTCTTCGGTGGCAGCCTGTTGAGCGTAGTGGGCCTGCTGCTATTGCCATTCCTCTGGCAGCAACGGTCGCGCATCGGCAACCTCCTGGCGCTCATCGGCTATTGGGTTTGGGCCATCCTGCTAACGGTCTTCGTCTCCGCCAATAGCCGCTATTTCCAGAAGAACAGCACCGTCACGCTCGTGCCTGACCTTGACCGCAACGTGCATACAATTGTTCTCTCCGTTGCGCCGGTGCTGCAATTCGGCTACTGGCTGCACTTCGCCGCCATCGGCATCGTCACGATTGCCGCCATTCTGCTCCCTGTTACCATGCTGCCGGGGGTTGCGCGGGCGCGACTCGTTGCTCGCAACAGTGGCCGCATGGGACCGCTGGCGCGCATCCCTGGCATGGGCGCGCTGACCTTCGCGCTGGCCGTCTGGGCTGCTGGCATCTTCCTCTTCCCCTGGGCAACGACCAACTGTGGCTCCGTTCCACTCATTGCTGGCACCTGCACCGGCCTGCCCTTTACCAGCGCCCTCCGCCTGGGCATCAACGGCCACGCGCAGGCTTTCGATCCGCTTGTCTCGCTGCACGCCGTTGGTCTGCTCCTGGGCATCGGCGCGGCGTTGATCTTCCTCACCGCCTGGCTCGGACGCATCACCCGCAGCTTCTACGTCTGGGTGGCGCTCTGGCTGCTGGCGGCCACCTTCATCGCCTTCGTCGCCAATGCTGGCGTTGGCCTGCTCGTCGCCCATCCCGCGGCGCAAGGTCTCTCCGGCAGGTGGAACGGTGACAACGGCATCATCGTGACGTTTCTCGGCCTGCTGATCGGCTGGGGCGCGCTGCTCTACCTCATCATCAACTCTGGCCGCCAGAGCGCCGCGCAAGCTGACGCCTGACGCCTGCTATTGGCTGGCGCCATTGGAACTGGCCCGTGTGATCGGCTGCCGCAGAATCGTGCGCATCTTTTCAGGCGCAGTCCGGCGGGGATCGCTGAGGTAGATTTCGTGGTGCTTGCCCCGGAAGCTATACCCCTGCTCTACGATGAAGCTATGCAGCCGTTCCAGCGTTGGTCCTTCGTCCGCAAACGGACCAATGTGCATGACCTGCGCTGCTAACCCTTCCTCGAAGCTCTCAAAGCGTATCTCGTTCAGCGCGGGCAGCGCCTTCTTCTGCTCTGCCTGCGCGACTCCTCTGGCGAACCAGGCGCCGGTCACGCACTCCGGCTGCATTATCATCATCGTCCAGTGCCACTGGTCGCGCGGGGCGTCTCTCCCGCCATCCGCCCACCAGAGTCCTTCCAGCGGCATGACGGCATAGTCAATTCCTTCCGCCTTTTTGAGCGCAAACTTGATCGTATAGGCAACCGAATACAGCGCTTCTACAGCATCTTTATACGCCTGCGCTGTGTTGGGATCACCCATCCCATCCAGCATCAGGAAGCTCATGCGCGGAACCTCGACGACCGCGACATCCCGCGCTGATACGTTATAGAGCTGCTTCAGTTCGCGCTTGAGGTCCAGTTTCGCCGGCGCTGCTCGTTCTTGCTGTCCTGTTTTGCCAGTCATCGCTTTTCTCCATTCTTCCTATCTTGTTGCTCAGCGTTTCGCTCATCGTGATGATATGCGCCTTTTCTGGACACCACATGTCAGGATTTCGCGCCATTTCACCGGGCCGCCCGTTCGCGTGGTATCCTATGGGCTGGAATCCATCCATTTCATCTCTCACTTTGAAGAGGAGTTCGCGTCGTGGCTGACCATCCATCCAACACTACCAATACCACCAATAGCTCCGATATACCGGGCGGGCGTCCGGTGCGCACGCGCTACGCCCCCAGCCCCACCGGTTTCCATCATATCGGCAATTATCGCACCGCGCTCTTCGAGTGGCTGACCGCCCGCCATGCCGGCGGTCGCTTCGTGCTGCGCGTTGAGGATACTGACCGCAAGCGCTTCGTCCCTGGCTCCATCGAGGCCATGGTAGAGGGGCTGCACTGGCTCGGCCTCGACTGGGAAGGCCCCGATGTCGGCGGAGCCTATGGCCCCTACCTCCAGTCCGAGCGGCTCGATAGTTACCGCGACTACGCTGAGAAGCTCATCGCGCAGGGCGACGCCTATCGCTGCTACTGCACCGAGGAGCGGCTGGCCGAGATGCGCGCTGAGCAGGAGGCGCGCAAGGAGCCGACGCATTACGACCGCCGCTGCCGCTATCTGACACCGGAGGAGCGCGCCGCCAACGAGGCCGCCGGTATGCCATCGGTCGTGCGTTTCGCCGCGCCGCTGGAGGGCACAACTACCTATCATGACTTCCTGCGTGGTGACATCACCTTCGACAACACCACCATTGACGACATGATTCTGTTGAAGTCTGATGGCTACCCAACCTATAACTTCGCCAACATCATAGACGATCACCTGATGGACATTTCGCATGTCATCCGGGGCGAGGAGTATATTTCCAGCGCCCCGCGCTACGCCCAGGTTTATCGCGCGTTCGGTTGGGAGGAGCCGGTTGTGGTGCATGTGCCGCTGGTCCTCGCGCCGGACCGTACCAAGCTGGCCAAGCGCCACGGCGCGCTGCCGCTTTTGGAATACCGTGACCTCGGCTATCTGCCGGAGGCCATCTGTAACTTCCTGCTGCTGCTCGGCTGGTCATATGACGGCGAGCGTGAACTTTTCACGCTGGATGAGATGGTGCAGGTCTTTGACGACCGCCGCCTCGGCACCTCGCCCGCCATCTTCGACAAGGGCCGGCTCGACTGGTTCAACGGCGTCTACATCCGCAAGATGACGCCGAAGCAACTGACCGACGCTGCGCTGCCCTTCCTGCTGGCTGGTCTGCCGGAGGAGGCGCGTGCGCTGGCCGCATCTGACCGCGCCTATGTCACCCAGGTGTTGCTGCTCGATCAGGAGCGGCTGAAGACGCTACGCGATGCGCCTGAACTCGCCGGTTTCTTCTTCGTGGAGCAGCCGGAGTACGAGGCGTCGCTGCTGCTCGGCAAAAATATGGACGCTGCGCGCGCCATCGAAACGCTCGATCAGCTTCTTCCCGTGCTGGCGGAGCAGCGTGATTGGGAGCATGACGCGCTGCTGCGCACGCTCGATACCTTCGTCACCAGTCACGGCTTCATTCGCAAGAAAGCCGATGGCACGGAGGCGCCGGATCGCGGCCCCGTCTTCATGCTGGTGCGTGTCGGCGTCAGCGGGCGAAAGGAAACCCCCGGTCTGCCGGAGATGCTTGCCACTCTCGGCAAAGACCGGGTGCTGAAACGCCTGCGCGCCGCCCGCACCAAACTGGAAACGCTGGCCACGCAGACAGCAGGCTGACACCATATGCGCGTCTATCGTTTCCGCATTGCGCCGGAGATTGCAACGTTCTCGGTTGCGCACGCCACAGACGGCGACTGGCAAAGCTGGCAGCGCCTGGAAGAAGCTCTCAAGCGTTTGCTTGCAGATGCGACGGGTTCTTATCTCTGCCAGATGCCCACTGAGCGGCTCTTCTGCGCCAGCGCCACACAATGCGCATACGCACGTGAACAACTGAGCGCGGAAATAGGTGATGCTGTGCGTGTGGGGCCGGTGCATGCGGGCTACCGCGAAACCGTCTCCGGCGTCGCCAGCGCCGAGGCGCGCTATGTTCACCAGACGGGTTGCCCTGGTCATTTTGCCATCGTAATGCTGCGCATTGAGCCACTTGCTGGCAGTGACGAGATACTCTGCGAGAATGAGATCGCTCCCATTACAGCGCAACAGGCGCTCGATCAGGCGCAGTACGATACGATTCCCGGCAAGTGGATTCCTGCCGTCTTCAAGGGCATCGAGCAAGCCGCGCATAGCAGTCCGATCTACGGCTATCCCGTCGCCGGTGCCAGGGTCGTTCTCGCCGGTGGCCGCTATCATCCAGTGGACTCGCGCGCCTTGTCCTTTCAGATAGCTGCTGCGCGCGCCTTTACCGATGCACTGCAACACGCTGGTACAACGCTCGTCGCTCTGTAACAATGTGACAATCTAGCCTACATATCTCGCACTCCCCTCTCCTCGCAAGGAGAGGGGTCGGGGGTGAGGATTCCAATTCTACGTAACCCAGGAGTTTTGATATATGTCAGATGAACGCGAGGCCAGGCTGGAAAAGCTGGCCGCCATTCGTGAGGAGGGCATCAACCCCTACCCCACCACCAGCGCCCGTACACACACCGCTGCCGAGACGCTGGCAGAGTTTGATGAGCTACAGGATCAGGAGATCACGCTGGCGGGCCGGATGGAATTCCCGCGCGAGATGGGCAAGTCGGTGTTCGTCCATGTCGAGGACGGCACCGGGCAGGTTCAGTTTTATTTCAAGCGCGATGTCATTGGTGACGAGGCGTTCAAGAGCCTCAAGCTGCTCGACGCCGGCGATTTCATCGAGGCCACCGGCACGCTCTTCACCACCAAGACAGGCGAAAAGACGCTGCGCGTGAACCACTACACACTGCTGGCGAAGGCGCTGCGTCCGCTGCCAGCGAAGGGCGCGGGTGGTCATCTCAAGCTCTTCGATCCCGAAGTACGCTATCGCAAGCGCTACCTCGATCTGATTGCCAACCGCGACACCGAGCTGCCCATTTTCCTGGCGCGGTCGCGGCTGCTCGCTGCCATGCGCGCATTTCTGAGCGAGCGCGGTTTCATCGAGGTGGAGACGCCGATTTTGCAGCCGCTCTACGGCGGCGCCACCGCGCGGCCCTTCATCACCCATCACAACACGCTCGACCGCGACCTCTACCTGCGCATCGCGCCGGAACTCTACCTGAAGCGGCTGATCGTCGGTGGCATGGAGCGCGTCTATGAAATCGCGCGCTGCTTCCGCAATGAAGGCGTGGACCGCAGCCACAATCCGGAGTTCACGCAGATGGAGTGCTACCAGGCATACGCCGATTATAACGACATGATGCGTCTGGTCGAAAACATGTACTCATACATTGCCGAGCAGGTGACGGGCAGCATGGTCTTTGAGTATCTTGGCACGCGCATTGACATGACGCCGCCGTGGAAGCGGCTGACACTACGCGAAGCGATTGCTGACCATACCGGCATTGACTACGAAGAATATCCTGAGCGCGAGGCGCTAGCGGCGGTAATGCGCGAACATGGCTACACCGTGGATCCGAAGCTGGGCCGTGGTCGCCTGATAGATGACCTCAAGGACAGCATCATCAAGGGTGAGAGCGCCAAGATCAAGGAACCGCTCTTTCTCTATGATTATCCGCGCGACATCTCGCCGCTGGCCAAGCCGCGCCCCGGCGCGGAGCGCCTCGCGGAGCGGTTCCAGGCATTCGCCGGGGGATTGGAGCTTGGCAACGCCTTCACCGAACTCAACGATCCATTGGAACAGCGGGCGCGTTTCGAGGATCAGGCGAGCCAGCGCGCGGCGGGCGACGAAGAGGCGCAGGTGCTGGACGAAGATTACATCGAGGCGCTGGAATACGGCATGCCACCTACCGGCGGCTGGGGCGGCGGCATAGACCGCCTTACCATGCTGCTCACCAATCAGGAGACCATCCGCGAGGTAATTCTCTTCCCAACACTGCGCGAGCAGAAGCAAGGGTAAGGATAAGGATAGGGAGTATCAGCATGCCAGAACCACCAGACGAGACGACGCCGCTCATTCCCACCGGCGAGCCACGCCTCGTCTGGAACCCTTTCCTCGGTGAATACGTCGCGCAGACGGCGGCCCGCATGCAGCGGCGCGAACTGACTAATGAGTGCCCTTTCTGCGCTGATCTCACGAGCGGGCGCGTGCCGGCGGGAACCCAGGCGTGGATTCGCCCCAATGACTTCCCCGCGCTGCGCCCGCCGCAGGGCGAGTGCTACATCCTCATCTATAGCGCCGACCACGACCGCAACTTTGCCGATCTCACCGTGCCGGAGGTGGTGCGCATCATCGGCCTCTGGCAGCAGGTCTACACGCAACTGGCGGAGCGTTACGCCTGCGTGCTGACCTGGGAAACCAGCGGCGAGGCCATCGGCCAGACGCAGCGCCATCCCCACGGCCAGACGTACGCGCTCGCCGTCCTCCCCGATATGGTCGCCCGCGAACTGGCCGCTGTCGAGCGTTCGCAGAGCGAAGGGCACGGCTGCCCATTCTGCGCGGAACTGCGCGAGGAAACCGATGGCCCGCGCGTCGTCCTCGCCAGCGACCACTGGCTGGGCTTCGTGCCAACCTATGCGCGCTATCCGTATCAGGTGCGGCTGACCGCGCGCCAGCATTTCCCCAACGTCACCGGCTTTCCTGGCGATGGCGCGGCAGCCACCGAACTGGCCGGGCATCTCCTGCGCCTGGTGCGCGCCTACTATCGCGCATTCCAGGCGCCGATGCCCTATATGCTGGCGCTGCATCAGCTCGACGATGATCGCTTTCACTTCCATATTGAACTCTTGCCGGTTGGCCGCGCTCCTGGTAAACTCAAATTCGTCGCCAGCAGTGAATCGGCTTTTGGATTCTGGCTCAACGACGCGCTGCCGGAGACCAAAGCGGCGGAGTTACGCAAACTGCTGGCACTGGAACCGTTGGACTCTCTGGACTCTCTGGATTCCCTGGACTCTTCGGAACGATTGCAAACTCAGGAAACACAAGCGACACCGGAGGACGACCAATGAACCGACCCTACGCAGGAACCTCGTCGCAGCCCTTACCAGCGCCCGCCCGCACCGCGCTGGAAACCTACCGTATGCGGCTGGGTTGGGCGGGCGCGGGGCAGCCAATCACTGTGGCCTGGGCGCCAGGGCGCATCAATCTGATTGGCGAGCATACCGACTATACCGGCGGCTTCGTCCTGCCGGTGGCGATCAATCGCGTCGTGGCGCTGGCAGGCAGGCGCATCGAAGACTGGCAGGTGCATGTCACATCCCGGCATCACCGCCAGATGGCGAGTTTTCCAGCGGACCGGCTGGCGCTGCTCAGTTCGGCTCCCGCGCCAACGCTGCCGTTCTTCGCGCGCTATGTACGCGGCGTGCTGGCAGAGATGGCCGCGCTCCCCGGCGCGCCAGCGGTGCCAGTCTTCGACGCCATCATCAATGGCGATGTGCCGGTGGGCGGCGGCCTCAGTTCCTCCGCCGCACTGGAAGTCGCCACGGCCACCTTTGTTGCGGCGCTCGGTGGCCCCGCGCTCGACCCGCTGGATATGGCGCAGCTCTGCCAGCGCGCCGAACGCAAGGGCGTCGGCGTGAAAGTCGGTATTCTCGATCAGGCGGCTTCGTGCCTGGCGCGCTTCCATCATGCGCTGCTGCTGGATTGCCGCTCGCTCAGCTACACGCATATCCCCATCCTGCTCTCCGGCTATGCGCTGGCCGTCTTTGAGACCGGCGTGCCCCATACGCTCGCCAGCTCCGGCTACAATGAGCGGGTGAGCGAGTGCCGTCGGGCCACATCGCTCTTGCGTAAGGCTATCATCGCTGAGGATGCCACGCGCGAGATCACGCAACTCCGCGACATCACTGCCGAGGACCTGGCGCGCTACGGCCAGGAATTGCCAGAGACGCTGCGGCGGCGGGCGCGGCACGTCGTCAGCGAGAATGCGCGCGTGCATCAGGCGGTTGCTGCGTTGCGCGCTGCCGATGCGCAGGCGCTGGGCGACCTACTCTATGCCTCGCATGCCAGCCTGCGAGACGATTATTGCGTCAGTTGCCCGGAACTCGATGCCGTGGTCGAGATCGTGCGTAACGTCCACGGCGTCTACGGCGCGCGCATGATCGGCGGCGGCTTCGGCGGCAGCGTGCTGATCCTTGCGGAGCAATCGGCAGTCAACGATATTCGCCGCGCGCTGATGGACGAGTATCCGCGCCGCACGCAGTGCATCGGGCGCCTCCACCTGTGCCGCATCTCCGGCGGCCCCGGAGCCGTCACCGTCGCCTGATGTGTATGGCTGCTATCATTTCTATGGTAGGGCAGACATTCCTGTCTGCCAGGGAAAAATAGTGCTGCGATTGCCCTTGACATTCAGGGGGAGCGGCGCGTACAATCTCTTGGCAAATTGACGGGATACGTCCACAGCGAGCCTTCTTCCGGGCGCGCTGTTTTATTTCTGCCCGCTCCCTGCTGCGAGAGCGGGCGTTTGCGCACAAGTGTACGAGTGCATGTGCGCACGTACTGTATGAACGTATAGAGTGGGGAACAGGCGCCGTACTCAATATGCTCGTTGTTGGAGAGGCGCCCTGCATATGGCGAATGATTCCGGCGTCTACGGCGAGGAACGCCGTCGCCGGGACGACTGGTGGCGGCTGGCCCCAGCCGGAGCAATAGAAATGAGGAGTCCGAAGATGGCAAATTCGGTCAATGGGTCCAATGGGTCTGGCAGTGTACGTATGGGTGAAAAAGAGAAAATCCCGCTGACACGCGAAGGCTATGAAGAGAAGAAAGCGCGCTTGCAATATCTGGTGACGGAGCGCCGCCAGCAAGTTGCTGACTATATTCACGAAGCGAAGGAAGCCGGTGATATCAGCGAGAGCAGCGCCTATGAGGATGCCAAGAACCTTCAGGCGCTGGTCGAAGGTGAGATACAGGAGCTTCAGCGCATCGTTGATAACGCAATCATCCTGGATACGCCAGAGGTGGTGGATGGTCAGCGCACAGTGCGCCTGGGCAACACGGTAGAGGTAGAGACACCGCGCGGACCGAAATCTTTCACGCTGGTCAGCACGGTGGAGGCCAACAGCGCCAACAACAAGCTTTCCGATCAGTCACCGGTGGGTCGCGCGCTGATGGGCCACAGCGAAGGCGATAAGGTCGAGGTTGTCACACCCGGCGGCCCCGTCACCTACACTATCGTCAAAATCCGGTAAAATCTTTTTCTAGCAAGCCGGTACGCACCTAATCGCGTGCCGGCTTCTTGCGTTTTCCAATCGAATTGGTGAACGAATAGACAGATTTGCGTTTGAACACACGCTATTGTAGACTGCTATCAATCACTGGCGCACTGATTTATCACCGGACGGTAGGCGCTCATTTTGTTGTAGCGAATTTTCCAGAGCGAAATTGGGCCGTGAGGTCCGTTTTCAATCTCAAAAATAAGTGAACAACTCCTTTTACCCCTCCCATGTCCGGATAGTTATACTCTCGAAGTCTCGGTGTCTCGAAGTCTCAAAGTCTCGAAGTCTCAGTATCGCAAAGGGATTCAAGGGGAGCGGAGCAATGGCAGAACAAGTGGGTGTATTCATCAGCCATCATCACAGTCCGGAAGAAAATGCCTTTACCGAGCGGCTGAAAACTGATTTGCGTGCGGCGGGGGCCGATGTCTGGGTGGATGACGACAACATCACCTCTGATAATTTCTTGGAGAAGATCAACGAAGGGCTGGCGGGGCGTCAATGGGTGGTGTTTGTGATGACGCCACATTCACTGCAATCGGTCTGGGTGAAAGATGAGATCAATGCGGCGCTCACACAGGTCCGCAAAGGGCGTATGCGCGGCGTGATTCCGGTCATGGCGCAGCCGTGCAGTGAAGATGATATTCCTGTGTTGTGGGATTCGCTCCATCGCTACGACGCCACCAGTGACTATCCTGCTGCCCTCGCCGGACTGATCCGCGCAATGGGATTGTCAGGCGCCCCGTCATCTCAACCCGCTCACCCCCCTCAACCTACGCAGCAACCTCAATGGGGGCAACCGGCAGCGCAGTCCCAGCCAGGTCAATGGGGGACGCCACCAGCGCAACCAACCCAGCAAACGCCGTGGCCGCCGTCAACCCAACCAACCCAACAGCCACAACAACCGCAATGGGGACAGCCCGCTGGGTATCCAGCGCAACCAGCGTCGCAGCCACAATGGGGACAACCACCTCAAACAGCGCCCGCCACATATAGTGTACCCGCGAGCAACGCGCCAGTCATTCCACCTCCCGGCGCTGGGGCAACCGTCTGGTATGTAGACCCAAGCGGTAAGATGGGTCGCCGTACCATCAAAGAGGCGCTTTCGCTGGCGCAGCCGGGAGACCAGGTACTCATCCTCCCTGGCAAGTATCAAGAGCATGTAGATATCAAGAAATCGGTCGAACTGATTGGCTATGGGCGACGCGAAGATATCGTTCTCGAAGCGGCAGGCGGCGCCTTGTTTCGCGGCGGCATCATCGTCTCGACCGGGCAACACGCGAAAGTCACCAATTTGACGGTAAGGCAACAGAAATTCGTTGGGCCGGGCGCCATTTCCATTGAGGCGGGCGAACTGGAAGTTTCCCAATGCGATCTCACTACCTCAAATGGAGCGGGAGTGGTCTGTAAAAAGGCCAGTGTTATTTTGCGTGGCACACGCATTCACGACTGCCCCATGCAGGGCTTGGTTGTGGAAGGTGCAAGCGCGACCGCGCTGGTTGAGGAGAGTACGATCTCCGCCTGTTGCAGAACCTCCGGCGCGGCAATCTATCTGAAAGCTGGTGGCAAGATCACGATGCGGCGCACCCGTATTACCGACAACTTCCGCTTTGCGATTCAGATCGAGGCGGGCGGTGGCGGCACCTTCGAGGATAACGATCTGCGTGGCAACCAGAAAGGCGTCTGGGAAACCGACCCCAGCGGCTTCGAGGTCGTGCAGGCGCGCAACCTGGAATAAACTGCTATAGCGGGAGTCAAGCTGTCTCCTCTCACGCATGCAGTTCAGTCATTCGCGCCTGCCAGGAGGCTACGTCCATGCCGATGTTTACGTCGAGTGAGCAATTCATTACGCAAATGAAGTTGCGAGAGTTGCGCACCCAGCGCACACATACCCTCGCCGCGTATGATGAACTGACGGCAAAAGCTGCCGCTGCGTTGGACGACAGTGAGCGCGTTCGCATCCTCTATGATGGGCTGCGCGAACTGCGCTTTGCTAAACAACCGCTCCATCCTGACGTCACCAATCTCGAATTGCTCTTGCGCGAAATTGCTAGCGGCCACGCCTCCACAGAATCCATCAGCTATTGGCGTCAACATCTGGAACGCGCGCTGGTCCAGGGGCGCCTGCGCGCCGAGATCATCTATCTATTCGGCGCGCTACTCGAAGACTGGGCGAATGCCTCCGGGCAGAACACACAAGAGACCGCCACACAACGCGCTGCCCTGGCAGAGTCGCTCACCCAGGCCGCTCAGCTAAACAATGCAGACGGACATGCAGATTTCCTTGCCGGTCTCTTCGACGCGACCAGCCTGAACACGCCAGACATCCGCGCGAAAGTCCAGGCTGCCGCCGATAGCGAGGTCTACATGCGCGTGCTGCCAGAGGAGCTACAGCCCATCCTCGAAGAGATCAGCAAAGACCGCTATCGCTCGCCAGCATTGCGGAGCCAAGCGTTGCGATTTGTGCATAGCGATATGCTGCAACGCGAACTCTCCGATGCGCTCACCATCCTGCTAGATACCATCGCTGAGTGGTCCTGGCCAGAGCAGGGCGTGCCAGTTCGCGCGCTCTGGTCGCGTACGAAATGGCGCGTATTCCTCGATGAAGACTTGCCATCAGCATGTTTGCTCTCACTGCTGGGCAATCGCTGGCAGGTGGTTCTTGCCAGCCTATTTTCCCAACCACATGCGAACCGGCTGCATCGCCTGCAACGACTTTTGGAACTGGGAGCGCCTGATATCATCATTCAGAATGAGCGCCGTATGGTAGCGAGCCGTTCGGCATCTGCGTTGACGCCTGGCATTGATATCTGGGAAGAGCGCGATGCCCAGCCGGGTGAACCGGCGCCTGATGCCCCGCTCGAAGAACAACTGCGCTATTGGGGTGAAAGCGGCTCCATCTACGCGAGACGGGCGGAGTGGCAGGAAGAACTGCGCCACTTCGATCACTTCGACGGCTATAGCGGCGAGGTGGAGACTGGCGCAATGGATAAGGCGCTGACGCTGCTGCACGCGGAGATACAGCTTGGCCGGGCAGCTTTTCCCGATCAGCCGCTCTATGTCATCAAGGCCGACCTCAAAAACTTCTACGCCAGCCTTTCGCACGAAATGTTGCTGACTATCCTCGAACGTTTCGGCCTGAGCGCGCGCGACCTGGCATTCTTCCGGCGCTATCTGGCAGTTCCTATGCAGGGCGGCGGCGATATCGTGATGGCGCGTGCTGGTGTGCCGAATCACCGCGCGCTGGGAGACATGCTAGGCGAACTCGTCTTGCGCCTGCTGGACCTGCATGTACAGCGAGCGGCGCGAGTGTTCATCGTGCGTATGGTGGATGACATTGGGATGATCGCCGCCTCCGAAACAGAAGCCCTCAACGCCTGGCAGGCGCTTCAGGAGTTTTGCCGTGCGTGCGGGCTGGAAATCAACGCCGAAAAGTGCGGCGCTGTGGTCATCGGCGAAGGAGGCGCAGGAACGCTGCCTGATACGCTACCATCCGCAGCGCCTACCTGGCTGCATCTCTCGCTTGCTGACGATGGCGAATGGCGGGTGAATCGCGCCGCGTTCGATGCCTACGTGGAGCAAGTAAAAGAGCAAATTGCGCAAGCTCCTTCGATTATCGCCTGCGTCGAGGCATACAATAGCGCCGTCGCGTATTTTGAGCATACGCTGGCGATTCGCGCACCGCTTGGCGAGGCGCACCGGCAGAGCATCGCCGATGCCATTGCCCATTTCCATTATGCGCTCTTCGATGACACCACCGGCATTGTTGCTAGGCTACGCCACCAGATCAGCGAGCGTTTTCTTACGAACGACGCGACCGTCCAGTTGCCGGAATCCTGGTTCTACTGGCCGATTACCGCTGGTGGCCTCGGCCTGAAACAGCCGGCAATGCTCGCCGCCAGCTATGCGGAAAGGTACGCCCAGCAAAAGACTGTCGCGGCACCCGACGTGCGAGGCGCAGACTGGCAACGGCGCAACAACGACTGGTCGCGTTTCTATGCGCATCACCTGGTATTAATCGAGCCAACCACTCCCATCTCGAACAATGTGATGGAAACGCTGGTGCAGGATTTCATCAGCCGTGGCAAACAGTTGAGCGGTGGCAAACAACAATCACTCTCCGCCTATTGGCGCTGGGTTCTCTACTCTTATGGATCGCAACTGCTCGACCATTTCGGCACCTTCCGCTTCCTCTTCACTGAACTGGTGCCTGTCCAACTCATCACGCAACGCTACCTGGCGGAGGGCGAAGCAGGCGATACGGAAACTAATATGCCGCTCTAAGCTGAAATGCTGCGTTTCAGCACTGGTATATATCTTGCAAATCGTGACGACGGCGTTGCGGAAATGCGAACTGAGCGCCGTTGTCGCTCCATCATGCTACCTGGCTTAGCCACATCAGTGTCAGGCTCGATGTGTTTGCTTCTACGAGGATCTGCGGGTCTGTGTTCATGCTGATAAGGAGGAGGTATCCATATGCGGGCGGTTGCTGTATTCCCGCACGCGCACGAGGTGAAGCTCATTGATGTTGAGGAGCCACAGATTGCACGCCCCACGGAGGTCAAGCTGCGTATGCTTGACGTGGGCATCTGCGGTACCGATAGAGAGATCAGTTCCTTCCAGTATGGCACGCCGCCGGACGGCTCAGACTACCTCATTCTCGGACATGAGTCACTAGGCGAAGTGGTAGAGATTGGTCCAGCAGTGCAGGGCATCTCAGTTGGTGATCTCGCCGTGATAATGGTGCGTCGCCCTTGTCCTCACGCGGAGTGTCATGCCTGCCGGGCTGGTCGTTCGGACTTCTGTGTTACCGGCGATTTCACCGAGCGGGGCATTAAGGGGCTGCATGGCTTCCTTGCCGAATATGTCGTGGACGACGCGCAATATCTGCATGTTGTTCCAGCGGCGTTGCGCAAGGTGGGCGTTCTCACCGAGCCGCTCACCATCGCAGAAAAAGCCTTGTCCCAGGCATTGCACATCGAGCGGCGCATGCCCTGGTTAGCGGAGATAACGCCACAGAGTCCAGAACGTAGTGAATTGACCGCAGCCATCCTGGGCGCTGGCGCAATAGGATTGCTCGGAGCAATGGCGCTGCGGGCAATGGACATTGAAACCTACGTGTATGATCGTGTGCCGCCGCCCAACTCGAAGTCGCAGCTCGTAGAGACTATCGGCGCGCGTTACATCTCTCCGGAGAATCCCTCAACTAGCTTCACCGATCTCATTGGCCACGTCCACTTCATCTATGAAGCAACCGGAGTATCACAGCTCGCCTTTCAGGCCATCATGGCGCTGAGTCCCAATAGCATCCTCGTACTCACTGGTGTGCCCGGTCTGGGCGCACACAAGGAATTGGACACAGACACCCTCATGCGCAATATGGTCCTGAAAAATCAGGTCATTCTGGGAACGGTGAATGCTGGCAGCGTAGACCATGTATCGGCCATACGGCACATTAAAACATTTATGGAGCGCTGGCCTGAAGTGTTCGACACCATCATCTCTGGTCGCTATCCACTGGATGCCTATCGCGATCTCCTGTTGGGGCAGTCCAGCGGCATCAAAAACGTACTGAGCTTTGAGCCGAAGTAGTGGAGCAAGAACGAAGAAGGAGGGCATCCAAAATGCGCACGTTCGTGATGCAGTCATTGGGGCACGTGGGGTTCATGGACAAACCTATCCCTGTTCCCGGCCCCAACGACGCTGTTGTAAAGACTACCCGGGCACTCATCTGCACGTCTGACACCCACACGGTGCATGGTGCAATTGGACCACGGGAAAATCTGACGCTGGGACATGAAGCAGTCGGCGTCGTCCACGACGTGGGTAGCCATGTCACACTCTTCAAGCCCGGCGACCGCGTCGTCGTTGGCGCGATTACGCCGGACTGGGGCGATTTGGCTGCCCAGGGGGGTCACTCATCGCAATCCGGCGGACCGCTTGGCGGCTGGAAGTTTGCCAACATCAAAGATGGCGTCTTCGCTGAGTATTTTCATGTCAACGAGGCAGACGCTAACATGGCAAAGATTCCCGATAGTGTCACCGACGAGGAGGCTGTGTATTGCTGTGACATGCTCTCCACCGGTTTCATGGGGGCAGAACACGGGAATATCCCGATTGGCGGTACTGTGGCCGTCTTTGCTGAGGGGCCGGTTGGTCTCATGGCGACGTTCGGCGCGAAGCTGCGTGGGGCTGGTCTGGTCATTGGTGTCGAGTCAATACCAAAGCGGCAGGACCTGGCACGTCACTATGGCGCTGACGTGATTGTGGACTTTACCAAAGAGGATGCTGTCGAGCGTATCCTGGAGCTGACAGATGGCATTGGAGTAGATACGGCCATCGAGGCGCTCGGTGCAGACATCACATTCCAGAACTGCATTAAAGTGACCAAACCTGGCGGCACCATCTCTATTACGGGGTACTTCGGCGAAGGCGAGTTCGTGCATATTCCGCGCCTCGATTGGGGGGTGGGGATGGCGGATAAGACCATTGCGACGGGATTGTGCCCAGGTGGCCGGCTGCGCATGGACCGCCTGCTGCGCATTCTCGAAATGAAGCGCCTGGATCCAACCGTAATGACAACGCACACCCTCCACTTTGGCGAAATGCTCCAAGCGTTCGAGATCATGGACAAGAAGCTTGACGGGGTGATTAAGCCGCTGATTGTCTTCGACTAGGCGGAAGCGCAAGCGTTGTGGACTAAGTGAGAGGCTGGCCTATCGGCGGCATGGAAATGAGCTGCCAGGCCAGCCAGCAGCATCTCTGCCGCCTGTTCTCTCAACGTGGGCAACCAGTCTCGTCGAGACGACCTAACAATCCCACGAACAACCTCTGCCGCCCTTCAGTAGCAAGCTCCCATTATCCATAATAACCACCATCCATAATAACAAGGAATATCCCCAGTTGTCTTATGGGGCATTGTCTTCTTGACGCTCCTCGCATTTCCATTTTATACTGAATTGAACAGAAGTTCTATGTAAGACAGCCCATTGGTAGGGGATGCCAGCACTAGCATGACTATTCGCCGCCTGAACCGTCCTGGCATACAGACACACAAGTAGACAACAGAATTGTTCAGGCCAGCGTCTCCACAGAGTTCGTTTCTGTGGAATGGTTGTGCATCCCATACGACCGAAACCAACCAACTCATCAGCAGAGATAGACGATAGACGATAGATAGGACATACCATATGATGGCATCAGGACTGCTCTGGTACGATGACGATATCCGCCGGCCACTGGCGTTGAAGGTGGCCGAGGCCGCGCAACGCTACCGCGAGCGTGTCGGCTACGAGCCGACCACCTGCCAACTCAACCCAGCGCTGATCCCTGCTCCCACCAGCGCCGCGCCGCGCCGCAGCCGCAAAGGCGCGGACCTACCCACCATTGCGCTGCGGCTGGAAGCCAACGAACACCTGCGCCCCCATTACTTCTATGTTGGCGTGTTGGAGGGCGAACGCCTTAAACGCGCTGTAGACCCAGTAGTAGCAGCCAAAGCAGCGGCGAAAAAGGCTGAAAAGGCTGAAAAGGCTGAACGCGCCAGCAAAACCGCAAGCGCCAATAGCACCATAGAGGACATCCAACGCGCGAAAAAAAATGAAATCGCGGCAAAAACGGCAAGAGTGGATGATACGCTTTCGCAATCTGCCACGCCCAAACGCGCAAAGAAGCCTGAAAAAATCGCTGCGCATGCACCTGTAGAGGTGGCTCAGCCAGCGCCAACGATTGAGCAAGCCATTGAGTCGCCAAAAAAGAACATCGCGGCAAAAACGGCAACGAAATTGACAAAAGCGAGCGCCACAACGACTGCCGCACATGAGCAGACGAGCGGACGGGCGAAACAGCAGGCTCCGGTTGCGCCAGCTATCGCACCGGTTGCTCAGCGCGAGAAAGCCAAGCGGACCAGCCACACGCAGCCCGCTACGCCTCCCACGTTACAAGCGCCAGCCGCCTCCGCCAAACCAGCCGCGCCGGTAATGCCTGCAACGCCAAAGAAGCGCGCCGCGAAGACCATAACGACCACACCAGCCACGTCCACAACGCCAAAGAACCGCACTGCAAAGGCTGTAAAGGTCACGCCAGCGCAACCGGCTGCTACGCTCGCACCCGCAGAGCCAACGAAAAAGACAGCGAAACCCATTACGCCAGCAACGCGAGCGAAAAAGCAGGCGAGGTCCAGCACGCCAGCCACGCCAGTCATATCAGCGCCAACACCAGCAGCGCCTAAACAACGCGCCCGCAAAGCAGCGTCAGAACAACCGGCCAAGCCAACCAAACCAGCTAAGACAACCAAGACAACCAAGACTACCAAGACTACCAAGCCTGCCGCAATGGTCGTGCCGGTACAGCCAACCAAAGCGCCTAAAGCAATCAAAGCTACAAAAGCTGCTAAGCCCACGAAACTCGCAACGACCCCCACTCCAGCGCAGCCCAAGCAGCCAAAAGCGCCTGCCGCTGAGGTTGCGCCAATTGCTACGCCGCGCACACCCAAAACCGCCCGCAAAGCCGCATCTGCGCCCGCTGCCGCTATTCAGCCGCTCTCGCTCTGGGACACTGCGCCTGTGTCCACTGCTGGGTCTAACGCAGCGAAACGTCAAATGCCATCCACGCAGACCACTAGCGCCAGAGCCAGGAAGCCTGCTGCCATCGCTGCCACGCCCGCCGCCGCAGACCCAACCAGCCAAACCAGCGAACGCCGCGCCGCCTCCCATCGCCGCACTGCGTAGTACACAAACTCGTTACCTCTTGCTCCCATCCTTCGCCCGCCGCTCTGCGCTCCCCTCTCCCGCGCACGGGGGAGGGGCTGGGGGTGGGGGCCAGCAATTCACTCCTGCCATGCGATACCATAGAAGTTGGGTTCACAGTGAGACGGCCAATCATGGCAGTGCGTATGAGCCACAACCGAACAATTGAATGGCTGGATACGAGAAGCACAAGGGATATAAGGGACACACGATGATCGAGCGATACACCAGGCCGGAGATGGCGCAGGTCTGGTCTGATGAGCATAAACTGGATACCTGGCTCCGCGTCGAGCTATTGGTCTGCGAGGGCTGGGAGCGCGAGGGCGTCATCTCCGCCGAAGACATGCAGAAGATACGCGGCGCGACCTATGACCTGGAACGTGCGCGTGAACTCGAACGAGAAATCCATCACGATGTCATCTCCTTCCTACGGTCCGTGCAGGAGCGCCTGGGACCGGAGGGACGCTTCCTGCACCTCGGCCTCACCTCATCCGACATGCTGGATACGGCGCTCGCCGTCCAATTGCAGGAGGCCGGTTTCCTCATCCGTCACGTGCTGGACACGCTGCATGAAACCGTCGCGCAACTGGCCGTGCGCCATCGCCATACGCTGATGGTCGGGCGCACCCACGGCATCCACGCCGAGCCGACCACCTTCGGCTTCAAGCTGGCGATGTGGGTGGATGAGCTACGCCGTTCGCGCGCCCGCCTGGATGCCGCGATAGACGACATCGCCGTCGGCGCTATCTCTGGCGCGGTCGGCACGCACGCCACCGTGCCGCCGGTGATCGAAGAATACGTCTGCGAGCAGTTGGGCTTGCGTCCCGCGCCCGTCTCCACGCAGATCATCCAGCGCGACCGCCACGCGCACTACGTCACGACGCTGGCGCTGATCGGCTCTTCACTCGAAAAGATGGCGCTGGAGATGCGCCATCTGCAACGCACCGAACTCAGCGAAGCCTTCGAGCCGTTCGCCGCCAACCAGCAAGGGTCCTCTGCGATGCCGCACAAGCGCAACCCCGAAAAGACCGAGCGCGTCTGCGGGCTGGCGCGTGTGCTGCGCGGCTACGCGGCTACGGCGATGGAAGATGTAGCCCTCTGGCACGAGCGCGACATCAGCCACTCCTCCGCCGAACGCATCATCCTGCCGGACGCCACCGCTACGCTGCATTACATGCTCTGGCTCTTCAACGAGGTGATGTCTGGCGTAGAGGTGGATGAGGAGCGGATGCGCGCCAACCTGGAAATGACACGCGGCCTGATCTACTCCTCGCGCATCCTGCTGGCGCTGGTGGATAAAGGCATGGACCGCCAGGCCGCTTACAAGTTGGTGCAGCGCAACGCACAGAAGGTCTGGCGCAATGAAGACCAGGGAGCCGGTTTGCTTGCCATGCTCAAAGACGACCCGGAGGTCATGGCGCAGATCACGCCGGAAGAACTGAACGCCATTGCCGACCCGCGCGCCTACCTCACCCACATAGACACCGCCTACACACGCCTGGGGTTGTTGTAGACCAGGGTGAGGGTTCGGCCCGGTTCCCCTCTCCCGCTGGCGGGGGAGGGGTTAGGGGTGGGGGCTACGCCGTCAGAATCGTGTCGCGGAGCGCGGCCTCGCCATCAGCCGTCACCAGCGCGAAGAGCCGGTCGCCAGCTTCGATAATCGTATCGCCGGTCGGCGTGATGTTCTGCTCGCCACGCACCACCAGCGCCAGATTCACCGAGGAGGGCAGCCGCAGCGACCGCAGTTCATGGCCTGCCGCTGGCGAATCCTGGGGCACCGTCACCTCGGCCAGACTCAACCCGGCGCGGGTGAGCGTCATCAGCGGCACCACTTTGTGCAGCGGAAATTCCGCCTCGATCATGTGCAGGATGGTGCGGGTGGGACTGACCGTCACATCAATGCCGAGCTTACGGAATAAGTCATCATTGCGCGGATCGTTGACACGGGCAATCGTGCGTCGCACATTGAAACGCGCTTTGGCGAGCTGGCAAATCACTAGATTGTCTTCATCATCGCCGGTGACGGCGATCACCGCGTCGGCGCGTTCGCAACCCACATCCGCCAACACCTGCGCCTCGCAGGCGTCGCCACGGGTAATTGAGGACCCCAGCTCCTCGCTCAACTGATTGAGCCGCCGGTCATCTTTTTCCAGCAGGAGGACCTCATGCCCCTGTTGGAGCAGTCCTTTCGTGAGGTAATAGCCGACCTGGCCGCCTCCGCCAATCAAAATATACATACCAGTCTCTTGTTTGCCTTTCGCCTTGCTCGATGCTCATTGGAGCAGGGTTGGTAGATCAGGGTTATTGATGAGGCGCTGGCTTCACCGGCGTCAATGGGACACTACGGCCCTGCGCCATCGAAGCCGTTGGCGAACTGCTGCGCATGACCGGATTCACCAGCGCATCGCGGAAGAGCTTCGCGCCAACGATGGTCGGGCAGATGCTCTCCAACCCCAGCCCGTTGAAGGTCTCCTGCCGGATGGGGTCATAGATGCGACACATCACCTTGCGCACGTCGAAGGTGTGGCGGGCAATCTGCGCCGCCATGATATTGCGGTTGTCGCCATTGGTCGTGGCAACAAACGCATCCGCCTGCTCGATGCCAGCGCGACGCAGCACATCCGCATCGGTGCCGTCGCCGATCACCGTCTGGCTTTGTGGGAACTCGCTCCCAAGACGGCGAAACGCATTGCTGTCCTGGTCAATGACCGTGACATCGTGCCCTTCGCCAGTCAGCAACTGAGCTAACATGGCGCCCACGCGCCCACAGCCCAGAATCACAACTCGCATGATAGAAACTCCAATAACTCCCCACGCTCCCCTTCGGAAGCCACATGTGTATCGTTATGTATTGTACGACCGGCGCGCCGCTGCGGATACAAGAAGAGTAGGATAGCGGCATCTGGCGCTATCCTATACGATCACGATCCCAAAGATACAGCGCGACGCCTGCCGGATTATACTCGTCTCCGCGTGTTTCGGCTATCCTCCACGATATCTGTCCTATCCGGATTAGTACGCTTTGGCAAAAATGGCCCAGACGCCAGCAGCGCGCCCGCAATGCACGCAGGTTCCGGCGCCCTCTGGATGTTCCAGCGGCAGGCAGCGAATCGTCGCCTGGGTCTCGGCTTTGATTTCGGCTTCACAGGCGCCATCGCCACACCACCATGCCTCGATAAAGCCCATGCGCGCCCGGTCCGCCAGAATCTCGCGGAACTCGTCATACGAACTGACCTGATAGGTGCGGCTCTTGCGGAAGGCCAGCGCCTGCTCAAAGAGCGTCGTGTGAATCGTTTCCAGCACCTCTTGCACGCGCCGCGCCACACCGTCCTGGCTGACCGTCTCTTTTGCTGCGCGGTCGGTACGTGGCACCAGCACCACCTGCCCGTTCTGCGCATCGCGTGGGCCAATTTCCAGCCGCACCGGCACGCCGCGCAGTTCCCAGTCGTTATACTTGAAGCCCGGTCGTTCCTCGCGCCAATCGCTCTTGACCCGTATGCCTGCGGCTCGCAGCGCCGCCTCCACCTTGCCGACCGCCTCGGCCACAGCCGCGCGCTCCTCCTCTTTGCGCCAGATTGGCACGATCACCGCCTGAACCGGCGCGACCCGTGGCGGCATGCGCAGGCCGGAGCTATCGCCATGCACCATGATGAGGCCGCCGATCATGCGCGTGCTGGCGCCCCAACTCGTCGTCCAGGCGTGTTTGACCACGCCGTCGGCGTCCTGGAACTGGATATCAAAGCTCCTGGCGAAGTTCTGCCCCAGGTTGTGCGAGGTGGCCGATTGCAGCGCCTTGCCGTCGCCCATCAGCGACTCGATGGTATAGGTGCGTAGCGCGCCGGGGAACTTCTGGCTCTCGCTCTTGAGGCCCGGAATGCCAGGAATCGCCAGTTCTTTCAAGAAGAAGTCCTGATACACGTCGTTGAGGATCAGCAGTGTCTCTGCCTCGGCCTCCTCCTCGGTGCGGTGAACGGTGTGGCCCTCCTGCCAGAGAAACTCGCTGGTGCGCAGGAAGGGGCGCGTGCGCTTCTCCCAACGCACAACGTTGCACCACTGATTGTAGAGCAGTGGCAGGTCGCGGTAACTCTGTACCCACTTGGCATAGAGATGGCCGATAACCGTCTCCGAGGTTGGGCGCACCACCAGCGGCTCGGTCAGTTCCTCGCCACCGGCCCGCGTCACCACGGCCACCTCCGGCGCGAAGCCCTCGACATGCTCCGCCTCGCGTTCCAGGAAGCCCCCCGGAATGAAGAGCGGGAAGTAGGCGTTCTCGTGGCCGGTAGCCTTGATGCGCGCATCCATCGCGCGCTGCATATTCTCCCAGAGCGCATAGCCGTAGGGACGGATGACCATGCAGCCGCGCACCGGCGACTCGTCGGCCAGTTCCGCCTTATAGACCAGATCAAGATACCACTGCGAAAAATCGTCCTTCTCGGCCAAGTCCTCGACGAATTTGCTCGCGTCGCTAGCCTCTGCGGCTGCTTTGGTCGCCTTCGCCTCTTTGGTTTCTCCGGCGGCCTTTTTCTGATTCGCCATACTTGTACTGCTCATCCCTTTCTGGCGGCGTGGCTCTCACGCCACAACCAGCCTAACAAAAACGCCCACCCCCAGAGCAATCACCTTGCTCCGAGGGTGGGCGATCAACCCACGGTACCACCTCGTTCGAGCGCATATCTCGCATATCTCGCGTGTCTCGCATAGCTCATATGCGCTCACTCATCCCACGCCAGCCGGTCCGCATACTATGCTGCGCCAGCTTTGCGTAGCGTCCCATGATAACGGAGGGACCGCCGGTGGCCTTCTTCTCGCTGACGTATCGCTGCGAGGTTCTCAGCCGCTGCTCACGGGCCGGTTCGGCGGCGGGGGTCCACGCGCCGGCTCTCATCCTCCCGGCTCGCTGTCCTGTGGCCTCTGCTCCGCCTACTCTTCCCGATCTCTGCGTAGTGATGATTACTTCATGCCAGTGTATCGCCTGCCACGGAGCGGCGTCAAGCGCCCACGCTTTCGGCGCGCTCCAGTGGAATGTACACATGGAAGGTGGTGCCGTGGCCCGGCGTGGACTCCACTTCGATAGAGCCGTTGTGGCGCGCGACAATAGTGTAGGTGATGTAGAGACCGAGGCCAAGCCCCACGCCGGATTCAGACTTCACCTCGACGCCCGGCGCGCGATAGAAGCGCTCGAAGAGATGCGGAATCGCCTCCTGTGGGATGCCGTCGCCGTAGTCGCGCACGCTGACATGCGCCATCCCTTCCTCGCTCGTCAGTCGCACCTCAACCGGCATCTTATCGGCGCTATACTTCAGCGCGTTCGTCAGCAGGTTGTCCACCACCTGCCCCAGCCGCATCGCATCGCCAAAGACCGGCGTTGATGTGTCCGGCGCGGTGACGATGATGCGGCGCCCTGGATGCGCCATCCGCTGCCCATCCACCGCCTCGCGCACGATGGCCGTCATATCCGCTGGCTCCATCGTAAACTCCAATCGCCCGGCCTGGATGCGCGACGTATCTAGCAGATCGGAGACCAGCTTGTTGATACGCTGAGATTGGTCGTTGACGCGATCCAGCCCACGTTTCATGCCTACCAGATCAACGGGGCGCTCATCCGAGGCACGCGCTACCTGTCGCAGCAACACCTGCACCGTTCCCAGGATGCTGGTGAGCGGCGTGCGTAGCTCGTGCGCCGCAATGCTCAAGAACTCGTCACGCTGGCGTTCAAGCGCCTTCAACTGCGTGATGTCCTGGAAAGCACAGACGACGCCGATGATGCGCTGCTCTCCGGCATTCGCTGAACCGGCTGAGCTATAGATGGGCGCGGCGTTACAGAGGAGATCGAGCTTCGTGCCATCGGGTCGTTCATAGGTCAATTCCTGACCGATGACTACCTCACCAGCCAGCGCGCGTGGGATGGGCATCTCTTCCACTGTGAGCAGATCACCTTCTGGTGAGTAGCAGCGGAACACATCAGCGTAGTTCCGCGTACTGATTCCTTCGGGTTTGGCGAATCCCCAGAGCGATTCAGCGGTATGATTGACCAGCAGAAACTCGCCATGTTCACCGGCCAGCACAATCGCTTCGGGTGTCGCCTCGATCACCGTCTGAAGCAGGTCCGCCTGTTTCCAGCGTTCTTCCAGCGAACTCACCGTTGCCGCGCCCAGCATGACACGCAACGTCTGCGCCTGCGGTGTCTCCGCCAGCAGGTAGCTAATGCCGTCGGTATCCTCGCTGACATGCGGCACAATCGCGCCGACGCGCCGCAGGATGCGCAGATGCCGGGCGATGGATTGGGCGTTGCTGGGGCGGAGCATCTGCGTCAACTCGCGATAGGAGACACCGCCTGGCCTGGCGTTGATGGCGCGCAGAATAGCGATACGAAGTGGATGGCGAAACGTGGCGGCGAGGAATGTATCGAGCGACTGTTCAGATTGCTCGACGCGCGTCTGCGCCGGATAACGCTGCGGTGCTACCATGCGGACACTGCTCCTACGACGTGGTATGTCCGGCTGAACGCATGTGCCATGCCATATCTTGCATATCTCGCTTGCGCCATAACGGGTGCCTCTCCAGAACTCAGGCGTTGGAGGTCGCCAGATCGGCGTCGCTTAGTGGTCCTGGGCGGCCCAGGCGCTGCATCGCCAGCTCGAAGAACTTGCGCGCGCCGGTGCGGAGCAACCCCGGATTGCGGCGCAGCACGCCAAGAAAGAGACCGGCGCTATAGTCGCCACGCAACAATTCAGCCGCCTGCGCCGGAGTCAGACGTTTGAGCAGTTCGATACCCTCATCCCATTTCTCATCGCTCCACGCGGCGATGCGCTGGTTGACGATATAGGAGATGTCCATCTCGCGGCCAAAGCGCGCCCGCCACTGGCGATCATAGCGCGCGAGGAACTGCGCCGAGCTATCGCCCGCGCGCACCGCCTCCGCCGCCACTGCGCCAGCCATCTGTCCGCTGTAGATGGCGAAGCGAATCCCCTCACCCACCAGCGTTGAGCCGTGCCCGGCGGCGTCGCCGGTGGCAATCAGCCCTTCACCGACGAAGCGTTCGACTACGCCTTCTGAGGGGAACAGGCCGGTATGGTATTCGATAGGGCTGGCGCCAGCAAACACCGGCGCGAGAGAGGGTAGCCGTTCGGCAAACGTATCGAGATATTCGCGTGCGTCGGCCTCCACGTCTGGGCGGATCACGCCGACGCCCAGGCGCACACGCCCCTTGCCGCGCGGGAAGGCCCAGGCATAGCCAGCGGGCGCGACCTGGCTCCCCATAATCAGATAGAGGCTGTTGGGATCGTAGTTCGGCGCGTAAAAGTCATATTCCGCGCCGTAGCCATAGCGTTTGTAGCCAGCATGCAGATTGGCGCGAGTCGAGAGGGTGCAGGAGAAACCGCTGGCGTCAATGACGACCGGCGCGCGCCATTCTGTGATGCGGTTGCGGTGGTCCTTCGCCACGACGCCGACCACTTTGCCATCTTCCACGATGGGGCGTTCGACCGGCGAATTGGGATGCAGGTTGGCCCCCGCCGCAACCGCGCGCCCAGCAAGATGCTGATAGACGCCGCGCACATCCAGCACACAGCAGACCGGATCGGGATAATCGAAGCGCACTTCGCGGTGCGGCGAAAGAAAGAAGACGCTGCGGATGGGATAATAGAGTTCGGAGGGGATATTCAGCGCCTTCATGTCGCTGATCCAGCTTCCGCCGCTGGTATGAATCGGGTAGCCAATCTCTTTCTGGCGCTCTAAGAGCGCCACCCGCGCACCACCCTTTGCCGCCGCCTCCGCCGCGCTCAATCCCGCCGGTCCGCCGCCGACGATCAGCACATCATAGGAGCGGCGCGCTGCGTCTTGCGCGCCGGGTTGCCCGGTTGGTGCTGTCTCCGCTGTTGTCATTCAGTCGCCTCGCTCGTTCGCCGTGCTTCACCGCAATGATCTGGAATGATCTGGTGTGTCATAGCTTGTAGTTGAACTATCCCGCGTCAATAGGGATACGGTGTATACCAACATGATGAAATCCTGGGTCAGTGTATCATATTCCGATGCTACCGTTCAGTTTCCAGTGACGGATGTACCAACGTCAGGCAACCTCAAAGTCAGACCTCTCTATATTTCGCGCGAGAGCAGAGCTAGCCGGGATTGCGCATGCCATTGGGCGTGATGGTGGAGATGAAGGTCACGGTGGAGGGAATGATGCCCTGGTGAACGACCGAGAACACGATACTGAGCGTGCCGTTGTTCCAGGCGCTGCCCTGCGGCAGGGTATCAGCCGGCAGGTATACAGAGTCGAGCAGCCACTCTCCGCGCGCCGTATCCCAGACCCAGGGCATATACAGCGGCGAGAGGGCGCGGGCGCTGCTGCTTTCAGGGAGGAGATAGAGCATGCTTTCCAGCGGTCCCTCGCTGCCATCCGGTACGAGGCTGCCCATGGGTCGGCCAGGAAAGGTATTATCGGCCATTGGCAGCGGCAACGGCGTCCACAATGTGCCAGAAGTCGTGATGGTTCCATAGGCAAGGCTCTGATGTCCACCACCGGTTCCTTCGCTCAGGAACGTGACATAGAGGTAGCCCCAGCCGCCATGATCGGTTGCCTGTGGGTCACTGGAGACCGAGACCTGTGGCGCGTTTCCTGGCAACGAGACGCTGGCGCTCCAGTGCGCGCCGGTGTCGTCGCTCTCCCACAGCGTGCCCTGCTCCTGGCCACTGTTTCCGTCGGCGCGCAACGCTTCCGCCAGCAATTTGCCGCCGGGACGCAGCGCAATGAGTTGGAATGAGGTATCGCCCGCCTGTCCGGCGTCGTCAACCTTCCAGAAGATGAGGCCGGTGTCCGTCGTCAGGAGGAAGCCAGCAGCAGCCGATGGCTGCAAGAGATTGGTGGGGAGCAGCGGTGTCGTTGCGCTCACATAGAGCCGCCCGGCTGCGAGAAAAAAGCTGGGATTACAGGCAGGTTGTGCCTCCGCCGGCCACGGAACGTTGTTCCAATCTCGTCCGGCGTCATCGGTATGAAAGAGTTGGGGCAATTGGCAGGGAACGGTGGCAGCATCGCGCGTCGGCCAGGCGACCAGCAGGGCGCTCTGTTCGCGCTCTCGATCTGGCACGATAGAACAGATCGAAGCCGCTGCTACCGGCGCGGAAACCTCATTCCAGGTGTGCGTCGCATTGGTCCAGAGGGCGACATGCAGCGCATGCACAAGGGCTGGGGTGGTGGCGGCGCGTCCCTGGCTCCAACAGGCATAGATCAGTCCATCGGGTCCGTTGGCTGGGCTATAGTGCGTCGTCAGATTATCGGTGGTGGATAGCGGAACATGCAATTCGTCTAGAGAGACGTTATCGAGCCGTGGTGGCGCTTTGGCAGAGGCGACCGGCTGGCGGAAGGCGGCCTGGAGCGAGCTGAGCAATGATGAGGTCGCTGAGGGACCGCCCAGGAGGAAGAAGGCCGCCACCAGCACCGTCAGCACGGCCAGCGCGCCGCGCCGTAGCTTCTGCTGACCAGTCAACTGCCGCTCGCTGGTGATGGCGCCGGTTTCGACGACAAACTCATCGCCATCATCGAATATATCAGCCTTATCAGCCTTATCAGCCTTATCAGCCTTATCAGGCATTGCTTGCACCTTCCTGGCGGAAGAAAACCGTCTTTCAGCCCAATCGCACCGCAGAGATTATTCGCCTCATTTGATATACCGCAAAGGAAACGCCACAACAAAGAACAAATTGGCGTGTCAGGGCATGCCCCATGATATACGTAGATACAGGTATACGATACAATATAGCGATATAGTGGGCTATGCTGCATCTCACATCCAGCGGAGAGCGAAAAGAGCGAGGGACGGAGTGTTAGCGTGATAGTTCTGCCTTTCGGCTTATGGGCGCTGCGGCTTGCGGTGGCGCTGATCCTGGGCGCGATTCTTGGCCTGGAACGCGAACGCCGCGAGGGGCGCGAACAGGCCGCCGGCCTGCGGACGCTCGCGCTGGTGGCGATGGGCGCCGCGCTCATCAGCTTGATCTCCGCCTATGGCTTCACCGACTTCGCCAGCAGCGCCTATGCGAAAGTGGACCCTTCACGTGTAATCGCGCAGATCGTCAGCGGTATTGGCTTTCTGGGGGCTGGCGCTATCTTCCTGCATAAAGACTACGTGCAAGGGCTGACCACTGCGGCGGCCATCTGGTTTGTTGCTGGCGTCGGCATGGCTTGCGGGCTGGGTCTGCTCTGGGAAGCGGCGCTGGCAACGGCGCTGAGTCTCGTTGTGTTGGAGGTGGTGCGCCCGCTCGAACGGCGGCTCGTGCCCAACCGGGCGACGCAGAAATATCATCTGCTGCTCGCTCCGCAAGCGAATACCGACCAGGTGATACGCAGCGCCTATGACGTTTGCACGCATGCTGGTGTCACTATCAATTCGGTCCGGCTGCGTTCCGGCGAGCGCGGCGATACCATCGAACTCCACTGCCGTACCCGCGCCTCGCGGCAATCACTGCACATCATCAGCGAATTACGCGCGTTGCCACAGGTCACAAGTGTGGAAATGGATATCGAAGTGAGCAACGTCATCATCAGCGCATCTCGTGTCCCCACCACCCCCACGAGAGACGAAACGCCATTGGCTGGGAGGTAGCATCCCACCTCATGCGCCAGTACCCTGCGCAGTGGGCGCCGGTACATTGGCCTGCTTGGCCATGTGGTGATGATAGTGCAACGCCAGGCGATAGCGCGCGAGCCGCCCCCAGAAATGATGCAGCACCAGCAACGCGATGATGACGCCGATGACGATGGCATATGCGCCGAATCCCACGTGGCTATCCAGCCAGTCCAGCGGCGCGCGATAGTTGGCTCCGAGCAGGTCGCCAAGCGTGATGAAGATGCCACAATAGAGGAGCGACCCCAGAAACGTGCTGATGAGGAAGGTGCGTTTGGGAATATCGGCGGCGCCCATGATGTAAGAGCCGAAGGTGCGCACCATCGGCGTCAGGCGCGCGATGAAGACGCCGATGCCGCCGCGATGCCGTAGCCACAACTCGATATGGTCGGCGCGCTCCTGGTTGAGTCCCACATAGTGCCCAACCCGTGTAATGGACCTGGTGCCGACGCGCTCTCCAATCGTATACGCGATGAAGGCGAAGAGCAGGCAGCCGAGCGCCGCGCAGAGGATTGCCAGCGGCAGGAAGATATGCGGATGTGTCCCCGCAGCGAGCGAGCCGATGAAGAGCATCATCGGTTCAATCGGCACACCAATGCCTGCGCTTTCCAGCCCCATCCAGACGGCGGCGATGAGGTAGACCAACAGCGCCGGCACAGAGCCGAGTATCTGTATGAGATGATTGACCAGGTTTGTCATAGGGCTTCCCTCTTCCGGCGAGAGTCCGGTTGGTTCTGGGCCTCTGATGCTCAGTGTTGTTTCTGCCGTCGCCTATACTATCATCCTGTGCAAGAAAGTACCAGCGGGTGTACAAATCCTTTGCATTTTTCTCTGTGATGCGTTCTCTGTGATGCGCGTTGACGCCCTCGCATCTGGGGCCTATACTAACAGCGCATTGCCGCGAAAGGCGGCGTGTTGTGTTCTGGCAGAGAGAAGGAGCGGTGCGGCATGAGCGGTAAAGTCAAAATGCGTTGCGCACGATGTGGGAAGCCCTTTAAGTCAGCAGGCGCAAAGCAAACGCTCTGCCCGGAGTGCGAGGCGAAAGAACGTGCGGCGCGCGCCGCCAACAAAGGCGCAACCAGCAAGCCGGTTGCCACGCCGGTGAAGACGCAACAACCAACCATTACCGGACCAGGCGCTGGTATCCTCGTGCCAGGGTTGCCAATCAGCGCGCCTGCGCAGGAGACTGAACGGTACGGCTCCTCCGCCTATGGACGCCCTGGCTCGGAGCGGCGCCAGCCACACGATGGCCACCCTGAGCGGCAGCATGATGGGCATGAACGCCGCGACCAGTCTGTTGACCACGCGGGACATCCTGGCCACGCTCCACAGCAGCAGAAGGGTGCGCATCCCGCGCATACGACCGACTATGCTCATCCTCAACATCCTCAGCATACTGCCGCGAAGAGCGCGAAAGAGACCAGAGAGGCCAAAGAAGGGAAGGAGGCCGCGCGTACACCAGCGCCGCCTTTCGTCTTGACCGATGAGCTGCGCGCGCAGATCGAGGCGCGCTATCAAGAACTGGCGCAGCCGGTCGAATTCGATGGCATCCGCACGCAGATCGCCGCCGAACTCCATGTGCCGAAACAGGCGGTGAAGCGGGTCGTTGCCGAGCTACGCCAGCGGCTCCAGTTGCCAAGCTGGTGGGAGTTGCAATCGTACACCGGCAGCTCCGCCGATCTCGAACGGATTCGCGCAGCGTATGTGCCGCTTTTGCCGGTGCCGGAGGTGGGCGTCCACAAACGGCTCGCGGCGCAGCTTGGCCTCGATTCTGGCGTGGTCTACCAGGGTATTCGCCGTATTCGCGCGGAGATGCGGCTCCCCCAGTACAATCCTCCTGAAGCGCATAGCACGGGCACAGCGCCTGTCGATACGGCTGGTGGTCAGGTGCAGGCGGTGGCACAGAGCGAGTAGCGGCGCCAGCCGCGAAACTCCGCCTATGGCGGGCACCGCATCAGGCGAGTGCCGGGCAGTAGGTGGTACTTTTGGAGCGAGAGCCGCACGAATTCGTGTGGCTCTTCGCCGCCCGCCGTTGTCGCCTTTCTGCTCATCAACAAGACATAATACCTGTATCGTCAAACGCGCTTTGCATCCGCATTTGCTGTAAACAGGCGTTACAAACATCTCCCCTTCCTCATGCCAGAACCTCATCCATAAGAAGCGGACGGACATGCTAATTGCTTGTTGGTTTCGTCCTGATAGGCGCATATAATCGGACTGTCGGGTGTTGATGAGCAGCGCCCGCCACAAGCTGAAACACCATTCGTTCCATAGGCTGTCGGCGCTCAATTGCCCCAAAACACCAATAGTCTCGTCGTTCGCCGTTTCTGGCGGTTTCTGTCGTGCCAGTCTCATAGCCTTTTGTAGAGAGGATTCCTGCCGCACATGGAGTCAGGGAACAAGCCACCAAAATCTCCCCGGTCGTCCAGGCCGCCGCTGCCGTCCTGGCGCAATCCCCGCTTTCTGCTGCTGATGCTCGTCTGTGTCGCAGTCTTTGCGGGTCTCGTAGAGTTTGCGCTGGCCTCGCGCCAGCATGATAATGGTCCAATCGTGCATCAGACCAACATCAGCCAGGTGCTATCGCTGGCCGACCAGCACAAGCTGAGTTCTGCCACGATCAATGGCAATACCGTGGTGGTTGTCACGACCAATGGGCAGCATTACAGCGCGACCAAAGAAGATGGGCAAACCCTGACACAGTACTTCCGTGATCGTAACGTTGCCGTCACCGTGGCGCAGCCGGATACCGGCACGCCCGCGTGGGTCTCTATCGTCGCGGAGGGGGCGCTCTTTGCCCTGCTGATTGTGCTGGCGTTCGTGATTATCCGTCGCTCCAGTGGCGGCGCCGGCAACACCGGGCAGGCTGTGCCCTTCGGACGCAGCCGCGCTGTGCGCTTCAACGAGTCGCATCCGACGGTGATGTTCAAAGATGTCGCTGGCGCGCCGGAGGCAAAAGAGGAACTCCAGGAGATCGTTCATTTCCTCAAATATCCGGAGAAATTCCAGAAGATGGGCGCGCGCATCCCCAAAGGGGTGCTGCTAGTTGGCCCGCCGGGAACCGGCAAGACGCTGATCTCGCGCGCGGTGGCTGGCGAGGCTGGCGTCGCATTCTATAGCGTCAGTGGCTCGGAGTTCGTCGAGATGTTCGTCGGCGTCGGCGCCAGCCGTGTACGCGACCTCTTCAAGATGGCGAAGGAAAACGCGCCCTGTATCATCTTCATTGATGAGATTGACGCGGTGGGTCGCCAGCGCGGCGGCATGCCGACCACCGGCAATGATGAGCGCGAGCAGACGCTCAATCAGTTGCTTGTGGAGATGGACGGATTCTCCAAGCATGATAATGTCGTGGTAATTGCGGCGACCAACCGCCCCGATGTGCTGGATCAGGCGTTGCTGCGTCCTGGTCGCTTCGACCGGCAGGTGATGCTAGAGAAGCCGGATGTTGCCGGGCGCATCTCGATTCTCGGCGTGCATGCGGAGGGCAAGCCACTGGCGCCGAATGTCAACCTGGAACGGCTGGCGAAGCAGACGGCTGGCATGTCTGGCGCGGACCTGGCGAACGTGCTGAACGAGGCGGCGATTCTGGCGGCGCGGCGCGACCACGAACTGATTCAGCAGCCAGACCTCGAAGAGTCCATCTTGCGCGTGATGGCCGGCCCGGAGCGCAAGAGCCATGTGCTGACGGAGGCCGAGAAGGCGATTGTCGCCTACCATGAGATGGGGCATGCTATTGTCATGCGCATGCTGCCCGGCTGCGACCCAGTGCAGAAGGTCTCCACGATTTCACGCGGCATGGCGCTTGGCATCACGGTCTCGGCTCCGGCGGAGGACCGCGCACTGCTGCGGCGGACGGAGTTGCTGGGCAAGCTGGCCGGTCTGATGGGTGGGCGTGCCGCTGAAGAGATTATCTTTGGCGACATCACCACCGGCGCGGCGCAGGATATCAAGATGGCGACGAACATTGCGCGGCGCATGGTGCGCGAGTTTGGCATGAGTCCGCTTGGCATGCTACTGATCGAAGACGACAACGTCGGGCCGCAGCTTGCGACGCAGGCGGACGCCGAGGTTTCGTTGCTGGTGGATCAGGCGTATAAGACAGCAAAAGATATTCTGACGGAACACCGTGAAAAGCTGGTTTCGATCTCCGAATATCTCATGCAGGTGGAGACGATAGACGCGCAGGAACTCGACCTGTTGCTCTTCGGCCCGGCGGGTCGTCTCGCTGAGGTGCCCGACACCAGCCCGGATGCGGTGACGCTCGAAGGGATCAGCGCGTAGGCGTATCCTCACCCCTGGCCCCTCTCCCTGCGGGGAGAGGGGTATTTTTCGCTAGGATGGCTGTTCCTGCGAGGTATTCAGGCCGCCTGCTGCATCTGCTGTATCCGGCGCATCGAGGTTGGGCTGTTGCTGCTGGCGGCGCGCGGATTCGCTGGCGATAATATCGGCGTCGGTGATGGGATGGTCAGGTTCATCGAATCCGCCGGTCATCTGGTCAGCTTGTCCCGGCTGCGTCTCTACCTGCGCATCTGGTGACAGTTTGCCTGGCATATCGTCGCGTCGTTGCGCTGGCTGATTAGGTTGGTTAGGCGGATTGGGAATGATCGGCGCGGTGCGCGGTGGCATACCCGACACGCTCGATATGCCTGACGTACCCGATGCGCCGGATGCACCCTGAGCTTCAGCGCCGTTCTGCTGCATGATCTGTCGCGCTTCGTCTTCGCGTCCGCTCGCATCCACCGTGATAAGCACGCCTCTCTGCTGTATACCTGTCTGATTATCCGGCGCGTATTCGTCGCCCTGCATGTCATTATCCAGGCTGGTGGGCGCGAATCCCGCCGCTTGCAGCGCACTGAGCGCGCGCTGGGCTGAGGCGCGGTCTGGAAATCGCCCGGTTATCTGTTGTGCCATGAGTTATTTCCTCCCATTGTTGCTGTCACTGCTCACCATGCGGCGCGTTTCGAGCGGCATCGCTTGTTGGTTGCGCATCACGCATGCCAATCTACCTTGCCCGCTATGCCGCTGTGAATGTGTCTGCTACAATGGAAGATACGAGCGTTGCCGGCAGTGGCGCGGGCGCGCTCACCTGATTCCAGAGGCGGAGGCGTAGCGATTATGGGTCTCGCGTTGATTGTGCATGGCGGCGCTGGTGCCATGAGCCGCGACCGCTACGAGGCGGCGCGTGAAGGTTGCCGCGCGGCGGCGGTGGCTGGCTGGCGCATCCTGGTGCAGGGTGGGAGTGCGCTGGATGCTGTGCAGGCGGCAATCATGGCGCTGGAAGATAATCCTGGCTTCAACGCGGGCACCGGCGCGGTGCTGACGAAGGATGGCCGCGCGCAATTGGACGCTGGCCTGATGGACGGCGCGACGCTGGATATCGGCGCGGTGGCCGGCGTCGAGCGCATCAAAAATCCCATCGCGCTGGCGCGGTCTGTGCTGGCCAGCCCGCATGTGTTGCTGATGGGCGCGGGCGCGGAAGAGTTCGCCGTCAACGCTGGCATGGCGCTTTGCGAGCCGGGTGAGTTGGTGACGCCTGCCCAGTATGCGCGCTGGCAGCGTGGCTATGCGGCGGGCGATGATGTCAACATCGGCTCGCAACTCGACGTTGGCGCGGGTCCGCATAGCAACAGCAATGGAAAGAGCGAAAAGGCTGAAAAGGCTGGCAGCGCGAAGAACGGCAGGAGAAGCGGCAAGGTTGGCGCACAGGTAGATGCGCAGCCGGTGCATGTGGATGGACACAAGCACGGCACGGTCGGCGCGGTGGCAGTGGATGCCGCTGGGCATACGGCGGCGGGCGCCTCCACCGGCGGCATCGCGGCCAAGCATCCGGGACGCATCGGTGACACACCGCTGCCGGGCTGCGGCTTCTGCGCCGAGGACGGCCTGGGCGGCGTCTCCAGCACCGGCCACGGCGAAGACTTCATCCGGCTGCTGCTGGCACGGCGCGCGCTGGACTTCATCGCCGCTGGTCACTCCGCACAGGCGGCGGCCATCGCCGCCATTCGCCTGCTGGATACGCGCGTTCACGGCGATGGTGGCCTGATCCTGCTGGATGGCGCGGGTCGCGTTGGCTATGCGCGCAATACGCAGACGATGGCCCACGCCTTCATTATCGAAGGGATGGATACGCCGTTTGCTGGGGTGTAACTCCGTCTCATCCGCTGCGTGGAACTGACTGATGCAGTTGCCCGTCGCGCTCATCGAGGGAAGCTGACCGCTAATGTTGCGTCAGGGGGCATCGTTGGCGGTTGGCACCTGCCCTAACAATTGCTGCACCATCGCGTATTGCAACTGGTAGCCTCGTATGAACACCTGCGTGTACCACTCCTTATAGGCCGCCTCCTGTTCCGCAGTCACGGGGAGGTCACGCGGGGCTAACTCAGCGGGCATCGGTTCCATCGCTGTTTCCACGAGGGTCGCCAATGTCGCTGGGTCCTGTTCGGTTGGATAGGACGTAATTGCCTCAGACATGCCAGCGAGAATGCCACGTATGACGACATCTGGCTGAGACGCTAGTTGTGTAAAGAGGCGCTGCTGCGCTTGCCAGCCGATGACGTAGCTATCGCCGAAGATGCCACCAACGCCCTGCACGATCTGCGCATCGCCCGTGAGTTGCTGTGTATACTGCGCTGCGGCCTGCTGAATCTCCATGCTTGTATAATCAGCGGGGTACTGTTCTATAACATCCAGCATCCCGGTCAGCAGGCCATCCCGGAGTATTTCTTGGATGCTCTGGGCAGAAGTGGCGCCGAGCGATTGCAAAGCGGCGAATAGGTCATCATGTTCGGTCATGCCATCCTCCTGCCCACATATCACCGCCCGCTCGTTTATTCTTTGGTGTCGCTTGATTCCTGGTCTCATTATAACATTATTCAGGTAAATAGGGCATTTCTCCTGTCGCTGAGGTATGATGCCTGTGTCGTTTGCATTTTGCTTTGGGCGGGGAAGTGAAGGAGGTCATCTGGCGTGAATATTCGACATGCTGTTTTGTGTGAACGCCTGCGCGCTCGTAACCCTGACTTGAAGCGCCAGCCAATGACCGAAGAGCAATTGTTGAGAGATGAGGAGAATCTAGGATACCGGCTGCCTGCGATGCTGCGCATGCTATACCTCACAAATGGCCCTGGCGATCTCCGCATTCAGGCTTTGAGCGAGCAGGGAGAGCGTACGAAAGACTATGCGAGGCGTAAGCAAGTTGGAGAAGTGCAGGAACAAATAGATGATGCTGTGCTACGGCTGGCGCCGGAGTTAGTTGAAGCAATGCGACAGCAGCCGGGAACCTATATTTCGTTGGGCGAAGATAGCATCCCCGATGATTGGCCCCATGGGTTCGTTCAGCTCATTATCGGCACTATCTATGGAGACGTTGGGATAGTGCTGGACCTCGAAAGGGGACATGTATATATTGAGGAACCGAACTACGAATGGAGTCATCTCAGCTTCTGCGCGCCCTCGGTCGAGGATTGGTTGGAGCGCGAACTCGATGGGGGGTATCTGGCTCAGTCGCGCTACTATCCACATGAAAAACTTTCAATCACTCTAGAAGGTGGTTGGTTACGTCCAGCAGCCTCGTCTCCTCCCGCAAAAACTCAACAGCAGGAACAGGCTCAGGGCACCGAAGATACTATCAAGGCACGGCGAGTGGCACGACGCGAAACCAAACGGTTGCGCGAAGAAACGCTGAGCATTGAGGAAGTTGATGCGCTTGAGCGACAAGTTGATTGGGCTGTTCAGGCATTGCAGCAGACTCTCAATCCAACTGATAATCGGCTTCTTGCGGAGCGCCAACGATATAGCGAACTTCAAGACGGGGACATGTACGCGCAGAGTGTCGAAGCGATGCAAGAATGGCAGCAAAAGATGCGCGCGATGGACCCTGATGAGATGCGCGCTCAACTGCGCCGGAACTACCAGCAAGATAGCCATGCCCGCATCCAACACATTGGCTGGGAGATCAAGCAAACGCATCGCCAATTGCTGCGCCAGATGTATGCGCTAATGGAGGTACTGGAGGACAAGCAGGATGAGCTTTGGGAAGAAGGGGAAGATGAGCGACCGGACGAAGACAAATTGTTCTTGGAGGGCTTGCGCCCGCTGATCGAAGTAGATGCGCAATTGGCATTGCTCACTGAGAGTACTTCGCGCGGGATAAGTGTTTTGTACAGAGGAAGCGGGTCAGGGCGTGGTCTACCACATAGGAATCGCTGGGCATTTCAAAGACGCTTTCGGGTTTTGAGCGAAAGTGGACGATATGCAGCGGCTGATAAGGGATATGAGCAGGCGTTGGCAGATGCAGAAACAAAGCCTGCGGATGATCCCGAATTGGCAGCCAGAGGATTTGCCGAGCTTTGGTTTGGTAGGGCAGTAAATGAGCGGCGTTGGGCGCAAACAGAAGCAAAAGCAGGCGATATAGCGGCGGCACGAACGCATCTTGCCCAGGGCGTGCGTTATGCTCAGCAGGCGGTAACGCTTGTGCCCAAGAATCGCCGCTATCCACGTGTATTGGCATCCTTGCACCGGGCATTGGCGGCGTTGGAGGGCTGACATACGCGCACGGCGAACGGACTGAAGCAATATCATCTTGACAACGGCTGCTACCCTTTGAGTATCAGGCTATGATACATCGTTATTGAAGGGGAGCGCGCGTATGGGATGGTTCGGCCTGGGCAAGCGAAAGCGCAATGTAGCATCTACAGCACGCCAGCG
Source organism: Chloroflexota bacterium (assembly GCA_021323855.1). Lineage (GTDB taxonomy): Bacteria > Chloroflexota > Ktedonobacteria > Ktedonobacterales > JADMIN01 > JAJPKE01. The sequence goes on along the minus strand of JAJPKE010000013.1, from coordinate 91,918 downwards.
ACGCGGATTCTTTTTTACCGGCGGCAGGCGCTATCTCACAGAAGCGCCATATTTTCTGCCCAAAGACGATACTGAGGTCAACCGGCTCGACTTCCAGCATTATATGATGCGCTACGCCATGCAGGGCAATTATGCCGCACCTATCGGCAGCCCGACCAGCATCCTCGATGTGGCGACAGGCACCGGACGCTGGGCGATGGAGATGGCGGCGGAGTTTCCGCTTGCCAATACTGTTGGCGTGGACATCGTGACGCCGCCGGTGGATGAGGCGGCTGTCCTGGGGCATGGCCTGGACCGGCGACCCGACAACTACACCTTTATTCAACACAACCTCCTGCATGGGCTGCCCTTCGCCGATAAATCGTTTCAATTCGTGCATCAACGGCTGGTCGTGGCGGCCATTCCCGCCGCGCGCTGGCAATCGGTGGTCAACGAGTTGTATCGCGTGACGGCGCCCGGCGGCTGGATTGAGCTGGTGGAGGCGATTCCGGCGACGGGCGGTCCGGCGATGAATCAATTGCGTGAGTGGCTCATCGCCGTCAGTAGCAGGCGCGGCGTGGATACCACGATTACGCCGCATATCGGCGATTTTCTGCGCCAGGCAGGCGCACAGAACGTTACTACCCGCGATCTACCACTGCCGTTGGGCCGGCTGGGCGGACATCTTGGCTTGATGGTGGAGACCGATTACTACTCACTGCATCGCGGTATACGCGGCATCATCATCGCTCAGGGTATCGCCACCGAAGAGGCATATGATGGCGCAATGAACGCCGCGCGACTGGAAATCGCCCGCAATCGCTACATCTGGCCCTATTTCCTCGCCTACGGCCAGCGCCTATTCTAACTGTGCTATTTCGCTGTATCCCTTGCGTCGAAGAGAATTGACACTCCACGCACGCTAAAGCGTGATGGATTCTCGGAGAACGCATGCGGCACCCCGCTACGTTACCCCCCGAAGGCGCTGCCCGCGCCCCATAATTTCTATCGCGCTGTTGTGGTCTCTATCCAAGACCAGCCCGCACGCAGGACACACATGCGTCCTGACACTGAGGCTTTTCTGGACGTACGCGCCACACCGGCTACAGACCTGGCTGGTGTAGTGTGGGGGCACCGCGACCACTCGCTTACCGGCGCATGCTGCCTTGTAGTCGAGTATGGAACGGAACTGTGCCCACCCAGCATCACTAATGGACTTGGCGAGATGATGATTCTTCACCATGTTGGCCACCTGCAAGTCCTCGACATAGATCGTGTCGTACTGGCGCAGCAAGTTTAGGGCTTCCTTGTGATGGAAGTCGCAGCGTTGCCGTTTGACTTTTTGGTGCTGCTTGACAACCTGCGCCTTGACTTCCTGACGGTTCTTGCTGCCCTTCTCACACCTAGCGAGTTTACGCTGTTTCCTGCGCAACGCCGCTTCTGCCTTGCGGAAGAACTTGGGGTTCTGGCACAGGTGGCCGTGCGCGTCTACATAGAACGCCTTAATACCTACATCTATGCCGGTTTCCTGGCCAGTGAGCGGCAAGGGCTGTGCAGGCACCTCGGCACAGGAGAACACCACATACCACCCATCCGCTTCTTTGGAGAGCGTGACGGTCTTGGGCGTGCCTTCCAGCGCACGGGACCAGCGCACGGCGATACGGCCAATCTTGCTGAGAATCAGAAAGCCATTATCCAGCCGTGCGCCGTTGCCGTATTCCTTGTAGGTGAAGGAGTGGTAACGGTCACGTCCCTGAAAACGCGGGTAGCCTGGCTTCTCACCACTTTTTACACGCCGGAAGAAGGCTTGAAACCCTTTATCGAGTCGTGCCAGCACATCTTGCAGCACATGACTATGAACGATAGCGTATTCAGGGTGTTCGGCGCGGATGTCTTTCAACTGCGCTTCCTGCTGAAACCGTGTAACGGTGATATGGCATTTCTCCCACGCTTCCTTGCGCTCTTGCAGACCAGCATTGTACAGCACACGGCAGCGCCACAGTATCTCACTCATCGCCTGTTCCTGTTCAGGTGTCGGCTTAAGTTTGTACTTGAAGCTCTTGCGTCCCGTCTGTGCCGTCTGCTCACTCACGGCTGCTGTTCTCGTTTCCGTTGTCGCGGCTGTTGTCGTGGCTGGTTCGCTAGATATTCTCGAAGCGCCCGCACAATCTCGCCGTTAAAGGAACGGTCGTTGGCGTGGGCTGATTGTTTCATCTGCTCGGCTACTTCAGCGGGCATCCGTAGCGTGATGCGAACCTCTTTGTGTGCTGTATCCATGACACTATTCTATCACAACGGCAGTGTCATGGCAACCACTAGGAAGAATGGCTCAAGCCGCAGAGTCTATCCGCATGGCCTGAAGGCACAGCGGCTTGCGGCGGCTAAAGCCTATTTTATGTCAGGCTTCTCCTCTTTTTGCGCGTTCGTTTTCTCAGATTTTACACGAATTCGTGTAAAAAACTACGGTTTTCCGTGGGGCGCTCAGCCACTCTCGCCCGCTATACTGTTTCGTGAGAGGTGGGGGCCGGTTACACGGCAGGGGGGAACGCGAAGCGGCGAGGTAGCCCGGCAAGCGTTGCTTGCATTCGTGGTGAAGGACCGCCGCAGACGCCTCAATGCGTTGGCGCCTGTTGTGGGTTCTGTTGGATTTGTTTGGATTCTGTAGTGGGGTTCTGTCTGTTGGGGCAACCCACCCACACGGATGTGGGTGGGTTGCCCCCCCGTTTTTCTATGACTATTCTTATACCGCCACTTGCGTCATGCGATTGTAGACGACATTGGGGTCCGTCAGCACATTGACGCAGGCGGGCTTGCCAGAGGCGAAGGCGCGTTCTAGCGCGGGGCGAATATCCTCCGGGCGCTCCACCAGTTCGCCGTGGCCGCCAAACGCCTCTACCATGCGGTCGTAGCGGATGCCCGGCGCAAGGTCGGAGCCGGTGCTATGGCCGAGCATCGCCTTCTGCGGGTGCTTGATCGTCGCCCACTGGCCGTCGTTGCCGATCACGCCGACAATGGGCAGGTTGTGCCGCGCCATCGTCTCGAACTCCATGCCGTTCAACCCGAAGCTGCCATCGCCCAAGAGCAGCGCCACCTGTTTTTCTGGATGCGCCAGCTTCGCGGCAATGGCAAAGCCCGGACCAGCGCCCAGCGTGCCCATCGGCCCGGCGTCCAGCCAGTGTCCCGGCTCCCAGGCGTGCAGCACACGCCCACCATAGCTGACGATATCGCCGCCGTCACCGACGACATACGCATCGTGAGCGAGGATGTCGCGCAGCTCGCGGCAGAGGCGCATCGGGTGAATCGGCGTCGCGTCGGAGCGCATCAGCGCCTCCTCGGCTTCGCGTCCCTTCTCCTCTGCCTCGCGCAACGTCGCCAGCCAGGAGGAGTGATCGGCTGCCTTCCCTAGTCCATGTTCTATCTGCGCCATGATCGCGCCGACATCGCCGGTGATGCCAACCTCGGCGGCGCGATTGACGCCAATATCTTGCGCCTGCGTATCCAGCCAGATGAGTTTTGTCTCCGCCGGAATCAGCGGTGGCTGGCCGAAATTTAGACGGAAATCGAGCTTGGTACCGACGAGCAGCAGCACATCAGCGCCGCCCAGCGCGGTGCGACGCGCCCGCGAAAAGAAGAGCGGATGGTCAGGCGGCAGGCTGCCGCGTCCGCTGCCGTTGAGGAAGACCGGCGCCTGCAAACGCTCGGCCAGCGCTCGCAACGGCGCGGCGGCGTCATCCCACCAGACGGTGGTGCCAGCGAAGATCACTGGATGCGCCGCCTGTTGCAGCAGCGCCACCGCCTGCTCGATGCGCGCCGGGTCGCCCTGTGGCTTTGCTGGCGTGCGCTCGCCTGCCGGTGGCAGTACGGCCTCGCTGGTGGGGATGATATTGTTCAACACGTCCATCGGACATTCGAGGAAGACCGGCCCCGGCTTGCCAGCCAGCGCCTCACGGAAGGCCATCGCGGTATAGTCGGCGAGCCGCTGCGTCTGCGAAACCGAGCGCGCCCATTTGGTGATCGGGCGCAGGAGATCGAGATGCGGCAACTCTTGCAGCGCGCCCTTGTCCCACTGCGCGATGGGCGCCGCGCCGCCGATGACGATCATCGGGCTACCAGCCATGTAGGCGTTGGCGATGCCGGTGACGCCATCAGTGATGCCGGGTCCGGCGGTGAGCAGCGCCACCCCAGGCCGTCGTGTCACCTTCGCCCAGCCCTCCGCCGCATGCGCCGCCGACTGCTCATGGCGGAAGTCCATCACGCGGATGCCGCGCCGCACGCAGCCATCGTAGACCGATGCCAGATGACCGGCGCTGAGCGTAAAGACAATCTCGACGCCCTCGCGCTGGAGCATCTCCGCGACGAGCAGACCGCCGTGCGCCATCACCTCATCCATTGTATGCCCATCCTCTCTCAACCGCTAAAACTTTTCGAGCTTGGCGAAGCTGGGATCGAGCGTCTTCTTGCCCGCCGACTTGAAGAGCACCTCAACGGAGAGGCCGCCGCGTTCCTCCGTCACTTTGAGGATGGTGCCCTCGCCAAAGAGCCGGTGCATCACGCGGTCCCCCGGCTTGAGATCGGCTGGCGCAGTTGGCATCGGCGCAGGCTCATCGGCAGGCGAAAGCTGCGGCTGGACTGGACCATCGAAAGGGGCATGCAACGGCGTTTTGCTGGGCTGCTGTGCGAACCGCGATCCGCGCGCGCCAGATGTTTGCGACGGCGCGATATATGGCGGCTGCGGCGGATTCCAGCCATTCTGCCGCTCACGGCGCGACGAACCACTGTTACCGCTGACCAGTTCGCCGGTGCGTGGCCGGCGCTGCTGGCGTGTGGCAATCATCAACTCATGCGGAATCTCTTCGATGAAGCGCGAAGCCTCCTGATAGACGGCGCTGCCGCCGAAGAACGAGCGGCGCGTGGCTCGGGTCAGGTACAGCCGGTGCATGGCGCGCGTAATGCCGACATAGGCCAGCCGTCGCTCTTCTTCTAGCTCTTGCTGGCTCTCCAATGAGCGCGAGTGCGGCAATACGCCCTCCTCCAGCCCCACCAGGAAGACCACCGGAAACTCCAAACCTTTCGCCGCGTGCAGTGTAATCAGCGTTACGGCGTCCTTCTCTTCGTTGACGAGCTGGCCGTTGTCGCTGGTCTGCGTGGTATCCGCCCCGGCCACCAGCGCGACATTCTCCAGGAAGAGGTCCAGCGCCGTTTCGGGGTCTATCTCTGAGAAGTCTTCAGCCACGCGCCGCAATTCCAGCACGTTGTTCCAGCGTTCCTCGCCCTCGTCGCTGCCGTCGCGTAGCTCCGCCGCATAGCCGCTGCGTTCGAGCAGCCGGTCAATCAGGTGTGGCAACTTCTCCTCCTGCGCCGCCTGTCGCAGATTGACCATCAGCGCGGAGAAGCCAGCCAGCGCGCGTTTGCCAGCAGTGGAGAGCGTGGGATGTTCTTCGATGCGCGCCAGCGCATCCAGCGGCGCCAGCCCCTTTTCCTGCGCCCAGGTCATGAACTCATTGACCGTCTTGGGACCGATCTTGCGCACCGGCACGTTGATGACGCGCTGCAACGAGACGGTATCCAGCGGATTGGCAATCAGCCGCAGATAGGCCAGCACATCCTTGATTTCTTTGCGCTCGTAGAACTTCTTGCTGCCGACGACGACATACGGTGTGCCGGTGCGAATGAATTGCTCTTCCAGCGCGCGTGACTGCGCATTGGTGCGATACATCACAGCAACATCGCGCAGGCGAAACTCGCCGCGCGCCACCATCTGCCGCAACTGGTCGGCAACAAACGAGGCTTCTTCCTCTTCGTTCATCGCCTCGTGCAGCGTAATCTTGTCGCCGCCCTGCTTCTCCGTCCAGAGCTTTTTGTCTTTGCGGATGCGGTTCTGCCGCACGACGCCCTGCGCTGCATCGAGAATGATCTGTGTCGAACGATAGTTCTGCTCCAACTTGACGATCTGCGTATCGGGGAAATCCTGCTCGAAGTCCAGCAACACTTTTGGATTCGCGCCGCGCCAGCTGTATATCGCCTGGTCGTCATCTGCGACAGCGCAAACCCGCATGTGGCCTGGCGCTTCTGTGGTGCCAGCGCCCAGTAGCCGTATCAGTTCGTACTGCGCTTTGTTGGTGTCCTGGAACTCATCCACGTGGATGTAGAGGTAGCGTTGCTGATACTGGCGCAAGATGTCCGGATGCTTGCGCCAGAGTTGATAGGTCAGCAGAATCAGGTCGTCGAAGTCGGCGGCGTTGTTGGCGCGCAGCAACTCCTCATAGCGCGTATAGACCCGCGCGGCAATCTCCTCGAAATATTTGTTGACGCTTCTGCTGAATTGCTCCGGTGTCAGCAGATCGTTCTTGGCGCGCGAGATGATGGCGTGAATCGTACGCGGCTTATACTGCTTCTCATCCAGGTTCATCTCTTTGAGCGCCTGCCGCACGAGACTCAACTGGTCGTCATCGTCATAGATGGCGAAGTTGTCGCCAAGACCGATATCCGCGCGCTGGGCCTCGCGCCGCAGGATGCGCGAGCAGATCGAGTGGAACGTGCCGACCACGAGGTCGCGCCCGGAGGGACCCACCAGCTTTTCCAGCCGCTCCTTCATCTCTTTCGCCGCTTTGTTCGTGAAGGTAACTGCCAGCACATTCCACGGCGTCGCCTGCCGTTCGCGCAGGATGTAGGCGATGCGATGGGTAATCACCCGTGTTTTGCCGCTCCCCGGACCCGCCAGCACGAGCAATGAACCTTCGGTGGTGGTCACTGCCTGACGTTGCGGTGGATTGAGGCCCCGCAAGAGATCGTCAGAGCGCGGTTCGGAGGAGTTCGGCATCGGTGGCATCCTTCATGTAGTACAGTGAGTAGGTTATCTGAACCACGTCATTGTACTACATGCGGCTGGCGTTTCGCTAGAAAAAGTGTTCAATTCCGCTCTTCCAGCACCGAGAGAATATTGCCAGCCGGGTCTTTGAACCAGGCGATTTTCGGGCCACCGGCGCGCATAATCCCTTTTTCGTCAGTCACTAGCTCACCCTCATTGTAGGTCTCGAACGTCACGCCGCGTTTGGTTAGCTCGTCCACCGCCAGTTCGATGTCGTCAACGGGGAAGTTGAGGATGGTATAGGTGGCCGGGACATGGTTATCCTTCGGGTACATTAGGATGCGTGTTCCACCGGCGATATGCAGCGTCAGCAGACCGTTCGCCTCGGACACCTCTAACCCCAGCCTCTGGCTGTAGAACTCTTTCGCCTTTTGCAGATCGTTGACCGAAAATCCCGAAAATGCTTTGCTGTCTTTGAGCATGGTGTACGTTCTTCTTTCTAGCTGTTGGTGTTGTTCGCCCATAGGCAAATGCCCGCCTCTGGGGTCTGCCGCCTCAGCAGACCAGACGCGTTTCAACATGCTCCACCATACCATTCGTGAGCGGGAACAGCTTCTTCTATCTTGCGGTCATGAGATTCCGATTTTGCACCCTGAACGAGGCAGACATTCTTGTCTGCCCCACCTATTCGTGTATGAATTCCTGCCCTACCTATTTGCGTGGCTCTCTACCGGATTTTTGCTCGATGGGCGGCGTTCTTCGTCTATATTCGTCTATAATTGACAGATGATATCAGACCGAGAAACACTGTTGAGCCACCTACTCATATCCCAATAGGGAAGTGCTCATGAATCGCACCGACCGTTTACTCGCCATCGTCCTCGAATTGCAAGGCAAACGCTGGCAGCGCGCCGAGGACCTTGCCCATACCTTCGAGACGAGCAAGCGCACCATCTACCGCGATATCCAGGCGCTGGGGCAGGCCGGCGTGCCGCTTCTCTCAACGCCGGGGCGCGGCTATTCGCTGATGGAAGGCTACTTCCTACCGCCGCTCAGCTTCTCGACCGATGAGGCGACAATGTTGCTGCTGGGCAGCGGTGTGATGGCGCAGAGCTTCGACGCGCAATATCGCGCCGCCGCGCAGTCCGCCGGACGCAAGATCAGCGGTGTCCTGCCGGAGAAGCTGCGCGTGGAGGTGGAATCGCTGCGCGAGCGGATTCACTTCGGCTTCGAGGGCAACGTATTGCGCCCGGATGTGGCGGCGAAGCTCCAACAGTTGCGCCGCGCCATCGTGGAACACACCAGTGTACGCTTCCGCTATCACACGCGCTATCCGGCGCACTCCACGCAGGCACTACGCGACGGCGTGCGCGTCCCCAATGCTCGCGAAGCCGACCCCTATGCGCTCTCGTATCTAAACGGCTCGTGGTATCTTGCCGCCTACTGTCATTTGCGCAAAGACGTGCGCAACTTCCGGCTGGACCGTATCGAAGACCTGACGCTATTGGAGCGGACATTTGAGCGTCCGCAGGATTTCCAGGCGCACAAGCGCGACCTCTTCGAGCCGGGCAGCTTCGATGTTCGTGTGCTGTTCGACGCCGAAGTTGCCCGCTGGGTACGTGAAACGCCCTCCTTCTACACTATCGCCGAGGAAGAGACGCCTGACGGACTGCTCCTGACGCTGCACGTGCGCCACGAGGATGAGATCATCCAGTGGCTGCTGGGTTGGGGCCGCCACCTGCACGTCTTGGAGCCGGAGTCGCTACGAAAGCGTATCGTCGCCGAGGCCGAGGCGTTGCTCAGCCAACACCGTGCGGCCACGCTCTCGGCCATCTCGTAATGTCCGCTCAGGTCCCGCTCTGTGGATGCGCCGTATGGGTTGGCAGCGCAGCGGCGGCGCGCTTCTGTCCGGAGCGGTCATCGAGGAAGCTGCCGATCAGCCGCATGGTGACGCCAAGCGCGATAATCACCGCCGCGTTGACGGCCAGTTCGATCATCTCCGAGCGGAAGTCATCAGGGTTGAACTTGCTGCCTTCGCTGACGGAGAGCCGCGCGCCAACCGCCAGGATGCCTCGTGTCGCGGAGACGATGCCGATGAAAAGGAACGGCTTGAGACTGGTCTCGCGGGTGCGCAGATAGTGAACGACGGTGCCCAGCACCTCCATGATGATGAGCGTCAGCAGCAGATCGCTGACGAACGAAATGATGGACTGCGCGCCATTGACGTTTGGGCTGATGGCGCTTATCCCTTGCTGGGCCAGTTGCCAGATGCTATAGCCGAACTTGGCGATGCCATAGAGCAAGGAAAGCAATGCTGCGAGGAAAAAACAAATGCCGACCAGAATGTAGATGAGCGAATCCGTCTGCTCGAATACCCGTGTCCAGAAACGGCTGACGCGATGATGCGCTTTTGTTGGCGCCTCTACTGACGCCTCCGCCGTTTCTGGCTCCTTACTGGCGATTGCCACTCGAACCCCCAATATCTGAGTAATGCCCATGCACTACTCAACGTTTCTCAGCGAACAAGCTGTTTTTACACAGCAGCGAGGGAGCGCGCAAAACCCGCGAAAGACTATACCGCGAATTGTCGAGATGCGCCAGGGGTGTTTATACGCAAGAAAAAGCGCCTGGAAGGTCATCTTCCAGGCGCTTCATATAGCATGAGCATCAGGCGCGTTCGAGGCGCTGGCGATAGCGTTGAATGACTTCCACGTGTTCGCGGTCGTGTTCGGTCAGCCACCATAGTTCGGCGGTTTCGTCCCAGCCGTCCGGTCCGAGCGGAATCTTGTCTTCCGGCCAGCGTTCCAGCGCCGCCAGCAGTTGATCGTAGCCGTCGTTGAACTCTTGCATCACATCCACCAACGGCAGGCGGCGGCGCTCCTCCACACGGCGCGCGTTCCACTCGTCCACGCTCTCGTTAATCATTGGCCCGCTATCTTCGCCGCGTTCTGCGCGGGTGACGGCGCGCAGGGTTTCCGTCTCCCAGGCGGCCAGATGCGCCAGGATATCTTTGATGGTCCACTCTGCCGTCACCAAATCCTGGCTCATCTGTTCTTCGCTGAGGCCGCTGATCGCCTCATTGAGTTCCGCACGCGCCGTCCGCATCGCCTGAAGAAATTCCGCCTTGCTCACGCATCCTTCTCCCACTGACCGCCGCACGCCAGCCACAACTGTGAAACGCATCGCCACGTATCGCCACAACCGGCAAGTGTACCGATGTCTTCGAGTATAAGCCAGATGTGGCCGAACGTCAACGTGCAAGCGTTTAGAGACGACATTCAGCGAGAGCGTTTAAACGCGACCAGACGATTAGGCCGCCGTGGCTGGGGCGGGCACGGGCAAAACCGTCGCCTCGCCCGATAGCACCGCCAGCGCACCCTCACGTAGCCGCTCTTCGCTGCGGGGGCCAAAGCCATAGTAGTCGCGCAGACCGTGGCGTTTCGCCGTCTCGTAGAGGTCCGGCACTGAGTGAATGTGCAACTGCCCCGTCAGGCGCAGCGCCGTGCGCGGGCCAACGTGTGGGATGCGCATCAAATCGCGAACATCCTCCGGCAGCGACTCCTCGCAGAGATCGTTATAGAAGGTCATCGAGCCGGTCGTGACCAGTTCGGTGATTTTGCGGCGCAGGCGTTCGCCCAGGCCGGGTACGGGCGGCACTTCACCGCGTATAAAGACGGGCGCCACCGGCTCTGGCTGCGCCAGAATGCCGCGCGCAGCGTTGCGATAGGCGTCAATGCGGTAGGGATTGCCCTGCTGCATTTCGAGAATCGTAGCGATATTGAACAGCACTTCAGCGATCTGCTCGTTGCTGATGGGTTGGGTGGTCTGTTCCTCGTCGTTGCTGACCATTTGGACAGATTGTGTCAACTGAATCATGGTAGGTACCCTCCGATCTATCCACCTATCTATTCTTTTTGTTGAGTGGGAAACCGGTGACATAAGATGAAAATAGAGACGATGAGACGCCTGACAGACGCCTGACGAACGCCTGCGGTTTGTGGGCATGCGCGGTACAGCGGTACAATAGAAGCACCGGATGCGGCAGGAAGAAGGCAGGTTTGGTATATGTCAGGCTATAACCCACATCGCTCGGATAACCCGATTAGCGCCTATCCTGGGCTGCCAGCGCCCCTGGCTGTCATCATCCCCACGCTCGATGACCGCGTGCATGGCATGCTCTATCCTGCCCATCCTGGCTATCCTGCCCATTCCACTACACAACAGTTGCGTGGCCTTGTGCTGCTCTCAGACGGCTCTGCCAGCGCACCAACCCTGGCGGAGACGCTTGCCCGGCTCTGTGCCGACTGCCAGATAGCAGGAATAACGGTAGTAGAAGTCACTCATGTACCCAGCCTGAGAGAATCCGTGACCGGCGACTCCGAAACGCTGGCGCTCGACCTGCTAGCGGCGGTCAGTTATCTCTATGCGCAGGGTGTTACTGATGTGGCAGTCGTCTTTGCCGTTGACGCTGTTTCAGCGCTCCCACTCCATGAGCGACAAGAACAATTGCTCGCTCGATGTATCGCCGCATGTAGCCTCACCGATGCCACGCCCGAAGCAATTGCCAGACGCATCGCGTCATTGACGGGAATGATCCGGGCGGCGATGGATAGCATACGCGGCATCATCTCTGTGCAAATGCCGCATCATACGCCGGATCAGCAAGCGAATGTCTTATCCGAGGCATCGTTTTCATCTGACAACGCGCGCTCATCCTTTGTCATTGCCCCAGATGAGGTAGGCGATAGCGAAGCGGCGCAGCGAGTGGCCCGCGCGCTCTACGACTGGGCATGCGCCACACTCGCTGGTAAGCAAGATCAGCAGCAACACGCGCATGACATGCCAGCGACGTTAGCGATTCAGGAGCGGAAGATGGTAGCGCAACGCGCGCCAGCCGATTTGCCCATTCCATCTAGTACATTGCCAGCAGTGCGCCAATACGTCCGATACGATGCAAATCCTGTTGCCAGCAGACGCGCGCAAATAGCGCAGGCAAAAATGCTGATGCGGCAAAACCTCCAGTATTTGCAGGCACAATGGAGTCTGCTGCTCGTAGACCTGGAAAAGCGCGACGCAACCAGAGCGATGGCGATCCGGACCCTGCTCGACCATGAACACATGAGCAATGATAACGGCGCGGATGACGCGATGACTGCGATTCGCGCCGTGCGTCTCTCCTGGCAACTCCTTGATGCGCCAGCACGGCAGAGATGGCTTGCCGCCTGGGAACGCGCCTTCTCTGGCTTTCACAATCCTCGCAATCCAGACGATGCTCAGGATAGACCAGCATATGGGTCCGGTTCGCCATCGCAACCATCCACACGCGCCGCGCTCAGTTGACGGTCGCTGATACTGCTCATCGCCGTTCATGCGGCGCAGGAGCGCAACCTACATCGCTTCGCCGTTCCCTGGCCCGGAAGATTGCTCAGGCGTTTGATCGTCTTCCACGGCGGCGGTGGTCGCACCGCGTTGTTCCTGCGCAGGTAGCTGCGCGAATGGGATGCTGCGGGCGAGCCGGGCCGTCTCATAGGCGAGTTGCGCCAGGAGTTGCTGTACATCAGTAGTCGAGAAGTGCGCCGGCACGCCTGAAGTAGCGGCTGACGCGGCGCTCGGCTGCGCTTCAGGCGCTCGCGGCGTCTCCAGCGATTCCGGCTTAGCAGGCGCTTGCAAGCGTGCTTCGAGCAACTCGATGCGGCGCTCTAACGCCTCGACTCGTAGCGCCAGCGCCTGAATTGGGTGGCTCATGCGCAGGTCGGCGACCTTGATGGCGAAGCGATTCGGCCCAATCCGGCGGGCAGGAATCACGCCAGCGGCAATTTTGCGGCGAATCGTCCTTTCTGATAACCCGGTCAATGTTGCCGCCTGGGCGGCAGTAACCTCATCTCTAGCATCCATTGCATCTCGCCTCGCTTGCCATATGCGCCAATATTCATCACTTTTATGCCTTGCATGCCTTGCTTTGCAATTTCCCCTCCAATAATACCACAAAATGGTCAAATGTCCGGATAGTTCGTCCGACTAATAGCTATTCAGCAGATAAATGTCCGGACATTGGCGCGCTTTTTGCGATATAATGCGAATAGCGTTTGCGTTTGCGCGAGCGCTTTCATCATTGCCTGGGCAGCATATCCAAGCGGCCGATACCCCCGCCGTTCCTGTTATCTCAGGTGATGATGGCTCCGCTTCCGCACCTCCCCACCACGGAGGTGGAGCGCTGCGGACTGTGGCTGAGCATTATTTGCATCGGTGCAAGTAGCGTCCAGTACACAGTCCGCAGTTATTTTTTGCCATCAACTTCTCGTCTCCTCAACTCTTCACCTCCTCAATGCTGCAATGCTATTGGGGGCTACTGAGGCTACTGGGATGCCCAATGGGATGATCTGTGATGCCGTATTCAGCGAATCTGCGCTATTGCAGATGATATGATGCGTACAGTGGTCAGCGAAACACCACGATACAGGCAGCACTGAAGAAATTGACGCAAATGGTGCAATTGGTGTGTTATGTCGTCAGATTCCCCAGATTCTTATGAACAACTCAGATCGTTGCTGCGCTTTGCCGAATTCGCGGCGCAAGCAGATCAGCGCCTGGACCTGGCGACCGGCGCATTGCTGATCGCCGGCATTGCCTACCCATCGCTCGACGCGCAGCCGACGCTCCGGCAGTTGGATGAGCTGGCGGACCTGGTGCGCGCGGACCTCCGCATGTCGCCCGGCACGATGCTGGCGGCTGGCGATATTGTGGATGGCGATGTGGCGGAGCTGGTGCTGATGTCGCTGCGCAAGGTGTTGGGCGATCAGGAGGGATTCCGTGGCAACCGCGAAGACTATTACGACCCGCGCAACAGCTTCCTCTCTGATGTCGTGCGCCGCCGCACTGGCCTGCCGATCACGCTGAGCCTGGTGTATATCGAGGTGGCGCGGCGCATCGGCGCGCCGCTGGTAGGCGTGGGGCTGCCAGCGCATTTTGTCGCTAAATGGCCGCTCGGTGAGGATGGAACCAGCGATCTCTTCATAGATCCGTTTGCCAGCGGTATGCTGATGGACTTTTCGCAGTGTCGCCGTTTCGTGCTGCGGCTGATGTCTGCGAGCGCAGGCGGTACCATTGGCCCGATAGTAGATGCGCGCTGGTTCGCGCCGGTTGGCACGCGCGCTTTCCTGACACGGATGTTGCTCAATCTGAAGCAGGTCTATCTGCATCGCGGTGACACGGCACATGCGCTGGCCGTCGTCGAGCGGCTGGTGATGCTGTGCCCCGATCAGCCGGATGAACTGCGCGACCGGGGCCTCTTGCGCCTGGCTGCCGGTGAAACATTGCTGGCGGCGGCAGATATCAACGCCTACATTGAGCGCGCGCCGGATGCGCCGGATATCGGGCGTCTGCGGCGGCGTCTCGCCGAATGCAACGACGTGCGCGCCAAACGGAATTGAAGGATTCTGAAATGGCGGCAGTAAACTGCCGGCCCACGTATGGCTGGACTGAAGTCATTTGGCGCCACATGAAGCACAGTCTGCGAGACTTCAGCCTAGTGTATTGTGCGCCGGCAGTTTACTGCCGCGAGGAGCGTGCGCCGGCAGTTTACTGCCGCGAGGAGCGTGCGCCGGCAATCGCCTGGTTGACCGGGCCGGACCCCATCACCACCACGACATCGCCGTCGCGCCGCCGGTCGCGCAGCATGGCCGCCGTCTCCTCATACGTGCCGCTGTAGTACACCGCACCGGCCCGCCCGGCGAAGGCAGGCCGCGCCGCGATGAGCCGCACCAGATCGCTGCCATGCACCAGGCCGGTATCCACCTCGCGCGAGGGCTGTATCTCTACGATAGCCACCTCATCCGCCAGATCGAAGGCTTCGGAGAATTGTTTCAGGAAGCGATGCAGGCGGGTGTAGAGCGTTACCTGGAAGACCGCCACGATGCGCCGGCCTGGGAAGCGTTGCCGCGCCGTCTCAATGGTCAGCGCGACGGCATGGGGATGGTGCGCATAGTCATCCACGAAGGTGACGTTGCCGTCCTCGATGATCTCGAAACGCCGCCGCAGCCCCCGGAACGCCGTCAATGCCGGAACGAGGGCCTCTCGCGCGACACCCAGCACATCGGCGGCGGCGGCAGCAGCCAGCGCATTATAGACGTAGTGAATCCCAGGCGTTGCCAGCTTCAAGCGGCCTATCGGTTCGCCATCTATCACCAGCGTAAAGCTGTTGCTGCCGGTGTCGTGTTTCTCAGCCCGCACATCGGCGGCGGCGCTCTCGATGCCGAACGTGCGCACACGCCCTGGCCACGCCGCGCCAAGTTGCGCGCGCACATCCAGGCAGCCGGGGCTGTCGGCGTTGAGGATGAGGGTCGGCGCGGGCGCTGTGCTGGCGATATCACCTAACTCGCCCTGGTCGCGCAGGTCCATGCCGCGCAGAAACGTGACAAAGGCATCGCGGATGGCTTCATAGGAGGAAAAGAACTCCGGATGGTCATATTCAACTGCCGTCAGTACGGCGACACGCGGATGATAGAAGAGAAAATTGAAATCGAACTCGTCTGCCTCGTTGATGAAATAGGGACCGTGGCCCAGCCGGATGTTGCTGCCCCATTCGATGACATTGGCCCCTACCTCAACCGTCGGATCGAGTCCACCGGCGATGGCCAGGCTGCCGAGCAGCGCCGTGGTCGAGCCTTTGCCATGCACGCCCGCCACGGAGACGCCGATGCTCCCTTGCATCAGATAGCCGAGCAGCGCCTGCCACTTTACCACGGGAATGCCACGCTCGCGCGGCAGCGTCAACTCCGGCAGATCGGGGCGGCGATAAAACACGGCGGGCGAGACGACCACCAGATCGGCCTCCGCCACATGCGCGGCGTCATGCCCCAACGAGACAGCGACACCCTTGCTATTCAGCAGGCGCGACATGCTGGTTTCCGCCACGTCGCAACCGGAGACCAGCGCACCGCGCTCGCGCGCCAGCCAGAGCGCGGCTGAGATGCCACTGCCGCCAGCGCCAACCGCATGGATGCGTTTGCCACGCAATCCTGCTGGGAATAGCTCAGCCAGCGACCGCTCGTTCTCCGCCATGCCCGTCTTTTCCGTCCCGCCCGTCTCGCTCATCTCTTTATCTCCACGTCTGCTGTTGGATGGGTTATCTTGTATGCGCATATGCGTAATCAGGCTTCAGCATGTTCGTACCGTGCCCCGGCTTTTCAAAGCCGGGAGTACGCTCAATTCTACCATCCCTTATTATAAGCAAAGACTATTCCGTGACATCGCGCCGCCGCAGGAACAGATAGCTCAATCCGCCGAACAGCGCGCAATAGACGGCGATGACGAGCAGCGCGTGCAACACATCAATGCTGCCGCCCGGCCCAAGCAAAGGAGTTGGATTGCCACTGGAACCCGACGACGCGGAAAATTGCGGGACGACTGGATAGAGCGCGATGGGAGCCTTCGCTGCTAGATGGGTTAGCGCGCCGGTATTGTAGCCAATCAGATAGTCGGGAATGTGGCTGAGGAAATTGCCAAACGAGCTGTTCAGGCTGACGCCAGCGAAGTAGAGAACGTTCCCGGCGATGCTCTCGAAGATCAGGTAGCCCAGCGCCACTGCGATGCCAGCGATGACATTACGCGAAAGCGTGGACATCAGCAGCGCAATCAACGCGAAGGCGAAGATCGCCAGCGCATTCACCAGCCAGTACGCCAGCAGTTCCACGCCCGCGCCCAGCGAAAACGCCGGAATAGTTCCGCCGATGATCGGCCCGACGATGGCGCCGATAATTGCCATCAAGACCAGGATGAACGCCGACACAATCAGCGAAAGAATCGCCAGCGCCATGATCTGCGCGGCAATCACCTGTCCGCGCTGCGTCCCGCGTGAGAGTGTCAGCCGCAGCGTCCCCGTGCTATATTCGCCGCCGGCCAGCCCTGCCGTCATGATGCAGAAGAGGATGATGCCCATCGAGCCGAGAAAGCCACCGCCCAGGCTCAGCGCCATTGGAAACGTCAGCGATTGCCGTTGTTCATCGGCGACGGCTTTGAGCGATGCTGCCTCCTGCTGTTGCTGCTGTTGCAAGTCCTGGCAGGATGGCTGGCCGTTTTGCTGCTGATTGCCCGGCGTGCTGACGATGGTGGACGGGCACTGAATAGGACTGCTGTTCGCCTGCGAAGCGATGAGGGCGTAGTTCAGGATGTTGAAAGCAACGAACACGAGAAAGAAGCCGATCAGCAGGCCCACCAGAATCTTGGTCATCAAGCGGCGGCGCGTCGCAAAAAGATACCATTTGGTCAAACGCCAGGTCTGCCCGGTTGCGCTGCGCGTCGCCTTTGGGGTCGCCGTCACCGGCGCAACGATGCTCTCCGTCTGGTTCATGCGTTGCCTCCTGGCTGCTGATCGTGGCTCGTTGGCATCAGCGGCACAACGGTTGCGCTCTGCTGTTGCTGCCCACCGGTGAGTTTGAGGAAGTATTGTTCGAGGTTGCCCTCAGAGCGGCGCACCTCGGCGGGATAGATGCCATGCCCGCCCAGCAGCGCATTCACGTCTGCCGCGCGGTCCGCAGGTGCATCTGCCAGCAGACACCAGCCACCCGGCGGCGTCCAGCTTCCCGGCTCCGGCAGCACGTATTGGGCGCCGCGCAGCCAGTCAGCCCCGTTCTTGATGGCGTCCAGCAGGATGCCCGCCGCCTGCGGCAACTGTTCTGCCTGCGCGAAGCTGACCAGCACACCGGTGGACGACGCCAAGAGTTCGCTGACCGCGCCCTGCGTGAGCAGCTTGCCGTCTTTGAGGATGGCGACGCGCGTACAGACCTGCTGCACTTCATGCAACAGGTGGCTGGAAAGCAGCACTGTGGTGCCACCCTGTGCCAGCCGGCCAATCAGTGCGCGCACATCCACCATGCCTGCGGGATCGAGGCCGTTGGTCGGCTCATCGAGGATGATGAGTTCCGGGCTGGTCAAGAGCGCCGCCGCAATGCCCAGCCGTTGCTTCATGCCCAGCGAATAGGTGCGATACGACCCCTGATACGTCGCCAGGCCAACTGTCGTCAACACTTCCTGGATGCGGTTGCGCGTGGTAGCGGCATCGGCCAATCCCGCAAAGACAGCGACGCCCTGCAGATTCTCCGCGCCGGTGAGATACGGGTAGAACGCCGGTTGCTCGACAATCGCGCCGATGCGCCGCAGCGCTGCATGATGGTTGTTCCCTTCGGCGGTGTTCTGACCAAAGAGATAGATGCTGCCGGCGGTCGGCCAGATCAGGTTCAGGATCATGCGCAACGTCGTCGTCTTGCCGGAGCCATTGGGGCCGAGCAGCCCAAAGACATCGCCCCGCCGCACTTCCAGGCCGATTTCATTGACCACCAGCCGGTTGCCAAAACGTTTGGAGAGCTTTTCCGTGCGCAGGATGATATCTGCGGCTGTTGCTGGCTCCGGCGGGCCAGAAGGCGCACCGGCAACTGATGCTTCAATAGACAAAACTGATGTCCTCCCCCATGCGCCGCCGCTCCGGCATGCGAGCGACGACCAGACAATCAGAGACAGCAGATAGATGGGTGTAATGGTTGCAATACCAGCACGCATGATACGCCCTGGCGGGCGAGCGGGCAATAGGGAGAAATGCGCTGCTGATACGACGCTAATGCGTGGCTACCAGTCGCCGCGTAGCTCCACTTCGAGTTCGAGTTCGACACCGAAGCGTTCGCGCACGGTGCGCCGCGCCAGCGCGATCAGGCCGACGACATCGCTGGCGGTGGCGCCGCCGGGATTGACGATGAAATTGGCATGTTTGGGGGAAATCTGCGCCTTGCCGAAGGTCGTCCCTTTGAGGCCAGCCGCTTCGATCAGCCGGCCAGAGTGGTCGCCGGGGGGATTCTTAAAGACGGAGCC
Source organism: Chloroflexota bacterium (assembly GCA_021323855.1). Lineage (GTDB taxonomy): Bacteria > Chloroflexota > Ktedonobacteria > Ktedonobacterales > JADMIN01 > JAJPKE01. Next base: position 73,272 of record JAJPKE010000013.1, on the reverse strand, counting down.
TGCGCTGGCCTGCACCGGCTGTGTGTCTTTGCGATGCTGGCGATAGGCGGCCACTCGTTCCTTCACCCCGGCAGGGTCAGTATGGCGCAGCAGGAAGGTGGCGCCGACGATCATCTCTGGCGGTTCGATCTGGGCACGCGGCGCGGCCACCGGCTGCCCATCGTCGCCAAAGTCTACCCGACGCGCGGCGCGGAAACGGCTATGGCGATAGGCGAAATCCAATTCGTTCAGGCGCAGCGTGCGGATCACCGGCGCGCCTCCGCTCTCCGTATCGCCACTGGTGAAGAGGATGCGCGCCGTCTGAAGCGTGTCGGCGGTGCAGGCGCCATGCGCACCGGCATTGCTGACCACCGCGCCGCCAATCGTCCCTGGCACCCCCGCGCCCCATTCCAACCCTGTCAGTCCGCGCTCCGCCAGATCATTTACCAGCTTGGGAAGGCTCACCCCGGCTCCTGCCGTGAGCAGGCTATGCTCGCTATCCACTGCTTGCAGCGACCACGCGGTCAGCGCCATGCGCGTGACGATGCCACGCGCGCCAGCATCGGCATAGAGGACGTTGGTGCCGTTGCCCACCAGCATCAGCGGCCAGCCACGCGCCTGCGCCAGCCCGACGAGCCGCAGCAGATCATCCTCGCGCTGGATCGTCACCCACGCCTCTGCCGGCCCGCCGACGGCGAAGGTGCCATGCCGGGCCAACGGCTCATTGGCGCGCACCGCCCTGCCAAATGCCTGCTGTAACTCCTCGATCATCGCTTGTGTCGTTTCAGTCGCTCTGGTCGCATCCGAAAGTGGCATGCTGCATCCTATGGGCTTTATCGCGGCAGTAAACTGCCGGCGCACGTGATATGGACTGAAGTCCCTTGCAGAACAGGCAGCTCTCATCGGGCTTCAGCCTGCTCGTTGTGTGCCCCGGCTTTTCAAAGCCGAGAATAGACCGCGCTAGAGGTTGGGAATATCGTAGGTATAGCCGTTTGGCACGATCACTGCCGTTATGCCGGTGAACATACTATAAAATACATCACGCGGCAGATAGGTGATGTAATACTCCGACGAATCTACAATTCGCAGGCCCTGGCTATCGCCATCGGTCATCACCAGGAAGTGGCCACCGGAGAAGAAGTGGAAGTATCCATAGGAGATGCGCACGTTGACGATGACCGGCAGCCCCAGCGTATGCGTGATATAGAGCAACTGATTGTAGCTGAGATTGTTGCGGATATCGGCGCGATAGCCGAAGTGCGAGACGCCGCGCTGAAAACCGGACATGCGCAGCAAGCCGCCGTTCAGTGAGATATCCGGCTGCATGGCATCAATCAGCTTGCCGATGGTCGCCCCCTGCACCCCCCAGGCCGTCAACACTTCTGAGGCCGTGGCGGCGCTACAATCGGCGTCGCCCCAATCGAGGAACTGCTGATAGTTGTCGTAGAGGTCTGGGCGCTTCATCTGCGTCTCTGGCTGCACACGGCTGGCAACCGATGGCGCGGCGGTGCCACCGGCGCTGGCGGCGAACGCCGTCATCAAGCCCTGCGACGGCTCGCCCATGACGCCGACCGTCACCACCAACGTAATCACCATCACAACGATAGCCAGCGCCGCACGGGTGATGGACCAGGGACTGCGCGCCTTTTCGATCAACATCTGCGTGTTGACGCGCTTGCGCGGCTTGACCTTCACCGCCGGACGAAACGCCGCGAGATTGGGAATGCTATCGGCAGACAGCGGCATGGAGACGTAGCCAGGCTGCGGCACCGGAACGAGTTCGTGTCCGCCTGCTTCTTCGGCGTAGCGGTCCCACTCATCCTCTACCTGCGCATCCCACTCCTGTTCCCAGTCCTGGCCGCCATCAGCAGCGTCATCATACGCATCGTCAACATACTGCGGGGCGCGGGCATCCTCACGAATCGTTGGCAATTTCAGGGTTCCCGGCAACTGCGAGAGTGGGCGGGCAGCGTTCTGCTCGCGTGTGCGCATGGGCACGCCGCGTGTATCAGGTTCATCCCAGTCGTCTTGGACATCCGCTCTACTTTGCTCGTTCTGGCGCGGCGCAGGGCGAACAGCGGCGCGGCGTCCGGTTGCGCCATCCATCAGCGTGCGCCGTTTGCCACTATCGCTGAGGGGGTCGGGGATGCTCGCACGATCTGGCGTCTTGTGCCTTCCGCTCGTGCCAGCCTCTTGTGGCGCAAGAATCGTAGGGACGCGGGCGATAGAGGAGCGGCTCAATGGCGATGGATTTTTCGGTTTGGGCGCGGTAGCTTTTTTGCCGGTGGCGCCGCTATCGAGGGATTGCGCGGGGCGCGGCCCGGCGAACGGGTCTTGCGCATCGGCGGCTTCAGACGGATCGTACCAGTTCTGCCCGGAGGTATCGGCGTTCATGCGGCGGGCACGCAATGCTGGCTTCTTGCCGGTCGTCCGGAGGCCATCGCCCATTATACGTATCCTCTCTAGCCGTTCCATGCGGCGGCATCCCTCAATATACCTGCTTGCCACCGGCCATCCGCATCGTTTGCCGAATAGGGAAGCGAAGCTGAACTGGCCGTGGATTGAATGATAGCCAGTCGGTGGCTTGCCGTCAAGGAAACACACCTTATGTACCACCCAATACCGTTGTGCTGATTGACTCAGGGCAACGAATTTTGACTGGCTGAACGAAAAAGTGTGAAATACCCCTCTTGCTCTAAATGAACGACTCCTTTATACTGGCCTCGACAGCTTTCCCTGGGCAACAGCAATCGTCACCGCACAACGGCTGCAAAGCACATGGCTGGCGCAAGGGACGCTCTCAGCATCAAGCATCATCTTTCGCGATTCTCTGGCAGCGAGCCGGCGGTTGCTCGCTATGGAAAGGGTGTATCCGAATGTCAACATCCGGCAATCCAGGCGATCAGCAGATTGCTGCAACTGGCGCTGGCGGCAGCGCCGTGGCGATGCTTCCGGCGGAACTCGAATCGTTCCTCAAGCCCGGCAAGACGCCGGACCGCATCCAGCATGCGATCAATTGGGCCGCGCGGCGCGACCCGGCGGTCCTCGAACGACACAAGGCGCTGAAACATCCAGTATCCAGCTTTGCCGATATTCGCAATCTGCCGCTGAAGCAGCTCGATGCTGTCGCCAAGCACTTTGCGCGCAAGTTCCGCAATCGCGCTTTTGTGACGGGCGCCATCACCGGCCTGCCCGGCGGTCTCTGGGCGTTGGTGGCGGCGGGCGCAGATGTGCAGTTGACGGCGATCTATGCGGTGCGCATGGCGGCGGATATCGCCCAGGCGTATGGCTACGATACGACGCTGGCGGAAGAACAGGCGCATCTGGCGGAGGTGCTGGCGCTAGCGGCGGGCGTGGATAGCCTGCGCGGCGTGGGCAACTGGCTAACGCGCGAAGGGCTGGCGCACATCCTGCCGGAACTGCTGCCCAGAGTGTTGATGCGCCTGAGCGTGGAGTTGACCGAGGAGCAGGCGGCCAAACTCGTCGGCAGGCTCATTCCGGGCATCGGCGCGGCGGTCGGCGGCGCGATTGACTACACGTTCCTGCGCGTGGCCGGTGAGCGCGCCATCGCATACTATCACAATCGCTATCTGGTAGATCACGGGCTACAGCCGGAAAACCCCGAACTGAGCCTGCCTGCGCGCGCCTTTTCCATCTTCACACCAGAAGAAGCGCAGGCGCTTCCTGCTCCAGAACACGAGAACAATCCGCCGAATGTCGTCGAGGGCAGCCTCGTGACGCCGCAATCTCAATCGCAAGCCACGGCGCAACCACCGGCGGCCTCCGCGCAACTGGTACCCGTTCCCATTCCGCAGACGCCAGCCACGCCCAAGAAGATGCCCAAACGCGCACCGGAGCGGCGAATAGCCTTCTGGCTGAGCCTCTTCGCCATCATCGTGTTTCTCATTACAGTGGCCGCCTGCGCTGCGCTCATCATTCTCGCCTCCAACGGCATTCAGAGTCTCGGCCACTGAGACCCCACCCCCTGCCCCCCTCTCCCGCGAGGAGAGGGGGAACCACGCATAGCGCTAGCTGCCAGCATCCAGGAAGCGGTATCATAAGGACAAAATTGGCACACAAGGTGCGATATGTGTTATAGATATATCTAATTGGATTTTCCACGATAGGATGCCCCGGTTTTTATGGTTCATATGCTACTGGCTGGCGTCGTGCTGCTCGCGGTGCTGGCGCTGGTGGTGCTGCGTCCCCGTGGTCTGGCCGTCGCCTGGCCTGCTGGCATCGGCGCTGTAGTAGTTTTGCTGCTGGGATTGCTCTCACTGCCCGCGCTCGTTACCATCTTCCGCGACACCTGGGACGCCGCCGCTACGCTGATCGCGCTCTTTCTGCTCTCAGAGGCGCTCGATAGCAACGGCTTCTTTACCTGGGCCGCGCTGCATCTGGCGCGGGCCGCGCGTGGCTCCGGCTGGCGACTCTACGCCGCCATGCTGCTGCTCACCACCGGCGTCACGGCGCTGCTCGCCAACGATGGCGCGGTGCTGATGCTGACGCCAATCTTTGCCGTGCTGCTGACACGCATCTACACCAAAGAGCAGTTGCGCCTGCCGTTCGTCTTTGCGGCTGGCTTCTTTGCCGACGCTATGAGCGGCCTCTTCGTACCGAGCAACCTGACCAACATCATCCTGGCGGGCGCGACGCATCTACCCTTCGCGCAGGTGGCACTGTGGATGGCGCTGCCAACGCTCTGCGCCTTCCTGATGGGCAGCACAGCCTTCGCGCTACGCTTCCGCCGCCAGCTTTGCGTGTCCTATGAGGCGGGCGTCGTCGAGTCGCCGGAGACGGCTATCCGCGACTGGCCGGTCTTCTGGGCAGGCATCGGCGCGCTGGGATTCTTGGTGGTTGGCTATATCATCGGCGGTGAATTGCGCCTGCCGGTGTCGCTGGTGGCGGGGACGGCGGCGCTGGCGATGCTGGCGCTTGTGCGTGTGTGCGGGCTGCGTCCGGTGGGGGAGATGCTGCGTGCTGCGCCCTGGAGCATCCTGATCTACGCGCTGGGCATGTTCGTCGTCATCACCGCTGCCTATGACGCACACCTGCTGCGCTTCGTGACAGAGCCACTACGCGCCAACGTCATGCCGCAGGCCGGGCCGCGCGGCGCGCTGGTGGCTGGCAGCATCACGGCGCTGCTGGCGGCGGCGGTGAACAACCTCCCGGCGACGCTGATCGGCGTGCTGGCGTTGCGCTCGGCAAGCCATATCAGCGCGATGGCGATCTACGCGATCATGCTGGGCGTAGATATCGGCCCCAAGCTCACGCCCTTCGGCTCGCTGGCAACGCTGCTCTGGATGGGCATACTCGAACGCCACGGCATCCATATCTCGTGGCGGCGCTACCTGCGCGAAAACTGGTGGGTGACGCTGCTGGTGCTGGGCGCAGCCTTCGCCGGGCTGCTCGCCGCCAACGTGCTATTGGGCTGAACTGGCTGAAGAGGATAGACCGTCTGAGCAGAGAGCGCCGCTTCGAGGAAAGCGTCTTTCCGCGCCACAATCTCCGCCAGCCATTCGCTGTTGTCACGGTACCAATCAATAGTTGTGGCGATGCCCTCTGCAAAGGATATTTGTGGTTGCCAGCCGAGCCGTTCGCGTATCTTCGCGGTGTTGACGGCGTGGCGGCGCACATGACCGGGGCGGTCCGGCGCCCAGGCCAGCAGCGATTCCGGCTTGCCTAATAGTTCGAGAATCAGCCGAGCGTTTTCCAGCGTGCTGCGTTCTTCATTCGCGCCGATGTTGAAGACTTCGCCATGCACCACCTCACCGGGCGCGGAGAGAATAGCGTCGAGCGCGGCGCAGTGGTCCTCGACATGAATCCAGTCGCGCAGATGGCTGCCGTCGCCATAGATGGGCAGCGGGTGCTCCGCCAGGGCATTGATAATGAAGAGCGGCAACTGTTTTTCGGGATACTGATATGGCCCGTAGTTATTGGCGCAGCGCGTGATGACCACCGGCAGTCCATAGGTAGCCCAATAGGCGTAGGCCAACCGGTCGGCTCCGGCTTTGCTTGCGCCATACGGCGAGAGCGGCATCAGCGGGTCGCTTTCCAGCGAGGGGCGGCTGCTACCATCCGGCGCGCAGGCGTTGCCGTAAACCTCATCGGTGCTGATCTGGATGAAGCGTTCGATGCCCAACTCGCGAGCCGCCTCCAACAGCACATACGCACCCTCGATATCGGTGCGGATGAACGCGCCGGGGTCGAGAATCGAACGGTCCACATGTGATTCAGCGGCGAAGTTCAGCGCCCACTGGCAGCCGTGCATCGCCTGCCTGACCACCTCCTGGTCGCAGATGTCGCCCTGAATGAAGGTAAGGCGCGGGTCGTCGCGCACAGCGCTGAGGTTGCGCTCGTTGCCGGCATAGGTGAGCTTATCCAGCACGACCACCTGGCACTCTGGCCGTTCGCGCAGCAGATAGCGCACGAAGTTGCTGCCGATAAAGCCAGCGCCGCCGGTCACGAGTATGCGCATACCAACCCGCATCCACGCCATCCCTTCCTTAGCGCAAGACCAGAATCATCGCCGCCATCGAGGTGATCGAAAGCAGCGTGCCATAGGAGGCGCGCAGCGCAGGGAACGGCAGCCTGCTCACGACGATGACGCCGAGGACGACGGCGAGGTCCGCCAGCCGTCCGGGCGTCCACATGTCCTGCCAGAGAATCCAGGAGGTCAGGCTGAGCATCGCCACATAGAGAATGATGAGCGCGGGCACTGGGTCCAGCAGCAGATGGCGCGGGCCGTTGCGCCAGATCTGCATCAGCGAGATGACGACGGCCAGCACCAGCGGAACGACTACGAAGGCGACGATCAGGCCGAACTCCGGCTTGAGGCGCTCATCCCAGAGGCCGTGGAAGGGGATGGGATTGATGCCATTGCCGACGCCCGCGCCCTGGGTATCGCCGGTCAGGAGCGCCCACTTGCCCCAGATGATACGCAGGTAGATTTGCCAGGCGACGAACGGCCCCAGGCCGATCAGTAGGCTGAGCGCCAGCGTGCGCCATTTTCGCTGCGCCAGGAGCGGCACGAAAAGCAGCGGAATCGTCAGGATGAATTGCTCGCGAGTCAGGAGCGCGGCGGCGATGGCGAGAGAACTCCAGAGGTAGCGTTCCTTGCGCAGGAGATAAATCGCCAGCACCACCCACATGACGGAGAACGGGTCGGCCAGATCGCGCAGGAAGCCCAACACCTGCCCGCAGAAGAGGCCAGCGGCGGCGCCCAGCCAGATCGAAGCGCCTGCCTCCACGCACATCTTGCCGACGAGCCACACGACTAGCAGGATGGCGGCAAAGTTGACCAGCAGCAGCGTATAGGGCACGAGGTCCGCCTGGCCGAAAGTTAGCAGTCCTGCCGTGTAGGGATAGAGAATCCGCTCGGCGCGCACCTCGCCAAAGGCGTCATCCAGCGCGCAGTTGGCGGGATGTGGATGCTGCTGGGCGCAGATGATCGGCTGCGAGGGGTCGAGCGCGATGAAGTAGAAGAACTGGCCGTCGAAGCCGACTGGATTGTTATTCATCACCAGGTCGTTCAGCCCAAGATGGTGGCCGGAGATGGTGCCGATATCGGCGAAGGCGGCGATGGCCTCGTATCCCGGCTTCGTGTAATAGCGTTGCAACACAAAGTAGGCGCGCGCCATCAGCAGCAGCATCACGCCAACCGCCACCATCGGCGCGTAGGGAGCAACACGCCGCCAGACCGCCCGCGCCACCTCCAGTGCCCGCAAAGCGCCAGGGGGGAGCCGCCGCAACGCCATAGCACCCCAGGTGGTCGTTGCGTCGTCTTGCCCGCTGGCTACCGTCGCCTGGGCAGTGGTCTGGTCCGCTGGTTGATCCTCTTCGCGCGCGATGCTACTTCTCACCGTCTCCCGTCCTCACCTGATCCTGTCTCTATCAGCCACATCAGCCATATACCGGCATGCTATCAAGGCGCTCTGCCGCGCTGGGCACAGAACGCAATGATACTATTATGGTCTATTTGACCACTGCTCCGTCAATAACGGCTGCCGATTAGCCCAGTCATAGGGCGCTATAGGAATGCGGCGGTATAGCATTGGCCTGCACGCGCTATGCCAAAATGGTCCTTGCCAGCGGGCCAATCACTCTCCTACGCTAGAGGGAACTCGCTGCAAGCGAAACACGAAAGGGGAACTACTCATGCCAATGAACGTGCAGCCGGTGACGCTGACCGGCGCGGTGGTGCGCTTAGAGCCGCTCAGCCAGGATTACGCCGATGAACTCTATCAGGTCTGCCAGGACCCGGAGATCTGGCGCTACAAGCCGCTGGACGCCAGCCGCTCGCCGGAAGCGTTCAGGGCGATGATTGCGACGGCGCTGGCCGCGCAGGAGGCCGGGCAACAACTGCCGTTCGTCATCCTGGACCGTAACACCGGCAACGCCATCGGCTCGACCCGCTATCTGAACATCATGCCAACGGACTATGGCTTGGAGATCGGCTGGACATGGCTGATGCGTTCCGTCTGGCGCACTGCCGTGAATACCGAATGCAAGTATCTGCTGCTGCGGCATGCCTTCGAGACGCTGGGCGCGATTCGCGTGCAGCTCAAGACGGACAGCCGCAACGAACGCTCGCAGCGCGCCATCGAACGGCTGGGCGCGGTGCGCGAGGGTATCTTGCGCAAGCAGATGATCCTGGAGAGCGGCTATCAGCGCGATACGGTGATGTACAGCATCATTGACACGGAGTGGCCGGCGGTGAAGGCAGGGCTGGAAGCGAAGATGAGCAGATAAGCTACTTCCATTCTTCTTTGGGCAAGATGAGATATTGCGCCTCACCGTTGCCAAAGGACCAATCTTCGCGCGTATCTTCCACCAGATTGATGATGACATCCTGGGGGCGCATCCCAGGATGCTCATGCAAGAGTTCGGCAACACGCGCATAGAACGCCCGCTTCTGCTCGGTGGTGCGCCCGCTCGATAGGACTACCTGAATCATCACCACGTCATCAGTGCGCTCGACGTTCAGGTAGCCCGGATCATAGACCAGATGCTCCGGCTGATGCTCGGTGATGATCTGGAAGCGGTCTCGCTCCGGCACGTTCAGATGCTCAATCATCGCCCGCTGAATGGCATCGCCAATCGCTCGCTTCTCCTCTGCTGACCTGCCAGCGCGTAGGTCAATGCGTACCAATGGCATGATCGCCATCTCCGATCCAATTTTCGCTATGCCCCTTTGACGACGGGCGTAGTGTTGTTGCGGCGGCGGCGGTTGGGTTTGAGCGAGGTGGTGGCCGCCGAAACGAACTCTTCGAGGCCGCTGAGGACCCTGGCATACCCCAGCCGTTCCAGCGCATGCCAGAGGTCACGCAGGCTGGTCTCCGGCGGCACGGCCACCACCTTCGGCCCGACGCGATGCAGCCGGAAAGCCCGCAACTTCGGCGAGGAAACCAGTTCGCCAGCCAGCGCCTCGCTCGGCGCCTCAATCAGCCGTGGCGCAGGCGACGCCTGCGCCGCCTCTTTATACTGGCGCGCCCAGTCGCGCAGTGTGTAGACGACGTTCTGCGGCAATGTCTTCTGGCTGTGCTGCTCCAGGAAGGCGATCACCTCGTCAATGGTTGCGCCCTGCTTCAGGCCGCGCGTCACAGCGTCGCGTGTCAGCGTGAAGCGGCTGACGCGCCCGATCTGTTCCAGCGCCCCGAAGCGCACCAGCCAGTAGAGCGCCGGCATGTACGGCTCCATCAGCAACACCTGGAAGTTTGGCTGCACTACCAGCGCCTTCGAGGAGGGCTGCTGGCTGGCGCTGAGATCGCTGGTCAGCACCTCCGCGCCAAGCTCCGTGAGCATGAAGGCGTCGGGGTTGACGTTCTCCTGCGGGCTGGGAACCGTCTCGCGATTGTAGCCAAGCGTAACGATGCCAAGCTCGGTCAACGTTGAGCGGAACATGCCAGTGATGATCTCCCCGTCGGTGTTCTCCCACTGCTTGCGCAGGTCGCCAGCCAGCTTGAAGCCAGCCTCGCCAGCGTAGCGTTGCTGCGGGCGCAGCACATAGGGATTATCACCCTGAAGCGTGGCGCGGAACGAGGCCAGCGTATACCAGACGCCCGGGCGGCACTCACGCAATAAGCGTTGCACCGCCTCGCGCGCCGCAGGCATCTCAATGTAGAAGGTCATCCATTCTTGGTAGTTCGCCCCCGGCTGGTCTATCCACCAGCGGTCAGTGGGCCAGCGGCGCAAGAGCCGCCGCGCCTGCATCACCAGGTCATGCCGGCCCCAGGATTCCAGCTTCGGCCCTGGACCAAGATGATTGCGCGACTTGGAGGTAGAAGGCGGCGCAACGACCAGCCCCATCTCCACCGCCTCCTGCTTGAGCAGTTCCACGTAGGCCAGCGCCTCTGCCTCGCTCTGGCGCGCGCGCGGGCCAACCAGCGCCGGTACGATGCGCTGCGCGGCGCGCTTGGGCAGCGAACCGGAGCGCGTCAGTTCGATGTCATGTTGATGCGCAAACGACGCTATCACCGCCAGGTCCCAGAGGAAGGTCGTGTCCGCAGGCTGAATAGCAGGCGGCGCAGCGCATCCGGCTTGCAAGGAGGCGGTCGCCTGTGGCTGCTCCTCGGCGGCTTCGAGATTCGCCAGCGTTTCCTTTGGAATGAAGAGGATGCGCCTTCCCTCGCTGAAGGTGTCGAAGGCCAGCGCGTACTCTTCCATCGCATGCAGCACAGCGGAGAGTTCGGGACCGTCCAATTTGAGGAAAGCGCGCACGGCGCTGGTCTTGGCGCGGCCACCCCGTTTGCGCAGCCATTCATAGAGGTCGCGCAGGCGCGGCTCGATCTGCGTCAGCGCGTAACGCACCGCCTCGGCCTGCGAGAGATTTTCAGCGATGGCCGTGCGGACCTCGCTCCGCGAATAGTACGCCTGAAGCGTCAGCCCGAAGCGCCTGCCGATCTGATCGAGATCGCCCTGGCGATAGGGCATCAGCAACTCATCCAGCGTTTTATCTGAGCGGTCGGCAATCGGCACGAACTGCTCGCGTCCGGTGGTGTAGAGAACCGTCGCCAGTTCGGTTGGCACGTAGGCGATGCGCTTTTCTTCTACCTCCGCCTGGGGATTGCGCGGCAGGGTATAGCCATAGAAGGTGGCGCGCTGGCCGACGAGATCACCGCCCTGGATTTTGGCGGTCTCGCTGAAGACCAGATGTTGCTCCATCAGGCTTTCCAGCGCGGCGGTCGCCTCCTCTGGCTCCAATCGCGACCGTTCGGGGATCATCTCGAAGAGACACCAATTGCGCGCCGATGGCCCAACGACCGCGAAGAGAACGCGGCGCTCGGATTCACCGAGGCGCTCCCAGACGAAACGGGAGGCGATGGTATCACGCATCGAACGTTCGAGTTGTTGGCGCGCTTCCACATCGTCACGCCCCGGCTGCTCCACTCCCCACCACTGGGCGAGGGAGCGTAAACCTGCGGGCGATTGTTCCGCCAGGATGGTGGATAAACTCTTCATATGAGATGGCTCCTCCGAGGCAGCGCCGCGCGAACAGGTAGCTAATGAGCGGCCACACATTCACTGGTGGCACAAACGTGCGACTCATGAGGCCATTCGCGTCTCGCCTCTCCTGTTGCTCCATCGGGACCAATGATCGTAACCGATTGTACAGATCACCAGGTCACATAGCATCGTGTATGGATCGTACAGCCACTGGCTGTAGCATACCCGGGCATGATTGGAAATAGATTAAGCGTCTTGGGCGTCCGCCACTGAAGGCAACGAGAACGATTGGCGTCGAGTTATGCGGCCAATGCGGCTCGTGGGAGTGCCTTCGTGCGGGTGGGCAGCTCTCCGATACTCCGTCACCTTAGAGGTGCGCCCCATCGCCCGCGCCGGTTGCGTCTTCCGGGATAAAGCGGGTACGGGCGCCGAAGCTCTCGACGAACTGGATGACCTGGCGAGTAAGCTGAGTAGGGGTGGATGTCCCCGAGGTGATGGCCACTCGTTTTTTGCCCACCAAAAGCGCAGGATCGAGGTCATCGAGGCTTTCGATACGGATAGCGGCGCTCTGTGCCAGTTCTTCAGCCACCTGCACGAGACGACCAGTATTGTTGCTCCGTGGATCTCCAACGACAATGGTCAGGTCCGCCCCGCGCGCCATGTTGGCGACAGCTTCCTGTCGCAACTGGGTTGCCAGGCAGATTTCATTGTGAACCTCGGCCTGTGGATAGCGCTCGCGTATCTTCTCTACCAAACGCGCAGTATCCCATTGGCTGAGGGTTGTCTGAGTCGTGACCAGTAGACGCGGATAGGTCGCAAGCGACGCAGGCAGGGCATCGAGGTCCGCCTCGGTTTCCACGAGGTAGACACTCTCCGGCGCTTCACCAATCACCCCTTCCGGCTCAGGATGTCCTTTTTTGCCAATATAGAGTGTCTTGTAGCCACGCGCAGTGAAATCCTTCACAAGCTCATGCGTTTTGGTGACATCCGGGCAGGTGGCGTCTAGCACATGCAGGCCGCGCTCGATGGCGCGCTGCTTGACGCGGGGTGAGACGCCGTGCGCAGTGAAAATAACGGTCCCTTCCGTCACCTGATCGAGGATCGCCGCGCGGTCCTGTCCGTCCAGCGTGGTGATGCCAAGCTGCGAGAGTTCTTCGACCGCGAAACGATTGTGAACAATCAACCCGATGATATATATGGGGCGCGGCAATGTTGGGTCTTTGGCCGCCTGCCGCGCCAGCTTCATCGCATCAACGACTCCATAGCAGTAGCCGCGAGGCGAAATCTTGATTACTTCCATTCAACGCAAAATCACTTTCCATCGTCCGGCAACAGAGTCTGCCCCCTGGCCGGAGAGGACGCCTTCACATGGAGATGATACCGCCTGATAGCGATGGATTCGCAAGACATACATCACGTACATCACATACAGGCGTCAGTTCTCCACGCAAGCCCGTTGGCGTTCGCGGCGGCGCGTCAATCCTCCACCTGTAGCAGCAGCCGTTCGACGGTTGCCGCATCCAGTTTGAGAATCGTGGCCTCAAACGCTTCCTCAGACCGCTCCTCCTCATCCACACGTTGCGTCGTACCGGCAGACTCCGGCTGTTGCAGATATTGCATGGCAGCCATCGTTACTGGAGATGTGTTCGCTGTGAATACGGTCTTCACTCATTGGCTCCTTTTAAGCCGCTTGTAGCCGTTTCGAGTCCTCACCCCCGGCCCCTCTCCCTGCGGAGAGAGGGGAGGCAGAAGTGTACAGCGGACCCGAACACGTCCTGCGCCTCACGACTGCCGCTCTGCACGTTGCCGGTTGCAGCCGCCGGAAGGAGAACACATCTCCCTCCATTGTACCGCACCTGGGAATAGGATGCCTGCGTACTGGCACAAGCGTCGCTCAAGCTACGTCCAGCAGGTCTTCCAACGCCCTTACGCTAAGCGGGCTACGGTTCGGGACAAAGTATACCATATGCTCCCCTCGCGCTCAGGTAAGAATTTTTTCAGGTTCCCCCACCCCCGGCCCCTCCCCCGTGCGCGGGAGAGGGGTGCCAGAGCGCGGCAATGAATTGCCGGCGCACGCAACGAGGCGGGTGAACCCGCGACTGGATGGCCGCTAGCCACGAAGTCCACCTGCGCGGACTTGGAGCAGGCATTGCCATTTTTGCCGCAATTTCATTTTTTGTTTGCGGCGGCGCAATCGCGTATCATGTTTGCTGACACATCTGATCGTTTGATATGCCAGCGGCACCGGCTGCGTTGTCTATCGCCGGTTGTATAGTTGCCATATGCCGAACATTATGACGTTCGCCAAGCTGGAGCAAGATGCCCGCCTTTGATTTTAGAACATATTTTCTATATTAGCAAGAGGGTTGCGCGATGATCGTTGATTTCCATACGCATGTCTTTCCGCCGGAGGTTATCGCGCGCCGCGAGGAGTTCATCAGCCGCGATGCCTGGCTGGAAGAACTCTATGGCAACCCCAAAGCGAAGATGGCGACGGTGGACGATCTGCTGGCCTCGATGGAGCGCGACGGCGTGGATGTGTCAGTGACGTTTCCCTTCGGCTGGCGTGATCCAGGGCTGGCGGAGGAATGCAACAGTTATGTGATCCAGGCGATGCGCGACCATCCGGGGCGCATCATCGGGCTGGCGTCGGTGCAGCCGCTGGCGGGCGCGCGGGCGCTGGCGGAACTGGAACGCTGCGCACAGGCTGGCATGCCTGGCTTTGGTGAACTCATGCCACATGGGCAGGGCTATCGCCTCAGCGATACGGCGCTGCTGGCGCCGCTGGTGGAGGCAGCGCAGCAATTAGGGCTGTTCGCGCTGACGCACGCCAGCGAGCCGGTGGGGCATCTCTATCAGGGCAAGGGCGATGTGACGCCGCCGGAGCTACAGGCGTTCATCCAGGCGTTTCCAGCGTTGCGCGTGGTGGCGGCGCACTGGGGCGGCGGTTTCCCTTTTTACGAGTTGATGCCGGAGGTGCAGGCTGCGGCAGCGAACGTCTGGTATGATTCGGCGGCCTCGCTCTATCTCTACCGGTCAGCGATATTTCCAACGGTCGCGCGCATCGCTGGCCCTGAAAAAATCCTCTTCGGCAGCGATTATCCGCTGATTAGCCAGCGGCGCATGCTGGACTACGCCCGCGACTCTGGCCTGGATGAGCGCGAATTGGCGCTGGCGCTGGGTGGGAATGCGGCAAGGTTCTTGGGAATGGAGGCTCCCACCCCCGACCCCTCCCCCGTGCGCGGGAGAGGGGAGGCAGACGAGACCTCACCCCCGGCCCCTCTCCCATAGGAGAGGGGTGACTCGATGCGAGGCGTTCACTGTGTTTTTGATCCTATAGATTCTTCGATGGCCTGCTCCATAGAGAGCGTTTGACCGGAGGCGAAGGCTGCCGACCAGGACTCGTCACCCAGCGTGGCGCGGGCGGGCGCTATCGTCGCCTCGGTGTCGTCGTGTTCTGCTGGCGAGAGGGGAACGCCGATGGTGTCGCGCAGGGTTGCCGATGCGCCGAGTAAGCGCGCCGCCAGTTCGCCGCGCCCGGCAGTGGCGAAGGTCATCGCCAGACTCTCGATGGTGTTTGCCACGCCGAGCGGATCGCCCAGATCGCGCCAGAGGGCCAGCGCCTCGCGTCCGAGCGAGGCCGAGCGGTCCGGCTCGCCCTGCCTCCTGGCGACGCCGCAGAGATTGGTCAGATCGGTGGCGATACCCACCTGATCGCCGTCCTGGCGGTCGCGCGCCAGCGCCTCGCCATAGGCTGCCGCCGCGCGCTCCATATCGCCCTGGAAGAACGCCACGCCGCCCAGGTTCGACAGCGCCACCGCAATGCCGCGCCGGTCGCCGAGTTCGCGCATCAGCGCAAGGCTTTGTTCCAGCCGCGCCGCCGCCTCGGTGAGATCACCCTGATCCTGCGCCGCCATGCCCAGGACATTGAACGCCTTCGCCTCCATACGCCGGTCTCCCGCCGCTCGCGCCAGCACGATGGTCTGTTCCAGCCAGGCGCCTGCGGCAACATAATCCCCCTGAAACTTGGCGAGCAACGCAGCGCCATAGAACGCCTTCGCGCGGATGTCGTCTCCAGCGTTTTCACCAGCCGCCGCTGCATTGCTATCGGACAGCACTGCATCCATCCATTGCCGTCCCTCGCTGATGTGTCCGCGCTGGAGCCAGAACACATAAAGAACGCCCACCAGACGCAGGGCTATTTCGCGCTCGCCATGTTCAAGCGACCATTCAATCGCCGCCCGCAGATTCGCATGTTCGTGTTCCAGCCGTTCCAACCAGGACGGCCCCTCCGGTCCCGTCAATTCTGGTTCTGCCTGCTCAACCAGATGCAGATAGTACATGGCATGCGCACGGCGCATCGCCTCTGCCTCTGCGCCCTCATCGCTTGCCGCCAGCCGGTCCAGCGCGTATTCACGGACCACCTGTAACAGCCCAAAGCGCGGCTCTCCGCCGTCTGCGCCTGCTGGAGAACGCAGCACCAGGCTCTTATCTACCAGCGACCCCAGGCCGTCGAGTACATCTATTGCGCCTGTTGTGGCTGTTGCGCCTGTTGTGCCGGTGCTGCCAGCGACGGGCGCGGCGCAGACGGCTTCTGCGGCGGCGAGGGTCCATCCGCCGGCAAACACCGCCAGACGCCGGAAAAGTTGTTGCTCCGCCGGGGTGAGCAGTTCATAGCTCCAGGCGATGGCATGCAGCATCGTCTGCTGGCGCTCCGGCAGATCACGCGGGCCACCGGTCAGCACGTTGAGCCGGCTCGACAGCCGCGCCAGCAATTCCTGCGGCGTGAGCAGTTCGACCCGTGCGGCGGCCAGTTCGATGGCCAGCGGCAAACCGTCCAGCAGCGCGCAGATCTCAGCGACCGGCTGCGCGGTGGTCGCCGTCAGCGTGAACTCCAACTGCGCCTCGCGTGCCCGCTCGACGAAGAGCGCAACCGCTGGCGAACGCAGCAATTCGTCGGGCGATTGGGCATGTCCCGGCTCCGGCAACGCCAGCGGACCCACACGCAATTCCTGCTCGCCGCGCACCCGGAGCGTCGCCCGGCTCGTCACCAGCGCCTCGACACCAGGACACGCGACCAACAACGCTGCCACGTCGGAGGCAGCAGCCACCACCTGCTCGAAATTATCCAGGCAAAGCAGCAAGCGTTTCTCGCGTAGATGCTCGCGCACCAGTTGTCCAGCGGGTTGACTGCCGTCCTCGCGCAATCCGAACACCTGGGCAATTGCTGGCAGCACCAGCGCAGGATCGCTCACCGCCGCCAGCGGAACAAACCAGGCGCCATCCGGGAATAGCGGAGAAAGCAGCTCAGCAACGTGCAGCGACAGGCGCGTCTTGCCCACGCCTGCCGGGCCAGTGAGCGTGAGCAGACGTTTCTTGCTTGCCGTGAGCAAGCGGGTTGCCTCGGCCACTTCGCGCTCGCGGCCAATAAGTGAGGTCAGCGGGGATGGCAGATTGCCTACGAGCGGGTAAGCGGGCTGGCGCGCCACAGGTGAGGTCGCTGGCTCCGCTGTATCCGCCGGAGGCGTTTTTTCGGGCGTTGCGGCGGGAGCGGAATGGACAGCGGCCACGCGGGCACCACGGGCAGCGGCGGCGAAGCTGGCGCGGTCCTCACCGGCCAGCGCCAGCGCCTCCGCCAGCAACGCAACGGTGTCGCGGCGCGGGGTGAGCTTGACGCCGCGTTCCAGGTCGCTGATGGCGCGCGTGCTCAGCCCGGCGCGCTCAGCCAGTTCTTCCTGTGTCAGCCCAGCAAGGCGGCGAAAGCGGCGCAGCACGTCGGCAAAAGCGGTTGTCTCGCTGGTGGGCATAGCATAGGTCCATTCGGCAGCAAACTGGCGATTTAGGATAGATCACGCACAGACAGCAACAGATGGCATTGGAGGCAGGATAGCACATCGCCAGAAGAGCGACAAACTGTATTTACCACCAGCTTGTTGTGGGAGCATTGGATGGCGTCAGGGCAGGCAAGGGCTGGTAAGGGCAAGGGCAATGGTGTAGGCGAATGTGTGGGTGATGGTGTGGGTTGTTCGTGGTGTGATGACGCGATTCCAGGCACACTGGTGACAGATCGAGACCACGGCATCTCGAAGACATTCATGAAGCAGAAAGAAAGGCAGATTTCCCATGACTCGCACGATCAAGCTGCTCGCCACACGCCACGCCGCCTCTGTGGTCGGCGTCGCCACCCTGGTGCTGTTGGCGCTGGCGACGACCGTTCTCACCAGCACGCTGCGCACACAGACGGCCACGCATGCCGCCGTCCAGCGCCCGGCATCGCAACAGACCGCAAACGCCGATGTAGCAGGCGATTGCTACTACGACCCGATCAGCGGCCAGGAGTATTGCGACAATTACACTCCGCCCGTTTGGGACCCCGGCACCGGCGGTTGGACTGGCCCTTACGGTCCTGGCTACTACGATCCCAACTATACCCCGCCGGTGTGGGACCCTGGAACTGGCGGCTGGACCGGACCGTATGATCCCGGCACCTTCGACCCTGGTCTCCCTTCGCCCGTTTGGGACCCCGGCACCGGCGGCTGGACCAATTAGCGATTGACCGCCACAGGCCATCAACGATATCCACGATATCTACGAGACCCATTGCCCGCAAAGGAGCAACAGGAGCAAGACCATGATTCCGAATCCAATCGCAGACCCGAACCAACCCACTGTTCCGATCAGCAACCGGCCATATGCTCAACAGCAGTTCGGCAATCCGAACGCTGGCTACCAGCCGCAGCAGTTCGCCTATAGCGCGCAGCCGTATGGCGCGCCGCAACGTCAGCCCTGGCACATCATTCTTGGGCTGCTCGCCATTGCGCTCGGCGCGTATATGCTGTTTCAGAGTGGCTGGCTCGGCAGCCATCTTCCCACCACCACGTCGCAGCCTGCGCCTATTCATGGCAATGCGCCGGTGAGCAATCCTGCCACAAACCCAGGCACGAATCCCGCGCCTAACACCGCGACATTGAGCGGCACCTGGGTGGGCGTCGGACAGGCGGCCACCAGCTCTGGCACGCACAATTTCGGCGTTCTCTTGGACGTGCAGCAGAACGGCGCGCAAATTTCGGGCACCGCCGATGTCTGTTTCAGCGCCACCCAGGTGACTGAGGCACAACTGACCGGCACTGTGAATGGCAGCTCGCTGAACATGACCTGGGCCACCTCCAGCGCGACGGTGCAACTGAACGCCCAGGTTGCCAACGGCGATATCACCTTCCAGGCGCAGAGTTCCGGTGAGAACGATCAGGGGCAACTGGCGCCCGGCAGCCAGAGCGATTTCACCAACGTCTGCCAGCAGCTAGGCGGCTGAACCTGCGTATCCCTTGTAGCGCGTCCGGGCGCGCGGCTCCTGCCGCTCTATTAACGCAGTGCCGCGCGCCGACCGGCACTATATTCAGCTTCACCAGCTTTATCGGACACCATAGATACTGTTGCGTTCCTTCCGAGGAGTCTTGCCATGAATCCCAAGCCTACACCCGCCGCCAGATCAGCCGTTCGGGTTCCCATTCAGCCGTCCAACCCTGCGCAACCAGCTATACCGGCGAGACCAGTGATGCCGCCGCAGTATAGCTATGGCGTCGTCCCACCGCCGCCGCTACGGCAACCATCTCGATTCACCGTCTGGATTGGCCGCCAAAAGCCGTTGTATTGGTGGAAACTGGGGCTTGGCGGCATTGCCGCGTGGATCATTGCAGCTATGATCCTGCCCGATCACGCTGGACTGCTCAGCGTACCGGCGATTCTCTTCCTGGCTGCTGCCACTGTTCCGCTGGCGTTTGTGCTGTTCTGCCTAGAACACTGCGGACAGCCGCGCGTGCCGCTGCCGCTCATCGGTCTGGCGCTGGCCGGAGGAGCCGTGCTTGCCCTTCCCGCAGGCTCGTTTCTCGATACGGTGCTGGCGCCAGGGAGCAGCTTTCAGGATGGATTCGGCGCCGGCATTGCCGAAGAGACTGCGAAGGCTGCGGTCGTCGCGCTCTTTGCGCTCGCGCCCGGGCTGCGCCTGCGCCTGCCACATCGTCTGCACGGCCTGGTGATCGGGTCGGCGGTGGGCGCGGGCTTTGCCATCATGGAGACGATGGGCTATGGCTTCGTCACCTGGCTGCAATCCTTGCTGCAAAGCAACGGCAACGCCAATGTCGCGCTCTTGAACGCCAATCATAATCTCGCGGACCGCATGGCGCTCGCGGCGTTCGGCCATGTCTGCTGGACGGCGCTGGTCGGCGCGGCCATCTGGCGTAATGGTCGCCGCATGCGCGAACACGAGCCGTTGCGGGCGGTGCTGAACGTCAACACACTGGTCGCCTGGGGCCTGGCCGTCACGCTCCACGGTCTCTGGGATGGCACGCTGAATATCGGCTTCGGCCCGATGCTGGACCTCGGCGTGGTGACACTGCCGGTGGTGGTGACGTTCATCATCGGACCGTTGGGCCTGCTGCTGCTCAGCTTCTTCTTCTATGACGCGCGCCAGCGGGGGAGACGCCTCGGCGCGCCTATCGTGCCGCTGACGCAAGCGTTGCCAGCCTACCTCTCATTGGTGTTGCGCGGCTTCAGGCCAGCGGCTCCCACCGTCTACCTGATGCCGCAGCCGATGCCAATGCCAATGCGCGGCAGTGCAGCGCCCGCTGGTTATCCACCGGCCACCCCACCGGCTTCAGCGCAGCCGGTGCAGCATGCCCCACGCCAGCCGTAAGCTAGCGAACTAGCGCGCCAGCGAATACGCGAATACGACGCTGTAGACGAAAGTGGGACAGTGGTTTGCATTCTGCGGCTGCCAGCGGTAGGATAAACGCATGTTCCACATCTAGGCTCAGTGATAATCGAGGTGGCGTGTGCGTGTCGTATCGTTGGGCAGCGGCAGCAGCGGCAACGCCGTGGCGGTCCAGTCCGGGCAGACGGTGGTGCTGGTGGACGCAGGATTTCCGCTGCGCACGCTGGTGAGCCGGCTGCGCCAGGCGGGCATCCAGCCGGAGGCGGTGCGCGCGATCCTGCTGACGCACGAACACTCCGACCATGCCAGCGGCGCGGCGGCGTTCGCGTCGCAGCACGGCATTCCACTGGTCTCCGATCCGCGCACGCTCAAAGTGGTTCTCACGCAGGCCGCGCTCTACGGCAACAGAAGCGTTACCACCATCGAGCAGGTGGAACTGGCGGTGGGCAAGGAAACGCAGGTGGAGACGTTGCAGGTGCGCAGCTTTGCGATTTCACACGATGCTGTGGCGCCATGCGGCTACCTCGTTACTGGTGGCGCGTGGCAGGTGTGCGTGGTGACGGATACCGGCGAGGCGCAGCAGCCGATGATCGAAGCGATGCGGGAGGCGCATCTGCTGGTGGTCGAGGCGAACCATGACAAGGCGCGGCTGCTCTCCGGTCCGTATCCCATGCACCTCAAACGGCGCATCCTCAGCGCAACAGGACACCTCTCGAATGAGCAGACGGGCGAGGCGCTGGTGAGCGCGCTGGACGACGGGCCGCGCTGGGTCTGGCTGGCGCACCTGAGCCGCACGAACAACACGCCGGACCTGGCACGGACGCAGGTGCGGGAGTATCTGCGCCTGCGCGGGTTGGGGCATGCGCGCATCCAGGTGGCGCCGCCGGGCGTCGGGCCGGCATGGGATAGCACGGCGCTGTGGGAAGCGGAGTAAGCTAGCCAGAGTTTTGGCCATGACATTTTTCCTGTCAACATCCGCCCTCCCTTGCATTCTGACGCCTTATCTGGTAAATTGATAGCCATACAGTAGTTGATAGTTGTTCTAGTGTTTTCGCTTGTATTGATTTTATTGTTCCATCTGGCCCATCTGTTTCATCCGGTTTTCTGCATCCATCGCATTTCCTGAGCTTACGAATGCAACAGACAGTTCGCCAGCATGTATACCCGCGATCTCCTTGAACCCTGAAGGCATACCTCACCAAGAGAGCGCGGACCACCGAAGCCCAACGTACTCGCCGGGTACTCACGATGTGCCCATGAACGCCGAAATGCTGGCACTTTGTAGGTGCATGGCAGATGGTGAGGAGGCAGCTTATGGTTGAGCGCATGTTTCTTTCGTACAGCCAGGAAGACGAGGCATTTTGTAGCCGACTTTATCGAGATTTGATCAAACGGCTTCATCTGGGGAACGCATCGCAGGTCATTTATTTTGCGCCGAACAATCCAATGGGCGGAGTCTGGTCTCCTCAACTATGGAAGGCGTTAGAGCAGAGTCCAATATTCCTGATTGCCGTTTCGCGGTACTCGGCGGCCTCACAATGGGTGCGCGACGAGGCGAAACGGGCGATTGAACTGAGGCGAAAGGACGCTAGCCGCATTATTATTCCCTTGATGTTGACGCCAGATTTGGGGTGCCTCCCCAAGATTCATGCGGACCTCGAACAGTTTCATTATGCAGATTTCCGCGAAGTGAATCGGTACGAAGATACCCTGAAGCGATTGGTGTATATCTTGAAGCATCCGGAGATTGTGCGATCACTGCATGGCCTGGAAGCATTCCGTGATTACCAGCCCTGGTGGCAGAAAACATTGGCATTCATCATTGACGTAATTCTTCGGCAATAGTATCGAGGGGAGGAATAGCTCATGAGTACGCGACCATCTCCATCGCCGTTGGAACAGGGGTTCAGAGCAGTTCTAGTGGGCTTGGCGTTTTTGGGTAGCATCATCACTGGTGTTGCTCTGCACATAGGTGAGGTGCAGGCATCAAGTGGGACAGGAGATACATTAACAACGGGATGTGTTTGTATTCTGGGGCTGCTCCTCATTTCTGGAGCATTGGCGTGGCTCAGAAAGGTCAGTGTTCCGTTAGGTTGCCTCATAGGAGCAGGGTGTTTTTTCCTCGTCATTCTCATTGCTGCTATATAGTAATGAGGGAGTATGCCACAGCAAATGCACGATCATGATACGCCGGAGTCCGGACCTCCTGGCAGTGAAAACATTCCGAATATTCCTGGCATTACGGTTGACCCGAACATCATGGCCGGCAAACCGACGCTGACCGGCACACGGTTGACTGTCGAGTTGATTTTAGAAGAGTTGGCCAGTGGGGCGACCACAGAAGAATTGCTTGCCAACTATCCCCGCTTGACTGTGAAGGGATTGCTGCTGCGCTTGCCTATGCCCAGCAGGCGCTGGAACGCGATACGGATGCCTGCCCATAACCCGCGTAGGCGGATTTCGCGGCTGAAAGCCATTCAGGCGCGGTTTCAACCGCCAGACCGCTTGTGCCAACTATCATCTCAATCAGCCGCCGAGTTCCTGTGCCTGGCGTTCGGCCTCCTGCGCTTCGTCCTCGCGGCCTAGCGCGCGTGTGGCGCAAATGGATAGCAGGTCAGCAAATAAACAAACAGGAAAATACGAGCAGCCGGAAGGCTCTCGCATTTTCCTGGGTTATCCTGAAAAGAAGCTGAATTGGTGTGCGTTGACCGTAGCGCGAAACAGACCAGCCGGTTAGCTGGCGTGTTCGCTGATGTAGTCAACCGCTTCGCCGACGGTGGTGATCTTCTCGGCGTCCTCATCGCTGATTTGCAGCTTGAACTGCTCTTCGAGCGACATGATGAGTTCCACCAGATCGAGCGAATCCGCGTTGAGGTCTTCAGTGAACGAGGCATCCTCTTTCACTTCAGACTCATCAACGCCGAGCTGCTCTGCAATGATCGGCTTGAGCTTGGCTAGGATATCTTCTCTGGACATGGACATGCTACTGTACCTCACTTCCGGTGTTGGCTGCTGGCGCCCCTTGAAACCGGGAAAATACTGTGCCAAGGACGCCGTTGATGAACCGGCTGGAGGTGTCGCTTCCAAAGGTCTTGGCAAGTTCGACAGCCTCATTGATGGCGGCCTTCGCTGGCACAGAATTATCAAACAGAATCTCGTAGATTGCAAGCCGGAGAATGTTTTTGTCTATGCGGGCCATCTGGTCGAGCGGCCATTCGTGCGCCGCCTCCTGGATGTTGCCGTCGAGCTGATCCAGGTGCGCCAGCACGCCCTGTACCAATTCGTCCGCATAGGCGAGTACCCGCGCATCCAGCCGCCGGTTCTCGGCGTGGCGTTGCAGGATATCCTGCACGTCGTGATGCGTGGCGTCATATTCATAGAGCGTTTGCAAGGCAATCATGCGTGCCTGATGGCGTATCCCGATGGCCATTGCTATGCGACATCCTGAATATACACGTTGATCTCGCTGACTCCCATTCCCAGAAGGTGTTCTACGGCCGCGCCTACGGCCTCTTGTACCTTCGCACCAACATCCACCATGCTGGCGCCTGGTTGAACGATCAGGTATAAGTCCATCGCTACCGTCTGGTCGTGGACGGCCAGGCTGATGCCGTGCTGCGGCAGCGGACGCCCCAGCAGATGCGGCCAGTCGTTGCGGATGCCAGCCATGCGCGCGACACCAGGCACACCAAGCGCCGCCTCTTCGATGACGGTTCGCAGCACGCGCCGCGCAATCTTCACTGTGCCCAGTTCCTCGCCGCGATGGCTGTCGCGGCTGTCGCGGTCAGCGAAGTCCGGGTGATCGTCCACCTGCGGCGTGGCCTCTGTGGCGGATGCCGGGAGCTTACCCGTTCCGTTCGGCCACCTGCTCATCGCTCACTCCTCCCGCCAACGCCCCTGCCAGACACCAGGCGCAAGAATAACTGGCAACCGGACAGCAGTGTGACACAAGGAGATTGCGCCTGCGCGATGCCATGTATGCGTTACACGCCAAGCCGCGCACGCAACTGCTCAGCGACTGGCGCGATATCCGCCGCCGTGGCGACGGAGAGCGTGGTTGCGCCTTTGACGATGCGCTTGATGAGGCCGGAGAGAACCTGTCCGGCGCCAATCTCCACGAAGGTCTGAACACCCTGCCCGGCAAGATATTCGATACTTCGTGTCCATTGTACCGGAGATTCAATCTGCTCTGCCAGTTCTGTACGCAATTCTGCTACAGACGTGATCGGCTCGGCGTTGCGGTTGGCGATGAGCGGGATGGTGGCGTCATGGAGCGGCGCGGCGTCCACCGCCTGCGCCAGCCCACGCGCGGCGGGCGTCATGACCGGGGAATGGAACGCGCCGCTTACCGAGAGCGGCACGACACGCTTCGCGCCACGTTCGCGCGCCAGCTCCATCGCCAGGTCCAGCGCACGGCGAGCGCCAGAGATGACGATCTGCCCGGGCGCGTTGTCGTTCGCCAGCACCACCTTGCCCATGCCCGGGTTGGCGTTGGGCGCATTGGCTGCCGCGCCGAGTTCCGCGCTGGCGCGTTCGCTCGCCTCTGCGCATACCTGGGTCAACATTGCGGCGTCCATCCCTAGCACCGCCGCCATGCCACTGTCGCAGGCGACGCCTGCCTCGTGCATCAGGCGGCCACGCTCGCGCACGAGCCGCAGCGTGTCTGAGATGCCCAGCGCGCCGGAGGCCGCCAGCGCCGCATATTCGCCGACGCTATGCCCAGCGACGTAGGCTGGCTGAAGTGGGCTGTGCAGGGCGGGTTCACCGGCGTCGGCTTCAGATGCGCCAGCGGCCACCTGAAGGGCGGCCAGCAGCGCGAGGCTTGTGGTGACGATGGCCGGCTGGGTGTTGATGGTCTCCCGCAGGGTCTCTTCCGGTCCCTGAAAACAGATGGCCGAAAGCGGCAGGCCTATCGCCTGGTCTGCGATTTCAAAGACACGGCGAGCGGTCGGCGAGGCGTCATAGATATCTGCGCCCATGCCGACCGCCTGGCTCCCCTGCCCAGGAAACACGAATGCGATACGCTCGCTCACGCTATGCTCCGTCAGTGCTGATGTCGCTTCTGCGCCTGGTGTACTCGTTGTGGATGATGGTGTTGTGTTGTTGTGTTGTTCTGCCGTCTTGTTTGACTTCTGTGTCTTATTCGGCGCTGGTGCGGCGCGACGGAACCTCAAACACCTGGCGACCACGATACGTGCCACAGTTCGGGCAGGCATGGTGCGCGCGGCGGGTCTGGCGGCACTGCGGGCAGATGGTCAACTGGGGAATCTGCACTTTGTGATGCGCGCGGCGGTTGGCCTGGCGCGAATTCGAGAGACGGCGTTTTGGTAATGCGCCCACGGTTTCTACTCCTCGATGGCCTCCTGCCAGGAGGCGCTAGACGTTTTGTTCTGGTTGTCTTGGGTGTTTTGGGAATGGCGCTGGCGCGCACGACAAAACGACGCGCACAATGCGCCAATGCTCGCCTATTGTACCACAGATCGGGACGTATGGGCACCCCCAACGCCTTCGCTGCGGTGAGCGGATGGCCCAGAATAGCTATGCGCAGCCAGGCGCTAGGTATGTTGCTGTCGCCGCACCATCATGATGCGATTATGCCCCAGCGCCCGCGCGCAGTTGGCGCAGACGTAAAACCCTTCTTCCTCACGATAGTGCAGATCGCTGAGGCGGAAATGCAGATAGCAAATGCCACAGCGCGCGACGCCGCCCTGGCTGGCAACCGAACGGTCCCGCTCAAAGAGTTCGTGCAGCGAGTCTATCAACGGGCCAACATCGCCGCGCACGTCTCGCTCATGGCTTTCTCCGCCATGAGCGTCCTGCTCGCCATGCCCCTGCCGGTCCCAGGCGGTGGGGTGTTCCGCATGATGCTCATGATGCTCATGATGCGCATGCTCGACGTGCGCGGACGCCGCCGGATATCCTGCCCAACGCTCGCCAGTTCCAGGCGCTCGTTGCGCCGTCGTATCGTTTTCGGTGTCGTTGGTTGGGCGCTCTGGCTGTGGCGTATTATGAGCAGCCGGTCGCGCAAATGATCGTTGCGCTCCCAATGGCGCTGCTTCATAGGGATCGGTGGCAGCGGTTGGCGTAGCTGGCGGCTGAGCGACGTGACCATTCTGGCTGCCGCTGGGCGCGCTCTGGCGGGTAGCTGCCGGTGCGCTATGCGTGGGATGTTGCCCTGGGGCGAACGGCGCGCGGATGCTGCCGGACGGCGCTCCGCGCTCGGTAGGCGCCTGTGTGGAGGGTGTAGATGGCGGTGGTGACGCAGGTGGTGTTGGTGGAATCAGTTGCGGTGCGCGCGTATCGGTTGCCGCATTTCCCGCATGTTCCGCCTTTCTCTCATTTCCCGCAAACTGCACCGTACCGGCTGCCCCGGATAGCGCAACCGGCTGCTCATACGCCGGTAACGGCTGAGGAGGCTGCGAAACAACGACGTCTTCGCCCTCATCGAAAATGTCGTTCTGCTGCTCCGGCTCATTGGTTGGCGCAATGGGTATAACAGGTTTAACAGGCGTCACTGGCGCAGGAGTGGTAGCCCGCGCCACCGATTCGACGCGACGCGGAGAAACCGGCTGGCTCTGTATGTTACGCGGCTGTCCCCCATGCCGCGCCCGGCGGTTATTATTGTTCCGCCCGCGATTGTTATGTCCACTACTCATGACGAGACTCCTTACGCGATCTACGAGACGAGCGCGCGGCGCTCGATAATATAGGCGAGTTCCCAATCAGACAGTCAATGCTTTCTGTAGGGAACTATTGGAAACCAGTAGTATATCAGTGATAACGTATGATGGCGTAGCTACGCATCCATGATATGTATGTTCTTTATGCTGCCATCGTCACCATCCATACCCTTCATGATAATCTGGCACAGCGTATCCAGCAATCTGAAGCATGATCTGAAGCATGATGTGTGGCCTGCGCGCATTTGCCGTTGTCTTTGTGCCGAAAATGCTGGATAATCTCTTCAGCAGTTCCGATGAAACGAAAGGATGACGAGACATGCCGCTGTATGAATATTATTGCGCCGATTGCAATGCGAAGTTCGAGGTATTGACCAGCTATAGCGCCTCGCGTGAGGCGAAGGTCTGCGCCACCTGTCAAGGAACAAACGTGCGCAAACTCTTCCCGATGGTCGCACGGACTGTCCGCGTGGGCGCTGATGATGGCTACGGCAGCTACGCCGAGGACTATGCCAGCGATGCGGGTGGCGACACGGGCGGCGGGTGCTGCGGTGGCTCCTGCGGCTGCCACAACCACAATTAGCCTGCGTGAAAGCAGCGTATTACCATCACGTCTGTCACTCCTGTCAATTTCTCTAGCGCGCGCATGAGAGCAGGTCAATGGGCAGAGAATCGAGCATGGACATAGACATGGACAACCTGCTACACAATGCCGCCGAGCGCGCGCTGACCTATCTCCATACCCGCGATGAGCGGCCCGTCTACCCCACGCCGGAAGCTATCGCTGGACTCAGCGCGCTGGATACGCCACTCCCCGAACGACCCAGCGATCCTGTCGCTGTGCTGAAACTGCTGGATGAGGTGGGCGCACCAGCGACAGTTGCCAGCACCGGCGGACGCTACTTCGGCTTCGTGACGGGCGGCGCGTTGCCGGCGACGGTGGCCGCGAACTGGCTGGCTGGCGCGTGGGATCAGAACAGCTTTTCGCTGGCGTCCTCACCGCTCGCCGTCGCTATTGAGACGATTGCTCTGCGCTGGCTGCTGGATGTGCTGGGTCTGCCTGCCGATGCTGGCGCTGCCTTCGTGACTGGCGCGACGATGGCGAACTTTTCTGGATTGGCGGCGGCGCGACACGCCGTGCTGGCGCGTGCTGGCTGGGATGTCGAGGCGGACGGGCTGTTTGGCGCACCACCCATTACTGTGGTCGTGGGTGAGGAGGCGCATAGCACGCTCTTCAAGGCGTTGGGGCTGCTGGGGCTGGGCCGCAATCGCGTAGTGCGCGTGCCGGTGGACGGCCAGGGGCGGATGCGCGCCGATGCTTTTCCGTCGCTCTCTGGCCCCGCTATCGTGTGTTTGCAGGCAGGCAACGTCAACACTGGCGCCTTCGACCCGCTGGCGGACCTCATTGCCGCTGCTCATGCCGCAGACGCATGGGTGCATGTGGATGGCGCGTTCGGTCTCTGGGCGGGCGCGGCACCTGCGCGGGCGCATCTGGTGGCCGGGGTGGCGGAGGCGGATTCCTGGGCGACCGACCTGCACAAATGGCTAAATACGCCCTATGACAGCGGTGTCGCCTTCGTGCGTGACCCGGAACATCTGCGCGGCGCCATGTCCATCAGCGCCGCCTATCTGCCACAGGAGCCGGTACGTGAGCCGCTGGCGTATACACCAGAGTCTTCACGGCGGGAGCGTGGCATCGAAATCTGGGCGGCGCTGCGCTCGCTGGGCCGCGCCGGGGTGGCTGATCTGGTCGAGCGCTGCTGCCGGCATGCGACGCGCTTCGCTGAAGGATTGCGCAGCGCGGGCTTCACCATTCTCAACGAGGTCGCGCTGAATCAGGTGTTGGTCTCGTTTGGCGATGACGAGACGACACGCCGCACTATCGCCGCCATTCAATCCGACGGCACCTGCTGGTGCGGCGGCACGGTCTGGCAGGGACGCGCCGCCATGCGCATCAGCGTCTCCTCCTGGGCCACAACCGATGAGGACGTGGAGCGCAGCCTGGCAGCGATGATACGGGTCGCCCGCAACCTCAGCTAGCTGGCGAAGATTGTGCGCAAGAGTTGGAGCCATTGCTCGCCGTGCGCTTCCAGCCAGTCCTCGCGTTCCAGCGCCGCTGTTGCGCGCGCCGTCACCGCCTGCTCTGAACTCAGCCCCTGGCGCTGGCGACCCAGACGATGAATCAGCGAGGTGTAGGCGCGCAGGATATAGAGTGTGGGCATCGCCTCGATCTCCGGCCCGGTCAATGTCACGCGCCGCGCATAGCCACGGGTGAACGCTTCAATGATCGGCCATTCCGCGCCGCTGCCGAATTGCTCCACCGGCCACCAGCTCAACGCCACCAGCAGGTCCATCGCGCGCAGGTCGTGGGCGCAGAACTCGAAGTCCAGCACGCCGGTGACGCTGGTTCCTTTCATTAAAATGTTGTCGGGACCATAATCCTCATGCGCAAGTTGCTGTGGCAGGCTTGCATAGAGCGCCGGTATCTGCTCCTCCATCAGCCAGCGATAGCGCGCGACCAGGCGGCGGCGCACTTCCTCATCCACTGGCAACGTTTGCAGCGCCGCCAGCGGGTCCGGCACCAGCGGATGACAATGCTCCAGATCACCATAGGAGCGCCAGCTATATGTTGCACTGCTCGCCAGCGCGTCCGACGCCTCCACCTGTGCCAGCGCCACATCCAGTATTCCCAACGCTTCGCCAGCCGCTTCTGCCTGTGGCAGATCATCGCGCTGTGGGGCATCACCAGCGATGAAGGGTGTCAGCGTTGCCAGCGTATCTCCCTGCTCATCGGAGAGCAGTGCGGCGCGTTCACCCGTCACCGCAGGCAGGGGGAGCGGCAGAGCAAACGGCAGGCGCAAGGCATCCAGCAGCGCCAACACCTGATGCTCGAAGCGCAGCCGTCCGGGGTCCGCGTGATTACCATAGAGGCGCAGCACATAATCGCCGGCTGGCGTTTCCACGCGCTGCACTACATTATTCGTCCCCTGCGCCAGCGGTGTGACCCGCCTCGGACCCGGTAGCGCCCATGTCTGCTGCAACAGTTCAACGTTCATCATTGGCTCCCCACATGCTTCCATCTCTATTCGCCTGGCCAGCAGATCATTCTACCACTGTTATGCCTATCCTTACGCCTATGGTTACGCCTGCCAATTTCGCGTAGTTTCATCATCTCATCGCTCGTTCGTTGCTCAGCAATAGCATGCGGACTTATTGGCATGTAACTTGCGAGGGGTGCTGCGTGGCCTCGGAGACATGATACCCCTCCCACACGGGCCATAGCGGTAGCGGTGCGTAGGACGCGCCCGTGTACCTGCTTTTGCGTCTTGCAGCTTGCATCACCCGCTTCGTGGTATACTCCACTCCTGCGCACTCTACATAGGCACACGACGCATGTAAAAACACTATACGCAGCGAATACAATGAGGTTTCCGGCATGCCACAGAGCGAAGCGTCCAGTTGTACGTATGCTATCGGCGATCTGCATGGCGAGGTGACGCTGTTGGAGCATCTGCTGGACCTGCTGCCCTACCGCGCCGAGGATACGCTGGTCTTCCTGGGCGATTATATGGATCGCGGCGAGGATTCGGTGGCGACGGTGCTGGCGCTGCGCGAGTTGCAACAGCGGCATGCGCACTGTGTCTTTCTGCGCGGCAACCATGAGGACGCCTGGCTGGGCCACTGGAACGGTTTCCGTTTCGAGGGACCGCCGGGCATCGAGGGCGCGCTGGACCTCTGGGAAGACTATCAGGGCACGTTGCCGTTCGCCGTGGGCGACTTTCTGGAAGAGACGCGCATCGAGTTTGAGGATGGCTATGCCTACTACGTCCACGCGGGCGTGTTGCCAGGTAAACCGCCAGCGCAGACGGCAGATTTCCTCAAGATGTGGGGGCCAAAGGGATTTCTGGAAAGCACGTATGATTGGGGCAAGCCAGTCGTTTTCGGCCACTGGCGTCTGCCTGCGCCGCTCGTGCAGTTCAACAAGATTGGTATTGACACCGGCGCCTGCGAGAGCGGCATCCTGACGGCGGTGCGCCTGCCGGATCGCCAGCTCTTCCAGGTGCGCCGCCAGACCACACAATGATATGAGCGGATAGGTTGTTTCATCAGGCGAGCAGAACAAGGGAAACGCAAGATGATTGACGAATTGCGCGATTATCTCGATGAATTAGTATCTGCTGATGCCTTCTCAGGCGCGGTACTCGTGGCGCAGCATGGGCAGCCTGTCTTCACAGGGGCATATGGGTTGGCGAGCAGAGCTTTCCATGCGCCAAACCGGCTGGATACGAAGTTTAATCTCGGCTCAATGAACAAGATGTTCACCGCTGTGGCAATTGCCCAGTTGGCCGAGGCTGGCCGTCTCGCCTTTAGTGACACTATAGCAGTCCACCTGCCAGACTACCCGCGCGCCGATGTCGCGCAGCAGGTGACGATTCACCACCTGCTCACTCACTCTTCGGGCCTCGGTAGCTACTGGAACGAACGTTTTGAGGCGACTCGTGACCGCATTCGCACTGTGCATGATTATCTCGATCTCTTTGCCAGCGACCCGTTGCACTTTGAGCCAGGCGAAAGGTGCGAATACAGCAACGCGGGCTACATTGTTTTGGGAGCGATCATCGAGCGGGTAACCGGGCAATCCTACGATGCCTATGTGCAGGAGCATCTCTATCAACCGGCAGGAATGCAGGACACCGACGCCTCCCCGCTTGACCGTGACATACCGAACCGCGCAACAGGCTATACCCACATGTCGCCCGATGGCGAGCCTGTGCCAACAGAGTGGTGGAATAACCTGCTCGCGCTGCCAGCGCGTGGCGGCCCCGGCGGCGGAGGATATTCTACCGTTGAGGACCTCTTGCGCTTTGCACGCGCGCTACTTGAGAACAAGCTGCTGAGTCCAGCGATGACCGCTACCGTCCTCGAAGCAAAAGTTACCTTGCGCACGCGCGCATTTTCACAGTATGGGTACGGTTTTGGCGCCGAACACCTGGGAAGCCAGGGGCAGATAGTGGTCGTTGGACACACCGGAGGCGCCCCTGGCATCAACTCACAACTAGACATTTACCCAGGCATGAATATTACTGTTGTGGTTCTAGCGAACTACGATCCACCAGCGGCGGCGCAGGTCGCGCAGAAAGTTCGAACGCTGATAGTTTCCATATAGGCAGGCTATCGTCTTATCGCACCTGGGTCATATCGAGGATAGTTCTATTTCCACGCGACCATCTAGTCCATGCTCATCGTCAGAGCTGATCCATAGTTTCTCTGGGACCGCCTTATAGACTCCGCGTAGGGTTGCCCCAATGACCATCTCTACCACAGGAGGATGTTCCCATCCACGTTTCTGCAAACAAGCTAGCGCCTCTTGGCATTCTTGCTTATCGGTCAGCTCATAGGCCGTGGCCTCAATATAGACCCCTTTGCCGCTTCCTGGGAGTACTGTCGAGTCATATACCACAATGGCAACATGAGGGTTGGCTCTGATGTTTTGCGAATGACGGGCGTATTTTGCTGAGGCCCAGAAGAAGGTATAGGCGTCATCAAAGGCCGCATACACCGGCGCATTCCAGGGGATTCCATCATTTGTGGCAGTCGCCAGCGTGATATAGGGCAGTTGAACAAGGATCGCTTGCGCCAACCTCGTGTTTTCGCTGGTGTTTTCGCTCATGGTGTTACCTTCTTGCTTGTCATGATTGATGAGAGAGACGATGGAAATCAGCATGCTCACTCATTTTCCACTCCCTTTGCCGAGTGACTTGCGCGCGCCGGCCAGCAGCGCGACAATCGCCTTGTTGCGCTCGATCTCCTCTTTGGAGACATCGCCACGCACCGGCAACGCCTCCTCATATTCACGCAGGCATTGGACGGCGGCGGCACGGCCAGCCTTGCCGGCGTGGGCGGCGTAACGTTGCGCCAGTTCGCTCACCTGCTCAGCGTGTTGCTCACGCGCCGCAATCAGCATGCCCTCACAGTAGAACGCTGCGTAGCCGTCGAAGAAACCAGCGCGCGCCTGCGCATCAGCAATGCCGCCGCCCACGCGCTCCACCAGCGCCAGCGCACGCGCCATGCGCCCGCTGGCGGCTTCGAGTTCACCGTTGTCCAGCAGCAGCCGCGCCTCGCTCTGCGTCGCCTCCGCCTCGCCCAGCACATCGCCCATGCCGCCATAGAGCCGTTGCGCCTCCACCAGCGCCGCCTGCGCGTCTTCCATCTTGCCGGCCAACCGCAGACCTTCGCCCAGACCAAGCTGCGCCAGCGCCAGCGCCGCCGCGTCATCCGCCGCCCGGAAACGCGGCAGCGCTTCCCGGTGCGCGTTGATCGCCTCTTCCAACAGACCGCGCCGCATCAGCACGCGGCCTAGTCCGAGGCTCGCCAGGCCCTGTTCCAGCGCCATCTCGCTGGTCTGCGCAAGGGTTTGCACCCGGTTATAGAGCGCCCCCGCCGCGTCCAGGTTTTCGGCGCGTAGTTCCGTCTCCGCCTGCCCCAGCAGCGCCTCCGCCAGCGGCAGCGCATCATGCTCGGCGGGCGCCAGTTCCAACGCCTCCGCCGCGTGGGCACGAGCCATATCAAGCTGTCCGAGCGCCAGATCTATCATCTCATGCAGATAGGCCGCTTCGCTGGTGGGTCCAGGCTCACCGGTGCGCTGGGTCGCCTCGGTGGCGAGAGTATGCGCCCTGGTTGCCAGTTGCCGCGCGGTATCCAGTTCGCCATGCACCAGCGCCAGCCGCCCGCGTTCGATGGCCGCCAACGCTGCTAGCGCCGGACGTTTGTGCTGCTCGAATCGCTGCGCCGCTACCTCCAACAGTGGCGCAGCGATGCCAGACTGTCCGCGTGCGCGCGCAATCTGGCCTAGCCCCAGCATGGCCGCCGCCTCCACCACCGGCTGCTCCGTCTCGCTGGCGGCAATGCGCGCCTCACCAAAGAGGTCTTCTGCCTTGCGTGGCGCGCCCTTGCGCCGTTGCGCCTCCGCCGAGCCGATCAACGCATGCGCATAGGAAGCGCGAGCGCGCAGCAGTGAGAGCGCACGCGAGGCGCGGTCAAAGAGCGCAATTGCCTGGGTGAGCTGGCCGCGTCGCATCTGCACGGCGCCAATGACTCGATCAGACTCCGCAGTCCCCAGGGCGCTGCCAGCGGCGTTATACTCCTTTTCGGCCAGTTCGCCGTTTGCCAGCGCCTGATCCAGTTCGCCGCGATGCAGCGCAATCTCTGCCAGCCCCAGCGTGCCGTCGGCGATGCCTAGCTCGTATTCGACAATGGTCGCCTGGGCGATGGCCTCGCCAAAGAGCGTGCCGGCCTCATCCATCTGCACACGCGCAATCGCCAGCCGTCCCTGCCCGATCAACGTATCCACCTCGCCAAAGCGGTCACGCGCGTTGCGATAGAGCGTCAGCGCCTGCTCGTAGGTGCGCGCCGCCTCGTCGTAGAGTCCGCGCCCCGCCAGCATGTCCGCCAGACCGCGTGTGGCGTCGGCCTCGCCATAGCGGTCGCGTGCGCCAGCGTAGAAGTTGCGCGCTTGCGTATAGTAGTCTGACGCCTGCTCCAGGCGTCCGCGCTGGCGTTCGATATGCCCCAGCGCCAGCGCGGCGCTGGCCTGACCGCTGATATTGTTGGCTTTCTCGAAGAGTCGCAGCGCCAGATAGTAATGCTCCCAGGCGCGTTCGATCTGGCCGCGCTGGCGTTCGATATGCCCCAGCGCCAGCGTCACACCGGCTTCGCGCGCCGGAGCGTTGGCTTCCTTATAGAGTTCGATGGCGCGCTCGTAGCTCGTCGCTGCCTGATCGAGCGCGCCGTTGCGCCGCTGCACCTCCGCCAGCGCAGCGCGGCTATCAGCGGCGTGTTCCTGATCGTTGCTGCGGCGAAAGATCGTCTCCGCCATCACCAGCGCCTCGGCTGCCAGTTCCAGCCGCCCCTCCGCCAGCGCGGTCTGCCCGGCGCGCAACTGCGTCAGCGCCTCTTGCTGCACGGTCTCCTGCGATTGTGCCATGATCGTATCCTCACCTCTTCAACTGAGTGGGTTTCACGCTTTTTGCTATCTTCATAACTGTAGTACTGCGACGTTCTGAGCGTCAAAGTCAGCATGGCATGTGCGCCTTGTTTTGACATGGTTCTTTCTTCTGCGCGACAATACAGCGGCTTACGCCAGATATGCCAGTCCAAAAAGCGGCATGCGCTGCACCACAACCAAGACCACGGAGAATATCAATGCCCGATTACTGGCTGGAATTGAGCGTCACCGCCGAACCGGAGGCGGTGGAGGCGATCAGCGAGGTGATGAGCCGCTATGCCAACGGCGGCGTCGCCATCGAGGAGCCGTATACGCTGCTGGATGACGGGCAGGTGGCGCAGACCGTGCCGGACGCGCCGGTGACGGTGCATGTGTATGTGCCAGCGGACGCAAGCGGCGAGGAGGCGCGGGCGCGCATCGAGGAGGGGCTGTGGCACCTGCGGCAAATCGGCTTCGGCAACATCAGCGAGATTAGCACCAAGCGGCTGGCCGAGAAGGATTGGGAGAACGCCTGGAAGGAGTTTTACCACGTCGCGCATCTCGGCAAACGCACCGTCATCAAGCCGTCCTGGCGCGAGTACGAACCGGCGGCGGGTGAGGTGGTGGTGGAACTGGACCCCGGTATGGCGTTCGGCACGGGACTGCACCCCACCACGCGCAACTGCATCCTGGCGCTGGAGGAAGCCATTCATCCTGGCGACCGCGTGCTGGATGTCGGCTCTGGCTCCGGTATTCTCTCGTTGGCGGCGCTAAAGCTGGGCGCGAGCAGCGTGCTGGCGCTGGATGTCAGTCCGGTGGCAGTGGAAGCGACGCGAGCCAACGCGGCGGCCAACGGGCTTGCCGATAAGATAGATGTGCGGCTGGCGACGCTGGAAGGCGCGGCTGGCGAACCCTTCACACCGCTCTCGTCGGAGGTGGCGATTCTGGGCGAAGAGGTCGGCACGTATGACCTGGTGCTGGCGAACATCATTGCCCGCGTGATAGCCCAGCTTGCGCCTGCGCTGCTGCGCGCCACGCGCCCCGGTGGTACGCTGATCGCCAGTGGCATCATTGCTGAACGCCGCCAGGAGGCCGAGGAACCGCTGCGCGCCGCCGGATTGACCGATATCCGCGAGTTCATCGAAGGTGACTGGATCACACTGATGGGGAAACGAGCCGACTGATGCCAGCAGGACGCTTTTACCTCGAAGGGGTGACGCTGACGCCAGAGATGGAGATCGAATTGCCAGCCGAGATTGCGCATCAGGCGCGGGATGTGCTGCGGCTGGCCCCTGGCGATACGCTGCGGCTGCTGGATGGCGCAGGCGGCGAATATCCTGCCGAACTGCTGGTTGTCGAGCGCAAGCGGGTGATGGCGTGGCTAGGCAAGCGCGAGGAAGTGACGGGCGCGGAAGCCCCGGTGCGGGTGGTGCTGTGCCTGGGGATGCTGAAGGCGGCGAAGTACGAGACAGTGCTGCAAAAGGGAACGGAGCTTGGCGTGGCGGCGTTCGTGCCGCTGCTCTCCGAGCGCGCGGTGGCGGCGCATGAGGAGGCAAGCGAGGCAAAGCGGCGGCGCTGGGCGAAGATTGTCGCGGAGGCGATGGAGCAGTGCGGCGGCGCGCGTCTGCCGGAGCTGGCCGCGCCGCAGACCTTGCCGGAGGCGCTAGCTGCTCTGCCCTCCAGTGGAATCGCGCTGATTCCCTGGGAAGAGGAACACACGACGACTCTACGCGCCGCATTGCAGGTGGCGCTGGCCGGTCGAACAGCCGCTGCTATGCCGGAGGTGCGGCTGTTCATCGGGCCGGAGGGTGGCTTCTCGGCGGGCGAGGTGGCGCTGGCAGAGCGACACGGCGCAATCCCCGTCACGCTTGGCCCGCGTATCCTGCGCGCCGAAACCGCAGCCATCGTCGCCGCTGCGCTCGCACTGGATGCTCTAAAAGCGTAAGCTAAAGTACATCTGGCTTTCCGATGACTGCGAAAACTATGGCGGACATGCGTAATAGCACACCTGATATGCTAAGATGGGTTATGGCAAGCGAAAGAATTATGTTATAAAACTAGAAGCTACGTTGCCAATTTCGGCGGCAGGTAGTATTGGCTTTTTTGCAGCACATTGAGCTTGTAGTGTGAAGTTTGGCATTGAATTGATACTTAGAGCCTCTTGAAAAAAGAATGGATAACTGGATGAAAGTTTCTACTGAAACCAAGAAGAGAATAAAGACAATTGTAAGTTCCCTCCTGGCCAGCTTGGGAATAGTGGCAACTGTCACTGCACTCATCACCTTTGTTTTCAATAAGAATTTGCCTCAATTCTTTCCCCAACCGACACCAGCCATTTACGCATCTCCTACCTCAATAGCAGGGCAAAATCCAGGCGTCCTGGTCAATTGCAAACCAGGCGAAACGAAATCTTTCAAAGCCATAACAATCTCGAAGGATATGGCCAATGGCTTAATAGATGGAGATGCAAAAGCTCAGGTAGCGTTTCTCAATCTGGCGAGAGTAACTTTCTCCGCCTACTTGAACCGCGTCGCCGGGGTTGTAGAAGTATTTGCAGGAACAGGGCCTACTTCTAACATGGCTTATGCCGGTTCATTAAGCTCTGCGGTTGCAGAAACCTTGCACAAAGCTGACTTTATCTTTCAATATGCGGAATTTCAGACGTTCTTTATCTTTAATGAACCTCTATATAGCATTTCGTTCACAGTAACTTTTTTTGACGAAGGTTGCCAGGTAACGCCCTAACCCGTGAGATGTTATCATGAAAGTCACGCAAGGAGAATTATCGTCCATGTTAGCCGATGCTCACCGAGACGCTGCCGAAGATATTGAGGCTTCTATTGCAACTTTGGTTGCCTCGCCACGCGCTTCGCGTCTTATCATCGAGGGCGCCTGGGGCGCAGCATTCCATTGGATTGCGTTCGGATGCCAAACGAAACACGGCAAACATCAGGAGAGTCATGCGCGCCTGGGAGCTTTCTTGCGAACACAGGGTGAGACGCCTACTGCTAACAAGTAGGAACAGTTAGATCAACTGCGCCAGGGTGGATGGTATGGTAACAGAACTGATCCAGTGGCCCAGCAGATGGCACTAGATATCATGCAGGAGATACACACATGGGCCACAAGTTAGCAAAAACGGCTAGCGTGCCTGCTGATAATATCCTGCCGTGGCTCGATAGCGCGACAGCGGCTCTCGTCACAGACATCATTCAGACGCTACGCGAGTATCGCCCAGATCTGCTCGCCGTTATCCTCTATGGGTCAGTTGCGCGCCATGCTGAGCGCCCAGTAACTGACCCTTCACCCAGCGATGTGGACCTGCTGGCAATCTTCGACACTGATGATGAACGTATCGCACTCCACGAGGGAGCCGCACTATTTGATATTCTCGGCATGGCGTACGACCGTCATCTGGATGCCTTACGTGATGTCAAAGTGATGTTTGCTTCTCGCACACTTGGCGAATGGGATGGGACATTCATTGCC
The DNA here is from genome assembly GCA_021323855.1 of Chloroflexota bacterium. Lineage (GTDB taxonomy): Bacteria > Chloroflexota > Ktedonobacteria > Ktedonobacterales > JADMIN01 > JAJPKE01. The sequence continues at coordinate 34,985 of JAJPKE010000013.1, read as the reverse complement.
AGCGTCGCCAGAGATGGCTTATTGTTGTGGGCGCGAAGTTCTCTGCCTGATCGTGTTGATGATGACCTTGATAAGTTCTTCCGCTCTTTTGGAGCCACTGAGGAAGAGATTCGTGACTCCGAGGCTATTTTCCAAGCACGAGAGCAGGCAAGGCAGGCTGCGCAAGAAGCAACAGGCGATGCCCACCTATGAGCTATGTTATTGAACTCAGCGATGAACAGTACGAAACATTGCAGCGAGCCGCCGAAGAACGTGGCGAAACGCTTGCCAATCTCTTGACGACGCTGGCAGAAGAAGTACGCAGCCGGAAGTCACCTGCACATGCCTATACCACTGAGGAGTGGTTTCGTCACCTCGGCGCCACTGACGAGCAGATTGCAGAAGCCAGGCGCATTGCCAGAGAACGAAGCAATGCGCCTGGTTAGCTCCCGCGCATGGCGATGGCGGCGGTGACAAGCGAGAAGAGCGCGATGAGGACCGGCAGGCCCAGCCACCAGTTGAGGGGCGGACGGTCGCCGCTGGGTGGACGGTTCGCCGCGAAGCCTTCCCACGCGCCGATGCCCAGCGCCGTCACCACGAGACCCGCCAGCCAGAGCAGATCATGCCCGCGACCGAACGCCGATGGAAAGAGCGGCAGGATGAAGACAGTGGCGAAATAGGCGGCCACTGCGACGAATTGCAACGCCTCAGCAATGCGGAAACAGGCGAGGTCGCGTCCATTCAGTTCGGTCAGTTCGCCGGAGACCAGATCGAGGTCCTGGTACTGGCTCTGGCGTCCCTCGCGCAGTGATGCGACAGCGCGGGTCAATGGCGGCAGCACAAAGACGAACGCCAGCGCCGCCAGGATATGCGTTACCACCCACCAGAACGGTTGCGCGGCTTTGGTCGGCGTTGGGGTCAGCGTCAGTACCGCACCCTGTTCCGCGCCCGCCGTAATCGCCAGCGCCATCGTCAGCACGACACCCGCTAACAGCCGCACACCGCGATCCGCCGCAAGCCGTGTATAGGGCGAGGGCGTGGCCCAGGCCACCAGCAGCCGCAGCGCCGGAACGCCCAGCAAGAGCGCCGCGCAGGCGATCACGTCACCCTGCAAGCCAATCGCCTGTACCAGCGGATTGCCAGGGATGGGCAGTAGAATGAGGGCGAGCAGCGGCATGAGCAGCGCAGCGTACGATGCGGTGATCGTCAGCCAGGGATACAGACCCTCCGGCTGCACAATATCGCGCGCCAGATCGCTGCGAATCTCATTGACCTCACGCAGCGGACTGGGAACGACTTCGCGGCTGACGGCGGCGCGCACTGATTCGCGGCCCCAGGTCAGCGCCCAGGCGGCGAGCAGCGCAACAAATGCGCCGGGATACACCAGGACCGCCAGTACAAACGAAAGGATGCCGTTCATCTATTTTTCGCCCTCCATCCGCGCTTCCGGCTCATCACCTCCGGCTGCCGTCTCTGCCTCATCCGGCTCATCCTCGCTCTCGCCGGTATCGTCTATCTCATCATCTTCGCTGTCGTCTATGTTGTCATCATCGGCTGTATCGTCCGCATCGCCTTCTGCCGGTTCAGCAGATGCTTCCGCTGTGCTGCCGCCTGTCTCGTCTGCGACATCATCACCATCATCGCCCTCAGCCAGCAATTGCGCGGCTTTGGAGATGGCGTTGAGAATGGCGGTCGGCGTCGGCGGGCAACCCGGTAGTTCGATATGCACATCCAGCGCCTCTGAGACGCTGGCGCTGATCTGCGGCGAACCGGCAAAGACGCAGCCGTTGATTGCGCAGTTGCCAGCGGCGACCAACGCCTGCGGCTCCGGCACCTGATCGAGAATGCGGCGCACAGCAGATTCGGCGGTGGTCGAAAGCGGGCCACTCACCAGTACGACATCCGCCTGGCGGGGACTGCGCACGAAGGTGATCTTTCGCGCCGCCAGTTCCTCGGCGTATCCAGCGGCGTGCAACGCGGCGATACTCTGTGCGCAGGCGCCGCATCCGCCGGTCTCCAGCGCCAGCACAGCCACCGCGCGCCGCCCTATTGGCTCAGCGCCATTTTCATTGCTCATCGTCCGCCTCCTTTGCCACCCTTTTTCGCGCCACTCTTCTTGCTCTGCGGGCGATTGGCTGCGCCGCCGGGATTGCGCGGCACGTTGGGGTTCGCCGGTTTACCAGGGACGTTGGCCGCTTTATTCTGGCTATTGGGCTGATTGGCTGGCTTTCCAGCGTTCTGCTGTTGCGGCTTGCTCGCGGGATTCGCCGGTCTGTTATTTCCCGTTGTGGAGGTATTGACCGGTGTGGCTGGCTTACTCGTCGCACCTGACACCTGTTTGCTCACATTCGATGTCACTTTGGGTGTTGTCGTTGCGCTGGCCGCTGGTGTAGTCTTTGGGGTATTCGCGCCACTTGTAGCGTTTGTCCCATTCGCGCCGTTTGTTTTGCCAGTGGCGACCTTATCACCAGAACCGGTTGTGTTGGTCATTTCGGGCGCCTTAGCAACGCTTTTCTTTGCTTCGGGCGCGGCGGTGAGCGCCTTGCTCGAAGCTGAAGCCGTCACATCCGCTGCTGCAGTTTCATCCGCCTCTGCTTCCTGGCCTTCGCCCGTCTCATCCGTCTCTTCGGTTTCTTCGGTTTCTTCGGCCAATGCCGGTTCAGCGTTGAGTTCGTCATCCACGCCGCGCAGCAATTGGTCGCCCAGCGGGACGAGCCAGGCGGAGGTGAAGACGCTGCCGATATCGCTCCAGGTATCCACAGGCTCCGGCAGATAGGCAAGTTCCGCGCTGACCTCTTCCGGCACCGGCTGCTCATCACCGGCGGTCTGGGGTTCCTGCGCCTGCGCGTGCTGCGCGAGTTGTTCACCACTCGCGCCCGCCAGGAAGACGGGCCGTGTCTCGCGCAGGCTGCCGGGCAATGCGAAGAGCGCCAGCAGCGCCAGCACAAGCAAGGCGACCCAGGCGAGGCTTGGCACCCACTGCCCCACGCCGCCAGCGCCCGCCAGATAGCCAAAGGTTTTCAGCGAGAGCGCGGCGTTTGCCTGCCCCGGCTGCACCAGCGCCGAGGCCGCCGGAAGTCCGCCGATGTTTAGCCAGACCTGCGGCAGCGCGCCAACCAGGATTGCCAGCAGCGCGATGATGGCAACCGGAACCTGTGGCAGCAGCGTGAGTATGTTCAGTTGCCGCGTGGGCTTCGGTGTGCTGTCTCCGTGACCATCGCTCACGGCGGCTTTCGCGCCAGCGCCACGCGCAAAAATCGTGAAGGCGGGGGCGGTCGCGCGTAGCAGCGCCAGCGCCAGCAGCGCATCGCCCGCCCAGGAGATGCCAGCCAGCGGAACCGCGAGGCCCCGCGCCTGGATAATGCTGCTGGAGATGATCTGGCGCGCGACGAAGCCACCAAAGAGCGGCGCGCCCAGCAGCGTCAATGCGCCGATGATCCAGGCCGCCAGGTAGACCGGCTGCGCGGGCACGCCAAAGGGCTGGGGTCCCGCGCCCTCCGGCTCGATGTCGCTAGTGAGCCGTCCACCGGCAAAGAGCGCCATAAGCATCGCGCCGAGGCCAAAGAGACTCGTCGCCAGCAGCGTCACCAGCGCCAGCATGCTCGTGGCGCTGCCCGCGCCCAGCGCCAGCAGTCCCCAGCCGACCTGCGCGACAGCCAGATAGGCGATCAGCGTGCGACTATCGCGGCGACCCAGCGCCAGCAAACCGCAGACGCAGATCGTGAGCATGCCCAGCAGACAGAACCAGATGCCTGCGGTGATTGGCGGCGCGGTCTTGCCGATTTCCTGCCAATTACTGCTAGCGTCCTGTGCGGCGCTGTACGTGCGCGCGCCAACGATCAGCGCCACCGGCAGCACGATCAATACCAGCGCCGCGAGGCCAGCCGGCGTTACCAGCAGCGCGCGGCGGCGCATCCAGACGAGGAACGGATAGCCCGCGCCAGCCAACGTCAGCGCGATGGCCAGCAGCAGGACGTGCAGCGGTGTCAGCGCGCCGCGCCCCATCATATCGGTCAGGCGTGGATAGATGATAGGATGTGCGCCCTGGCCGATGGCTGGCACGAGCATCACCGCCGTCCAGAGGATTGGCCCAAGCAGCATCAGCGCCAGCCCAATGCGGTCTACCGTATCCAGGTCGCTGCCAAGCTCACCAATGCCCCAGGCTATCGCCGTCAACACCACCCAACACAATGCGAGCCAGGCGATATTATCAGCGAAGACGAGGGTGAGCGCAGCGGTCTCGGCGACCAGAGCCAGCGCCGCGCCGCCCCACTGCGCCCGCGTCAGCCGGCTCGCCTGCCACGAGGGCTGCGCTACTGTGGTTTCATCAGGTGTTCCAGGAACTTGAACCGGCGCCTCAACGCCCCGCCAGGCCATCCAGAAGAGCAGCGGCGCGACGATGACGGCAATGCCAAGCGCGGCATAGAGGCCGAAGCCATCAAGCCGGTAGACGGCGGAGAACCAGGCGTTCAGATCAGTGGAGCCACCGAAGAGGCCGACGAAGAGAGCAGTGCCGGATGAGAGCGACGGCAGCAGGATCAGCAGCAGCACGACCGGCACAACCAGACCGATGAGGCCCAGCGCCAGCGCCAGCGGCTTCAACGCATAGCGAGCGACGCCCAGAACGGCAATCAACAACGCGCAAAGCGCCGGCGCCAGCGTGAGCCATCCGAAGAGCAGTGGTAACGACACACTGGCATCCTTTCACTTATTGATCGAGGCACTCGATACAGAGATCCAGGCTCGCCAGGATCAATGGAATCTGGGGCAGCAGGCGCCCCTCCAACAGTTCTGGCATGGCGACGATCTGCCCCATGCCCGGCGTATAGAGCTTCAGTTCATGGATGGTGTTTTCGCTCGTCCAGAAGAAACGGGCGGTCATCAGGCCATGCGGCCCCTCGACTGCGCCCGCTGTCACGCGGTCAGCTTCGGGCTTGGCCAGCGTCACCGGCGGCTCATGCGCACCGTCGGGCAGATTCGCCAGCGCGGCCAGCGCAACGGCGCGGCTCGTCGCCAGATCAGCAACGGCGCGCGCCAGGCGCGAGGCGACATCACCTGTACGCTGGCCCTCACCACCCTGCGCAAGCTGTTCTTCATAGTCTTCGTAAGCGGCGTAGGGCTGCGAGAGGCGCAGATCATCCGTCATGCGCGAGCCACGCGCGGCGAGTCCCGTCAGATCGAGGTCGCGCGTCTGGTCGGCGGAAATCGCGCCGATGCCCTTGCCCGCGCGCCCCAGCAGTCCATTCGGTGCGACCGATGTTTGCCAGACGGCAACGCCAGCTTCCAGCGCGGTCAATGCTTCTTGCAGCGGTTGCAGCTCGAGGTCATCGCGCACGCCACCGGGAACCGCTACCGCCCAATAGTGGCGCTCGCCGGTGGCGTCCTCCAGCGCAGCGAAGAGCGATTCACGCTGATCCAGCGCCAGCCGGTAAAGCGGCGCAACATTGGCGACGCGGGCGGCCTGCGCCAGTGTCCAGAGGCGCGCCAGCAAACGCTCGACCTCAGCAAAGACGACGCGAGTGGTCCGCGCGGGCTGGCTGATCCTGGCCTGCGCCACCGCCTCCAACGCCTGGCAGAACGCCATGCGATACGCCTCATGCGCGAGCGAGCAGGTGCGTTCGAGAATGGGCAGCGCCTCATCCGGCGTCTTGCCCTCTACCAGTTCGATGATTCCCCGGCGACAGTAGCCCAGGCCGGGTTGCTCCGCGCCGACGACGGTTTCGCCGCGCAGCCGTAGCGTCAACTCGCAGGGCTGCGCCAGCGCTGGGTGGTAGGGTCCGAGCGGAAACGTGACGGTACTCGTGGCTCGCTCCTCTCAATCCTCTCAATGCGGACGGCATTTATCGCACGCTATCCCATGTAATACAGTTGGCCTATTCTTCAATCTTGCCTGCCCACGCCTCATTGCGTGTCTGCCCCACAGCAGGCGAATATCGGACGCCTGTTCGCGGGCGTACACGGCGAGTATAACACGGCTGGGCATCCGGCACAACGGGCGGAGGTCACGAGAAATGCCGATGGACGCCGAAATGCGCCACTATGCGCGGATTTTGCCAACGGTATTCACTCATATTCATCACTAAGACGAAGCCACGCACAAAAAAGACAATGCTCCTGGTATTGAGGTGAGGATGATTGACAGGTTGCGTAGAATGGGTGTGAAGTAGGCTGCGATTTGGATAGTGTGCCACTTTGGATAGTGGGCCAATAAAGAGCGAACGAGCGGAGGAATACCCTTGAATCCCTTCATGATTCCCAATACAAACCAACAGCCGAATCTATTTGCCCATCCTTCCAGACCTGCCCTGCCTGAAGGAATGGAGTATGCGCCGGAGGGCATTGCATCAGACGAGCCGTATGGGAAGTTGGACGATATAGATAAAGTTCCCGATGCCAAACGAGACATCCGCCGTGCCGCGCTCAATAACTTTGTCGGCACGGCTGCCCTTTTCGTGTTTGGCATCATGTTCTTCGCTGCCGCCACAACGCTTGGCACTAATGGCGATTTTTTTCGCACGCCCGGCCTGATTTTCTGTCTCGTTGGCGTGGGGCAAGCGGTGCTGGGTTTTGCTATCTGGCGGCAGGGACGTGTTGCGATTATCACTTGCATCGTCCTGAGTCTCCTGGGGCCGCTCCTCGTGGTGATATTTAGCGCGCCAGCCGCTGCTGCGATCATCGGAGCGCTAAATTCACCAAACTTGAATGCGCTGGCAACCAATCCCTGGGTTATCCTTGCCTGTCTGGGAGTAGCCATTTCCATAAACGGCCTCTATCAGATTTTTTATCTGGTGCGCGCTTATCAGGCATCGTCACTGCTGGAAAGCGTTCGCAAGGCTGGCGCTCATTGATGTCATTTCATTGTAGAAATCATCGGCGGTGATATGTCGGTGCTATGAGTTTATAGAAAGAGTTATGTGGTGGCTTGGGTTGTGCGCGCTGGCGAAGGCAAAGAGGGAGGCAACCATGACAAATCAACTGAAGCGCATCCATGCCGATTTCAATACACTCGATAGCGAGCCGGTGGACCTGGTAAAACTTGCTGCTCCTGGCACATGGCAGGAGCGTGAATTGCCATCATTGAAACAGGGCGAGCGGGTGATCCTATTTGACAGCGATGGGTTGGAAGTAGAGGCTACGGTCATTCATGATGAAGATGGCTGGTGGTTGGCCGCTCCTGACCAGATGACCTGGCACGATACAAAACCATCGGAGATCCCACTTCCACCAGTTGAAGCAAATCGCTAAGTTGATGCAGGCATCTCCAGCCCAGCCAATGCACGGGCGCGGCGCATGTGGTCGCGGTCGGCGTCCCAGTCCTGCTGTCCGTTCGGAAGTTCGGCGATGGGCGTTTCTAGTAGAATTGTTGCGTCGGCGAGGCCGGGATGACGCAGGAAGGCGCTGAGTCCGGCCTCCGGGATGACACCTTCACCGATGCGCGCGTGGTTGTCGAGATGACTGCCGAGCGCCTTTGGCGTGTCGTTGAGGTGGATGACGGGCACACGCGCCAGCGTTATCGTCTGCTCCACCTGCGCCAGTGTTTGCTCTGCGCCCTCCGGCGTGCTGATGTCGAAGCCTGCGCCCCAGAGATGCGCCGTATCCAGGCAGACGCCAAGCTGCCGCTCGTACTCCGGCAGGCTTGCCAGCACAGCGGCGAGATTCTCGAAGCGATACCCCAGCTTGCCACCGCCACCCACGTCGTTTTCCAGCAGCAACAGCACCGATTCCGGCGCGCCATCCAGCACGCGGCGTATGCCTTGCTCCAGGCGCTTCAGTCCAGCTTCCTCGCCTGCCCCGAGGTGGCTGCCGATGTGAAAGACCACGCTGGCGCAGCCATAGCGTTCTGCCCGTTCGAGCGTTGCGCGCAGCAGGGTGATAGATTGCTCGAAGAAGTCATCGCGCGGCGAAGCAAGGTTGATGAGATAGGTCGCATGGACCACCACCGGCACGATATCTTGCTCCTGCGCCACCTTGCAAAAGGCCACCTCTTGCCGAGTATTGGTATCGGGCACGCGCCAGCCACGCGGATTGGTGAGGAAGACCTGCGCGGTATCGCAGCCGATCTCACGTGCTGTGGCAAGCGCACGCACGGCATTCGCGCCGAGCGGCATATGGCGACCAAATCGCATCTACGGTATCCTCTTCATGATAGTTGGTGGGTGAGTCAATCCCCCTCATCGCTGCCGACGGCATCGCGGATGCGTTGTGTGGCGGCGGCGCGCTGCGCCTCGATGGCCTCTGCCTCGGCAAACTCCGGACGGGGTAGGGCATCCAGACTGGCGAGGCCGAACTGCTGCAAGAAGTCCGCTGTGGTGCCGAAGAGCGCGGGCCGCCCAACGGTTGCAGCGCGGCCCACCTCGATCACCAGCCCATATTGTAGCAGGCTGGCGAGCGCGCGGTCGCTATTGACGCCGCGAATAAACTCGATCTGCGAGCGGGTGATCGGCTGGCGATAGGCCACGACCGCCAGCGTTTCCAGCGCAGCAGTGGTGAGCTTCGCCTGCGACGGCATGCCCAGCAGCGCCGCGACGAAGCGCGCGTTCTCCGGCGCGGAGACAAACTGCACCTGGTCATAGGTGCGCTGCACCCGCAGACCACGCCCGGCCTGCTCGCAGGACTTCGCCAGCGCGCTGATAGCCGCCTGTAGACGTTTCTCGTCTATCAGCAACAGGCGGCGGAGTTCGCTCTCCTGCAAGGGACGCCCGGCGACGAAGAGCAAACTTTCGATCACCGAGCAGAGTTGCTCCAGGCTGAGCATGCTGGCTGGCACGCCAGTGGGTGAGGTATCCAGCGGGAGCTGCGCTGGCTCGGCATCGAGCGTGCCCGCCGCGCGCCGCTTCCGTCCACCTTTGCCCGGCCTCCCGGCGGTGTTCGTCTCAGCCGTTTCAGCCACCTCAGTCGTTTCGGACGGCTCTATCTGCTGATCGTGTTGTGTGTTCTGTGTGTTCTGTGTGTTGCGTGAAGATGCTGGCATACCGGCGATTATAGCATCAGCGAACGGCGGATGCGAGCGTGTAGCGCTCTCCCCTCTCCTTGTGGGAGAGGGGCCGGGGGTGGGTCTATACCGCCACGTGTACCTGCGGCCTATCTGCTGTTGCGGTCTCGCGCTGCCGTGCTATACTGTTCCAGCCAGTACCCACCGGCATCTGCGGCGCGGCAGGGGATGTGGCGTATCTATTGGCGATAGTGGGGGAAACAGGCATGGAGTGGTTTGAGGCGCGGCATGGTCGTGGTCGTGGTGGACGAGCGCGCAGGCGTCTGGCGTTGGTGTTGCCGCTGGCGCTGCTTGGGGCGCTGACGCTCATAAGCGCGCTGCCGGGTACGCTGTTCGCTGCGCCGGTTGCGCAGGCGGCTCGTGTAGATAGCACTGATAGCAGTGGAACGCTCACGGTTGTTGTGCCGAATCCGTCAAACAACGCGACCGAAGGGCCGGTCGGCACGAACATCACGCTCACCGCCAGTGGCCTCACCGCCAGCGACACCTATCAGCTTGGCTATGCGCAGCAGGCCATCGGCTGTAGCGCCGGTTTCCAGGCGTTTTCCGGCGTGAGCGCCGCGACGGACAGCAACGGTGCTTTCACCGCCACGATCTCCTGGCCTGCCTCGCTGGCGAACGTCGGCACCAGCTATTATATCTGCGCGCAGGACGCATCGAACTCGCAGGCGCAGTCACAAGCCACCTTCAAGGTAGACGCCGCTCAGCCGCCGGCCATCACTGTCAAGCCGGTGGCTGGTCCCACGCCAGCAGCCGGAACACCTGCTCTGCCGACCGATGGCTACTATCCAGGCTCAACCGTTGAGATAGATGGCACGAGCTTCCTGCCGGGCGGCGTACAACTGACCGTTTACCTCTCTACGCAAAAGATCGAGAAGCAATCCGACCTGACGAACGCCACCATCCTGCAAAGCGTTGATGGGCAGCAGATCACCTCGCAAGGCTCCGGGCAGGCGACGGCGACGGTGCAGATTCCTTCCTCGGTGCAGCCCGGCTCGTACTATCTCTATCTGGTCTCGTCGGATAGCCAGGCCAACGCGCTGCCGTCATTGATGGCAGAGAAGCGCGTGACGATTACCAACGCGCCGACGCCAACGGCAACCGTTGCCCCAACCAGCACGCCAAAGGGAGCGATCACCCCTCCCACGTCGCCCAGCGGGCCGAGCCATAAGAAACTGGCGGCGCTTTTCGGCTTGGGCGCTCTGAGCGTGATTCTCTTCATCGTTGGGGTGATTCTGCTGGCCTCTGCCGCTGGCATGCCAACCCAGCCGGGACAACAACCCAGCCAGCCGGGGCAATTGGGGCGGTAAGAGACCTCACCCCCAACCCCTCTCCCGCGAGGAGAGGGGAGCGCAGGCGTCGCCGGTCTCTAGTCCGCGCAGGCGGACTTCGCGGCCACCGGCCATCCAGGCGCGGTTTCAACCGCTGGCCAACCGCCGGTAAACCGATCCGTCGCTATCACGCAGCGAGCGCGGATAGCCACAGCCTAGCCCAAACGACCTATCAGCGGGGTTTGGCTTGTGCCTGGTATGCGCATACGGTACAATGACCGGGAATTGCGCTGCTGGCGACCGGCTCGCAGCGTTCGGCTGGTCTCAGCCCGGTAGACATCGCTACTGCTGCATCAGGTGCAACGTAAGCGCTTTCTGACGTTTTCTGGCGTTTTCGGGATGGCCGGCCCGCCGGGGACGCGCCCGTAGGCTGGCGTGTTTTTTTGTCCGCTGCTGTCTGGGATGAGATTCCGCGTCGTGCAAGCCAGCCGCAGATAGTAGTAGATACAGGTCTGGTAAAGCGCTCGACGAGCGATTCGATAGAAGCCATTGCATCCATAGAAACTGTACAATCTCAGCGAAAGGGGGCGAACCCCGATGTCAGGCGCACGGGTCTTCGCTATTGCCAACCAAAAAGGTGGCGTCGGTAAAACCACCACCTCGATCAATCTCGCGGCTTGCCTGGCAGATGCTGGGCGCAAGACGCTGGTGATTGACCTCGATCCACAATCAAACACGACCACTGGCCTGGGTGTGGATTCACACCGGGTTGGCCTCTCTATGTACGAGTTGCTCGTCAACGAAAATGCGACGGTGGCGCAGGTGGTCAAGTCTGAGATACGCCCCAACCTCTCGCTGTTGCCAGCAAAGGTGGACCTCTACGCCGCCGACATTGAACTGGTGTACCTCGATCAGCGCGAGTTCCGCCTGAAGCGCGCGCTCGAAGCGGTCAAGCAGGATTACGATTTTGTGCTGATTGACTGCCCGCCCTCGCTTGGCCTGCTCACCGTGAATGCGCTTACCGCCTCAGATGGCGTCATTTTGCCGCTGCAATGCGAATACTTTGCCTTAGAAGGCATGCAACAACTCCTGAATACGATTCGCCTCGTGCGCGACCGCCTGAACCCGCAGATTAAGTTGTTCGGCGTGGTACTGACGATGTATGACCCACGCACCAAACTGGGCAGCGAGGTGGTGCGTGAAATCAGCGAGCATTTCCCCAAAGAGAAGTTCAATACAGTCATCGCTCGCAACGTCCGGCTCTCCGAGGCGCCCAGCTTTGGATTGACCATTCTCGAACATGATGCGCGCTCACCTGGCGCGCTCGCCTATAAGCAGCTTGCCGAAGAAGTTATCGCGCGCGCCGCGACATTGGGGGGTTAGTCATGCCGAAACAGCGATTTGGTCTTGGGCGCGGCCTGGACGCCCTGATTCCCGGCGCCGCCACCGTCTCTGAAGATGCGCCGATGGATACCGGCCTCTCGAACTCTGCGCTCTTCGAGGTCTCCACCTCCGCGATTTCACCGAATCCGCAGCAGCCGCGTATGCCGCTGGGCGACGATCAGCAGTTGCTTGAACTGGCAACCTCGATTCAGGAATACGGCCTGCTCCAGCCCTTGCTGGTGCGGCTGGACGGCGAGGACGAGCAGGGTCCACGCTACCAGTTGATCGCCGGTGAGCGCCGCTGGCGGGCCGCGCAGATCGCCGGACTCGATTTCGTGCCAGTGGTCATCCGCGACGCGACACCCCAGTTGATGCTGGAGATGGCACTGGTCGAGAACCTGCAACGCACCGACCTCAATCCGCTGGAAGAGGCGCAGGGCTACCAGACGCTCATCGAGGAGTATCACCTGACCCAGCAGGATGTCGCGGACCGCGTTGGCCGCAACCGCGCGACCGTCGCCAATACGCTGCGCCTGTTGCAGTTGCCAGCGGAGGTGCGCGAGGCGCTGATTACGATGCCAAAGGTCTTTACCGAAGGGCATGCCCGTGCCGTGATGCAGGTGAACGGCGATACCGAGCGGATCACGCTGACCAAGCAGATCATCGCGCAAATGATGAGCGTGCGCCAGGCGGAGGAGATGGCCCGCCGCTATAATGAGATTTCGCTGCATCTAACGCCGGACCGCCGTGGCGGGCGTGTGCGCCAGCAGAGCTATGATACACGCCAGCTTGAGGAGGAGTTCATCCGCGCTGTCGAAATGAAGGTGCGCTTGCAGCGTTCCACCAAAGGCAAAGGCTCGCTGACGCTTTACTTCAGCAACGACGACCAGTTGCAAACGCTCTACGAGCGGCTCGTCGGGCCGAATGGCAATGGGCTGCTCAACGGCGATGGCAACGGAAATGGCAATGGCGCGAGCCACGCGCTGGATGTGCTGCTGGGCGACGGCTACGCCGACGTAGGCAGCAACGACGGCAGCGACAACTGAGGTTCGTCCTCACCCCTAGCCCCTCCCCCGCGCTCTGGGGAGGGGAATTTGTTTGCCGTGAGGCAAAGTTTCTCCTCCTTGTCCGCTTGCTATACCAGATTACTTGAGATATTTCGGTAGGGCAGACATTCTTGTCTGCCCCCTCCGCTCCTGGCAGACAAGAATGTCTGCCCTACCACCGCCAGAAACCAGCTTCATGTTGATATTTCTCCCGTTGCGGTACACTATTGTGACGAGTGAAAATGACCCATGCCAATGACAACGATGGAGCAGGAGGTTTTTACCGCTAGCAGTAAAAACCTCGTTAGCTGCCTGGACGATGAGCAATCCGATAGAGACGAGTGAGGAGACGGATAGGATGATGGAGGCAGCGCAGACGCCACACGCCACGCCAATGGCGCACGCGACGACGGACCCCAGGAACTATACGCGGGTGCTGGGGCTGACCGCAGGCATGTTCTCGTTGCTACATGTGCTGATCGCGGGATCCGCCGCCGTCTCCGCGCGCCCGGCCATCATCACGTTGCAGCGGTCGCTGATAGACTATGCGCAGGGCGGCGGCGTCAGCATAGATCAGTTGAGCGATCCACTGTTGCGCCTCTTCGTGGTCACGTATCTTTCGGCGCTGATCTCCATGCTCATCACACTGGGCTTCTGCTGGTATGCCGGGCGCGTGGCGAAGGAAAATACCGGCGAGGCGCGCGCTGCTGGTCGCGCGGGGGCAACGGTCGCGCTCATCAGTGGGGTGGTCTGGTTCATCGTAGGCATCCCGGCGATCCTGTTCATCCACGCCGACGGTACCGTCTCCTGGCTGGTGGCGACCGTCGGTGTCATCCTGGCCGCGCCCAAAGCGCCGCCACTCTCCGCCGTCTATATGACATCCCCCGGCGGTCAGTTCCTCCTCATCCAGTTTGCCGCGCTGCTGCTGCAACTGATCCCTTGCCTGCTCATTGTCCTCGGTCTTGGCTGGGTTGCGGGGAGAATCGGTGGCGCTGGTATAAATGTTTCTAAATAGCAGAAGTGGCAAACATAACAAACTCACTTTGGCCCCGAATCTGCGGCTTGCGCAACGCAAGAAAAGGCTGTACCATACGGGCGTTACACATGATGAGTAATTGACGGCTCATGGTGAGTCGCCACTCACATGGGGGAGGAACTATGCAAGCACAGCAATCCGGCAATCCGGCGGTCCGCAATGGACTGATCTTTGGCGTCATCATTGCCGCTGTGACGATTCTGGATGACATTATCCAGTGGGTTACTGGCTCGTATAATGCCACTGTCCAGGCGGCCAACAACCCAGGAACAACCACCTCCATCAATGGCGCGTCAACATTGCTTGGATGTCTGGTGTTTCTCATTGCTCTTGCTCTCTGCTTCATCGCAGGGATGAACACGGCCAGAGCGACGGGCAGAGTAGGGTCTGGCGCCATCGCCGGGCTTGTTGCCGGGCTGGTAGGCGCGTTGATCGGTGGTATCATCGGCCTTATCATTGTTGCAGTTGTGGTGGCGCCGGGCATACACGTGCAAACTACCAATGGCGTATCGGTTCAAGCGATCCTCATTGGAGGCGCGATTTTTGCGATTGTTCTCGGCCTCATCATAGATGGTGGCCTGGGCGCCGGTCTGGGTGCGCTCGGTGGTCTCGTTGGTAAGAACAACTATCGTGGGCCGGTAACCAATTACCAGGAGTCCATGTATCAGGGGTTTGCTGGCCAGCCACCAGCGCCGCCGCAATACCCTGGTCAGCCGGGCGCGTATCCGCCACCGCCGCAGTATCCGACCCAGCCGGGGAGCTATCCGCCACCGCCGCCCAATCCGGGGCAATAGCGGTTGCCGCCTGATGATTGAAGCAGAACGAAGGCCGAGAGGTAACACTCCCAGCCTTCGTTCTTATGTACTCGCTATCTGCTGGCGCTACGCCCTCTGCCGGCGCGCAAAGAGCGACGAAATGATCACGTTGATGATGAACGCGATAACAAGTGTGAACAGACCGATGACGACGCCGCCGAGGATAATGCCGGTAGTGCTGCCGGCGTTGGCTTCAGTGGCGAAGATGGCATACAAGATTGCGGCGATGACTCCAGCGATGAGACTGCTGACGAGCGCGCGCCGTGCGATCCGGCCAAACATAGGTAGCGACCCTCCCCTTATTGGAAGCTCTGCGACGGCAGGACACGGCAACGGCTTGCGCGTCTCATAATACGTCGCGCGTCGCTTCCTGTGGGTTAAGTCTACCAAAAAAGCGCACGGTGTGCCAGGGCAATTCAGAGCAATTCACGTGTGTTCGCGTGTGTTTACGTGCGTTCGCGCCATTGCTCTGGCTCAATCCTCAACTCACTGCGGCGGTGCGCGCGCGTGTCCCACGGCCTGCATACAAGAGCAGCGCGCCGAGCAGCAGGAAGGGCGAAGCGAAGAGCGCCCACCAGCCGACGGCAAAAAAGAAGGCGATTCCCGCAATCAGCAGGAGCACTGCTCCCGCAATGGCGTTGCCCAATCCCAAAAACGAGCCAACCAGCGCGACAATCACGATCAGTAAGCCCCAGAAGAAATGGCCGGTGTCATTCGTAATGTTGACGACGCGACCAAGCACATGGAAAGTCGAATACAAGAGATTAATGATAAAGGCGATGACTGCGCCGAAAAGCCCGACGATCATCCCCACAGTTCGTAGACCGAGGTGCATAGGTACTTCTCCCCTCATCTGGGGCTGGTCGGAGTGATATCGTCAATCACCGCTCGGAGCCAGCATCTCAATCGAGAGCATTGCAGTCTCTATGCCGCCAAAAGACGCAAGGAGGCGGTGTATTGGTTCTCCTGCTTGCATAGTATTGCAACAAGAGCTATAACTCTTGGTAGCCAGCGAGCAACTGGCCAGGCAACCGTAAAAGAGAGGTCACGTTCTGCTGGCGAGAAGGGGAGACATATATGGTTCCTGATACGACGCACTCAGATGAGCCATCGGAAGAGTCAACGGAAGAGGCGAAAGCCGGTCACCCTGTAGTGTTTCAAGGAGTGCTGGGCGGTGTTCTCATAGGAGTTGTCTTTGCGCTCAACGCATTGGCAAAGACCGTCTCTGGAACAAATTTGTTCTACTCCTTCTTTCTCATCTCTATTCCAGCATTTCTTGTCATCGTGGGTTGCGCCTCCTCCGCCGCGCGCAGGGTCGGCACTATACGCGCAGGTATGCAGGCCAGCCTGCTGATCGCCTGCGTCAGTTCAGTCATCGGCGCCGTGGCAGATCTCCTGCTGACGAACGCCAATATAGCCACCTATACCGCGCATCTGCGACATTGGGCCTCGTGGCCCTTTGGATCGCCATCAATGGTTGACTCGCAGTTCACGCCTTTTGTGCATTACACCACGTACTCGCCCACAGAAGTCCTCACCAACGAAGTTTGGATCACGATCATTGGCTTTGTGGTGATGCTGGCGTACTCTGCGTTCGCTGGCTTGATTGGCAGCGCATCGGGCGTGAAGATGCCGCGTTATGCGCTCCGGAGCGATGGCTCGCAATTGGGGCGTATGCCCAGCAGCGCCGCCGAAGTGGCGCAGCGACCGCGCGATATCACCGATGTCACGGTGCTGCGCCAGACGAAGTTCCCGCTACCGGGCGTGCTGGACCGCTCAAACGAGCGCGAAGGCTTCTGAGCGAGGAGACCTCACCCCCTGACCCCCTCCGCTGCGCTCCGTCGCCTCCTCCGCAAGTCTATGACTTGCTTCCCGGCTCCGCCGGGCGGAGGCTCTCTCCTCGCGGGAGAGGGGGAACCATGCGCTACGTATCCAGCCGCAATTCCAACGGCTATTTGCCGCCAGTTCGGTTTATCTGCTAGAGGGCCAATTCATAGGTGTAATAGAGTTCGTCGCGCTTCCAGCCGAGCGACTCATAGAGCGCCTGCGCTGCCGTATTCGTCACCGCCGTCTGAAGCACCATCTCCTTTGCTCCGGCAGCAGTGGCGAAGACGCGCGCCCGCTCCAGCAGCGCCCGGCCCACGCCCAGCCGTCGCACCTCCGGCGCAACGTAGAGATCATTGAGAATCCAGAGCGGCTGCAGCGAGATGGACGAGAACGATGGGTAGAGCTGTGTAAAGCCCACTGGCGTGCGCGCCGTCTCCTGCACCGCCAGCGCCAGGAAGATCGTGGACTCGTGCCGTTCCAGGCGTTGCGTCAGATAGGCTTTTGCGCCCGCCAGGTCCGCTGGCTGCTGGTAGAACTGACGGTAGGCGTCGAAGAGTGGCGCGACACGCTCGACATCACCAATGCCTGCCTCGATTACTTCGATAGCTCCCTCATCTATGGGCATGGACCTGCTCCTCTACAATTTGTGGTAGTAAGTACTACAACTTGTGTTTGTGGTATGTGCAGAGAGCATATCATGTCCCCTCACCTGGCTGTCAATCAGTATGGATGACGCATGGAGAGGCGCCCGATCTCGCCGTTGGCGTATTCGGTGAACCAGAGCGCACCATCCGGTCCGGCCACGAGCGACACCGGACTGATCTCGACGCCGGGGAACGGAAACTGTGCGATGGTTCCCTGCAGCATGATACGCCCGATCTGGTGACCCGCGAACTCGGTGAACCAGAGCGCGCCATCTGGCCCGGCGGTGATGCCCTGCGGCTGATCGCCACCCGGCACGGCATATTCGGTGATCGCGCCTGTCGTGGTGATGCGGCCTATCTTTGCAGCATTCTTCTCAGTGAACCAGAGCGCGCCATCTGGCCCGGCGGTGATATCTTCCGGTCCACTTTGCGCCGTTGGGATGCGATATTCGATGAATGAGCCGCCGGTGGTGATGCGGCCTATAGAGTTGACGGTGGCGTCGGTGAACCAGAGCGCGCCATCCGGTCCGGCGGTGATATCCACTGGCGTGGGAAGGATATTCCCAGAAAAGCTCTCAATCTCAACTGGAATGGGATACCCGGTAATCCTACCGCTGGTAGTGATGCGCCCGATGCTGCCTGCGGTGTTTTCGGTGAACCAGAGCGCGCCATCCGGTCCGGCGGCGATGCCGAGGGGCCGCCCGGAGCCATGCGGCAGCGGATATTCGGTCAGCTTGCCGTCGGTGGTGATGCGCCCGATGCGGTTGCCCAGCCCTTCGGTGAACCAGAGTGCGCCGTCGGGTCCTACAGTGATCGCGCCTTCGTGCAGATCGCAACTAGACGGCGACGGCAGCGGAAACTCCGTCACCTGACCGCTGGATGTCATGCGGCCTATCGCGTTGGTTCCAGCGTCAATGAACCAGAGATTGTGGTCGGGTCCAACGGTGATGCCGGTGGTGCTGCTCTCTTGCGAGGGCAATGGGAACCCGCTGATCGTCACATGAGGCGATTGCGCCTGAGCGGTGGCCGTACTGCTCCGGCCAGCAGATGCGCCATTGGGCAGGCCATGCGCAACAAAGACGGCGCCCGCCAGTACTGCTATCAATAATGCGGCGGCAAGCGCGGCGAATCCAGCGAAGCGCCCGCGTGGACGGCGCGGCGCAGACGGCGGCACAGGCGCGGGTGCAATGGAATTGGGATCGGCCGGCGGGGGAGATACTGGTTGGTCAGCGGCGCTCATGATGTTCTCCAGCGTCAGTGAGCGCGACGCCGATAGTGGCTGTGGAGCAGCCGATTGGCGTAGCAACTCACGGAGCGAATCATAGTCAGCGAGCCTGCGCTGGCACCAATCGCAGGTCGCCGCATGAATCAAGACTGACTGTTCCTCGCCCGCCGCCAATTCTCCCAGGCTGAGCAGTGGGAGCAGTGGTTCGTAGACGGCGCAGAGCGGCTTCGGCGCAGGCGGTGTGGCATGGTTTGCATGATTTGCGCTCATGAATGTTCCTCCTCCTGCGCGAAATAGGCGGCACGGAGCCGCCGCATCGCCCGCGAGAGCCGTTTGCGTGCGGCGTCCGGCGCGATATCGAGTATCTGCGCAATCTCCACCGAGCTGAAGCCTTCGATGACGCGCAGCACCAGGCAGGCGACATCAGGAGGTTCGAGCGTAGCAAGCGCCGTATGCAGGGCATCGCGCTCGACAACCTGTTCTTCCAGCGTAGGCGCTGCGGGTTGGCGTGGCGCTACGCCGATGATGGGCAGGTCGAGCGATTCCCAGGCGATCACGCTGCGGTGGCGCAGTAGCGATACCGCGCGGCAATAGGCGGCATGGAAGAGCCAGCGACGGCAGGCCATCTCATCGCCGTTCGCGGTGAATGGTGGTCTGCTGGATTGCGCCAGACGCCAGGCGGCGACAAACACCTCTTGCACGAGATCGTGCGCCTCTTCGCCGTCACCGGCAAGACTGCGCACAAAGCCGTGGAGCGGCCCCTGTGTGTGCAGCAGGAAACGCTCAAAAGTCGCCGGAGCCAGCGTCTTCTCGGTAGTCTTCCCGACCTGCGCAGGCCGCTCTGCTTTCCCCGGTGATGCTGGCGTTGGCGGTGTCGCTGATGACGCCGATTGTGCTGGCTGCGTTCGCTCGCCCATGTGCCTCCCATCGGCGGGACAGTCGCTTGTCTTGTCTTGTTTTGTCGTGTGACCGATCACATCTCGCTATCGCATGAGACGCTCGAACTGTGACCACACTTTCATAAACCTCACCCCTGACCCCCTCTCCCATAGGAGAGGGGGAACCAGACGCAGCGCATGGTGGAACATGAGTGGAACCCTGGTGGGTATTTTGCGTCTTTGGAACAGGGGAGATTGGGCGCGGTGGCAACGGCGCGCCAAGAGACCAGGAGAAAGGGTGAGGTATATGCGAACGAGCGGGTCCAGTGTTATCACCTATGGCTGCCTGGGTGGGCTATTCACTGGCATTGTATGCAGCTTTCAGGTGATCGGCTGCGGGGTGTATCTGGGACAGATCGAAGCATCGGTTGCAGGCAATACCGCGCCGGGGCAGTTCGTAGATGGCAACGCTGTCGTGAGCCGTCCATTGGACATCTTCAATCAAACGTTGCCGCTGGTCGCGCTCTTCGCGCTGCTGATGTATGCCGTCATCGGCTATCTGGCCGGTCGCGCCAGCCGCACGAACAACAGCGCGCGAGCGGGAATGCTTGCGGCAGTCATCACGGCTATGGTGGGCTGGCTGCTCTATCTCTTCGCCGCCTGCACTGTCTCCGCGCAAGGCCTCCACCCCTGGACGCCATTTACTGGCGATGAAGTGGGTCACGTCTCGCAACTCAGCCTCCTCGCGCTCATGCCTGCGTTGCTCTTTGCACTCGGCCTCGGCGCGCTCGGCGGTCTCCTGGGGAAACGTTCCTGGCGCGTCAAGCGTGCGGTGATTTCAGACTGATAGGTCAGCAAGCGAAAATAGCGGTTGGCATCATAGGTGCCAACCGCTATGCCGTTTAGTTTTTAGAACTAAAGCAGCATGCCCAGCGGCTGTTCCAGCAAACGCTTCAGGTCTTGCAGGAAACGCGCGGCGACCGCACCATCCAGCGCACGATGGTCCACCGAGAGCGTTACCTTCATCTGATCGCGCACGACCACCTGCCCATTCGCCACCACCGGTGTTGGCACGATAGCGCCGACCGCCAGAATTGCGGACTCCGGTGGATTGATGATGGCGGTGAACTCGTCCACGCCAAACATGCCAAGATTGCTCACCGAGAAGGTGCCGCCGGAGAAGTCTTCCGGCTTCAGCTTACCGGCGCGCGCCGCATCCACCAGCCGCTTCGATTCGCGGGCGATGTCGAGGACGCCGCGCTTATCGGCATCGCGCACCACTGGCACAATCAGGCCCTCCGGCAAGGCAACCGCCACGCCGACATTGATAGCCTTCTTGAAGAGCAGCCGCTCGCCATCGAAGGAGACGTTGACCTCCGGCATATGCGTCAGCGCCGTCGCCACTGCCTTGACGATCAGGTCGTTGAAGCTCACCTTGACCGGCTGGGGCAGCGTCGCCGCGTACTCATTGACGGCGTTGCGGAACTCACCGAGCCGTGTCGTGTCAATTGTCATCGTGACATAGAAGTGCGGCGCGGTCTGCATGCTCTGCTGGAGCCGCTTGGCAATTGTCTTGCGCATCTGCGAGAGCGCCACCGCCTCCACCGGCGCCGCCTGAGCTGCCGCCGCTGGCTGGCCGGACTCCTGACGCGCCAGCGCCGCCTCGACATCTGCGCGGATGATGCGCCCGCCGGGGCCGGTGCCCTGAATTTGCGCAATGTCGAGATTGTGTTCGGCGGCGATATGCCGCGCAATCGGGCTGATGAAGATGCGCCCGCCCGTTTCGCCAGTCGCAAACGGCGCAGCGACATGGCCGTTGCCGGAGGCCGGTATCTGCGGCTGCGCTGGCGTGGATGGCGTGGCTGGCGCGGCCTGTGCAGTTTGGGCCGCCGGTGCCGCTGCTGCGACGGGCTGCGCCGCTGGCGCTGATGCCTGCGTGGCGTTCGCGGCGGCAGGCAGCGCCTCATTGGCCGCGCCGACCAGCGCAATTGGCGCGCCGACCGCCATCGTCTCGCCCGCAGGCACGAGGATTTTGCGCAGCGTGCCAGCGAAGAACGACTCGACCTCGATGTTGACTTTCTCCGTCTCAATCTCGGCCAGCGCGTCGCCCTTCTTGACGGTATCGCCCTCCTGCTTGAGCCAGCGGAGGATTTTGCCCTCTTCCATTGTGTCGCCCAGTTTGGGCATCACTACTGTCTGCATCCCTGGCCTCCTATGCGCCCGCACCAGCGCCCGCCGGAGCGGGAACGATGGCTTTCACCGCCGCGATGATGTCGTCGCGGGTCGGCAGGGCGGCCTGCTCCAATGGCTTCGAGTATGGCATCGGCACATCTTTACCCGCAACATGCCCGATAGGCGCGTCAAGATAATCAAAGCCGTATTCGTAGATCAGCGCCGCAAGTCCCTGGCCGGTGCCGTAATATTTCCAGCCTTCTTCAGCGACGACCACACGGTTGGTCTTGCGCAGCGAATCCAGCACCAGATCGAGGTCAATCGGGCGCACCGAACGCAGATCAATCACCTCCGCCTGGATGCCCTCTTTCGCCAGTTCCTCGGCAGCCTGGAGCGAGAGATGCACCATGCGCGAGAAGGTCACGATGGTCACATCCGTGCCCTCGCGCCGCACGATGCCACGGTTCAGCGGCACGGTATACTCTTCGCCCTCGTCCGGCACCTCGCCCTTGACGCTATAGAGCAGTTCGTGTTCGATGAACAGCACCGGGTCATCGTCACGGATGGCGGATTTGAGCATGCCCTTCGCGTCGTATGGCGTTGCTGGCATCACCACCTTCAGGCCGGGGATATGCGCGTACATCGTTTCGAGCATCTGTGAGTGCTGTGCGCCGCGCTGGGCGCCGCCGCCGCCCGGCATGCGAATCACCACCGGCAACTTCGACTGGCCGCCGAACATATAGTGAAACTTCGCCAGACTGTTAATGATCTGGTCGCTGGCGAGCAGGCTGAAGTTTGCCGTCATCAATTCAGCGATGGGGCGCAGGCCGCCGATGGCGGAGCCAATCGCCGCGCCAGCAATCACTTCTTCGGCCAGCGGCGTATCTTTCACACGCTTTGCGCCGAACTCCTCGAAGAGTCCTTTGGTGACGGAATAGGTGCCACCATAACCGGCGATATCCTCGCCCAGAATGTAGACACGCTCATCACGGCGCATCTCTTCGCGGATGGCCTCTCGCAGCGCGTCGCGGTATGCAATCGTGCGCATATGTGTTCGTTTCCTCTATCGTCGTGTATGTGTGCTGATCTCAGGTTGCGGCTCTTGATTTCCCAGTCGCGGCTCTAAAGAGCCGGCGCACGCGAGACAGCCTGAAGGCTCTTGAGAGCGAATGTTCCGTGCTTCGGCACTTCAGTGCCGAGAGCAGCCGCCTCTATTCGCGGGGGGTACTGGGTTTGTTGCGCCAGGCAATCGCGCCCGCGCCATCGAGCGTGACCTCGGTGTAGAGCGAATCAGGATCAGGGAACGGGCTGTCATCGGCGAAGCGCACGCAATCCTCGACCAGCGCATCCACTTTCTCGTTGGTGGCCTGGATGTCTTCATCGCGCATAATGCCCGCCGCTTTGAGCTTTTCCTCGAAGAGCGCAATCGGGTCGCGGGTAGCCTTCCACATCTGCTCTTCTTCGCGGGTGCGATAGTAGGCGGGGTCGGCCATCGAGTGACCACGGAACCGATAGGTCAGCGACTCGATCAGGAAGGGACCGTTGCCGTTGACGGCATGCTCGCGCGCCTCACGCATCGCCTCGCGCATTGCCAGCGCATCCATGCCGTCCACCTTGCGGTACGGGATGTTATAGGCGGCGGCGCGTGGCTCCAACGAGGAAACCGCCCAGGCTTTGGTGACAGCCATGCCCATCGAATACTGGTTGTTCTCGCAGACGAAGACCACTGGCAGCTTCCAGATCGAGGCCAGGTTCAGCGCCTCATGGAACGCGCCCTCATCCACCGCGCCATCGCCAAAGAGGACGAGTGCGATGCGGTGTTCACCCTGGTACTGGATCGCCAGCCCGACGCCCGCGCCCATCACCAGTTGCGCGCCGACGATGGCCTGGCCGCCGATCAGGTGATGCTCGTTGCTATACATGTGCATCGAGCCGCCCTTGCCTTTGCTGCTGCCGGTGGCCTTGCCGAAGAGTTCTGCCATGACGGCATGCGGATCAATGCCTTTGAGGATGGCATAGCCATGCTCGCGGTAGGCGCTGAGCACGTAATCGTCGGGATGCAGCGCCGAGAACATGCCGACGCCGTTGGCCTCCTGCCCGATGTAGAGGTGCAAGAAACCGCCGATCTTGCCGAGGGTATATTCTTCGGCGGCTTTCTCCTCGAAACGCCGCAGCAGCACCATCTGATAGTGCATGTTCAGGAGCTGCTCACGGCTCAATCCGGCCAATGTCGCTTCACGAACGGCCATACGAAAAGTCTCCTTTGAGTTTTTTGGGTTCTGGTTTTGGTTTGGGTTTGAGGATGTGGTGCTTTGTGTGCGTGACGCCTGTGCGCGTGTTGTTGGTGTTGTCCGGCGTGTCTGCGTTGTTCGAGTCGTTTGAGTCGTTTGAGTCGTTTGAGTTGCGCGCGACTGAACGAGGGAATGGTCCGTGGGTTCAGGGGAATCGAGCCGCTGTACCGGCTCTACCGGCAATCGCTCGGTGGGTGTGCGCAAGCTCTTCGCCATAAACCTCGCAAAACCTCCGCCAATGCGCGCTCTACTCGCGTGCCTGGAATGAACGAGGCGCTGGCTCAACGTGGCCTGCGTCCAACTGCCAATACCTGTGTTGTTTGAGTTGCCTGTTCGCCTGTCGTCAATGCCTGATAATTGCCTGGCCGTGCCTTTTGCTTATTACCTACCCACGCACTCAGCCGCTTACGCGCTTACTCATTGCGTTCGGTCATCGTCGTTTTTGACGCGCCTTTCGCGCTGGCGTTAAAATGCGTCGTAGACGGCCTATACGACCCATGCGCCTCTCGTAACTTTAGCGAAAAGGAACGGTTCTGTTTCGATGACCTACGTTATCACTCAGCCCTGCATCGGCGAGAAGGACGCATCCTGTGTGGATGTCTGTCCGGTGGATTGTATCCACGCCACCGAGGAAGACGAGCAATATTACATAGACCCCAACGAGTGCATAGATTGCGGCGCCTGCGAGCCAGCCTGCCCCTTCACGGCAATCTTCGAGGAGAGCGCCGTGCCGGCACAGTGGAAGCACTTCATCCAGATCAACGCCGACTATTTCAAGCGTTGATGCGCGTTTCCAGGCCCTTCCACACGCCAAAAAGCCCGACTTCTGCGGAAGTCGGGCTTCGTTGCTCGGCTTGATATACCGCTCGTAGCCACTCAAGAAACGGCGGCGTCATTGACACCGTTTGCCCCCACGGCTACGTTCTACACAACGGCAAGCTGCGTCGGCGGCGCGGGAAACCCGATTAGGCCAGACGCATCACGTATGATAACCAGTGATTACGACTGATGACCTGCGATTACGACGCTGGAATCATCGTCGTCAGCAGGCACAGCACCACGAACAGCACCGAAAAAATAATGGTGATGCGTGAGAGCAGGAGATCAATGCCGCGCCGCGTCTTGAAGACGGTTCCCGTGCCACCGAATACGCTGCCCAGCCCGGCGCCGCGCGCCTGTAGCAGAATGGAAATAATCAGCGCAATTGACACAACCATCAGGGTGATGACGAAATACGCGCGATATGGCGTCAAAAAGCCAAAACTCACAGAAACAGCCCCTTTTCGCTGATGATCTCGTCCGCTCCAAGAACTGCGCCCACGCAGGCATGCGCAAAAGCCCGGAAACGTTCCAAATCTAAGACCATCATAACATCCCTACCCCAAAGGCGCAATATGGGTGGACTTTTATTTTTCTTTATACATGCGCCGGAAAACGCTAACTCAGGCCCACTTCTTGACGCACGTAACACACTCATTATGCGCACCTGACGCTGCGATTTTCAGCGAGACAGGACATGTATACAAACGATACATCCGGCGAATTGGCTACTTCTTTGCCTCATCGTTCGTCTTTGCTGAGTGCAGGAGCAGCGCGGTGCAGCGTCAGCGCCGGATGGTGCATTCAGCCCTTTTGCAATGCTCGCCGCATACCGTATACTGCGAAGACGAGAGAGGCGCTGCACCAGCCACCACCCTCTCTCACCCTGAAATCATACTGGCACCGGCCAGGAGGACGAAACGCTTATGCGAATCGAAGGCACTTACACTTTTCCGGCGGCGATTGATCGTGTCTTCGCGGCGTTGCTCGATCCCGATCTGCTCCAGGAGATCATCCCTGGCTGCGAGCGGCTGATCCAGCTCGGCCCCACGACCCCTGAGAGCGGCACTACCTTTGAGGCGCGGGTGCGCGGCCAGGGCAACCAGGGCGGCTATAGCACACTCACCCTGAAAACGACCATCCTGCGCCGCCCGGATCATATGCGGCTGGAGGTGCGCGGGCATACGCCGAGTGGCCCTATCTCCGGCCAGGCGACGATTGATCTGGTGGAGCAGGGGGAGCAGCATACGCTGGGCGCATACGTGTTGACGCTGACGACGCCCGATACGGCGCCCAACGTCTCCAGTATCTCCAACGCTTCCAGCGCCGCCGGCCAGAACATCATCGCTGCCTTCTGCGAACGGCTCGCTGACTGGCTCTATCAGCAGACGGTCTATGCAGAGGCGGAGACGTATGCTGGTGAGGTCCATACCGGCGCGATGGTGTTGCCACCGGACCAGCTCGGCCCGGTGCAGTATCAAACGTCGCGTGGCGCCATCGTCACGCTGCCGAACCGCTGGCTAGAGCGCAGGCGTGCACCCGGCGCGCTCTGGCTGCAACGCGCGCTCTGGATGGGCATGGGCATGCTACTGGGCATCAGCGTGTTGAGCGCCGCCATCGGGCTGATGCGCTGGCTCGGCGATCACGCCGACTAACGGATTGAAACCGGCGAAAATCCTATCGCGCCGCATCTTAGCGGCTGAACGATGTTGACATATTCAATTCGCTCGCTGCGACTTTTGATGGAGTGATGCGTTATACATAGATAGCACAGGCCATTCGATTTGTGGCCCGTAGTAGCCTGTCATAGCCCGTCATCAGCCGTCACGTTTCCTTTAACCAGTCCGCCCGACGGCACGGAGCGCGAGAACATCGTGGGCGAGTCTACCAGCATCATCGAGCGTATCCGCGACAAGCTCGATATCGTCGAGGAAATCGGCGCCGTCGTCGCGCTGAAGAAATCCGGCAAAGCCTATAAAGGTCTCTGCCCGTTTCACGGCGAGCGCACGCCGTCCTTCTATGTGTTCCCCGATAAGGGCACATGGAACTGCTTCGGCTGCCATGAGCATGGCGATATCTTCACCTTTGTAGAGAAGCAGCAGAACCTCGATTTCCGCGACGCGCTGGCGCTGCTGGCCGAACGCGCCGGCATCCCGCTGGAAAGCAGTGGCTTTGACGGCGACGCGGCTCCCTCGCCCGAACAATCCGCCCGCAAACGCCTGCGCGCCCTCAACGACACCGCCGCCATCTGGTTCCACCACCAACTCTTGCAAGCCAACGACGCCCAGTATGCCCGCACCTATCTCACCTCGCGCGGCGTCAACAACGAATCCATCACGCTCTGGCGGCTTGGCTATGCGCCCGATGGCGACCGGCTCAGCCGCTATCTGCAAGAGCAGGGGTATACCGCCAAAGAGTTGATCGAGGCGGGTCTGGCGCGCGAGCGCGAGGCGTCGCGTGGCGGCGGCCTCTACGATTATTTCCGCAACCGGCTGATCTTCCCCATCCGCGATATGCGTGGCCAGACCGTGGCCTTCGGCGGACGCGAGCTTGGCAGCGGCCAGCCGAAATATCTGAATACGCCGCAGACACTCCTTTTCGATAAGAGCGCCACGCTGTATGGTCTCGACCTAGCGCGCGAAGCTGTCAAACGCGCCGACCGCATCGTGATCGTCGAGGGCTATATGGACGTGGTGCTGCCCGCGCAGTTCGGCTATCGCAATGTCGTCGCCGTTATCGGCAGCGCCATCACCGAGAAGCATATTCATCAAATCAAGAAGCTGACACGGCGGGTGGCGCTGGCGCTGGACCCAGACGCCGCCGGAGAATCAGCGACGGTGCGCGGCATCACCGTGGCACAGCAAGCCTTCGACAAGGTGATTGTGCCGGTTCCAGCCGCCGCCGAGGGTGCGCCACGCACGCGCCGGGGCGAACCCAAAGGGGTGATCCGTTTCGAGGAGCAGGTGGACGCCGAGATTACGGTGGTGCGCCTGCCGCCGCATGAAGACCCCGACGAATTCGTGCGCCGCGATCCCCAGGGCTGGCAACGCGCCGTAGACCAGGCGCAGCCGCTGATTGATTATCTCATCGAGGCGCAGACCGCCGGGCTGGCGCTCGATACGCCACACGGCAAGATGGAAGCCTCACGGCGGCTGCTGCCAATTATCGCGGAGGTGCGCAACCGCACGCTTGCCGACGAATACGTTGGACGGCTGGCTGAGCGCATCAGGCTCGATAAGCTCGATCTGCGCCGCGACCTTGTGCTGGTGCGGCAACAGTTGTAGCGCGAGGCGCGACAGCGCCCGCGCGCGGAGCAACGCACTGAACAACAAGCTGAACAACAAAAGGAGGGAAAGGGCCAAGAACACGAATCTGTCGAGAGTTTGGGAGAAAAGTACCCTGAGAGTGGGCAGAATGGCCCTGGCACGTCGTATAGTGCGACCGTCCCCGCGCAGCAGAAGCGTCTGCCAGGGACGGCAGGCACCACGGCCAGGCTTCTTGCCGAATTAGAGCAAGAAGAGCATATTCTTGGTCTGCTGCTCGAATACCCGACCGTCTGGTCAGATATCTATGGGATCATTGCCGAAGGCGATTTTGCCGGCACCGAAACGCGCGCGCTCTTCCAGGCGTTCGCTGCTGCCATGCAAAACGGTTCCTCCCTGGACCTGCCCCAATTCCTAGAAGGGTTGCCGCCTGTCCTCCTGGCGCTGGCTCAGCATGCCCGGAGCGCATTACCTCCCGGTATGCCGCAGGATGAGAAGGGGATCGCCAAAGCCGCAACCAAATCTGCCTATCGGTTGAAAGACCTGCGCCTGAAAGAAGAGATTGTCGAACTCGATTATCTCCAGCGCGATGCGAGCGCCAGCGGCGACGCCGAAGCCTCACGCGCATTGCTCAGGCGGTTGGAACAGGTATTCGTGCAGAAGCATGCGATTGATGAGGCGCTACGCTCGTTCAGTGGGTCCGCTGGCGTACAACCCCAGCGGATTGGGCGCTCGCATTCATCTCATACGTCACATTCATCGGCTGCCTCATCCGGCAGGCGGGCAAGAACCTAGCGACTGGTGGACAGCTCAAACGCAAGGCTCAGGGGCTACGGCTCAATAGTAGCTCACGAACGGCTCAACGACAGAACGCAACAACAGACAACGCACCAACACTGCAACACAGCAATGGCGGCCACGAACGGTTACTGCGAGACAGCCGGTGCGTCTCTCTCAGAGAGGCGTAACATGGCCGGCGGGGATGATACTCCCGCGCGATGGCAACCGTTCCAGGAGGGACTGCGCTACATGGTCAGACGCGAACGAGGCGGGCGAGGGCGACGGCACCGCGAGCAAGAGAACGAGGTGCTGGTCGCGGAGTGGGGCGACGATGCCGGTGAATTCAGCGAGAATGAACCGGCAGACGGCGATGAGGATGTGGTGGATGAGGCGCTCGACGACCTCGATCCGGCGTCATACCGGCTGCCCAAGCGGCAGTCGGCAACGAACATGGCGAGTATGGTCGTAGGCCACCAGTACGAAACTCTGGTGGGGAAACGGCGCAGGGGAAGTGAACGAGACGGCGAGCCGCATGGCGCGGCTGCCGCTGCGGTCTTCCTCGGCGCGTCTGTCGCGGAGCCGGACGACATCGCCCTTCTAGGCGACGACGACCCTTTCAGCGATATGTTGAAGGATGAGCCAATGGCCCTTGACGCGCTCGATCCATCCAAAGACCCCTGGGAAGATGACCCGGAATCTGAGGGGGAAACTGGCACCACTGGTAGCCGCAAATGGGATGAGCTTCGTGAAGGGGTGAACGCTCTTACGGCGGAGTTGGAGAGCGGCCTCGATGACCCGGTGCGCGTGTATCTGCGCGAAATCGGGCGCGTGCCGCTGCTTTCCGCTGCCGAAGAGGTTGCCCTGGCGAAGCGCATGGAGCGGGGAAAGCTGGAGCGCCAGAAACCACTGGCCCAGCAGAATCTCCGCCTGATCTATGACGGCGAAGAAGCGCAGCACCGCCTGGCCGAAGCCAACCTTCGCCTCGTCGTCAGCGTTGCCAAGAAGTATATCGGGCGGGGGATGAGCCTGCTGGACTTGATCCAGGAGGGCAACATCGGCCTGATTCGCGCCGTCGAGAAGTACGACTACACCAAAGGGTTCAAGTTCTCGACCTATGCGACGTGGTGGATTCGCCAGGCAATTACCCGCGCCATCGCCGATCAGGCGCGCACCATTCGCATTCCGGTGCATATGGTGGAGACGATCAACCGCCTGATTCGCACCAGCCGGCGACTGCTCCAGGAGCTTGGCCGCGAGCCAACCGCCGAGGAAATTGCCGAAGAGATGATGATTACGCCAGATAAGGTGCGAGAAATCATCAAGGTCAGCCAGGAGCCGGTCAGCCTGGAAACGCCGATTGGCGAAGAGGACGACAGCCACCTGGGCGACTTCATCGAAGACCACGGCGCGCTGGCTCCTGCGGAGGCCGCCAGCCACCAGTTGCTCAAAGAGCAGGTGAAAGACGCGCTAAACGGGTTGACGCAACGCGAGCAAGATGTACTGCGCCTGCGCTTCGGCCTGGACGATGGCCGCAGCCGCACACTCGAAGAGGTTGGCAGAGAGTTCCGCGTCACCCGCGAACGCATTCGTCAGATCGAGGCGAAGGCGCTGCGCAAGCTGCGCCATCCGAGCCGCAGCCGCCGCCTCAAAGACTATCTCGATTAGTCCGATTAGTTCCGCTTAGTTCGTTTCATCGCACACGAATCCGGATTTTTCCGCACTCGTTCATCATCAGCGGATCATTGAGACGCCCGATGCACGTATCGCATCGGGCGTCTCGTTGTATGGAATAGATTGTGAGATATCGCATCGCAGAAAGCATAAGGAGGCGATATGAGCATCGCCGTCGTTTCGCGCACCATACAACTGATTCTGGCGCCAGTCGTGATGATTACCAGTTGCGCCATTCTGATCGGCGGCATGCTGACGCTCTATTCGTCGGTCAACGACCGCCTGCGGCTGATGGCACGCGAACGCATGGATTTGTTGCGCACGCCTGACGACGCGCTCAACCTCGCCGCCGCTATGACGAAGCCTTACGCAGCGGAGCGGCTGCACCAGATAGACCGGCAGATGCCTGAACTGCTGCATCGCCACCAGATGATTCACAACGCGCTGCTGGCCGTCTATGGCGCGCTGATCGTCTTCGTGGCGACAATGTTCGTTATTGCCCTTGCCGCGCTAACCGATTCCAGCGCCATTGGAACCGTTGCGCTGCTGGTCTTTCTGCTGGCGATGATTTTCTTGCTGGTGGGCGTCGTCCTCATCGCGCAGTCCGTCCGCACCTCCAACGATGCCGTTCAGTTCGAGGCGCGGCGCGCGCTGGACCTGGGGAAGTGACCTCACCCCCTACCCCCTCTCCTTGTGGGAGAGGGGGTAGGGGGTGAGGTCACTGATATCTACAACTGGAAACGCGCCGCCGTGTAGATATCGGGGTCTGACCAGGGCTGGCCGTTGAAGCTCTCTTCCATTATCCACAACGTGTCATGACCGTTGCCCCCCGGCACAATCGTCAGCGCAGCGAGAATCTTCGTCAGCGCAGGCGCAACCTGATGCCATGACGTATCGCCTTGCTTCCAGCCGTAGAGGACGCTGCCAGTGAGGTCGCCGTTGTCGTTGTTGAAGCCTTGCGGGATGAACGACGCGATAATGGTGCCGTCGCTCAAGACGCCCAACGGCGCTTTAAAGGGTGAGAGTCCAGAGGCAATGCCCTGGCTCGGCGTATGGGTCCAGGTCTTGCCGCCGTTTGCGCTGACATAGATATCGGATATGTTATCCGAGAGGTTGCCATGCGGGAAACCAGCTTTATCCGGCGTCACCGACACTGTCTTGGGGAAGAACCCATAGAGCAAGGGTTGAGCCGAATTGCCACTATCCACTGCAAGCAGGCCATAGATATTGGGGGTGGGCAGCGTGGCGACCGGCCCCCAACTATTTCCGGCGTCATCGCTGCGCCAGAGCGTCAGCCTGAATGTTCCCTGATAGGAGAGCAGGCAGCTCTTATCGGCGGTGACGGCGAAAAGTGTTCCGCCGCTGGGAGCCGCGATGAATCCGCAGACATACGGTGCTAGCTGCCGCAACTGCTCATCAGCGAGGCTCCAGGTATGGCCACCATCGCTGCTGCGAACGATACGAACGCAGGAGGTGTCGGGGCACTCAACCTGCGCATAGAGCGTGGAACCCTGCGCCTGCATCACGCTGGCGCCAAACGCTACACCGCTGGCCAGATTGCCAGTTGGCGTCTG
The DNA here is from genome assembly GCA_021323855.1 of Chloroflexota bacterium. GTDB lineage: Bacteria > Chloroflexota > Ktedonobacteria > Ktedonobacterales > JADMIN01 > JAJPKE01. The sequence goes on along the minus strand of JAJPKE010000013.1, from coordinate 3,319 downwards.
AAGCAGGCTCATTGTTGCGCCACCATCCGTGCTAAGGTACTGCAAGGCGCAATAATTCTGGTTTGCCTCTGTATTGAGGGCAAGGAAGCTTGCTGGACAATCAGAGGTGGTATTGTCCGCCACCTGCAAAATAATCGTATGAGGGTTGAGCGGACTGACCGTGAGATTCACCCATTGGATATGGGTAACGGGCACCGGGAACGCCAGGTTGTGCCAGGTCGCACCAGCATCATCAGTGCGGCGCAGAAACGCCTGACCGCCATAGGCTCCTTCTCTGCCAACATTCGATTCGTAGACCACACGCGGGTCGCTGGGAGCGACCGCCGGTCCGCTGTCGTCAGGCCGCTCGGATGAGTAGCCGAGTCCGGGTATCGCCTGCCATTGGGTTTGTTTTACAGCGGTCGCAGCAGGACTTGATGTATGCCCGGGTGCGCGTCCGTGGCTGAGAACCGCGAATACACCTATCAGGAGCGCCACCACGGCCACCATCGCCGCAGCCGCCGCTATTCTGCCAAAACGAGTCCTCGTCATTGGAACGACTTCTTTCTTGCGGGCCGTTCGACGAAAGAGACTGTGAGTGGATTTTCCCGGCAATTGCCTGATCGTCCCAGGTGCCTGTCGTGGCATGGTGAACGATTGTGCCATCGTTTGCACGCGCTCATCCAGGCTGGGCATCGCTGGCACATCGCCGCGCCACTCCGCGCCGTCGTCGAGCAGTCGCTGATATATCATCTGTATGTCTGGAGGCAGCGGCTGTGCCTCGGTTGCGGTATCGAACAGGTCATCGAAGGAATCAAACTGATCGAAGTGGTCGTATGGCACCTGCTACCTCCTTTCTGTTGCGTGAGAGCGAGATGTTGGGATGAATGGGAAAAGCTGTGATGGCGGCTGGCCCTTACGATTGGCCCGGCTAGTCTGATTGACTTGATCTGCCTGATCGGCGGCCAGTTCATCGCGCAACAACGCCAGCGCCCGGCGCAGACGGGTCCGCACGGTGGATGGTGGCAGATCGAGCGCTGCGCCGATTTCGGTGGCGTCCATTCCGGCGTAGAAGCGTAACGCCACCACCGCGCGTAGCTCATCGGGCAGCGACATCACCGCCAGCCGCAGATCGAGTGCGGTCGCGTGTTCGGTCGTGCCCGGCCCCACACCGGCGAACGGCCCGGTGGTCGTTTCGTCGGCCTGCGCGGCTAGCGGTTCCGTGCGGCTGCGATGCGTGCCGAAGTGACCCGCCTGCCAGTTGTGGCAGATGTTGACGGTGATACGCAGCAGCCAGGCGCGGGTGGCGCTTTCTTCGCGCAGCGCCGCCCAGCCGTTCCACGCGCGTACCAGCGCCTCCTGAGCGGCGTCTTCGGCGTCCGCCAGGCCAATCAACGCGGCGGCTACCCGCGCCATCGCTTGCGTATGCGGCAGCACGAGCGAAGCAAAGCGTTCATGCTCCATTCCACCGTCCTATTCTGCGCTAGTTCACTTCCATCCCAACACACGCTCAGTGACGGGCAGGCGGAATGATCTCATCGTGAACGTCCCAACGGCCATTCAACCGTGCCCCAGACAGCATTTCGTAAAACCGGTCTGCATGAAAAGACAGAGGCAACATGTCCAAGTGATTGAACTGTGAAGCGATGGGTGATTTTTGTGGACGTTTGTGCTATTTGGTCATGCCAACCACATTGGATATAACGCAGATAAGAACGCCGGAGCGGACAGAAGACATGTCCACTCCGGCGAAAAAGACAGCTAGCGGTTGAAACCGCGCCTGGCTGGCTTTCAGCCGCGAAACCTGCCTGCGCAGGTTAGAAACAGGAAACCACCTGCATCGAGTCCGCGTCGGCGGACTTCGCGGCCAGCGGCCATCCAGGCGCGAATTTATTCGCCCGCTATGCTACAAATGCACCGCGTCCAGCACTTTCGCCAGGATCAGCAGCGCGGCGAAGAGCCACATCACCCAACTGACTTCGCGGATACGGCCACGAATCAACTTGAGGATGACATAGCTGACGATGCCGACGAACATGCCGTCTGCGATGGAGTACGTCACCGGCATGGTGATGAGCGCCAGGAACGCGGGCAGGCCGTCGGTGACATCGGTGAAGCCAACCTTGACGATTGGCTCGATCATCAGATAGCCAACGACGATCAGCGCGGGCGCCGTGGCCACCGCCGGCACCAGCCCGACAAACGGCACGAAGAACAGCGCCAGCGCAAAGAACACCGCAACCCAGATGGCGGTGAGGCCAGTTTTGCCGCCCTCGCCCACACCAGCGGCGCTTTCGATGAAGGTAGCGATGGTGGCGTTGCCGGTCAGCGGACCCCACATGCCGGCGGCGGCGTCTACGATCAGCGCGCGGCCAGAGCCAGGGAAGTTGCCATCTTTGTCGAGGATGTTCAGCTTGCTCGCCAGACCGCTGAAGGTGCCTATCGAGTCCATCATATCGGTGACAAGGAACGTCACGAAGAACAGCAGAATTGCGCCGCTGGCCAGATGGCCGCTGAAGAGCGCCGGGAAGTCAATGCGTCCGACGCCCTTGCTGAAGAACGTGCCCATATCCGGCAGCGCAATGAAATCGCTGAGACTCTTGGGATTCGGAGTAGTCCCAAGCAGCGCCGTGCGTGTCTCCGGCTTGATGATGGCCGTTCCCCAGGCGATGGCCGCCGTCAGCAGAATGCCGATCAGCAGGCCGCCGCGCACCCGCCACGCCAGCAGAATGCCGGTCAGCAACAGGCCGATGAATGCGACGACGACGGTGGGGCTAGAGAGGCTGCCCAGCGCGGGTAAGCCACCGGCGCTGGTCGGCAGGCTGACGATGCCAGAATTGACGAAGCCGATGTACGCGATGAAGAGACCGATGCCCGCGCCAGCAGCCAGCTTGATCGGCATCGGAATCCCTTTGATGATGCGCTCGCGCCAGGGACCAGAGACGAGCAGCAGGAAGGCAAGGCCATCCAGAAAGACAAGCGCCAGCGCCGCGCCGACCGGGAAATGACGCTGGCTGACGACGGTAAAGGCGAAGAGCGCGTTGTAGCCAAGCCCCGGCGCCAGCGCCCAGGGTTTATCCGCCCAGAGGCCCATGAAGATCGTTGGGACGACAGCGCTGAAGATCGTGCCGATGACCAGCGCGGTCGGGTTCAGGCCGGCGGCCTCCATGATGGACGTGTTGACGAAGATGATGTACGCCATCGTCACGAAGGTGGTCAATCCGGCGATGAATTCGGTGCGATGCGAACTGCCCACACGTTCGGGATGCAAGACATCCGCAAAGAAGCCCGGTTTGGCAGGCGGCGGAGTCGTGGCTGGGGTCTCGCCAGCCGGTACGGT
>JAJPKE010000032.1 GCA_021323855.1 Chloroflexota bacterium | reverse complement strand
GATGTCTTCAACATGCTGCTCCAAATCCTTGAGGACGGCAAGTTGACGGACGCCAAAGGCCGCACGGTGGACTTCCGCAACACGATTGTCATCATGACCTCGAACGTCGGCGCCACTTTGCTCAACAAAGAAGCCGCCATTGGCTTCATGCAGAGCAAAGACAAGGCGAAGCAGCAGCAATCCGAATACGAGGCCATGAAGGACAAGGTGCTTGGCGAACTGAAGAACACCTTCAAGCCGGAGTTCCTGAACCGTATTGACGCGACCATCGTGTTCCACAGCCTGCGCCAGGAGCATGTGCGCCAGATCGTTGATCTGTTGCTCGCGCGAGTGCGGGTGCAGTTGACGGAACAGCAGGTTGAACTGCTGGTCCCCGAAGACGCGAAAGACTTCCTGGTGACGAAGGGCTACGACCCGCAGTATGGCGCGCGCCCGCTTCGCCGGACCATCCAGAGTCTCGTCGAAGACCCGCTGGCGGAGGGACTGCTCCAGGGCAAGTTCCGCCCAGGCGATATCGTCGAGGCAGTGCAGCACGACGGCACGGTGGAACTCGAAGTTCACGAGCGCCACGAAGACCTGTTGCGCCAGCTTCCGCCGCCAACGGAACCGGCGCTCTCAGCAGGCGACGCAGGCGGCAGCGGCGACTGACAACGAACCGCACCTGCTGTGTCGTTAGGCAAGCAAAACAATGGGGATGCGTCTCATGGCGCATCCCCTTTTCGTATGATACGAGCCGCAACACAGACGCCGGTTTTTCACCCAACCAGAAGAATTGAATTGGTGTTGGGGAGCGAAACGGCGCCGCTGCCGCTTCCTGTAAAGATTCCACAAAACGGCGCGCAATGGATGAAAATGTAAAACATTGGCGCGCTCAAACGAGTAGATACTATAGCGATGCATGCGCAGATAAGTCAGGCGACCGTATCAGCGCAGGGCATTGACATAGAAAAGATGGCCAGGATTGCTTTCGGGCAATCAACCGAGGACAGCATGCCGAGAACGCAAACCAAGTTCGTCTGCCAGCAATGCGGCTACGAGAGCGCAAAATGGATGGGCCGGTGCCCGGATTGTGGCGAGTGGAACAGTCTCGTCGAAACGGTCGTGACGCCTGCGCGTGCCGGTGGCGATGGCCGTAGTGGCTCACTCTCGCGTAGTGGCGCCGCGCCCGTGCCGCTGCCCAAAGTGGAGGCGACCGGCTACCAGCGCGTCGTCACTGGCTCCGGCGAACTGGACCGTGTGCTTGGTGGCGGCATCGTCCCCGGCTCACTAATGCTGCTGGGCGGAGAGCCTGGGATCGGAAAATCAACCGTGCTGCTCCAGGTGACAGGACATGTCGCGGTCAATAGTGGTGAGGTGCTGTATGTCTCGGCGGAGGAGTCGGCGCAGCAGGTGAAGTTGCGCGCCGAGCGATTGGGTATCAGCACGGAACGACTCTTGCTATTTCCAGAGACAGAGATCGAAGCGATCATCGAAACCATCGAACGCAGCAAACCATCGCTGGTAGTGGTGGATTCGATACAAACGGTCGGTTCGACAGCCATTTCGTCTGCGCCGGGCAGCGTCAGCCAGGTGCGCGACTGCACGTTACGGCTGATGCGCATGGCGAAAAGCACCCAGGTGCCAGTGTTCATCATCGGGCATGTCACCAAAGAAGGCACCGTCGCCGGTCCGCGTGCGCTCGAACATATCGTGGACGCGGTATTGTATCTTGAGGGCGAACGCTTCCACTCCTATCGGTTGCTGCGCGGAGTGAAGAACCGTTTCGGCGCCACCAATGAGGTTGGCGTCTTCGAGATGCGCGGTGAAGGCATGGTGGATGTCGAGAATCCGTCGGCGATCTTCCTTGCCGAGCACACCGGGCGCTCCAATGGCTCCGCCGTCATCGTCAGTATGGAAGGGACGCGCCCATTGCTGGTGGAGGTGCAGGCGCTGGCGACGACCACCACCTTCGGCACGCCGCGTTGCACGACCAATGGGCTAGACCACAATCGCGTGTTGATGCTGCTGGCAGTGTTGACCAAGCGGGTGGGGTTGTCGCTGGGCAACCAGGATGTGTATGTCAACGTTGCCGGTGGGTTCACGCTGGGCGAGCCAGCGGTGGACCTGGGAGTGGCAGCGGCGGTGGCATCCAGCTATCGCGAGCGGCGCATCTCGCCAGAGACGGTGCTGATCGGTGAGGTTGGCCTGGGCGGCGAACTACGCTCCGTCACGCGGGCAGGCGCGCGCATCCGCGAGGCGGCGAAACTTGGCTTCAAGCGTTGCATCCTGCCGAAGTCCGGCGCGCACGACGAACAGGACGCGGCCAGCGCCGCAGGAGGAGGTATCGAATTGGTGCGCGTTGCTACGCTCGGAGAGGCCCTTGCAATCGCACTGGACTACTAAAAGTACCAAAATGACTAGCCAGGTTATATACTGATACGCATAGTTTGCTGCATAGTTCGTTATGCCGCACCTGGCAACTATCACGAGGATGCGATACTGCGGCGGCCAGATGACATGTAGCGAGAGATAACAACTGGTAGTGAGGCAGATAAGTAACGCAAGTAACACAAGTAACAGACGAAAGGAGCACTAGACTTTTTCGATGGTTGACGGACTGGTGGAGAAAGCGAACGCGCGTCTTTTCACTTGATGACAATCCCAATCTGAGGATTGATCTGGCTGAACCACTGCACTCATCCACGTCGTGTATGCGGCGTACGCGCGAATTGTCGCAATGAAACGCTCCACCGCCCTCTGGTTGCGCGAAAGCGGATGCTTACCGTAAGCGTTCACTTCGCGCTAGCAATCGCGGGCCGCAGATGAGGATGGTCCGCATGGAGGACGGGTATGTCAGTTAAAACAGGCATCCGCTTGGTCGGAAGCGTCGTCGCCGCCGTTGTGGCGCTGCTCGTTTCCTTAGATAGAGACCCCGCTCACAAGACGATTGGGCTGGAAATTGGCATTATCGCTGGTTGCGCCATTCTTGCCTTCATCATCGCTCCATATGTCACGTTGCTTCCCTACTACTGGGTGCGGGAAAAGATTCGCCGTGCCTCCGTCAGCGATCTGATCGCGGGCGCAATCGGCCTGATCGTCGGCCTGTGCATTGCTGCGCTGGCCAGCGCGCTGATCTCACCGATCAAGCTCTGGAACATCGGCCAGTGGCTGCCGATTCTCGTTGCCATCGGGCTGGCTTATCTCTGCACAGCAGCAGCGGTCTGGAAGAAGGAAGACTTCACGCGCATGTTCGGTTCGATGTTTAGCGCCATCAGCGAACGGCGCCGCTCCTCAGCCGCCGCCCGCGAAGAGGCGGACGGCGAGGAAGCTGATGAGCGCGAGGAACCGACGAAGCTGCGCAGCCGTTTTGGCAAGAAAACTGCAACACGCAGCAATGAGAACAAAATCCTGGTGGATACCAGCGCCATCATTGATGGACGCATCGCTGATATTACCGAGACTGGCTTCGTCTCCGGGACGCTGATCGTGCCGCGCTTCGTGCTGGAAGAACTTCAGCATATCGCCGATTCGCCGGATAGCATGCGCCGCAATCGTGGCCGTCGTGGGCTGGATATTCTGAAACGCCTGCAGAAAGACCCGTCCGTCTCTGTGGAAATCAGCGATGCCGACGCTGAGAATACGCCGGAGGTGGATGCGAAGCTGGTGAAGCTGGCGCGCCAGTGGCATACGCCGATCATCACCAACGATTTTAATCTCAATCGCGTCGCCGACCTGCAAGGCGTGAAGGTCCTCAATATCAACGAGCTGGCACACGCCGTGAAGCCGATTTTGCTGCCGGGCGAGGACATGACGATCAAGATTATGCAGGAGGGCAAAGAGCTTGGCCAGGGCGTCGGCTATCTCGACGACGGCACGATGATCGTCGTCGAGGGCGGCAAATCCTATATGGGATCGAGCGTTGATGTAACCGTCACGCGCGTGCTGCAAACAGTGGCCGGGCGCATGATCTTCGCGCATCCCAAGAACGCATCAAATGCTTCCGCCAGCAGCGCCGCGCCGATGCGCCGCACTGGCACTGCTTGAGCGTAAACGATTGCGCTGAACGACCGGATGGGCAACCAGCAGCATATCAGGGTTGCCTATCCGGTCATTTTATTTAGAGACCAGTTAGAGACCAGTAAAGGCGATAATTTTTATGACTACAACAGCTCCGGTCCTTCTAGCAGAGGGCGACGCGCTCCTTCGTGCCAGCCTCCATACGATTCTGACGCGGGCGGGATATTCCGTCATGGAAGCCGCAACTGCGGTGGAAGCCATTCAGTATCTCGTATCCAATAAGGAACCGCATATTGCGTTTCTGGACTGCCACCTACCCCTCGACGGCGATGGCGAATTGTTCGCGCGGCTCGCGCCACTGCTGGCAAAGGAGGTCGCCCAGCATAGCTTTGTCCTCATGACCAGCAACCCTGATATGGAGTGCCAGATAACCGATCTGGCAATGGATCAGCAGTATGTTCAGCTATTGTTCAAACCATTTCCGCAGGGCGCCGTAGAAAAAGCCGTCTCCAACGCGAACGAGTATCTTGCAGGCAAAGCTGCCGCCGCATCAATCGAAGAAACTGCCAGCGATGAAACTGCTGAAACATTGGAAGAGCTGGCAAAAGACAACGCACTGGTGGAATACGATATCTCTAGCCCATCTCATCCTGGCGGCCAGCAGCCTCATCATTATGATGGAACCGTAAACGATGGCGGGGATTCAGGAGGCAATCCCGATACGGGCGAATGATGGCGCGGTTTTGGGGCAACAAACATACTATACCTCGTATGATGTGGAATATCCTCTGGCATGGAATGTGCGCACCTCATTTCAACCATCTTCACAGGCAACAACTGGCAACAACTGGCAATAGAAGCAAGATAACCAGGATATTTCATTAAGAGAGCGCCAGTTCTGAACAGGCGCTCAGCGGCAGAGAAAGGACGAGAGAGACATGACAGCACATGACCAATCCAATCAGCAGGACTATACCAGGAATCCCGCCGATTTCAGCGACTATGTGATTGCGCTGATTGATAGCCGCGAAGAGGCGCAACGCGCGGCTGAGGCGCTGCATGCCGCAGGCTTCGCCAACGAGGATATCGTTCTCTCGCCGGAAGCCGAAGAAGGGACGCATCCCCTGGAGAAGAGCAAGGGCATGGAGGATACACTGGCGGAGCCACCCACCACCGGCGAAAAATTATTCACCGAGGAAGGGATAGAGCAGGAGCAGTACGCCGAAGAACGCGCAAAGGGTCATGTTGCTGTACGTGTCCATACGCCGCGAGACGAAGAAGTGGCGTCCGCGCGTGAAGTGCTGGCCGAGCATCACGCCTATGCCATCCGGCATGTCGGGCAGTTGGCACGAGAAATTCTCTCCGATGAGCCGGAACGCTCCAGCGAATAATAGCATAATGGCAGATATGAGACATCGTTCCCGACTACTACGCGCTCTAGCCTGCCACCATATTGGCTGGTCTTAACATTTCATCGAATGCGAGACCAGCCTTTTTCTCACATATCCCCACACAAAGCTTAACCTCGCTTTAACATAGGCGTATAATACGCGCCATGACAAGGCCAGTGAATGCCACCAGCTCTATCCATCAGCCAGATGACGCCGCTACGTCGGCTGCTCTTACGTTGGCTGCGTTACGCGCGCGTATGGAAGACCTCTATGCGCTACGCGATCTTTCGCTGCCCGCGTTGTCGCTGCCCGGCGTGGCTAATCCCATGGTCATCACGCTGCCCGCTGACCCCGATGCGCCACTCGATCAATTTTCCGCCGCGTTGGACGGCAGAGCGACAGTGGACAAGTTAGAGGATGCAGCGTTACCAGAGACGATGGCGATCAGAGAGACGAGCGCAGCGGCGGAGCAGGCGCGGGCAGCGGTGGCTGCGGGCACGCATATGCCCTATTGGGGGCTGCTCTGGCCGAGCGGCCAGGCGCTGGCAGAGACCATAGTGGCTGAACGCGCCGCCTTTACCGGCAAACGGGCGCTGGAATTGGGCTGTGGCCTGGGATTGACAGCAGCGGTAGCGCTCGCTGCTGGCGTGCGACTCCAGGCCGCCGACTGTTTCACAGAGGCGCTGCTCTTCACCCGCTATAACACGCTCCGGCTGGCTGGCGAGACGCCCGACCTGCTGCTGTTGGATTGGCGCACACCTGAAGGGCAGATAGCTTGCCGCGCCGGTGGGCCGTTTGATCTCCTGCTCGCAGCCGATGTGCTGTATGAGCAGGAGGACGTGGCGCCACTCCTGGAACTCGCGCCATCCTTACTGGCGCCGGATGGTGTGTTCTGGCTGGCGGAGCCGGGGCGGCGTGTGTCGCGCGGCTTCGTTGCCGCCGCCCGCGAGGCCGGCTGGCGTGATGAGGAGCGCGTGTATGAGCGCGCCTGGCCGCCGGACGATGACGTGGTGCGCGTGGTGGTACACCGGCTGACGCCGCCATCGCAGCAATAGATTGCCAGCGCACATTGCAAACAATCGCCATGCGTCGTCTGGACCGACAGGCAAATAGGTCAGCAAATAGATCAGAGGAATTGAGGATTTCTTATGCCAACGATTTTCAAACAAGATGGGATACAGCAGGCGATTCAATCGCTGGCCTACACCAACTCAGTGACAGAGAAGATCGCTATCTTCTGCGCGGCCTATCTGGTCTTCGTCATGGCGGCGCTTTGGGTCGTTGCCGTTCTCACGCATCTGCGGGCCATTACGCCTGCCCTGCTGCTGCGGCTGATTCTGCTGGTGACGGTGGCCTTTATTGTCGCCAAAGTGCTGAACCATGTCATCATTGACACCCGCCCCTATATCGTGACCGGCACCGCGCCGTTAGCGTCGGTCTCGCGTGATAATGGTTTCCCCTCGGATCACACACTCATGGCAGCAGCGATTACGGTCTCGCTCTGGTGGATCAGCCGCAAACTCATCCCGTTCTTCGCCCTGGGGACACTGCTGGTCATGCTCGGACGCATGGGCATCGGCGCGCACCATACGCTCGATGTCGTCGGTAGCGTAGTTATCGTGCTGGTAGTATTCGTCATTGTCGCGCTCATGCCGCTGCCCGCTGCGCTCAATCGCTCGATCTTCGCCTCGCGCAAGCCATCGGCTGCTGCTGGAACCAACGACTTCGATGCGCCGACGCAGCCCAATACACTGCGCTAAATTGATACCCCTCTCCTCGCGGGAGAGATGTCAGGGGTGAGGTCCACCCGCTACATTCCTTTGACATACCACTCGGAAGCGATGCTGAAACCGGAGGCGGACAGCATTGCCCGTTTGGGTTCGTCGAGATGCGCGCAGACCACTACCGTTTGCGCCGCGCCGTGTGCCTGCGCCTCCGCAATGGCGGCTTCTAGCAGCGCGCGACCAATGCCCGGCCAATCGGCGTCACCTTCCACACAAAAGTCGTCTATGCTACAGGTGAGGCCGCCGGGATCATAAACGGGCGGCGCAGGCACCAGTTGCGCAATGACGAAACCCAGGATCGTGTCCCCTTGCTCATAGACCAGCGCGATGACGTTTTCGCGCGCAATGAGCCGCTTCAGAAATGGCTCCTGGCGCTCGTCGGCATCCGCTGCGCGCCGCCAGAACTGCGGCTGATACGCCTGATAGAGCGTGCGTTTGGCGCTAGAAAGCGCCACCAGACGCGGCACATCCTCCTCTTGCGCCCGCCTGATGTGCTGTTCTTGTTGCTCTTGCTGGTATTGCATGCTCAATGTCCCAATAAGTGCGTAATCGGCGGGGTGAAGGCTGAGAGCAACCATCCAGCGACCAGCGAGGCAACGCCAAGCAGGATGGAAAATATCTGTTGCCGGCGCTCCGAGGACTTCACCTGTTTGCCGATGATATTGTCTACCAGTTGACTGAATGCAGGGTCCTCGTTGACCCAGGTGCGCAACTGCTGGAGCCGCTGAATCTGAAGGTTCAGGTCGGTCTGGATGCTATCCGTTGAAGCCACCTCTTTGCCAGTAGTTCGCTTTCCAGCAGGCCGTCTACTACGAGCAATGAGTGGCACCGCAACCACAGCAAGCAGAACAATGATGATGGCGATGATGAATAACGCAATCAACGCGCCCGGAACGCTTGAGATGGGCGTTGGCGGCGCAGGGGTAGGCGTCGCCGTAGGCTGTCCGCCAGGAGTTGGGGTGAATTCGCTGGCTGGCGTAGCGCCCCCGTGAAACGTTAGTACTGCCACTAACAATACCAGGCCGAGTACTATCACTACGCCCAGAAAGCCAAGCAGAAGCCGCCATAGCGTGCGTGACCGCTTGCGTGCGGGAAGCGGCGAGCGCGGAGGGAAGGCTGCCGGCTGCATAGGCGCCGGTCCTGGAGCAGCCCCAGGCGCCTGCGCGTAAGGCGCTGGCGAGCGAGGCACTACGCCAGGAGCAGGTGGAGGCGTAGGAGCAACCTGTTCTTGTGGCGCGCTCTTCTCCGCCGTGGCGCGTTGCTCCGCCAGGCTGGCTATCTCATCATCAATAGATTCTTGCAAATCGGGAATGTACGTCTTCTTCGCCACCGGCGTGTCCTCCCAGCCAACTAGAGGTGGTCAATAGAAGTTTCTGTGCTGCTGGCATGCTACACGCTGCGCAACGGCGCTGTCAAACTGCTCTTCTGAATGCCGCCCGCCTCCATAAACCTGATATAACGTGGCTAGGGGAAAGAGATGAGGAAGGGTATGAGTGAGCTATTTCCTGGCTTTGGGCGTGTAGAGCCGCTGATGCGCGCGGCGCTGGCGCACCGGCCACGCGGACTCTTCACCGATATTGACGGCACCATCAGCTCCATCGCGCCGACACCGGAGGCGGCGACGCTGCTGCCGGGAATCGCTGAAGTGTTGGATCAGGCGGTAACGACATTCGATCTCGTTGTGGCGGTGTCTGGACGGTCTGCACAGGATGCCGCGCGTATGGTCGGCAATGCGCACCTGCTCTATATCGGTAATCACGGGCTGGAAACCTATGAACCAGCGAGCGGCGCAGACACGATCTATCCGGAGGCGCTGCCATTTATCGCACCGTTGCAGCATGCGCTGGAGAGAGTGGGTGCGGAGCTGCAACCCCACTGGCCGGGGTTACGCCTGGAACCCAAGGGTGCGACGGCTAGCATCCATGTGCGCAACACCAGCGATCCGGCGGCGGCAGAAGAGGAGGTGTATCGGGTCACGCAGGACATCGCTGCGCCGCTGGGCCTGCGGGTGACGCGCGGGCGCATGGTCGTCGAGTTACGGCCACCGGTGGAGGTGGATAAGGGAGTCGCGGTCGCCGCTGTAATTCGTGAGCGCGGGCTGCGCTCAGCCTTCTATCTGGGCGACGACCGCACTGACCTCGATGCGTTCCGCGCGCTGCGGCACTTGACGGCGGAGGGCGCCTGCCAGGGCGTTGCTGTCGCGGTGGCGCATGATGAAGCGCCAGCCGAGTTGACCACTGAAGCGGATGTTGTACTACCGAATATCGCGCAGGTGCCAGGGTTTCTGCGCTGGTTCGTCGCCCAATCCGTGCCTTGATCTGTTGAGATATTGACAGGCATGATACTATTTCATCTACCCATATATCACGGCATATGGGTGGTAACATGTGGCTGTGTTGTGCATGTTGGATGGGCGCTGTTTGGCGCTGGAAGGGGAAAGCAATGAAGATCGTCAACGAGTTCAAAACCTTCATTATGCGCGGCAATGTCGTAGACCTGGCGATTGCCGTCGTGATTGGCGCGGCATTCGGCGCTGTGGTGGCGGCGTTCGTGAAAGACATCATCACGCCGTTGATCGCCGCCATCGGTGGGCAGCCAGACTTCTCGCAGGTTTACTTCACCATCCACAACAGCAAGTTCTTTGTTGGCGATTTCATCAACGCCATCGTCGGCTTCCTGATTATCGCCGCCGTTCTGTTCTTCTTTGTCGTCAAGCCGCTCAATGCCCTCCAGGCACGGCGCCAGCGCGGCGAGGCGCCACCAGACCCAACGACCAAAGATTGCCCCTACTGCCTGAGCACCATCCCGCTCAAAGCCACCCGCTGCGCCTATTGCACGCAGGACCTTTCTGCACCAGAGAGCGCATAAATCTGAATCAGTGTGGTCAGAGTCAATGTATATATTCGGTAGGGCAGACATTCCTGTCTGCTCTACCGGCGTGCGAAATTAAATCAACGTGCAGCTTTCTCGCTTCACATGCCCAGCAGCGCGCCAGCCAGCCAGAAGCCCACCATGCCAGCGATGAGGCCAGCCCAGAGTTGCCGGAAGCGCAGCACTACCACCGTCGCCACCGCTGCACCGATGATACGCGGCCACATGTCATGGCCACCAACGTTCAGGTCAGGCGTAATCAGCGCAGCGAAGACCGCCACCGGCACATACGTCAGGAAGCGATTCAGCCAGGCGGGCAACTTGCGTTGACCCAACAGAAAGCCGGAGATGCGCGTGCCGTAGGTGACGACCGCCGCCGCCAGTATCAACCCCATATAACCGCCGGTTCCAATCTGGCTCATAGACTCACCTCCGGCTCGCGTTCTACCAGGTCCACCGCACCAGCTTCATCGGTCGCGCCATCGCTTTTGCCACGATCCAGGAATGCGCCGATGGCCGCTGCCGCGACGCCTGCCACCAGCACCGTCACGCCGCCAGCAACGAAGTGACTCAGGATGATGGCGCTGACCCCGGCAATGACGGCGACCAAGATGTGCCGCCAGTTGCGCAGGAGCGGCAGCAGCAGCGCGAGAAACGTCAACGGGAAAATGAAGCTCAGGCCAATGCGGTTGGGGTCCGGCAGCAGAGTTCCTAGCAAGATGCCAGCCAGCGTCGCCAGATTAAAGCTGCTGAACAGGCTAATCCCTGAGCCAAAGTAAAACGCATCGCTTCCCTGCCCATCGAGATAGGCTTTGGTCGTCAGCCCATAGGTTTCGTCGGTCAGGATATAGGCCAGGATGCCGCGCGGCGGACGGGTGCGTCCTCGAAACCAGCGACTGATGGAGAGGCCATACAACACATGGCGCAGGTTCAGCACCAACACCGTCAGCACGATGGGTAGCGCAGCAGCGCCAGTGGCGGCCAGCGTAATTATCGCCACCTGTGACGCGCCTGCATAGACCAGCAGCGAGAGCGCCTGCGTTTCCAGTGGCGTGAATCCACCGGCGCGCGCAAGAATGGCAAAGGCGATGCCATACGGCAGGTCGCCCGGCCAGAGCACCATTGTCGCCACGAAGCCGTGCCGGAAATCTGCGAAATAGCTGCGTTTGGGCAGCGAAACGGGCGAGTTGATATCGCTCATCTTGAGGAGTATCCCATCTATGCTGCACTAGCCTGGCGGTTAGCGCGTGGTTTGTGTCGGTTCCGTTGTCCGGTTCTTCTTCCTGGCCTGCGAACGGTAGTAGTAGTCGAGCGCCTTCGCCCGGCTGCCACAGGAGGCCATCGAACACCAGCGCCGCGTCTGATTCTTGCTCATATCTAAAAACAGCCAGCCACATTCATCGCCCGCACACTGGCGCAGACGCCGCACGTTTGCGGAAAAAATAAGCTCCACCGTTGAGCGCACCACCGGCCAGAGCGGCGCAGCCAGGTCGTCAAGAGTGCCAGCGCGGTCTTTGCCATCTCCCATATGCCACGCCCAGGTGAATTGATCGCCCTCAAAGATGATGGCGCCATGCTTCACCGCACGCCGTAGCTCGCGGGTGAGCAGATCGAGGTCGGCGGCTGACGGCGCGGCATCCGCGATACGCGCCAGAAACAGCCGGTAGAGCGATTCACGAAAGACATGCGCCTCTTCGAGGATACGCCCGGCGCGTTCCGGCTGCTGCGCTGCCAACGATATCAGGCGGTCGCGTTCATCCGCCGCAAGCGCGTGGCTATAGAATGCCCACCAGGCAAGGTCTTCATAGCTCTTGAGACGCTCCCCTGGATGGTCGCTGGCATGCCAATCAACCGTATTGGTGAAATCGAGGCAGAGCGCGCCGCCGATATGTTCGCTCTCCCCCAGGAGTTCTTCACGTTCATCCACCGTCACGCTCCGGTCTTCTCTCCCCGCAATACTTTACCATCAAATCTCCTATTGACAGGTAAAGTTTTGGAGAGCTATGATTTTTACCATCAATGATGATTATAGCAGGTGAAACATGGCGCGTCCAGGCATGTTGGGCCGGGCACGCTTGAACAAGCCTGAGCCTGATGCAAGATCCACCAAAGATCAATCGAGGTCAATTCGAGAGGAGTAGCGACGATGCAGGTCGTCTCACCGTCTTCCACCGCCAATTCTGAGCCACAGCCACAGCCGCAACAGCAGCGACGCCCCTCCCTCTGGGGACACCACGATTTCCTGAAACTTTGGTTCGGCCAGACGGTTTCCGTCTTTGGATCCAGCATCAGCGATGTCGCCATTCCGCTGATTGCCGTAGTGCTGTTGCAGGCGCGGCCCAGCCAGATGGGCTTGCTGAGCCTGGCGCAATATCTACCGTTTGCGCTCGTCGGTTTGTTTGCCGGTGCGCTGGTGGACCGGTTGCCGCGCCGCCTTGTCCTCATCGTCAGTGATGCCGGGCGCGCGTTGTTCCTCAGCCTGATTCCGCTGTTGGCGCTCTTCGGCCTGCTGCACATCGAACTGCTCTACGCTGTCACCTTCGGCGTCGGCATTCTCACAGTCTTCTTCGAGGTCGCGTATACCTCGTATCTGCCAACACTGATCGGGCGCGATGATCTGGTGGAAGGCAACAGCAAGCTCCAGACGACGCTCTCCGCCGCGCAGGTGGTTGGGCCGGGACTGGCTGGCGGACTCGTGCAGATCATCGCGGCGCCGCTGGCGATTCTACTGGACGCCGCCTCATTTCTGGTATCGGTCCTCTCGCTGCGCTGGATTCGCCTGAAGGAGCCGCGACCCGCGCAGCAGACCGACCGCCATCTGCTGCGCGAAATCGGCGAGGGATTGCGCTATCTCTGGAAAAATCCCATCGTGCGCGCGTTGGTTGGCTGCAGCGCCACCGCCAATATCTTCGTCAACATGTATATCGCGCTCTATGCCGTCTACGCGCTGCGTGATCTGCGCTTTTCACCGGCGCTATTCGGCGCGCTGGCCACTGCCAGTGGCATCGGTGGTGTGCTGGGCGCGATGGTCGCCCCGCGCCTGGCTCGCCGCTTCAGTATTGGGCAGATGCTCATCGGTTGCCAGCTCGCGGCGGCGATCAGTCCATTGCTGCTCTCCTTCCTGCGCGGACCGCTGGCGCTGCTGGCGCTGGAATACGGCGTTGTGTTGCTGCTATGGGATATGGGTGTGATGGTCTATGGCATCACGGGCGGCAGTCTGCGGCAGGCGATCATTCCCAATGCGCTTCAGGGGCGAGTAGCGGCGAGCAGCCGGATGATTAGTTGGGGCATCCCATCGCTCGGGTTTGTGCTTGGCGGCTGGCTCGGTGAGTGGCTGGATATACACCTCATTCTGGCGCTGGTCAGCGCGGGACTGCTCCTTTCGATTATCTGGCTCATCCCACTGCGCGCAATTCGTCAACCATCCTCGGAGTGAATTGGCGCGAGCATCCTCCCGGTCCCCGGCACACCAGGAGGACGCTCGCGCTGTTGCAGACTCATTCCTGCAACGTCCCACCGTCTTTCCGACCCATTTTCATGAGACCAGCAAACGCGATTTAGGATTGAGCGAAAGCCGGAGGCTGGCCGATGGTAGAGAAGTGAAGCCCTGCCAGTTGCCATTGTCCCTGTTGACGGACAAACACCAGCGTCGTGCGCATCTGCGTGTTCACGGGATTGCCCCGAAAGGTCGCTTCCTGAGTCAGACGACCAATCATAATGGCGGCGTCGTGGTACACACGCACCGTTGCTTCATCCAGCGTGTGAGCGGTATACTGCATGTCACTGGTCTGATGTCGCGCGAGCCATTCTTGCTTGGTCAGCAGGAAGCCCAACGGCCCCACGCCAACGAAATCATCAGCCAACGTGCGTTGCAGAAATGTCGTGTCTCCGTGGAGTTCTGCAGCAGCCCACTCTTCCGCCAGCTTCTTCAGGTCTTGTTCTGCCTGTGCAGATGACATCTCGTTCATGATTCAATCTCCTTTGTCTGAATACCAGATACCAGCCGTCTACGCATGGTCCATAGGCGCTACCACATGCTGCCGGCGCGGACGCACAACGATCAAGAGACTCGACACGATGCCCAGCGCCAGGGCGATGAGCATCACAATGATCGAACCGATAAGCGAAGGTTTCGTCGTCATCAGGAAGACGATGCCCAGCAGGAGAACCAGCAGCGTTTGCACCGATGTTTGCAGGATCGGGTCGTGGATTAGCCGCGCGAGGTTCTCTGGAACCGGACCGTCCGGTGTCGCGCGCGCCAGCCGGTCAATCTTGAGCCGGCGCGGCACGGTCAGCGCCGCGCCAAGCGGCGCTATCAGCACCAGGCTGATGATCGCCACATCAATCCAGCCGGTGCCGAAGCCCCAGGCAGTGGCCGCCATATACAGACCACTGACAATGAGAATCAGCAAGCCAACCCCAGAGACAGGACCCGCAACGTCAACCATGCTGCCAATGGCGCGTACCTGCTCCACCCGCTGCGCCCGCCGCTGAAGCGAGAGGCCCAACAGCCAGATGCTCGCAGCCAGGAAATAGGCGATGGCGCCGCTGATATGAAAGAACAGCGCGATGTCATAGGCACTCATGATGTTTTCTCCTTTCATTCAAGAGCTACATCAGGTCACTCCAGGTCAGGCAGCATTACGCGCCGCCAGCCAACCTGCCGCCGTCAACGGTAATGGTTGTGCCAGTGAGAAACGATGCCTGGTCTGAACAAAGCCAGGCAGCCGCCGCACTGATTTCTTCTGGGAGTCCAATGCGCCGCATGGGGACGTGCGCGGAGACCTGTTCGCGCGCCTGCTCTGGCAAACTCGCCAGCCGTTCGGTGAGGATGGGACCTGGAGCAATGGCGTTGACGCGGATATTGCGCGACGCGTAATCCAGCGCCGCCGCTTTCGTCAGCCCGATGATGCCATGCTTGCTGGCAACGTAGGAGGCGATGCCCGGCACGCCGTTCAGTCCAGCGGTGGAGGACATATTGACAATGGCGCCGCCACCACCGGCCAGCATAGCGGGTATCTCATACTTCATCGCGAGGAAGACACCGCGCAGGTTGACGCGCACCGTGCGGTCGAAGTCTTCAAGCGCAATATCGGCGAGCGGCGTTGGCATGTGCCCTTCGCCAGCGTTGTTGAAGGCGGCGTCCAGGCGTCCATAAGCATCGAGCGTCTGCTGAACGAGCTGCTCGACGGCGACGGGATCGCTGGTATCGGTGGGTATGGCACGCGCCTGTCCGCCTGCGGACTGAATGGCATGCGCGACAGACGCCAGCGCATCCTCGCTACGCGCGGCAAGGACAACGGTCGCGCCGGCAGCGGCAAAGACACGGGCGGAGGCGGCACCAATGCCCCGGCTCGCACCGGTGATGATCGCTACTTTGCCCGCCAGCAGATCGCTGGGAACGGATTGTGTGGGCTGGACAGGAAAAGGTGATGTGCTGGTCATGGGTTACTCCTCGTTTGTTCTGCTCTCTTTTGCTATTTCCATCTCTCGATGCGTTGACGAAATAATTGTACATACTGTAAGATTAAATTGTCAAGAGTATGATGGGGAGACAAAACTGAACCTTTTGTCATACTGTGTACGGAGTGAGGAAATCACTGGAAAGAAGATCAGAAAAGAGATGAGTCCGCGTCCCTATCAACTTGGCAGGCGGCAGGCAGCCACTGACCAGACGCGCGCCAGCATCATCGCGGCAGCGCGCGAGCTGCTCATGTCGGGCGATGGCTTCTCAGGATTCACGATAGACGCCGTAGCTAAACAAGCCGGCGTCGCCCGCATGACGGTGTACTATCAGTTCGGCTCCAAAGTTGGGCTACTCGAAGCCATCTCCGACGATCTGGCGGCGCACGGCCAGATGGAGCGGCTGGCCAATGCCTTCCGGCAGGCCAACGTCCTCGATGCGCTGGCCGAATTCATCGTACAATTCTTTCGCTTCTGGGCCTCCGACCGGCTGGTGCTGCGCCGGTTGCGCAGTTTCGCGGCGCGCGATACAGATTTCGCCCAGGTGTTGCAGGCGCGCGATGAACGGCGGCGCGAGGGATTGCGTGTCATCACGCGGCGGTTAATGGCGGAGTACGGGCGACCGGCGCAGGAGCAGTACGATGAGACGGTGGATATCCTCTATACACTGACCAGCTTCGAGAGCTTCGATATGCTCGCCACTGCGACACGTACAGCGGAAGAAGCGGCGGCGCTG
Source organism: Chloroflexota bacterium (assembly GCA_021323855.1). GTDB lineage: Bacteria > Chloroflexota > Ktedonobacteria > Ktedonobacterales > JADMIN01 > JAJPKE01. The sequence continues at coordinate 52,951 of JAJPKE010000032.1, read as the reverse complement.
GTCCATCGTTTCGTCTGCGCCGCCCTGGGGGTGGCTGGCTCGATTGATTCGACAACACCAGATACGATCTAACACTTACCAGTCTGACATTTCCCTCATTCCCTTATTGCCGCCAGTTCTGAGTGTTTGCGCGTTTTCCTCTTGACAATGGCATCCCCGCTGACTACAATCTAACCAGATGGTTATCTAACTAACTGGTTAGATTAGGTTGAAGGTGATGGCGGCGATGACAGAGACGGAATCAGAGGAACTCGAAGAACAGGCGAGCCGGCGCGGGCGCCCACATGACGCGAAAGGCGCCCGCGAGGCGATTCTCAACGCGGCTGAGGCGGTTTTTGCGGAGCATGGCTTCGACGGCGCGCGCGTGGATGCCATTGCCGAGAGAGCGGGCTATAACAAGAGCCTGCTCTTCCAGTACTTCGGCAACAAGCTGGGGCTGTACACGGAGGTTCTCAAACGCGCGGACCAGGACATGAGCGCGGTACAGGCGCGGGTGTTGACGCCACTCTTCCTGGATGACGCCATCGTCGCCAACGCCGCCACCTTCAAGGCGGCGCTGGAAACGATTGTCTCGTCGCTCTTTGATTACATCCTCGATCATCCGCTGTTCATGCGCATGTTGCTCTGGGAGCAGGCGGAAGGCTGGACAGTCTATAAGCAGATCGTCTCACAACTTGCCAGCGAGAATGTTGATCCCTTCGAGCAGCTCTTTCGCAAGGCGCATAGCGCGGGTCTCTTGCGCTCAGACTTCGTGCCAATCATCCAGTTAGCGATGGCCTTGCAGATTTGCCTGTCCTATCTCTCCTTCGTGCCGCTGTATCAGATGCTTCTGCCGCATGAGGATCTGTCCTCTGCCGCCGCTCTTGCCCGTGCGCGTGAGTACGTCGTTACGTTGATCGTCGCCGGCATGCTCAAAGACTTTCCAGAGACCAAAGAGACCAGAGAGACTAGAGAGACCAACAAATAGAAAAAGAAAGAGAGCAAACCCATGCGTCTCAGCTACAGGTGGCAGGCTGCGCTCGTCATCGTCCTTGGCCTGTTGATGGCGGTTCTCGATACGACGATTGTCAGCGTGGTGCTGCCAGAAATGGCAACCGCCTTCAAGACGGATTTCCAGACGATCACCTGGGTCGGCACCGGCTATTTCCTGGCCAACGCCGCGATTATTCCCATCATCGGCTATCTCAGTGATCGCATTGGCTCCAAGATGACGCTGCTCATGGCGCTGGCGCTGTTTACTATTGGCTCCGGCCTCTGCGTCATCGCGCCAAACGAGCAACTCTTGATTGCGTTCCGCGTGCTGCAAGGCATCGGCGGCGGCGCGCTGGTCCCTGTGGGGATGGCAATCATTTTCCGCCTCTTTGCGCCGGAGGAACGCGCAGGCGCGATGGTGCTACTGATGGTGCCGCTGCTCTTGGGGCCAGCCTTTGGTCCGACACTTGGCGGCTGGCTGGCGACCAGCTTTAGCTGGAACGCCATTTTCACAATCAACCTGCCCATCGGCGTCGTGGCGTTCACACTGTCGCTCATCGTCCTGCGCGGCAAGGACGCCGAACGCGAGGCGAACGGCGACGATATGTCAGCCAAACAGGGCCTCGACCTGCCCGGATTGCTGCTCTCGATGACAGGTTTTACCGCCTTTGTCTATGGTATCAGCAAGGCGGGGATAAGCGGCTGGGGCGATCACACGGTCATCGCCTTCCTGGTGGCCGGCGGGGTGTTGCTCATCGCGTTTGTCATCGTCGAGCTACGGGTCAAAGACCCGGTGATGGACCTGCGGCTGTTCCGCAGTTACACCTTCACCATCTCCAACATCCTGCTCTGGGCGACCACTGCTGTGCTATTTGGCAGCCTCTTCCTGCTGCCGCTCTTCTTCGAGCAGGTGGAGGGATTGTCCGCGCTGAACACCGGCGAAATTGTGATTGCGCAGGGCCTGGCGATGGCGGTTGGGCTGGCCATCGGCGGCAAGCTCTACAACAACGTCGGGCCGCGCGTCCTGACGGTAGCGGGCGCAGCGCTCGTCACCATTTCGATGATCGGCTTCACGCAACTGGATGTGAACACCACCGGCGCAAGCCTGCAAATCTGGCTGATCCTGCGCGGGCTGGGGCTGGGACTGGTCGGGCAGCCGCTGCAAACGCTGGCCGTCGCCGTCGTGAGCAATAAGCAGATGGCAAAGGCCACCTCACTGATAAGCTCCACCAAGACAGCCTTCGGCGCGCTGGGGGTCGCCGTCCTCACCACCTACCTGACGCAGCAGACGACGACTCACGCCAGTGATATCGTCGCCGGTCTGAAAACGCAGCCGCTCAGCGGGGTGGCGGCTACCTGCGCCGCGCAGGCCGGGCATAATGCCCAGGCACTCACGGCCTGCGTGACGCAGCACGCCGTGACGATGGGCATGAACGACACATTCCTCTTCTCGCTGATCGGCTGCGCCATCTGCGTTGTGCTGGCGTTCTTCGTTGGACGCGATCCGGCGGTGGAAGCCGCCAAAGCGGCGAAAGCCAAAGGCGATAGTACGCCGGCTGCCAGCGCACAACCACTGATGAACGGATAGACCTCACCCTTTACCCCTCTCCCATAAGGAGAGGGGGACCACATGGGGTTTCCACCATCTATGTCTAGCAACCGGCTCATGCGCCACTAAAGCGCAAGGCAGGCTTCAGCGGCCAGCCAGAAGAGCTTTTCGCGAACGCTGGTGTGGCTGTTCCAGTGGCGTGAGTTCCATTCATCCGCGCCAACATCATCGCCGCCGTAGAGCATCTGCGCGAACCGCACGCCGCGAAACTGCGCAACGGCGAAGAACGCAGCGGACTCCATCTCCACCGCCAGGCATCCCTCCGCGCGGCGCCGGCGAATCTTCTCTGGCGTCTCGCGGTAGATAGCATCGGTTGTCCAGGTTTTCGTCACCAGATAGTCCACCTCATGCGCCCGCAGCGTCCGCTCGATGGCGGCGACACCGTCGGCGCTGGCGGCCACCTCGCGGTCCGGCGGCAGGTAGTGGTAGGATGTGCCTTCGTCGCGCACGGCGCTGGCTGGCACGAGGATATGCCCGACGGCGATGCTGCTATCCAGCACACCCGCGCCGCCACAGGCGATGAACGTGTTGCAGCCGAGCGCAATCACTTCTTCGAGCATGGCGGCAGCCAGCGGCGCGCCGACACCCGGATGAAAGACGGCGAGCCGTTTGCCATCCATCGCCATCTCATAGACCGGATGTGTGCCCATCTCGCTACGCAGGTGCCGCACGGTGCGCAGCGTCTCCTGCTGCACCAGGTGTTCCATGACCTCCTGGAAGAAGCAGACCACTGCCCGCTCTGGGATATCGAGCGGCTTGATGAGCTTCTTTGGTTCGAGCAACGCTTCTGGCGCTGGATCGAACTCCAGAATAGGCACACTCTCGCTGTCGTAGCTGCTGGACATGAACTATACTCCTGCCTGTTGGCTGAGCGCCTCGAACTGCGCCACCTGCCCGCGCACGACATCCAGACTGCTGCGCCAGAAGTCCGGCGTGCGTGTGTCAATGCCAAAGCGTGCGGCCAGCGTCGCGGCGTCCGCCAGGCCGGTGGAGGAGAGCAGGTCGTCATAGCTGGCCTTGAACTGCTCGGCGTCCTGCTGGTAGCGCGCGTAGAGGCCCAGCCCAAAGAGCAGCCCGAACATGTACGGGAAGTTATAGAACGAGCGCCCGGTGCTGTAATAATGCGGCTTCATCGCCCACATATAGGGATGCAATAGCTGCTCGTCGAGTCCATCGCCGTAGGTTTCGCGTTGCGCCTGGAGCATCAGCGCGTTGAGTTCGTCTACTGAAAGTTCACGCTGCTGCCGCCCCTCAAAGACGCGCTGCTCAAAGAGAAAGCGGCTGGTGATATCCACAACCACCTGGCAACTGCCCTGAAGCGCCGCTTCGAGGATTTCCAGTTGTTCAGCCGCATCGGCGCGTGTGAGCGCGGCCTGCTGGATGATGGTCTCGCAGAAGATACTCGCCGTCTCTGCCAGCGTCATCGGCGTGGAACGCTGAAGCATCGTGCGGTTGGCAAGATTCATATTGTGATAGCCATGCCCAAGCTCGTGCGCCAGCGTACTCGTGCCATCGAACGACGGCTTGAAGTTGGCGAAAACGCGCGATTCGTCATTGCGCAACGGCATGCAGTACGCGCCGTCGCGTTTGCCGTCGCGCGGCTCGGCATCTATCCACTGCTCGCGGAAGGCGCGCGCCGCGAAGTCGCTCATGCGCTGCGAATAGGTGCCGAACTGCTCAATAATGAATTGCCGGGCGTCCTCGAATTGCCAGGGGCGGCTGCTCGCGTTGACGGGGGCGAAGAGGTCATACCAGGCCAGCGCCGGCACACCCAGCATGCGCGCCTTTGCCTTTAGATAGCGGCGGAAATCGGGAAACGACTCATGCGCCGCCGTCATCATCGCGTCCAGCGTTGCGCGGTCAATGCTGGCGTCGAATAGCGCGAGATCGAGCGGCGACTCCCAGCCGCGATGGCGCGCCAGCGTGTTCACCTCGCCCTTGATGCTGTTCATTGCGGCGGCCAGCGGCACACCCACGCGCTTCCACGCCGCCAGTTCGGCCTCGTAGGCACGGCGGCGGGTCTCACGGTCGGGGTCTGAGGCCATTGCGCGGATGACACTCATCGGCAGTTCTTTGGTTGTGCCGTCCACCTCGATGGGCACGACAAGCTGCGAGGTGACGTTGCCGTGGAGCCGCGCCCAGGCCGTGCCGCCTGTCACATTCAATTCGGCGGCCAGCGCCTCCTCCGCCGGACTCATCAGGTGCGCGGCGCGAATCTTCGACTGGCGCAATGCGAAAGCGTGGTCGGCGGCCACCGGCGAACGCGCGATCAGCGCCTCGACATCGAGCGAGCCGATCCAGGCGGTGAAGCGTGTGCCAAGCTGGTACAACTTCGTCGTGTGCTGTTGCAACTCACTCAGCCGCGCCTGGGCGACGGTATCGCGCGAGTTGGTGGTGACGAAGGCGTTGATGTAGCTGCCCAGCGTCATCACCTGGTCCAGCACGGCGTTGTAGCGGGCAATGACCTCCTCGAAGGTGGCGACCTGCGCGTCGTCCAACGGCTGCGGCGGTTGCTGGCCGATGACATGGGCGTCGAAGAGGTCGCCCAACGCGGTGATGCTGTTCACAACCTCCTGGAACCCGCGAGCAAACTCTGGCGATTCCAGGCTGGGGAAGACGACGGACATATCCCAGTGGGGCAACGCTGCGGTGGTCACGAAAGGCGCTCCTATCTCGTTCTTCTTGCTGTAGCGGTCGGTCGCAACGTGTCGTGTAGTTTGATCACAGTCTTACAATCTCATCCTCATCATCTCATACATTGTGACGGGTGTGCTACGGTCGCCTTAACGATTGCTCATATCATGCTCATACCCTGCCCGGCGTCTGCTGGTTCCCCCATGTGTCTCTTGCCATACAACCGGCAACAAATTTGCTCGTAGTATGACGTATACATACCAAAGGAGGCGTATCATGCAGCAGTCCAACCGGTCTACTACCGCCGTTCAAGCGCAGAGCAAACCATATCACTATTCGTTGCCGCGTGACATCTATTTTGGCGCGGTGCTGGGCGACTTCGCGCCGACGCTGGGTATCCCCGGCGCGGTAACGCAGGTGATACTTGGCTATGTGCCGGTGATAGGAAGCGTGACGGCGCTACGCGATGCGGCGGCGGACTTGAAGCTCCATGATGCGCTTGGCGTTATTCTGAATCTGCTGGCGATCTTCCCGGTGCTAGGTGGCCTCTCGAAAACCGCCGATGTCGTGCATACCTTGCATCGTCTGCATCGCGTGCAACACTACGTGGTGCATCGGATGGGCGACAAGCAGGGAGAAACGACGCAGCGGCGTGGCTATGGCTGCCTGGCATTCCTGATCTCCGTGGTGATGCTTGCGCTCGCCACTGCCTATGGTTATGCAATCTACCTTGCTGCGCAGTACGCTCGCAGCTCCTGGCCGCTCGGCCCCTCAACGCCGATTGCCGGCAACGGTCCGCTGGTGGTCGTCATCGGCATGGCGATGATCGGCCTGAGCATCGGTGAGGTAATTTGCGCCGGCAGCCGCGCCTGGTTCGGCGTCATCTTCCTACCGGCGGCGCTCTTCGTTGGCCTCTTTATCCTCGGTGGTGGCTTCTAAAACCCGGAAAGATGTCTGTTGCCGCTACGCCTGTGGCCCGCGAGAGGGCACGGCACCACAGGCCGATGCAGGTGGAGGGCGCCCACACCGAACCGTGCGCGAGGGTGCGCACAGCGCCAGGGCCAATGCGACGAGTCCGTGCGATCCGCATGGTTCCCCACCCACCGGAAGCCGGAGAAGCTGCCTCGCCGCTCACAGTTCCAATGATAGAACATATTTTCTAAATTGTCAATAGTCATCCGATTGCTCCGACCAGATTGGGTGGTATAGTGGATGGCGGTAGTAGTAGATGGCCTGTGGATACGCCGGCACTGGTCCGATGTGCCAGGAATCGGCGGAGGAAATGAGGAACAAACCATGAGCGCAGCCTACGATACTTCCCCTAAACCCTTACAGGACCTCCATGAGCGGGTGGCGCTCGTCACTGGCGCCAGCAGCGGCATCGGCGAGGCGATTGCCGAGCATCTGGTGCGGCGCGGCGTCCATGCGGCGCTCTTCGCCCGCCGCTCCGAACGGCTCGAAGCGCTGGCGGAGCGTCTCTCCGTTCATTCGGAGGGCGAGCATCCCGGCGAAACACTGGTCATCACTGGCGATGTGCGCCAGGAGGAAGATGTACAACGCGCAGTGCAGGCGACGCTGGACCGCTGGGGCAAACTCGATATCGTTGTGGCGAACGCTGGCTTCGGCTACCGTCTCTCGGTGGTTGAGGGCGATACACAGCGCTGGAAAGAGATGATTGACACCAACGTCTATGGTCTGCTGCTAACGCTGAAACATGGTGTCGCGCCGCTGCTGGAACGCGGCTCCGGTCATGTGATCGTCATGTCGTCGGTGGCAGGGCGCGTGCCCACGCCGGGAGGCGCAGCCTACTGTGGCACCAAGTTTGCCGCCACCGCTATTGCCGATTCGCTGCGGCAGGAGGTTGGCCCTAAAGGTGTGCGCGTGACGACCATCGAGCCGGGCGTCGTCATCTCAGAGTTTCAGCAAGTGGCACAGTACGCGCCGGAGATCGTCCCCAACATGCTGAAAGGCGCGGAGCCACTGGTGCCGACCGATATTGCGCGTGCGGTCGTCTTTGCGCTGGAACAACCGGCGCATTTCGCCGTTAACGAGATGGTGGTGCGGCCCACGGGGCAGGCGTATCCGTAGATAGACCTCACTTCGAGGGCCGCTAGCCGCAACACGCTCTTTGGTGGTATCGTGTAGACCAGCAGCGCCTGCGCTCAACCGCTCTTGGTGCGCCAGTTGAGCGCGGCGAATATTGTGAATGTCAACATCCCGTCGAGCCGCAACGAGTGGCAAGCGCGCATGCCTTCTATCAGTCATTTGCTGCGCATCATGCCCCATGCCGGCGTACAACGACGTACGACAGCGAGAGGAAGTCCGATTCTATGGTTGATACCGCGCCAGAGCGCGCCACACGCCACGCGGCCCACGGCGCCGTTGCCATGCCGTCGGCCACCGATCTCTACAACATTGATTCACTGCTGACCGACGACGAACGGATGGTGCGCGATACCGTCAAGAAGTTCGTTGCCGGGCAGGTATTGCCGATCATCGGCGAACACTTCGAGGCAGGCACGTTCCCGCGTGAACTGATTCCCGCCATCGCGGAACTTGGCCTGCTGGGAATGCACCTGGAAGGCTACGGCTGCGCCGGTCTGAACGCTGTCTGCTACGGACTCGCCTGCCAGGAGTTAGAGTTTGGCGATAGCGGTCTGCGCTCGTTCGTCTCGGTGCAGGGATCGCTGGCAATGTTCCCGATCTATGCCTATGGCTCCGAGGAGCAGAAGCAACACTGGCTGCCAAAGATGGCGGCTGGCGAGGTCATCGGCTGCTTCGGGCTGACAGAGCCAGACGCCGGCAGCAATCCCAGCGGCATGCAGACGACCGCGCGCAAAGATGGCGATACCTACATTCTCAACGGCACCAAGATGTGGATCACCAACGGCGGCTTCGCTGATATCGCTGTGGTCTGGGCGAAGGCCGAGGATGGGATTCGCGGCTTCATCGTGGAGCGTGGCACGCCGGGCTTCACCACCAGCGACGTGCATCACAAGCTCTCGCTGCGCGCCTCCGTCACCTCAGAGCTACACTTCGCCGATTGCCGTGTTCCTGCCGCCAATATGCTGCCCAACGTGCGTGGTCTGCGTGGCCCGCTCTCCTGTCTGGATGAGGCGCGCTATGGCATCGCCTGGGGGGTGAACGGTGCGGCGCGCGCCTGCTACGAATCGGCGCTGGACTATTCCAAGACGCGCGTGCAGTTTGACCGTCCGATTGGCGGCTTTCAGTTAACACAGCGCAAGCTGGCCGATATTGCGACGGAACTCATCAAGGCGCAATTGCTGGCGCTGCAACTTGGCCGCCTGAAAGATCAGGGGCTGGCGCATCCGGTGCAGGTGTCCGTAGCGAAGCGCAACAACTGCCGGCAGGCGCTGAACACCGCCCGCGAGGCGCGCAGCATCCTGGGCGCCAACGGCATCACACTGGAGTATCCGATCAGCCGCCACATGAACAACCTGGAGTCGGTCTTCACCTACGAGGGGACCGACGACATCCATACACTCATCATCGGCCAGGCTATCACCGGGCTGAACGCCTTCGCGTAGACCCTAGACTAGACAACCTACGGCTCAACTTGAGGAGAGCGGCAACATCGCCGTTCTCCTTTTATTTGCTGAGTATCCTATCGCTCCAATGCTCGCCCGCCTGCGCATGCTACACTTGAAGGATGATGGGGATGTTTGGCATGGTGGCGGAATACTGGTCAGGAGCAGGTGAGCAGGTATGCAGACTTCGGAACAGTCTGAGCATAGGGTGCTGGCGGAAAAGCCGCCGATAAGCGAGACAGCATCGTCGCCAGAGGCTGTCTATGCCGTCTATCAGGAGCGTTGCCAGCGGTTCGCGGCGCAGCGTGACCACTATACCAGGGTGAGCCAGGCAACTGGCTTTCGTAATGTCGTGCTATTCTTCGCCGCGTTGTTCTGCGTCTTCATCGCAGCGTTCGGCGCAAGCTGGCCGTTCTTTATCGTCGCACTGGCGCTGGCAGTCGCGTTCGTCTGGTCGTTCCTGCGGCTCGGCAAGATCAACCTGCTGGTCAAACGCTACAACGAACTCTGGAAGATCAACGATGAAGGGCTGCGCCGCCTGCGCCGCGACTGGTCCACGCTGCCGCTGCGCCAGCCCAAAGAAGGCACGCCGGACCATCCCTATGCCAACGATCTCGACCTGCTCGGCCACGCTTCGCTGCAACACCTGCTCAGCACGCCAACCACCGGCGGCGGACTGGCGACACTGCAACGCTGGCTGCTCTATCCCGCTGCGCCTGCTGAGATACGCGAGCGGCAGCGCGTGGCCGCCGAACTGGCGCCAATGATAGATTTCCGCGACGAATTCGAGCTGAGCGGGCGTCTGATGGGCGACGCGCAGAGCGTCTATGAGATGTTCCTGGGCTGGGCAGAGAGCGCGCCCTGGCTCTCTGGTCGCCCGGCGTTGATCTGGCTCAGCCGTATCCTACCGTTGCTCACCGTCAGCCTGCTCATCCTCGAATTGACGCAGGTGACGCTCTATCCCTTCTGGCTGATTCCGCTGCTTGCCAATATCCTGCTGACCCAACAGCAGGGCAAAGAGGTCGAGCGCATCCTGGACGAAGTGGCCGACCGCCAGCGTGTCTTTCAGCCCTATGGCGACCTCTTTGCGCTGGTCACACAGCAGCATTTCACCGCGCCGGCCCTGCGCGCGTTGGTGGATGAACTGACCGCAGAAGGAGTGCGCGCCGATCAGCAGATGAAACGGCTCGCGCGCATCATGCAATTCGGTGATATGCGCATGTCTATGATCTTCCCGGTGATTCAGGCGGTGCTGCTCTGGAACTTCCATACGCTCTGGCTGCTGGAACGCTGGCAGCGCGACGCCGGACATCGCGCCCGCGCCTGGCTGACGGCGCTGGGCACTCTGGAAGCCTACACCGCGCTGGCGACGCTCACCTATGACCATCCCGATTGGGCCTTCCCGGAGGTGACTGAGCGTGTTGCCAAGAATGATGAGCCAGTCTTCACGGCGAGCGACCTGGGGCATCCGCTGCTGCCGGATGCAGTGAGCATCGGCAATGATGTCAGCATTGGCCCGGCGGGGACGTTCCTGCTCGTCACTGGCTCGAATATGTCTGGCAAGAGTACGCTGCTGCGGGCCATCGGCGTTAATATTGTGCTGGCGCAGGCGGGCGCGCCGGTCTGCGCGCGAAAGTTGCGGATGGCGCCGTTGGTGCTGGCGACGAGCATCCGTGTGCAGGATTCGCTGGAGCAGGGCGTCTCGTATTATCTGGCGGAGTTACGGCGGCTGAAGCTGGTGGTGGATATGGCCGATGAGGCACGGGCTGATGGCGACCGCACGCTGCTCTTTCTGCTGGATGAGATTTTGCACGGCACAAACACGAGCGAGCGCCAGGTCGCTGCGCGCCGCATCATCCGCTATTTGCTGGCGGCGGGCGCAACAGGCGCGGTCTCGACACATGACCTGACGCTGGCCGATACGCCAGAGTTTGCGCGGCTTAGCACGCGGGTGCATTTTACTGAACATTTCGAGCGCGGCGCGGATGGTCGCCCGGAGATGACCTTCGATTACAAGTTGCGCCCCGGTATCGCCACCTCCACCAATGCGCTCAAACTAATGGAGATCGTCGGCCTGCCGCTGGACGACGGCAACGAGCAGATGTCCGGCGAATAGTTGGTGGAAAGCAAGTGTTTCTGAATCCGCAACTGGGGGCGCGGCTAGCGAAACCCGTCTGCGTGAGCTCTGGGCGGGCGAGCGGACATTTTGCTGTATCCGAAAGAACACAGGCGTCACAAATACGCCCCTATCTTCGATTGTATTCAACGAGATGCCTTCTCTAGTGAGACTCTTAGTATAACCCAGAAGAAAGTTATCCGGTATCTTTCATTCGACGATATCCTGTGTTATACTTGACTATATTGAAACCAAATCTTCAACCAGACCATTTCTACTTCATGCACGTCTCGTAGTGCGGGCCAGCAACAACGTCACTGGATCGCATGTTCCAATAGATCAGTTCCCGCCTTGTATCTTCATACGAAGAGAATGAAAATAGTGATGAGGGTAGGCGCATGGATAAAACAGAATCAGCCGCCAGCACTTACCATCTTGAAAATTCTTCTGCACTTTTACCTGATGATGCCGCTTATCAGTTACAGCGCGAAGCGGAATTATGGCAGTTCTTATCGCAATTGACGCACCATCTGGCTAGCTTAGAGGAACAATTGGCCAAATTGACGGCTACTCAAGAAGATATCGAGCCAAAATGGCTTCTACGAGTACGAGATCGGCTTGATTCCCAGGGCTTTCTAGAACTGGCCCAGGAATCACTGAAATTTACCTCAACGGCATTGCATCATGTACAACAGCTCACTGATAAAGAGGTGGCTGTACTTGAAAGGCCGGGCACCCTGCGGCAAACGCTATTACTTTCAGAAGCCGCTGCGATAAGCAAAGCGTGCGATCAACTGGCGGCTGTTATCGCTACCTCAACTAGCATCGCGGTCGAGAAGCGTGCAACGCTACTGAAGTTGTATAACCAACTTGCCAATGGATTGGATGTCCGGTCTATAAGCCAGTTTGTGCAGGCGGTAGCACAGCTTGCCCCACAACTTCCTGAAATTAATGACATTTGGGTAGAGGTATTTCCGGTAGTGCGTCCATTTATCTCATAAGTAGGTATCGTCTGCCACCTGAAGATGAATACTACTAAATGAGTATCAACCCTCAGCATCCGAGGGATCGTGTGTAGAAATAGGTTGTGTTTGTTGAAGCCTTGTACTGCATATGCTCTATGCGAGGAGGAATGAAGTGTCATTACGAGAATCTGAAAACGACGAGGCGCGGCGCCTGGAACGTGAAGTAGCAGCATGGCGGGCACTCCTCACTGCCGATAGTCAAGTTGCGGATGAGCATGTAAAAACCGCTAATGCTCTTGGTCGAACAGGAGAAGCCTGGGAAAATATTGGTGTGCATAATCAAGCGGTGCTGGACGAAGAGGCAAAAATTACTGAAATCCAGGAGGCGGGGGCAGTGACCCGCAATGAGGCGCAAATCCTTGCTCATATTCAGCTACTAGAGGCAAGAATTACGCAACTTTTGCAGCGGCGCATTCAGCGGCTGCTCGTCTATTTAGAGGAGAATTTACCGGCAATACGCCAGGCATGTGGTGATTTGCAAGAAGCCGTTCAAAACGGGCGGGGCGTTACTCCTGAAGAAAGACTGCTGATATCTGTTCAAGAGTATCCTCAACTGGATCATGAGCTAGAGTCATTTCGCACGAAGCAGCAGGGAGCGGAACCGTTGAAACACCTGGAGATATTCTTGGAGATGGTCAGAGACGTCCGCTCGCAGGATGTGCGGAACGTATGGAGTAGGTACGAGAGCCTTCTAGGAGAGTTCATCTCGAACAAGGGTGCTAATGGATCGAACTCTTGATTCCAATTGAGAGCAGTTGATGGGTGATTCAGTGCAAGCAAAAGGTGGACCGACCCAGGCGCCGAAAGATGCCTGGGGTGATCCTGTCACGGCTGCACGAGCTGGTGTCCTCTCAGGACACTTACAGCACTGGAAAAACAAAACCGGTCGTGGAGACAGGCGTGGACCATTCGACGGCATGAGATTGACTGGCGCCGATGTGTTCTGGCTAGCTGGTGCAACACTTTGTCTGGAAGCTTCTAGTCTCTCTCAGGCACAAGCTGAAGCTCAGTTGAGAAATCCAAAAACGTGGGACAATCTCACCTTGCAGCAGTTACATTTAGAGGGTGCGTTGCTTACCTCAGCTCAGTTGCATGGAGCCTTTTTAGTTGGGGTACATTTGGAAGGCGCAGACCTGGATAGCGCTAATTTGACTGATGCAGTGCTGGTACAGGCCACATTTGATCGCGCTTCTCGGCTCAATAATGTGCAGTTGGCAGGAGCCTCAGTAGACCAAGTGGCCTTTGATACTGCAAACTTGACGGGGATCACATGGGCAGATGTCCGGGTGCTTGGCGATGAGCGCCGGGCCTCTCGGCGCTGGCAGGAGACCACCGAATATAAAAAGACCGCTGAAGCAGTTCACAGGCGTGAACCCAAGCGCCCGAACATACGATCTCGAGAGTATCGAGCCGCTGCACGAGCTTATCGTCTCCTATCGGTTCAGTTGCGGGCGCAGGGGCTTTCATCCCCAGCTACTCGATTTCAATATCGCGCATCCGTCATGGAACGCAAAGCAGACATCTACGAAGCGCGTTCGTTGCTCTTTAGCAAAGAAACGTATAAGGTTCCATCCCTTGTCGCGCATTGGCTGGTCTCATTTATGTTGTCAGCAATCGCTGGTTATGGTGTCTACCATTTGTGGAGGCTCTTTATCACCTACCTCGTTTTGGTTCTTGGGTTCGCCCTTCTCTATTATGGATTAGCTCACCACGGGCTATACTTCCCCAGTAGCCTTCGAGAAGTGTTGGATGCCCTGGCACTGAGTGTCACCACCTTTCACGGGCGCGGGCTTCAATCTGGAACATTGAATCTACAGGGGAGCGCAATGGACGTGGCAGCCACAACCGAAGCGATTTTCGGCCTTCTGCTAGAGGGGCTGTTTATAGCCTCATTTACCCGCCGCATACTAGGAAGCTGACATCAGCGTGCTACCGAGTAGAGCAACTGCCCGATTATTATTCAACTGGCAATCTCCACCTCGGCCTCGATCTCCACGGGGATGCTGAAGGGAAGCTCGGCCACGCCGATGGCTGAGCGCGAATGGCTGCCCGCCTCCGGCCCATACAGGTCGAGGATGAGGTCAGAGAAGCCGTTGATGACGGCTGGCGTCTGTGTGAAGCCCGGCGCAGCGTTGACCATGCCAAACCCCCGTAGCCACGCCGTGACGCGATCCAGGTCGCCCAGTTCGCGTTTGAGGCTCGCCAGGATGGCCAGCGCCGTGGCGCGCGCCGCCTGATACCCCTGTTCCAGCGAGACCTCCGCGCCCACCTTGCCCAGCGGCTCGAAGAGCGTGCCGTTGGCCTTCAGGGGACCGTGCCCGGCGATGGTTGCGCGGGAACCACGCACCCGCACCTGCACGAACGGCAACTTCACTTCAGTCGGCGTTTGCATCGCCGCTGGCAGGACCAATCCCATTGCTTCAAGTTTGCGTTCGATTTCCACTATGTGCCTCCCCATCAAGTATATGCCCTATCATGTCACGCTATCGCATCACTGCCCGCTGCTTGAAACGGGCTGCCGCGTCAGCGTCTGCATGGGGACCGTCTTGTTGGCGGCCAGCGACGCCGCCAGTTGTTGCGCATAGCCGCTGGCCACCGGGAGGTCACCATGAAGCTGGTGCGCCGCGCCATTGACCGCCAGCAGCACGCCTAGACGTTCGAGATACTCTACCTGCTGGCCGCTGCTGGCTGAGATTGCCTGAACTAAACAGCCAGCAGTCACATTGTCGTTGGAGACGAAGCGCACCTGCGAATAGCCGTCCGACTCCACATTCTGGACGAAGTAGGCCGCCGCTCCCGCGCAGGCGGGATCCACCAGAATGCGTTGCTGGGTATCCTGTATGAAGGACGCGATCAAATGCGAACCGATCAACGGTTGCGCCTGCCACGAGCCGTTCTGCCAGCGTATACCCACCAGCAATGTGTGATCTGAGAAGCTCACCAGCCCGGAGAACGCCGTCTGCTGCGGATAGGCAGGCTCACCACTGGAACTGAAGTAATTGCGCCAGATAAACGATGCCGCCAGCGCCACCCACTCGTTTGCCGGCAGTGCAGCCCCAAGCGATTGGCGTTCAGCATAATCGAGCGAACAGATAGGCAAACATTGCGCGGACATAACGTTGCAGTTTTGGTTGCCGGTGCCGAGGTCGAGCTGGCAGGCTTCTGAGCCAACACTCTGCGTGTCGAGCGCGAAGGTGAAGCTGGCCGAATAGGTGCCGTCGCTGATACCGCCAGAGCCATTATTGGGCGCGCCGTTGATATAGGCAGGTTCGCCGGCCTCGATGGGCGTGATCTGGTTGCTATAGGAGTCCAGCGCTGACTGCACCGCTGCATACAACGGATTCAGATGATTCGCCAGCAGATCGCTGGATTCCTCTTCTAGCCGCAGAATTTGCGCCGGTGGCTCGCCAGGCACATGCGCAACGCCCTCGAACGCCGCGATACAGCTATCACTCGTCGCCGCTGGTACGGTGAGGATGCAGCGTTTCGCCGGGAACGGGTCAGCTTCCCAGGAGATAATGTGCCGTCCGGGGCGAAGGTGCAAGGGCGTTCCCGTGCCCGGCAGGCTTGGCTGGACCGTTTTGCTATCCACCTGCACAGTTGTCCAGGGGACATCAGCATCGAAATAGAGAGTGCTGGCGTCAGGCGCCGCAGGCTTCGTGACCACAGGAGTCGTGCCGATGCCGCCGATCCCTCCGAAAGCGCGAGCGCGGAGCGAAGGCACAGCGGCAACCACCGCGACGATCAAGAACAGCGCCAAGGCTACGCCGCCCGCCAGCGGCAGCCAGCGCCGCCGCGCAGAGCCTGCGCGTGTCGGTTGCGCCGAACGTGCGCTGGTGCGGCGCGTGGTCGCGCCCGGCGGCGGGATATTCGGATTGGCTGCCATTGCCTGCTCTGCCAGCGCATGCAGCGCCGCCAGACGCCGCTGGCGCGCCGCCGCCTGATATTCTTTGCTTTCCGGCCTTTCTTGCCGTTCGGGATGCTCAGGGTTTGCCGATGCTGGCCCTTGCTGGCGCATAGCGAATCACACTCCCACAAGAAGATCACAAGATAATCCAAGCAGGCGACAACAGCGCACTGAGACGGCTAATCTTCGCCAATGCGCAGCGTCTTGCCCAGGCCGCCGCGCAGCGCAAACTGCGCCCCGACAAAGAGCGCCAGCACAAACGCCAGGACCAGTGCGCAATAAAACAGCGCCGTACCCGTGTAATTGATGGCGAGCAGATAGGACGGCAGGCGTTCTGCTGTATTGATGGTTGACGTGCTGAACTGTAAGAATGGCAGCGTGGCCGTCGAGAGGAGCACCCCCAGCAACGTTCCACCGGCGAGGCTGAAGATATAGACCACGATTTGCTGGCTCAGCAGGATGTTGAGCAGTTGTCTGCCCTGCCCACCCAGTGTGCGCAGGATGGCGAACTGTGTCAGCCGCTGGCGGGCGGATACGCTTGATTGAATCAGGCTGCCGATCACCGCCAGCAACGCAGCGATGAGCGCGCCGACCAGCAACAAACCCGTCATGCCGGAGGCCAGTGGGTCCGTCTGTGTCTGCACTTCAACCGTCTTCAGGTTCACCGTGTGGTCCACCCAGAGGTTCGGATTTTGCAGTAACGCCGCGCGCTTGGCATCATCGGCAGCCACGCCGTTTGTGTGCAACCAATACTCATTGGGGCCGATAAAGTTGATGAAGCCGCCCTGCCCTTGCGGACCGTGGAGCGCGGCAGCATAGTCTGCAATGTTGGCGATGACGAAGCCTGTCACAGATGAATCGCTGAGCGTTGGGAAATGCTGGACGGTGGCGCCGACCACGAAGTAGAGGGAAGCCGACGAGCTTTCCGCAGGCTCCAACGAGAAAACGACGCCCGGCTGAAGGGAATAGCGAGCGGCAAAATTGGTATCCACCAGCGCCCAGATTGGATGTTGCTGGTCGCCTGCGGTGGTGCCGGGTCGCTGGTTTGCCTGCATCTGTTGCATCAGGCTGGCTAGCGGCTGGCTGGCGTAATCGCTACGCCAGTAGGCCACCTGTGCGAAACTGGTAGGGTCAATGCCCAGCACTTCTGCGTTGGAGCTATCGCTGACATTGGTTGCCACGCTACGGTAGACCGGCGTGATGTTCTCTACGCCGGGCATTGCCGCGATTGTTTTCTGGAACGGCGCCGTCAGCGGAGTGCCATCCACTGGACTCCGGAGTACGACCCGTTGATCGCAGCCCACCAGGAATTGCGAGCGGGCGACCGTATTCGCAGCAATAGACGTTTGGAACGTCAGCGCGAAGACGCCGATGCCCACCGAGAGCGTCAGCAGCAGCGTCAGGCGGCTAAACTGGGCGCTGGCGCGGTCAAGTTGGGCAAAGGCCAGCATGCCGGTGGCGCCGCGTGCCCTGGACGCCAGCCACGCGCCAACACGAGTGGCCAGTGGAAACAGACGCAACGCCAGCAGCGCGCCACCCAACAACAGCAGCGCAGGCGCGGCCAACTGAAACGGATCAGGGCCGCCACTATTCTGCCCCAACTGTTGCCGGATGTTCAGACCACCAAACTCACCGAGTTCCAGATAGCCAGCAGCGCAGAGGATCACCAGCGCAATATCGAGATAATAGCGTTTCCAGAAGGGCGCGCCGCTGCTGCGCCCCTGTTCGCGGCGGAAGGCCAGCACATCGCGCCGTGCGGCAAGCCAGGCGGCGATAATAAGCGTGGCCAACCCTAGCAGCGAACCAATCAGCGCTGGCTGTGTCACCAATTGCGGCGAGGCAATGGCAGCGAGATTCGTCCCCTGCAATGCGCTGGCGGCAAATGGCACAAAGAAATGAATGATGGCAATGCTGAGCAACACCGCCAGGAACGGACCAGCGAGCGCCGCCAGCACAGCAACCAGAACCCCTTGCAAGGTGTAGGTGAAGAGGAGTTGCGAGAAACTGGCGCCACGACTCTTGAGCGTGGCAAGGTCGCCAGCCTGTGCCTCGATCAGCAGGGTTGCCATCGCCATGACGAAGAGCAACGCCAGCCCAACGACCTGCGCCACCACAATATACAGCGGCTGCGCTAATATGCTGAGCTGTTGTTGCAGCCCCTTCAAGACGTTATCGAGCTGTGTCGCGACGCCGATATCTGTAATGCCAGTGATGTTATAGGCGTCGGCGTTGGTCTGCGTTCGATAGGTGCCAATGTTGTTGACAATCGTTGGCATTGCCACAGCAGTGATGCGGTGCGGATCGGTGTAGGAGATATAATGCACAACGACACTAAAGGTTCTGCCTGCGCCAGGCGTAACGGGAGCATTAGGCGCTACACCGAAGGCATTGAAGAACCCATCACGGTTAAACAACACCGGATAGTTTGTTGGGGGGCAGGCGGATGGTGGGGCATGGCAAGGAGGGACATAGACATCGAAGGTTGGACCATTGCCGTTCCAATACGGGTCGTCAACGCTTTTGGCCTTCCAGACGCCGACGATTTTCATCGTGATGCCACCGGCGCTCTGGCTGAGGGAAATGGTGTCTCCTGGCTGCAATCCCATCTTCTGGTTGACGATGATCTCCTGGGGCTGATTGGCAGCAGTTGGCTGTGGCAGCCGCCCGGAGATAATGGTCAGATGTGAGAGTGCCTGCGAATAATTGAGGACGATGGGCACTAACTGCGGATTCGGCGCCAGCGATTTGGGGCCGGATAATTTTGCCGTCTGTCCATTCACATTCGCAATCGGTGGAAACGTGCCCATCGCCAGGAACCAGGTAGTGACTGGCGCAAAACTGCTGAAATATTGCGCGTTATTCTGAGTGTCATTGTCGAGCGCCTGACCTACCGACGTGCTGACAATAGGCGAAATGGTGGTAACGGTCTCGATGTTGCGGTCGCTGGGTGATTGAATCGCCAGTTGATGCTGCAACTGGACGTTTGAGACGAGGCTGCTATAAAGCGGCACCGTGCAGATCAGCGTCACCGCCACGAGCATGCCCAGCCCGACCGCCAGCAGCAGCCGCCACCCACGCCCCAGCCGCCAGAGCGCCAGCCGCGCCGCCGCCAGCGGACTGATGCCACGGCGCAATTTCAGCTCTGGCAGCGGCGTTTCGTCCTGCCGGCCCTCCTCGATGACCGTCTCTGCCCGCATGTTCCAAGCTCCTGACCCCTACGTAACGACACAATGATGCCAATGATGTCAGTTCGATGATACCTGTTCAATGCTATCCCAGGTAGTATAACGGAGTACAGCTAGAGCTTCCCAACGGACATGATGTGTCCATGAGGAAGCTCTGCACCTGCCGAGCGGCATGTGTAGCCCTGATTTTTGGCTGTTGCTACTACCGTATGACGCCCGACGAACCGGTTTTTTTACAGGCTTGCCGGCTCGCCCTAGATCGTCATCAAGCTCTATGGTGGCAGGAATATGGAACATGTTTTCCACATATCCATCCACTTTTCCACCAAAATGGGGAGGTTATGAACATCTGTTCTTGCCCATTCATGCACATTCTCGCAGGTGGCTGGTCAGATGTCGGTCAGATGTTAGGGATTTGCCAGTTGATCTCTGGCTTGCCAGCCGCGCGGAGCGCAGCATTGATCTTCGAGTAGGGCTTGCTGCCGAAGAAGCCATTGCGCGCTGAGAGCGGCGATGGATGCGCTGACTGCACAATCGTATGGCGTGAGGTATCTATGAGCGGTATCTTCTTCTGCGCATATCCTCCCCAGAAGACAAAGACGACTGGATCAGTCTTCTCGTTGACCTTGCGAATAACGGCGTCGGTAAAGGTTTCCCATCCCTTGCCTTTGTGCGAGTTCGGCTGGTGCGCTCGCACCGTCAACACGGCGTTCAGCATCAATATGCCCTGCTCCGCCCACGGCACGAGATAGCCATTGTTGGGAATGAAACAACCCAGGTCGCTCCGTAGTTCTTTATACATATTCACCAGCGAGGGCGGCGGCTGGATGCCCGGACGCACGGAGAAACAAAGACCGTGCGCCTGATTGTCGTCGTGATACGGGTCCTGGCCGAGCAGCAAGACGTTGACTTTCGCGTAGGGCGTCAATTTGAGCGCGTTGAAGACATCGCCCTCCGGTGGGAACACCGTCTGCGTCGCCCGTTCCTCCGCCAGAAACGCCTCCAGCTTGTGAAAATAGGGCTTCTCCAGCTCGCCCGCCAACACCTCGGACCAATCGCCAGGAAGTGCGAGACTCATGTCATCCATCCTCTTTGCCTGCGCTATGCGCGCTATTCGCAACAAAACAGTCAACGGATCATACATACCTCATCATTCCGCCGGGTCGCCAGCGAACTGGAAAGGGGCGGGCGCTGTAGACTCTGAAATGGCGACATGGCGAAAGCATCGCAAAAATGCTCCTACTCACTGCTGCGCACTGTTGGCGTAGGTAGTATAATGGATGACGATACGATATAAACTCTGCGGTCTTCTGCCCGCGCTCAGTTCATCCATCACCGATATCATTACTGACCACTCTCCCCAGTCGCTAGCGCAAGCTATCGCAGTGGCGCATGCGCGGGAGGGCGGCGGAAGGACAATTGTACGACTATGAATCGCATGACCTATCGCGGCCAGGGCGGCCAGGGGATGATTCCCGGTGGCGCGCTGGGCAAGGCCAAGTTTGCGCTGGGCAGCGGACGCCCCGACGAGGCGGAGCGGCTGACGCGCAAGCAACTGGAGAAAGACCCCGCCAACGTGAATGCGCGCGTCCTGCTGGCGCAGGCGTTGCTGCAACAGCGGCAGATTGATGATGCCGTCATCGAGGCGCGGCGCGCCACCAACCAGCAGTCCACCAATGCCGAGGCGCAGATGATCCTGGCGTCGGCGTTGCTGCAAAAGACCAGCCTGATGGGCAGTATCTCGCCGGACGCCGAAAAAGCAGCGCTGCGCGCCGTGCAGCTGCAGCCGAAATCTGCCCGCACGCATGTGCAACTGGCCGAGGTCTACGCCGCCAAGAAGGATATGGCGAATGCTCGCGCCGAGGTGGATCGCGCCCTCGAGCTAGATCCGCGTATGGCCGCCGCTCATCTGATGCGCGCGATGATTCTCTTTCAGGATCGCGACCCGGAGGGCGCAATTCAGGCCAGCGACGCGGCGTTGCGCAACGACCGCTCATTGTCACAGGCGGATTTCATCAAGGCGAATGCCTATATTGATCTCAAGCAATATGACAACGCGCTGAATGCGCTCGATACCGTCGAGCGGCAGAACATCATGCCCGGCCCGCAGACCCAAATCCTGCGCGGACGCATCTATTTCAAGCAGCGCAAAATCGGGCAATCATATCGCATTTTCCGCGAGGCGCAGGAGCAGAATCCACGACTCAAGTTCCTCGCGCCAGTCATCGCCGCCATTAATATGGTGCTGATGGGCTTCTTTGGCCAGGGCGCGCAATATGCCTGGATTGGCTTGCTCGCCGCGCTGGTCATCCTGATCCTGTTCGGCCTCTCGTTCATTCCGGTGGTCGGTGGCTGGCTCGTCGCCGCGCTGATTCTGGGTCTCGTCGGCGTGTTGGCGTTTGGGGCGCTACGCCAGGGTACCGGACGCATCCTGCCAGCGAGCATGGGCAGAGTGACAAGCATCTTGCTTGGCGCGGCAGCCGGCCTGGTGGGGTTCGTCGTGATCTTCCTGATTCTTGGCCTCATTTTCAACGGGCGCTTTAAAAATTTCGGCTGGTTCAATCCAGGCTGGCTCTTCGTCGCAGGTATCATAGGTGTCGCCTTCAGTGTTGGCATCTTCTATCTGCTCAACCGCTTCGGCGGCAGGGCAACTGCAGCGCGAGCATAACCACCAGCATAACCAATAGCAAACACGACGAGGCGGACCGCACAGTGCGGTCCGCCTCGTTCTTTCTGCCAACCCCAGCACTACACGGAAATCAACGCCTGCACATCAGCCGCCTCGATGCGCCCTTCCAGCCGCTCGACGCCGTTCACGACGATCACCGGAATGCGGTAGCGGTACCGCTCGAAGAGGGCATCGTCGCGGCGAATGTCAATCTCATCTATCTCCATCTCATGCGCGGCGGCCAGTTCTTCCAGATGGGCGCGCGCCTCGTCGCAGAGATGGCAGCCCGCCTTGCTATAGAGCGTCACATGCAGCATAGATTCTGCGCCCCTTTGTATAGTCATTTGCTTCTACTTTTGTCGCTCGTTCATATGATCAGATCATAGCGTGCCATAGCATAAGTTTGGGAGTGACGGCTTCCACCTCTGGCTCCGGCGCAGAGAATGGCTTTGTGTGGACAGACGAAACCATACGGTTCACGGCAGCGCAGAGCAGGCGCGTAACTCAGGTGTGTGAGGCTGTGACGTACTATACATAAAAGCGCCAAACATGAGCAGTGGTATAATCGTAGATAGAGTAAAGGGCGGCGGAGGTGCCGTTAATCGCAAACGCAACGTAGCGTCAGTCATGACGTGGGTGGCGAACCGCCCGGAGGTACTCATATGACACAACATATTCATCATGACCGGGAGAACGATGAGGTCTTTGCGCAATCGCAAGCTGATGAGAGCGCAGAGACGCCAATCGTAGCATCCAAAGCGGAGCGCACGCCGACCGGCCAGGATCAGCAAGATCATCGAGAACATCAAGATCATCAAGAGCGCGCCGAAGCGCCCGACGAAACGACCGCCAATAGTGGCTCCGGTCGCACGAAGCGCTCGCAGAATGCGAGCAACGGGCAGCGAACGGCAAAATCGCGCGCGGGCGGTGTGTCGCGCGGCAAACGGACCAACGCTGACGGCATCATCGAATTGCCGGTGCAGCAGCCAGTTGAGCAGGCGGACGTGCAGGATGTGCAACAGGAGGAAGCGGCTGAGGATGCCGTTATCTGTGAACTAGAGTCTCAGGGGTTCACAGCGGATGAGGCAATACGCCTGATTCACGTGTCGGACCGGGTGGCAAATTCCGGTGAGGTGCGTGAGGCAGAGGCGATCATTCGCCGCCTGCGTTTCAATCGCTGGCTCTTCGAGCAGGGCAAACTCAACGAGTTCTCAGCATAATTTTTTACTGTTCGTGTAGTAGCGTCCCAGAGCGTGCTAGAATAGCACAATAGTATACGCGAGCGGGCATCTTCCCAGGTGAGGGAATGATGCCCGCTCACGCGTTCGGTCGCCTGAACGCGGTAGTGCCCTGCCAAATGTAGAGATATGGATACTGCGTTACTCACGCCCCCACGCGGATCAGCGCCAACCGGGCCTCAGCGCGCGCCACCACGCTCTGTGGGACACCAGCGGGTTGCACCTTGCCGACATAGCCGGAGCGCAGCTTGGAGCCTTCGCGCCAGTAGGCGTACCAGTAGGGGCCATGCCCCGGCCCCTTCTTGCAGGTGCCGCAGCTTGCCTTGCCACATTTTCGATACTGAAGTTGATACGTGATGTGCAGATTCGCTGGCAGATTCGCCATAGTGACTTCCTCCCCACTTCCCAACTGCCGAATAGGCGATGTGTGCGTCTTCCAGAGACTGGAGGACAGGTTCCTGCTGTTGATAGATACGTGAGCCGGCAGCCAGTAACTACATACCCAGGACTTCTGTCGCTTAGCGATGTTCTGGCTACCTGCCGTCCTTTCAACCATCTTCATCCCTCTTCGCCATTCCTCACCACGTGACGCAAACAAGGCGCTTGCGAAATCAAGCCGTGTACTGTGAAAAATCGAGCGGGAAATGAATGAAAAGCCGGCGTCCGGTTGCGCCCACTGCCTGTTAGTACGGATAACCGGGCAGAATCGTCGCGTATAGTACTAGCGGTTCATACGCGCTGCCAGCAGACGGATACACACAGCGTGCTGGGGAATTCTGGGGTATTCGGGTGGTGTACGAACGACCCGCAGCATGGTACAATGGCCTGCGACCTGTAGCTTGTAGCTTGTAGCGACGCATGGGATTTCGTGGACGTGGGAACGTGGGGATTCGGAGGAGTTCGCTCTTCATACAGACGCCATACGATGCCAACGAACATCAAACGCTGAACCCGCTAGAGAGAGGAACGGCATGCCGCTGGAAATTGCTATCGACCTGGTCGTCGTGTCACGTTACAATGACCCGCCGGCGCCGGATATCGTAAGCAAAGCGATTGCTGCAGCCGGACTTGGCGATGCTGTTTGGCGCTATCCCTCCATCGCGGAACTCGCTACCACTCCTGGACGGCAGAAGCTAGGGCTGTATGAGGCGCCAGTGAAGGATACCGCTGCCTCCGCCGTCATCACAGTCTACCAATACGAGAAAGCCATGACCGCCGGCATGGATGAGACATCGCTGGCGACACTCACCCGTGGCCTCGGCCCCAACGATACGCGCACGCTGCGCGAAGGGCGGCTTGCCTATAGCATGCGCCTGACCACACCACAGCCACAGGTCATGCCGGCGCTCAACTGGGCGATGCTGATGCTGCGCTCGCTGATAGACCTTACCGAGGGCGTCGTTGTTGACCCGGCGGCGCAACGCTGCTGCTCGCGCGAGCAGGTACTCTCGTTCATCGGCGCCGACCCGCTCGTGCATGTCACCTTCCAGAGTGAGCAGTGGGCGTCTGAAAGCACCTGGCTGCATACGCATGGCATGCAGAAGTTCGGCCAGCCGGAGCTAGGATTGGTCGCCGTTCCGATCTCGCTGGAGCAGGAGGCACAGGCGTTTCTGCGCGACGTGGCGCTGCACCTCATCAATGGCGCACATCTAGCCGCCGGCAGCGAGATTGATCTTGGCGACGCTGGCAGCGTCCAGGCGGTCAATGCGCCGGTGGACGCCGAACATCAGGCGCCCTACGGTCGTTTTCGCCTGGTGGATATGCCAGAGCCGGGCGAGCGCGAAGGCAGCAGCGCGAATCGTCTGCTCCGGCGCATCGCCTTCGCGGACGCTGAACAGCGCGCCGCCGCTGGCGATAGCGCCGGTGCTCTTGACACTATCGAGCGTATCCTTGCCGCCGACCTTGATGACTGCGCGGCGCTGGCGCTGAAGGCGCGTCTCTCGCTGGCCGACGGCGATGTCAATGCGGCGATTGACCTGGGCGAGTTGATGCAACTGCGCGTGCCAGACGACTATCGCGGCCCGTACACCATCGGCATCGCCCTGACGACGCTCGGACGCTACCGCGAGGCGCTGAACGCGCTCAATCGCGCCATCGAATGTGAGCCGGAGGCCGCAGAGGTCTTCGCCGCTCGCTCCACCGTCTATGAGCGGCTGGGCAACCGGCAGATGGCCGCCGAGGACCGCACCCACGCCAATTACCTCAAGAACTAGCAGCCAGGAGATGCAATAAGCGTGTCCGGGTGCAGCAATAGCAAAGCAATTGTCGCCACACAAAAATAAACGACGGCTGCGGATGCGCCACTTGCATCCGCAGCCGTCTCTTTCACCTGCTCAGAAGGCGACAGCAAGGTGACACGCTAGAACGCGCGCTGGCCGAAGAGCCGGTTGCGCCGCTGGCCCAGCAGCAGGTACAAGAACGGCCCGATAAAGTAAATCGTGAGCCAAACGACAGCAATCCAGAGGATTTTCTCGATGATCGAGAGGTCATCCTGAAGGATCATCAGCGTCACCCAGATATGGCCAATCAGCGGGACGAACAGGCAGGTCAAGATTGCCACCCATGTGGCACATCCCATAGATCGGTTGGTGCTTTCGCTTGCCATGATGAGACTCTCCCTCTATGGCGCTATGGCGGTAAATGGATCGTATTCGTGTTCCAGTCGCGTATGAATCGGACACATATCCAGTGCGCCTGATTCACAAGTGCTATACGTTTTGCTGGGGAAAGAAGTTGGAGCGACGGCATGCTGAGCGTTTCATCATCTCAGCATGTCAGCGCTTCACTTCCTCAGCGTAGCCAGTCTTCGTCGTCCCCTAGCTCGATGGGACGTGAATCCCACGGCTTGAACGAGCCACTGCTGGGATCATACGCGCTGGGATCATACGCATCGCCTGCGTCGTAGGTATTGGCGGCATCGTATTCGGGTTCCGGCTCGGCGTGGCCAGCGGCGGCCACCGCTGCGGCGGCTGCCGGAGATATATTGATCGTCGGCACGGCGGAGATGACAGCCACCGGATCGAGTCCTGGTTGCTGCTGTTGTGGTGGCATTGGCCGCATGGGTGTGGCGCCGCCGATCATCGCCAGGAAACGTGCGGCGTTGACATGTGGATTAGCGGCGAACTCGACGAAAGCGCGAGCGCGGTTGGTGATCGCCTGCCAGTTGCCGCGCTCATAGAGAACGCGCGGAACGAGCAACGAACCGAGCGCCAGTGTGCGCACCGGCAATTGGAGATACTCGGTCATATTCTCCGCCGTGAAGCCACCGGAGACTTGCAGGCTGACATGTGTCAACTGGCGCAGCAGCGCGCGCACATAGATCGGCCCACCAAGCGCCTCTGCGGGAAAGAGCTTAACCATTTCGGCTCCAGCCCGCTGCGCTTGAATGATCTCGGTTGGCGTGAGTGCGCCCAGGATGCAAGCGACATTGGCGTCACGGCAGACGGGCACGAGGTCCGCCGCCAGGATGGGAGAGGAGACGAAGCGCGCACCATTGGAGATGGCCTCGCTCGCCTGGCGTGGATCGAGGACTGCGCCGACACCGACCAGGATGTCGCGCCGGGCGGCCACATGGCTGAGAATCTCGTTGGCGCCGGGAATCGTCAGCGAGATTTCGATGCTGGTGATGCCAGCCGCCGCCAGCGCGTCCACAACGCCGAGCGCCTGGATAGCCGTGGCGGTGCGCACCTCTGCCACCAGCCGGCGGCGTTCCATCAACGAGACCATTTCTCGTGGAATCATCTGTGCCTCGCTCTCTGCGGATAGGCGCTGCGTAGCCGCCTTGTGATCGTGATTGTGATTTTGACTGTTCTGGTGGCGTGATCTGGGATCTGGATAGCCGGATATAAGCCATAGTATCATGCCATGCCAACTCTGCCGGTTGGATAGACAATTCAGGTTAACAGCCACTATTGGATGTTTGGGCTTCGCAGAACGAACCATCGGCAAGCATTTTGGACTAGCTGGGCGGCTCCGCACGAAGGCCGCGTATTGCCCATGAACATGATAGAATGGGCGCATGACCGGCAGGCATGCGCCTCTCCGCAGGGGCGTCTGGACCATCTGGATTCTTCTGGGCCATCGAGACGACGTGAGAACGACGAGAACGATTTGGAGTGCCGGTTGGTATGGGGGGACGATGGACGCACAGGATCGGCGTGTCAAACGCACACGCATCTTGCTGGCGAAGGCGCTGATTGCGCTGACGCTGGAAAAAGGCTACGACGCCGTTACCATCCGCGATATTACCCAGCGAGCCGACATCGGCTACGCTACGTTCTTCCGCCATTATCACGACAAAGACGCGCTGCTGCTCGATGTGCTGGAGGTAGTGCTGGAAGAATTGATCGAGCTGCTGTTGCCTCCCTCATCTGAGGCAGATTCCGATCAGATGGGCACGCTGCTGTTTCAGTACGTGCAGGAGCATAGCGAGGTCTGCCGCGTGCTGCTGGGCAGTCGCGGTTCAACGAGCATGACGCGCCATATCTTCGATGCCGCCACGAAGCGCGTCCTGATGAACCGCACGCCTGCGGAGAATGCCGTGGTGCCGCCGGAAATTGCGGCGCATCATCTGGTCGCCTCCTCTATTGCGCTGATCCAGTGGTGGTTGGAGCATGATATGCCCCATCCGCCAGAACGCATGGGCATGATCTATCACGCGCTCATCATCCGCCCAACCGATGCAGTCGCATTCATCTCCTGAATCCTTGATGCGTACATGGATGCGTACATGGATGCGCATATGCTGCGAATGCGCGCATGGATACCCCAACAATGGGGCAGACATTCCTGTCTGTCCCCACCAAGTACGCTGAAGTCCATATCGCGACAAGATTCGATTGTTACTATCATATCAGGTACCCGTCATCCTCTTACAGAGGCCGCATGAGCAATTTGGGTAAACGTATGTGGATATTGCACCCTTTCGTGTATGATTGAATAGAAACACAGGCGCTGCTCATGTGTCTTTGTAGCTTTAGAAAGAGATTATCGTCCGTATTCTCGTAGTGTGTTCTTAACTTGACGCTTTCTTGCGATTGCGTTGCCGTGGGGGAAGCTATTTATGATCTTCGCGCGTCTTCGTCGCTCGCGATTCTTTCTACTCGCCGCCAGCATTGCAGCGATTCTGCTGATCGTTGGAGTAGTGTTTTACGCGCCTGCTCATGCCAGCCAAGCCAATCAAGGGCGGCACCCTATCATTCGGGGGCCGCTAGGCACTACGCCGCTTCAGCACGTCATCTTCCTGATAAAAGAGAATCACACCTTCGATTCGTATTTCGGGGCGTTCCCTGGCGTCAATGGCGCAACCACCGGCCTCATTAAAAATGCTAATGGCACAACCAGCACCATTCCACTCAATCCTATGCAAGATAGCCAGCCGGAGCTAGGGCATGATTGGAGAGGCGCCTGGGTTGACTATGACAATGGCAAGATGGACGCCTTCAACATCGGCGAGCGGCAATCCACCTCGACGACCAATTGTGGCGTTGCGCCCTACGTCTGCTATGAAGTGGCCTCGCAATCGCTGATCCCCAATTATTGGGCGCTGGCGCAACAATTTGAGCTTTCTGACAACAACTTCTCCAGCGTGATGTCTGAGAGCTTCCCGAATCACCTGGAAGCGATAGGCGCCGCCACCGGACCGACTATGCCCCAGTCGGACATTGACAATCCGCCGGTGTCCTCGAAAGATCATTGGGGCTGCGATGCGCCTTCCGGCACGACGGTGCATCTCCTCAACGGCCAGAAGGCGTATCCCTGCTGGAACTACTCAACCTTTGCCGATGAGCTGAGCGCCAACGGCATCAGTTGGAAGTATTACACGGACGTGGCCAACGGCTACGGCCACCAGTGGGATAGCATTGCTGCCTTCAGCCAGGACTATGCGCCAGGCGTCTACCAGAGCCATGTCTTCGACTCCGGGACCACGCTCTTCAGCGACCTTGCTAATGGCGGCCTGCCAACCTTCTCCTGGGTGACGCCTCCGGGCGGCGCCAGCGAGCATCCGCCACAGTCCACCTGCGCTGGGGAAAACTGGACGGTGAAGCTGGTCAATGCGCTGGAAAACAGCCAGTATTGGTCCTCGACGGCGCTGGTGGTGACCTGGGACGATTACGGTGGCTTCTACGATCATGTCGCGCCGCCACAGGAGGACGCGCTGGGGCTGGGGTTCCGCGTGCCGCTGCTGGTGATCTCACCCTATGCGCATGCTCAAGACAACAGTGCCAATCCGCATGTGACGCATGTGCAGAGCGAATTCGCCAGCGTGCTGCGTCTGGCCGAGGAGTTGTGGGGACTGCCCAGCATGGGACGGCGCGACACCCAGGGCGGCGATCCGCTGCACTGGTTCGACTTCAGCCGCGTGTGGAATCAGCCGCTCATCTTGCAGCAGCGCCAGTGTCCGGTGCGAACGAAGCCAACGCCCACGGCTAGCGCAGCATCAGCATCGGGAGCGCAAGCAACGTCGCAGCGTTCCGCTCCTACGACCGCGACGGCTGCCACTGCCTTGTTGGTGCCAGCGGATATGCCACACGCAAGCTAGCATCTGTACTTTGTGGAGGTGAGTGTGAGTACCACCTCGCGCTCGTCTCCACGCTGCGATACAGCCAGCCGGTGAGTCATACACCTTCTTTATCCTTATCCTTTCGCCGCGCTCGCGCTGCCTGCAAGCGTGCCCACAGTTCCGGGCGTTCGGTTCTGAGCCGCTCTTGTGAGCGCGCAGCCTCGCGTTCTCATTCTGCTCGGAGGTCAGGGTCTTCCTCGAAGTACCGGCAGCCTTGATGCTCGAAGGTCAGCAATCCACAGCGATAGCTCGCTCGATTGACGCAAACGCCCCAATCGTTGCCCACCGCCCCTCCCAGTGGCACAAACCACTTACAGCCGCAGGAACAATCACCGCGATATGCCTCTGGATCGCTCCCTTCGTCACCTTCGCGGTCCCGATTCTCGCCATAGGGAACATAATCGTCTGGCCGCCCGATGATATCCATCAGTCCCAGAAGATCATCATGCGTAATCGGCATGGTACCTGCCCCTCCCGCTCATCAGGTATCATCGCTAGATGAGGTGTCTTTCTCAACTGCGATACCCGCCTCTGCCAGTTCCCTGGCGGTCAGCCGCTGGATATCCGCCATTCGATAATACACGCTCGTATCAGGTTCCGGCGGCTCCAACTGATAATACAGATTCCTTTGCCGGTTCTCCTCGTACAGCAGGAGTGGGTCAGTGGCAAATCTATAGCGTATCCGTGCGAGCAGATACGGCCACTCCTGCTCATCGTCTATTCGCCAGACGACCTGGCACTGCAACACGAAGAGTCCTTCTTCGCGCTCCACCATAATGCTCGATGGTGGTACCTGGCGAATGACATCACGATCTTCATGAGGAATCTCCTCGAACGAAATTTTCATTCTGGCGTCGGTATCTTCTTGCGTCTGGCGCAACCATCGTAGTTTGTAATAGGGGTCTATCTCCACGAGGTCAGTCAGATGTAACAGGAAGCTATCTGGTTCTACTTGTTCGGCGGAAAATTGGCCGCGCACCAGCGTGTTCAGCACCTGCCCCGCGCCATCCACCATCTCGATACCGCCATCTGCGCCGAATGTGATGCTGTGTATATAGTCGTACAACTGCGGATTTGCGGCAAACTGTCCGCCAGGTGAAAACGGATCGAGGTGTTGCTCCGGCATTTCCCTACCCCTTCACGACTCTATCTCATTGTTATGGCAGCCTAGTTCATTCTCTGGATACGCTCGACGTAATCCCGTTGTCACGTCCATGTTGAAGCCTTCATCGGCCAGGAAGCGTGGGCGCTCCTCGTCCATGATTGGCTTCATTCAGCGTTATCTCCATCTGAAGTCTCTGTTGGATGTGTGGCACGCCATGTCTCGATGCGCTGATGGAGATCGGCATAGAACTCCGGACGTTCGGCACGTTCGGCAAGGCGGGCGCGTTCGTATTCCTCTTCCAGCCGGGTAAAGTGGGCCTCTAGCTCTTGCTGATGGTCCAGATAATAAGTGACGACACCGTAGACATCGGCCAGCGAGAGCGGGGGAAACTGCTCAGTGATGTGTTCGGGTGGTGTGCCGCGTTTCCATGAGGCGATGACAACTCCGACAGGCACGCGCGTGTTGGTGACGTAATACTCGCCTTCGCGCTCCTGCACATGCTCAATTGTCTGTATCATCGTACATCCCTCAGTTCCGCTAGCTCCTGTCGTCGGTCAGTTCAAGCACATGGCTCATAGACTGCCCTCCTGCGAGGCGCTAGAAACAGGATATGCTGATGGCAGTCTACCACATGGCATTCATGCTCATCTGTTGCTGTCTCGTTACTGAGCGATAAAAGCTGGTGCCATTGGCTTGATGACTCTCACGGTTAAATGAAGGCCATTGACAGGTAAGGTACAGTAATGTTGTACCAACCGTACTGACGTGCAGGTCGTTGCTGTGAAGGGCCTACTGTCTCTCTGTAGTGGCTCAGTAGCGACTTGCAGCATGCCGCGTTTGGTTATTGGTGTACGGCCTGCTATGCTCCAACTCCTCAGGAGTGTACGGGCATTGCGAGATGGAGAGTGGCTATGTTACCTCGACCTACCTTTGGTCGTCTTCTGTGGCATCGGATGTTGCTCTTTCTGCCGTGTGTAGCACTTCTTATGGTGAGTGGGCTATTCATCACGACGCATAAACCCACCCAGGCACAGGCTTCACTGTGTCCGTCACAGACCTTCAGCCAGTATCCCAATCCCAACCCTGGCATTTCGCCATCGCTGAGAGCAATCACTGCCATTTCAGCGACGGATGTGTGGGCCGTCGGTAGCTACTCTAGTACAGTAAACACTCCCTACCAAACTCTCATCGAGCAGTGGAATGGCAGCAGCTGGGCGGTCATCTCCAGTCCCAATAACGGTGTCAGCTATAATAGCTTGGCTGCGATCAGTGCTGTCTCTGCGACTGATATCTGGGCAGCAGGAAGCTATTATGACATTCCTTCGGGCCGATCTTTACCGCTCTTTGAACATTGGAATGGATCCACGTGGAGCTTGGTGCCAGGACCCACACTTCCTGTGAATACCCAGCCAGCGGTCTGGGGACTGGCGGCTATCGCGGCCAATGATGTTTGGGCGGTGGGTGATGGATATAACGGACATGCCTGGACGGCCCATTGGAATGGCACCGTGTGGGCAACGGTGTCCAACCCCTCACGGGTCGCTACCAATCTGTTCGGTGTCAAGGCGTTTGCCTCCAATGATGTCTGGGCCGTTGGCAGTGACGCGGCATCAGGGAGCGGATCAATTCAATTGGTGTTGCACTGGAATGGCAGCAGTTGGACCAGCATGCCGATTCCTCCCATCAACGCAACACAACTCTGGGCGATTGATGGCAGCTCTCCCAGCGATCTCTGGGCGTTGGGATCGAGTTACAGTCTCTCGACTCAGCAGAATACAGCTTTTGCCGAACACTGGAATGGGACGGCCTGGACAGTAGTGCCGACGGCTCCGCTGGCCAACCTGTTCAATGGTGTGTTCTACAGTGTCAGCGTCCTCTCACCTACCGATGTGTTTGCGGTGGGACAATATCAGACGACCAATGCTCTTACCATGGGATTAGTTGAACACTGGGATGGGACCACGTGGAGCCAAGTGCCAAGCAATGTTCCTGCGCCTCCAGACGATGATACGTTGTTCGGAGTAGCGGCCATTTCGACCAACAATGCCTGGGCAGTGGGTTGGGGGATCGTTTATCAGCCGGGTACTCAGGAAACGCTTATTGAACACTATCCTGGCGGCCTGGGTGCCAGCTTCGCCTGTCATGTAGGCTGAGTGCTGCCCATTGCAAACGTAGAGATCTCAAACGCTGCGGGACTGGCCTAGCAGGAAAGGAAAACTGCTAGGCCAGTCCTCGCTAAACACATCGGGAAGGATAATGCAAGTACGCTGATTAAGAGTCCTCTGGATAGGCGTTCGCTGGTGTTCGTTAACGTCCACCGCCGTCGAATTGTTCAGAGGTCCCTGTTCATCGCTGCCTGTCTTTCTCCACCGATGCCCATCCTGTTGGCTGTCAACTCCCTCTTAGAAGTCCTCGTCTCCATCTATCCTGAGACTTTTCGATGTATCACGCTCCTCATGAATAAGCTCGACCTGAATGGGCGTCCTGGTTCCTAGATCGCGCCCGGTTGACCATTTGTTTTGAATGAGATGCTTCACATCGTTATCAGCAATACCCGCATCTCGCCCCAGCATCAGCATTTGGTTGATACCCGCAGCACTCGTACTCTTCCGCTCCTTGATCGCAAGCTCCAGGTGATCTCCCCTGATCGAGATGTCGTAGATATGGAAGTGAACCGAGTCTTCTGGCGAGGCTTCGCGTAAATGAGTGGTACTGAACTCACGCACCATGTAAGCAAAAAACTCCGCCTGTACAACAAGGACAAGCTTTTTGCCCAACCCTTCGAACGACTCAGATTTGTGATGCATTTGCATAAGGATCGTTTTGGCAGACATGCGCCAGTTTATTCCGTATGAATAGGAAGAGTGCAGTGTACCAGCATTTATATCCTGCCGGGCATCCCAGATACCGCCTGAGCCGGTTGTATCAAGAGACTGAATCTCGATACCAACATAATCTGTAATAATATCCCCATTTGAAGCAACGAGAAAATAGTCAACATTTCCGCCGGGTATCTGCACTTCGGGTATGATGCGATAGGTGGGCGTAGCTCCTGCCGATGTGAGCAAATCCACGCAATCATGGAAAATCTGATCGCCAGCAATGAAGCGATGCGGACAGATGATGAGAGAATTGCTTTGAAAACCGACTGTGCATGCGCCAATAGTTTGTGCGGCATCGCTTTTTCGCTGCTTAACGCAGGTCCTCGAAAGGAATGGGCAATGTTGCGCCGCCAAGATTGGAGGAAACGCGGCGAGGTTTTCTGGGCTGACGAGCTTTCCGTAGAACTCGACTGGGCATTTTGTGCTTTTCTGTCTCTGCGGAAATTGTGCCATCATCAAAGAGGCCCCCTTGTGCCAGAACTCTTTGGCGCTGCTCAGCGCAAACACGAGCGAGGCGTTTCTCTGCTTCAGACAGATACGACCGGCTGGAATCAATGCCAATCCCCCGGCGACCGAGCATAACTGCCTCAACTAAAGCGGTGCCAGTGCCAGCGAAAGGGTCTAGAACAATGCCCCCAACTGGGCATGTGGCCTTAATCGGCAACTCGCACAGATCTAATGGAAACACAGCGTAATGGCCATCTTTGCGCCACTGGTCCTCTGGTATAATATGCCATATATCGCCTGGCTTCGTCCCATTCTTGTGATAGGGAAGAATGGCGAAACCCTTCGCTTTTAGCTCGCTGGCCCTGCCACTGTACTCGGTGGAATCGGAGTGGGTTGATCGCTGTGTACCTCGGATGACCATACGAAAATCGGGTAACTCACCAG
The DNA here is from genome assembly GCA_021323855.1 of Chloroflexota bacterium. GTDB lineage: Bacteria > Chloroflexota > Ktedonobacteria > Ktedonobacterales > JADMIN01 > JAJPKE01. The sequence goes on along the minus strand of JAJPKE010000032.1, from coordinate 18,609 downwards.
CTTCTACCTTGCGGAGCGTATCAGCCAGTGCGGCAAGCGCCGCCTCCTTCTCGGTTTCGCTAAGAACCTTGCTTTTGCGGATTTGCTGCTCATATTTTGCGCCGCTGACGCCGGTAGGCGTAACAATTCTGCCATCCCTGTAATAGGGCTTTCCTGGTTCGTTGCGAATAGCATCAACGTCATAATAATACGTGGGTTGAAGAACGAAGTGGAAAAGTTCTTCGTGAACATTGCGCAACTTGTCTTTGGCATTGTCTGGGCTGCCCTTCATCTTGTCCCAGACCACCGCATTGCGTAAGATCCAGCCGTCATCTTGTAGCGCTAAGGCAACACGCCAGGGAATTCCCATAAGATTCTTTTTTACATAGGTGTCACCAATATTGAGCCAGAATGAACCGTCCGGCTTGAGCACTCGCTTCAAATGTCGAAAAATACTCATGAGATGTGTAACATACTCTTGCCAGCGAGGCTCGTTTCCTAATGCACTTTCCCCCTCATATTTTCGTTGGCCCCAATAAGGCGGGCTAGTGATGCACATATCAACCGCATGATCTGGCAATCGCTGTAGGACTTGTTCAGAGTCGCCCTGAATCAAGAAATACAGATATCCAGGGTCACTAAGGAAATCCTCTAGTATCCCTGATTTGTCTGCATCTTCTTGTTGGGGAAGCGCCATCTTCACTACCTCACTATTGCGTTAGGCCATCGCTCTATACAACGGCCTATTCTCTCTGATCGTTTCTGAAGTGGTCATGAGGGGTTGTGAAGGTAAGCCCCAGCTTTGTTGCAGTACGTTACTGCTCGCGTCAGTTAGAGGCGGGGGATGAGGGGACCCAACTGGCCCGATGTTGGCTCTGCTCAGCAGAACCACGGCTCGCTGAGGTGCGGCACAGGTCGCCGCGCCGTCCGCACGCCGCCGCGCGCATAGACGCCCTGTGGCACGGGCACTGGCTCGCCGAGATACGCCTCCGCCAGCGCACAAACCTCCTCGAAGGCCGTCTCGTGGTCCCATTGCTCGCGCGCCGCCCGTTCCGCCAATGCCGTCACTTCGCGCTGGAGCGCATCCATCTGGGGATTCGGATGGTCCCAGCGATAGGTGAAGGCCGCCTCATCCAGCGGACCCAACCAGTCGGCGGCGTCAGCTTCTTCGAGCAGCGCCGAGCCGGGCGGCACCAGCAGGCGAATGGCATATTGGATGGGGTCTACATGCCCAACTAAGTCATGCTCTGCGATGAACGCCAGCACCTCCAGATAATCGCGTGGCGTGGTCCAGGGTGTGAAGGCAACGAAGGTCGGGCGCATCGGGATACCAGCGGCGTCCAGAATCGCCAGCGCCTCCGCGAAGTCCGCGCGGGTGTGGCCCTTCTTCAGATGGCGCAGCACTTCCTCGCTCAACGATTCCACCGCCGAGACGACAAACGCACAGCCGAGCGCCGCCAGTTCCGGGAAGAGGTCGCGCCGTTCGAGGATATGCTCGATCTTGATCGTCGCGTCGAAGGTGACATCAGGAAACTCCTGATGCAGCGCGCGCATGATGGCCAGCGAGTGACCGGGACCGTTGAGGAAATCGGGGTCGCCAAATGTGATGTGCCGCGCGCCGCGCCGCACCTGCGCGCGAATATCTTCCAGCACGATCTCGCGCGGCACCACGAAGAAGCGCCCGCCATAGACCGGCGTGATCGGGCAGTGGCGGCAGGTGTGCAGGCAGCCCCGGCTGGCCTCCACATAGCCCGCGCGCACCGCCCGCCCGTCGCGCACCAGATAAGCGTAGCGGGTGCCTGCAGGGAGCGTCTCGCGGGCCGGCTGGACGAACGGCAGCCGCTTCAGAATGGGCGCTGCCGCTACGTCGCGCGTGCGCACGCCAGGGATGGCCAGCGGCTCACCAGATGCGAGCGCCTGCGCGAGCGCAAGCAGCGCCTCCTCGAATTCGCCGCCGATCACCGAGTCCGCATACTCACGCAAGAGGTAATCGCCGTTCAGCGAGGCATAGAGGCCATAGAAACAGATATGCGCCGCCGGATTCAGCAGCCGCACGCGCTCTGCGATGGCGACGCCGAGCCGCAGCGCCGTGTGCATGGGGACGGAGATAGCGACCAGCCGCGCGGCGCGAATGGCGGCGTCATCCAGCGTATCCACCGAGGTATCCACGGCAACCGGCGCATAGCCAGCCTGACGCAGCACGGCCAGTGGCGAAGCCAGATTCAGCGGCTGATGGCCCAGTTCATAGCAGGAGATCAGGAGAATGTCGCCTGGTGCTTTCATGTCTGGACTACTGACTATTTCTTACGCGCGGGCGCGCCGCCACCTTTGGCAGCCGGAGCGCCGCCACCTTTGCCGCCCTGGCCTTCGGGCACCCATCCTTCGGGCATGCGCGCATTCTCACCAAAGAGAAACTCTTCCATCTGCTGCCGCAAAATCTGGCGCGCATCCGGATCGGCCAGATTCAGCCCATAGTGGTTGATGAGCAGACGCGACTGCTCCTGCCACATATCCCATGCCTGCTGAGAGATGTGTTCGTAGATACGCTGCCCTAATTCGCCCGGAATCGGTGGCCTCTCCAGCCCTGGCAACTCACGGCCAAGCTTCTCGCACTGAACCATTCGTGGCATATCACACACTCCTGACCGCTCGCCATCTCATGCCATCACAAGCAATACTCTCTCTAAACAATAGCATATCGCGGCAGGTGTGACACGCTCTCTGCCAGTAAAAGAGGTTTCAACAGGAGGATAGTGTGTGTGTCATCACACCATCAGGTGAGACATGGTTCCCCCTCTCCTCGCGGGAGAGGGGGTCAGGGGGTGAGGTCACGCCAGCGCAGGCGCTTCTTTCGTCGCCAGGAGATAGGCGTCTTCGAGATTGGGCGTATCCACCACAGCGGCATCGTGTGGGCGCTGCTCACCGACGATGCGCAGATAAATGCCACCCGGACGTTGAATCATCGCACTGACGAGTTGTGTCTGCTGTATGTGCTGCGCCGTGGCCGGGTCAACCGTCACCGTCCAGACCCGCCCCTGAGCGCGCGCCAGCAACGTTTCAGGCGTCGTATCCGTCAGCAGGCGCCCATCTTTCATGATGACGAGCCGCGCCGCAACCGCCTCGACATCGCCGACGATATGCGTCGAGAGCAGGATGATGCGGTCAGCGGTCAGGCTGGCGAGTAACGTGCGGAAACGTACCCGCTCTTCGGGGTCCAACCCCGCTGTCGGCTCATCCACGATCAGCAATTCGGGATCGTTCAAGAGCGCCTGGGCGATGCCGATGCGCTGCTTCATGCCGCCGGAATAGGTGGTCAGCCGGTTGTCTGCCGCGCGCTCCATATTCACCAGTTCCAGCATCGCGTCAACACGCCGGTTTGCCAGATCGCGCGGCAAGCCCTTCATAGCAGCCAGATAACGCAGGAATTGCCGGCCCGTAAACTCCGGATAGATGCCGAACTCCTGCGGCAGATAGCCGAGAACATGGCGCAACTGACTGCCGTGCGTGTGCGTATCCATGCCATTCCAGGTAATGCTGCCAGTGGTTGGTTCGAGCAATGTCGCAATCATACGCATCAGCGTCGTCTTGCCCGCGCCGTTGGGGCCGATCAGAGCGACCAGCTCCGGGCCACAGCGCAGTGAAATATCACGCACTGCCCAGGCAGTTCCATATTGCCGGCCCACGTTATCAATTGCTAGTTCCATTGCTGGTACTCTCTTTCTTATCATTCGGGCGTTACGATTATGAAGCGCTGAGGGCGTTACGGAACCGCTGGAAGGTGAATGCTGCCAGCGCCACGAACACGAGGCTCAGCGCGCCGAGGATCAGGTGCTGCGCAAACCACGCCGAGACGTTGGGCACCATGTTCTCGACAGTAAGGAAGTCATGCTGCGCTTGCACCAGACTGGTAGCCGTTTTGAGCAGATGACTGAAGGCCGCATCATACTGGGGGCGCGTTGCGGCTGCACTGACCGCGCTGGTCGGATCCCAGGCGCTGTACCAGGCAGGCGGAGTCTGGCTGTTTTGGAGGCCCATGGCGGCAGGCACAATCAATGCTCCAAAGAACCACCCGAACAGCACCGCAATTTTGATGAGCGTAGACTGGCGTGGAAAGATGGTGCCCAGGGCAAAGCTCAGGTTGCTCACTAGGATCACCGCCGGAAGGACCATACCGACCCAGAGGAGCAGCACCGGGCCGATGACAGGCGCAGGATAGTTTGCGTCAGTCAGATGCCGCGCCAGGCCCAGCCCCAGAATGGCAACCAGCAGCACAATCGCCAGCCCCAGGCTCATCACGAGGCCAATGAGGTAGCGTCCCCAGACATACGCCCAGTTGGGCACGGCAGTGGTCATGAGCAGTTCATGGGTCCGCCGGGTCAGGTCGCGGGTCACGCCATCGGCGTTGATGAAAGGCAGCAGCATGCACAGCAGCATTAACGAACCAGTAGGAAGTTGCTCAACTATTCCCCACGGGCTTGAAATAGCCACTGAGCCGTCGAAGGTAAAAGCGGAATACCCGATACTAATGTCATTATGCGAAACCAAGAACACCAGCAGCAAAAAGCAGAAGAAGCCGATGGCCTGAATCCAGAAGAGGCGATTGGCTAGAAAACGCCTTAGCTCCCAGGTCAGGATGCTCAGCAGCGATGGCGTGTGCCGGGCGCTTTGGGTCTGCTGGCGCGAACTGGCCAGCGCAGCGGTAGCAGTACTCATGGAAATCTCCTTTGTGACTCTTGAACTGATACGGGTTTGCCATGTCTGTCACGTCTATCATGGAAACTGCGAGGAAGCGCGAACGGCCTCATGATTTGGGAAGTAGGCGCGGAAGCCGTTCTGGGAAAGCCAGCGTCCCTGCGATGAGCAGCGCCAGACCGATGATCCCGATGGCGTATTCATACGCGACCGGAACTCCGGTGAATGGCAGACGGTAGGGTAGCAGAGCCGTGGCATAGTACATAGCGAGCGCGGCCAGCCATATGCCATAGGCAATGCCGCTGGCATACGCTGTGGGCAGCCACAGCGACAGGATGAATGCCATGCCAGCGACCAGCAGCAGCGGCATCAGCCAGTGCAGCGTCAACGTCACGAAGTTGCTGCCGCCAGCGAGCGTGGAGACGGCGCTCAATCCTAGCCCAAGCGCCGTGTCGTAGCCCAGGACGACCACCAGGCGCGTGACGATCAATTGCAGCACGGAGGGCGGGCATCCCAACTCAAACTCCAGCATCCGCGCGCTCGTGCTACGAAACGCAGAGGCAATGGAGAGACAGGCGAGTAAGGGGCCAATTGCTTGCAAGAGCAGGGCGGTGCTTGTATCAGTAGTCGAAGTAGTTGATACCTCGACGGTTACTCCCAGCAGCACAATGATAACGCTGGCCAGCCAGAACGCCGGCTGCAAGATGCTGGCCTGGATGCGCGCCATGTCGGCAAGCCGCCGGAGCGGATGCAGTCGCTGATGGGCGCGTACTGCCTGGCGCACCGGCGAAACGGCGGGCATGGCCGGAGCAAGCGCCGCCAGCAATCTCTGCGTATCGGCGGGCGTGATGTGCCGCTCCGGCCAGCGTGTGAGTTGCCATGCCAGTGGCGTCCATTCGGCAATTTCCGCTGGAGTCGCCTCGAGTTCACGCCAGGTTTCAGTTAAACCCTCATGTCGCTCGTGGCGCTCGTGGCGCTCTGGATACTCCGAGAACGGAGATAGATCATTCATCATGAGAATACTCCCTGGCTGGTGCCCTCAGCGGCGGCAAGCGTCTTGCGTAGACGGCTCAGGCCAACCGAAAGCCGCGATTTGACGGTGCCCAGCGGAATATTGAGAATATCGGCAACCTCTTGCAGGCTCATCTCGCTATAGAAGCGCAGCAGCAGAACCGCGCGGTATTCGCTGCTGAGCGTGCAAAACGCCGCGATGATGGTCGTTCGCTGCTCTGCTGCCAGCGCCTGGCTCTCTGGCCCGGCGCGCTCATCTTCACACGGCTCGAATTGCGGCGCATCGAAGGAAAGCGCGCGCCGGACCGCCGCCGACTTGAAGTGATCGCGGGCGAGATTAGTGGCGATGGCATAGAGCCACGGTCTGAATGGGCGGCTGCCACGCGAGGCGTGATAGCGCAGCACGCGCAGAAACGTCTCTTGCGTCAGGTCCTGCGCCAGCGACCAGTCCCCGCCGGTCAACCGGTCGAGATAATTGGTCAACGGCTGCTGGTAGCGTTCAACCAGGACGGTCAGCGCCTGCATGTCGCCAGCCAGCACGGCAGCCAGCAATTGCTCGTCGCTTATGCTCTCCATAGGCCGCTCACTTCATTTATGCTGCCACCACCGCTCATGATCGCCTCGATCCGTCCCAATCTTCTCCAATTTACTCCCTCGCGCTGACTCCCTCGCGTGGCGTCACCTAACACACGAGTGAGGAGGGCAAAAGGTTCGCGGCCATTTGGCACTGGCAAAACAGGAATGTCTGCCCTGCTGCTACCTCTGCAAAGACCTACTTTGATCCGAATTATTGGATATGATGTGCCAGGGGAGGCATATTTTGTAACATGGCACAGGTAAAGCAGGCAAACATCGAACCGTTGCGTATCGTCTATTTCGGCATGAACGGCGCATTTTCCGGCCCGCCGTTGGCGGCACTGCTGGCGGCGGGGCACGACGTGCGCGCCATCGTCACGCCACAGTTGGAAGGCGCACCGGCTGTCACATTACCGATTGCGCAAGCACACCCTATGCAGCCGACACAACCAGCGCGCAAGATGCGCGGCGCGTTGCCGCAACTGGCCCCGCCGCCCGCCCATATGCTGCGCCAGATCGCCCAGGAACACGCGCTACCGCTGTTAGAAGTTGGGAGCCTGCGCGATGCAGCGACCCTGGCAACGCTCGCTTCCTATCAGCCGGACGCCATCTGTGTGGCCTGTTTCTCACACCGCCTCCCCGCTGAAGTTTTGCGCATACCACGGCTGGGTTGCCTCAATGTTCATCCTTCGTTGTTGCCAGAGAATCGCGGACCCGATCCGCTGTTCTGGACGTTTCGACGCGGCGACCGCATGGCGGGCGTGACGATTCACCTGATGGATGAGGGATTCGATAGCGGTCCGCTGCTGCTGCAAGAGGCAGTGCCGGTGCCGGATGGCATCAGTGCGCGGACGCTAGAGGCGCAACTGGCGGCGCGCGGCGGCAAACTGCTGGCGCAGGCGCTAGCCGGGCTGGCCACCGGTACGCTCCACCCCGTCCCACAGGACAATGCGCGGGCATCCAGCTATCCCATGCCAAGCGCAGAAGATATGCTTATCACGCCGGAGATGTCTGCGCGCCACGCCTACAACTTCGCCTGCGGCTTGTTGGCTTACCAGCCGATCATCATTCAGGTGGAGGGACGAACATTCCGACCGCTCGCGCCGCTGGACTACGACGAGCAGGGCACGCTGGCAGAAGCGTGGCGACTCGACGGTGATGTCCTGTCGCTGCGCTGCACACCCGGCGTGTTTCGTGCGCGGGTTGCGCTGTCTCCTTGAAACTCGTACTGCATGCTGTAGGGTGCTAGAGATCAGTGGCGAAGCCTGGCAAGAAATCCCTCATAGGATAGAGGGAGCGCAGCAGCGGTAGGTGCTGGTCCCACGCATCGGCGGTGGTCGCTGTAAGGGACAGCGGCGCGGCATGTTGCGCGCGCAGTGGATCGAGGTCGGCCAGCGTTCCCTTGCGCAGCGTCATACTCATGGCGCGTTCAGCCCCTCCTGGTCAAATAAGAGCGGGATAGCCCGCGCAGGCTATCCCGTACATGCGTGGAGTGTCGCTGGCTAGCGAGTTGCCGCCGCCGAAGCTGAAGATGCTGATGTGGCGCTCGCGCCACTGGATGCCGCAGGTTTGGCGACGATGCTGCGCACCGAGGCCGGGCGCGGCAATGTCTGCAAGGCCGTGTAGCAGAGTGAACCGAAGATCAGCGCGATGATGCCGGCGTGGAGCAACTGGCTCTGCTGAGCCACTTTCGTGAGGACCACGATGGCACCCGCAAAGGCCTGCGCGATCACACAGGCGAAAGCCCAGATGCTGCCGCGATAGAGGTCTGGCCGCGCCGCGCGGATGCGGCGTCCCCAGAGGAACAGCGCCAGTGTGCCGATGAACAGCACGAAGGCCGCAACGCGATGGGTGAAGGCGATGCCCGCTGCGCCCTCAAACCCTGGCACGAGTTTGCCGTTGCAGAGCGGCCAGCCCTGGCAGCCAAGCTCAACGCCGCGCAGCCGCATGTATGCGCCAAGATAACCGACGACATACGTATAGAGCAGCAGCGCGAAGATGAGGATGCGGAAACCGCCGGGCACCGGACGGTCACGCAGCCGGTCCCAGGTGCCTAGTTGTAGAAGGATCAGTGTCGCCAGCAGGATGCTGGTGAAGAGAATCAGCGACGAGCCGAAATGCACCGCCAGCAGCAACGGCGATTGCGGCGCCAACACCAGCGCCGCGCCCAGGCCGGCCTCCGCGAAGAGCGCCACCACCATCAACGGCGCGAGGACCAGCAGTTCCAGCCGTGAGCGATAGAGCCAGAGGATGCCAATCATCAGGCCGATCACCAGGAACGAGACCAGCGCCACGACGATGCGATGGCTGAACTCGATGGCAGTGGAGATGGCGAACTCTGGGATGAACCTGCCCTGGCAGAGCGGCCACGATTGGCCGCAGCCGTGCCCGGACCCCGTATCTGTCACCAGCGTGCCCATCGCATAGACGATGAGCATACAGATGGACGTGGCAACGGCCAGCCGGCGCACGACGAGCGGCGTAATGATGCGGTTCAGCCAGCCGCGAACCCGCTGAAACTTCTGTAACTCAGGCGGTGGATTGGGCGTATCAGATTCAGATGCAGTAGGCGCTGTTTGCATACGCTATCTCTTGACCTCGACTTGACCACATAGGGGTATGCGCGATTGCGCACGAAAAAGACCCGCGTCTTGCGCTATTGTACCAGAAAATCGCCGCCACCGGCAGCGATGCGGGCGCCAGCGTGGCACCAGCGCGGCATATTTGGTGCAGATGAACCAACAAACGCGCTGGCGTCATGTGCGTTACCTGTGCAATTGGTCCTGTTCGTTACAATTCATAGTAGAGAAGGCAGGAGAAGGGGGGAGAGAAGGGTTGGCAGTCTAGCGGCAACAGAGAGGCAGACTATCGAACAATGGCAAATATAACGATAGCAACGCGCACGAGCATACAGCGGCGCGTACGCAAGGCAGCAACGGCGAGCGCGGTGGCAACGGGCGGAGCAATGTTGGGCGCAGTTGGATTGGCGTATTATGTCGCCCATGTGCTGACGGCGCCCAAACGCGCGGACCCGATGGATGACTTTGTGATGACCCCCTTCGAGACGGGAGCAGATTTCGAGGAAGTCGCCTTTGCCCCGCTGGTCGGTGAATATCTGCTGCGCGGCTGGTGGTTGCCATGCCCCGAAACTGACCGCGTTATCATCGGCTGTCATGGCTATCGTGGCAGCAAGGCGCAACTGGTCGGCATCGGCACGATTCTCTGGCGGGCTGGCTACAACGTGCTGCTCTTCGACTTCAATGGCCACGGCGCCTCCGCTGGCTCCAGTGTGACGCTCGGCTACCACGAAACGCAGGATTTTTGTGCGGCGATTGAGTATGTCACGCGACGCATGCCACAGGCGCAGATCGGTGTCATCGGCTTTTCGATGGGCGCGTCGGTCGCTATCATGGGCGCAGCGCAACGTCCAGAGATTCGCTGTGTCATTGCCGATAGCCCGTTCGCCACACATCTCGATGTCGTCTCGCATAACGTCGAGCGTGTTACGCACATCTCTGGCAGGATGATTGCGCGGCTCGCCGATCAGTTTCTTCCCTATATGGGCGGCTATCGCAGCAGCGATGTCCAACCAGTGCGTGATGCCGCCCTGCTTGCGCCGCGCCCGCTGCTGGTGATCCACGGCACGGCTGACGAGACGATTCCCGTCGAGCATGCGCTCCAGGTCTATCGTGCGGCGCGGCAACCAAAAGACCTCTGGCTGGCGGAGGGCGCGGCCCACTGCGGCGCATACTTCCTGGACCGCCCGTACTACTGCGAGCGCGCCATCGGCTTCTTCGCGCGCTATCTGGGCGAGGGGACGCAGGAGCGCAGCGGCACGATACGCGGCGAAGAAACAGCGTAACGGGACGAGTGCAACCACACTCTCTTGACAACGCACACATCACCCCGTATATTTGCTCCATGCTTCGCTATCGCTGCTTCGTGCAAGAAAGACAAAGGAGGACAAAGGAGGACATATGAATAGAACGGAATCCATTCATTCCGAGCAGCCGACCCTTCACAGAGGCGCTTTGAGGAAAAGAACAGGTCAATCCTGATTTGTGTTCACTGCCTGTTGTTCACAAATAGATCGCTTAGATTGTTCATGCTGTCCTCGTTCTCGCTCCCTCTGCCCCCTCTCGTGAAGACTGTTGCTCCACCACGCCCGCTTGTCTATTTTCCCATCGTCTTGGGCCATTGATCTTGGCCGAGACAGGATGCACATTTCCTGTATTGCGCCAATAACGATAGGACCCAGCCAGATCGGTGTGAGCCTCAACCTCACGTGGAGCATCTCGATGCCTTTCTTATTGGAACCAAACGCCTATCCGTCGGTCTCCGATCTCTTCGAGGAGACGAGCGCGTACCATCTGGCAGTGCCGAGCGTCCTGAGTGGAATACTGCCAGGAAAGGTCTATGTTGACGATCCCAGCAGCCCAACTGTTGCTATCTTGATCCCGTCGAACCAGTATCACGTCTTTGTGGGCGGCGCGCCATCGGCTTCCCTGCTCGCAGAGGTCATTCACCTGCTCTACCAACCAACTGTTGCCAATCGCTACTGGTTTATGGTGTGTTACCCATCAGATGCCTGGCAATATACCATCGAACAGGCCCTTCAAGGGTTGGGAACGAACAGGGTTTTACGACAGTATTACCGCCTGACAGAACCAGTCGAGCCACTCACTGCGCCTCTGCCAGCAGCTATCGTCCTGACGCAAATTTCCCAGAGCTTGCTCAACGATGCCTCACTGGTGAACCGAGATCTGTTGATAGAAGAAGTCCATTCAGAAAGTCCGTCGCTTGAATACTTTTTCCGTCACCATTTCGGCTTCTGTGCCCAGGATGGTCGCCAGCTCGTTGGCTGGTGCCTGGCCGAGTACCAGTATCGGACTCGCTATGAACTGGGTATCGAAACTATCGCAGCCTATCAGCGACAAGGTATTGCTACGCATGTCGCGTCAGCGGTTATCAAGCGGGCATTTGCCCAGGGCGCAACGGAGATTGGCTGGCATTGCTGGGCCACCAACGAACCCTCGATAGCCACTGCCTTGAAATTGGGGTTCCACAAAGAGCGAGACTATCCAGTAATTGTCTGCGACTTTCGACTCGCGCCAACCTAACCCGTGGAAGAGCATGGGAGCAGGAGAACAATTTGCGCTATCTCAGTTGGCTGTTGTTAGAAAACCATACCCTTCGCGCGTATTAGTGCATGGAGGGTACTTTACGTATGGTGGCAATGGTGCGACGAACGGCTGGGCGCTCCCGTCTGGTTGTGGTCTTGCTGGCACTGGCGGCGCTCTGCCTGGCACTGGCCGCCTGTGGTGGGTCCGGCTCCGGTGGCGGCGGAGCCGCAAATGAGGTGGATATGGGCGTGGCTGAGTTTCAGCAGAGTTCCATCACCATCCACGCCGGGCAAACGGTTCACTTTGTTGATCCGGCGAATGGCGGCGGCGTCCATATCATCTGCATCGGCAAGAACGAGCAGTGCGCGCCAGAAACTGGCGCACCGGCGAAGCTCAATGTAACCACTGGCATTCAGGTGTCGCCGGGAGATCCGCCAATTGACGTAACATTTGCCAACGCAGGCACGTATACCGTCGTTTGCACCATCCATCCAGGAATGGAAGTGACCATCAACGTTCAATAGGCCAGGTAGCTGGTACCAGGACCAACCAGGACCAATGGGAGGTAGACAGCACGTAACCATAGCCGTACAATCAGAGATAACAATCAATGCAGCGGAGTTATGGGAGCAGACCTGCGAGATTATCGGTTGATGCCGGGTGAAGCGGCGACAAGCAGTGACTCAGGCATGATCTATGCTACATCTACTGCGCGACCAGGGCACACGGCAAGGTCGGTAGGGGGTTCTCCAGGTACAGCAAACTTCGCACCGAGGGATTGGCCGTTCATAGTTTGGGCACTACACAAAGGCTCACAAAGGTTGAGGTGACAGAGCGATGACCTCCGTCCTGGACATCCGGCTCGTGCGCGCACTAGAGTTGCTTGGCAACAAGCTCGACCCGGAGATCGAGCAAACATTTCCCACGCTCGAAGAACGCATTCTTGCGCAGGCGCTCGAAAATGTCGAAGAGGCCGAACGCAAGTTACGCGCAATTCAGGAACTCGTCGGCGATGTCGCCGTCGCCTCATCGAATGCGGATTAGCCGGTGATCCGGCGGGCGCTGGATCACCGCGCGTACATGCCTATCCGATCATTTCAGATCACTGCCCGCGTGTTGATGGCTTGCTCGTCGAGCGTCGCGTGCCTTGCCGGTTTTTTGCGCGCCTTGCCTGCCGCGTATGGTCGCGCCGGGTCTGGGTGCGTTGCTGCTGGCGCGCGAGGATGCGCGGCGCAGCGCGTTTGAGGATGTCCACCTCGTTGGTGTAGACCAGATGCTCTGTGGCGTCGTCCAGGGTGAACCATTGCGCGTCATCGTACTCGTGGTCGTGCAACGAAACATCCCCGCCGATAGCTTCCATGAGATAATACAGCACCCGCTTGTCATAGCGCGTACCCTGGCGTGAGAAGGCGTAATAGATACTCCCCAGCTTGCCAACGATGCGCGTCTTGATGCCAGTTTCTTCGGCCACCTCGCGAAGCGCGACCTGCTCGTTGGTCTCTCCTTGCTCCGGGGTGCCTTTGGGCAGCACCCAGAAATCATCAGCCGCGCGTCCGACCAGCACCACCTGTGGGATAGTGATGGCTGTTTCTCCTGGTGTTTCCGCCCGCTCTTGCTGGTGAGAGGAGCTGGATTGCTCGATTGGGATAGCATCTTGCAGCGGAGCGTAGCGAAAGACGACCCCGCCTGCGGAGAATGCACGCACTGCCTGTAGTTTTGCCATGCTGATGATAGGTAGTCCGGTGTTGTTTGATGTTGGCTGGTGTTGACTTGTTCGACTCGTTGACGATATGGGTGAGCCGAGGCGCTCGAAGAATCGCGCGAGGCTGATTGCAGCGTACCGCGTCCTGCGGAACTCGATCACTCGATCAGCAGGCGCGCTGCTGCAAATGCTCGCGCGAGAAAGAAATACGCTCATGAGGTGAGCGTATAGCATGATAGCTTGGCGATGCGCTACACGGCGACGACGTGCCCCTTTTCACGGTTGCCGCGCAGAATCTTAAGCAGATACTGCTCGGAATTGAGATAATACGGGTTGCGCTTGATGAACTTGCCGACAACCGCGATAGGATGAAGCTTCAACATCTCCACGACGAGCGCGCCGGGTAGCTTGGAATAGTCGTAGTGCATCAGCGCAATGATGGGGGCGTTCTGGAAGGTGAAAACCGCGTCAGATGCGGCTTCGTATTTGAGGACTTGCTCAGGGGTTGCTACATCGCTGGTCAGCCAGGTCATATCCATCGAAATACGGACGGCCTTCCAACCTTCGCGTAGCGCCTGCGCAATAAAGGTCTGGTGCGTTGAGAGAAGATGATAGGGATCAAAATGCTTGTTGACGAGCAACGAATCGCGCTCTGAGAGAAAGACCAATTGCCCGGCCTCTTGCGCCGCCGCGCAATCAATACCAGACTTTGTCAGGGCTTGTTCCATCTCCTGAACCGATGAGGGAGCGCCGGCGAAAAGGCACTTTTCCGAAGAGGATAATCCTACTTCAATCAAGCGCGCTGTCACGCCAGAGATCTCGCTCACCTTATTGTAGAGTTGCAATATATGCGATCCTGGCGGAATTCGCTCAGACTTCCCCTCGACGCTCAAATCCATGCTTATTACCTCCGCTCCGTGAGAGCCAGGGGTTGACGATGCCGCGCCCCTCGGCCTGTGATACGGTGAGCCACTCCTCAGCACCCGGCAACTTCTCGCCTTCTGCTACCCGGTCATAGACGCATTGGCAGCAACAGAACAGTGTGTAGAGCAGCACGACAGGCGATGATTGCGGCTTACCTGCTGAAAAATGGTTTGCCTGATGGCGTCTTGGGTGAGTATAAACAAGACACAGTGTTGTGTCAAGTTGGGAAACCGCATACCGCCTGTCAAAATCCAATGACTACAATACCACAAGATATTATACAAGTGTGGCCACTGGTAGATGCTATGAGCTTTTCCACAGTCCTCGCTCCCATTGGAGCAGTTGCGAAGGGCCGATAATATCAGGAAATTATGAGATATCTCCGAAGTCAAAACGCTGCTGACATACTGGTGTCACACGGCCCTTCTATACTGTGAATGAGGACGCGAGAAAGACGACAAAGACGATGTGCTCGCGGCCAGACGGTTGAAGCTAGCAAGATAGAGAAGAACAAGAGGAGCGCATACCATGAATCTGGGGTTTATCATTCTGTACGTGCGTGATATGGAGCAGACGAAGGCGTTCTACGTCGAAGAACTGGGGGCGACCGTCGTGGACGCCATCTCCGGTCCGAACTTCATCACCCTGCGTCCTTCCGGCGGTTCCTTGTTGGGCTTGCAAAATAAGGATGCGTCGCAACTGGCGCCGAAGTATGAAGAGCAGTCCGGCGGCGTGGAACTGAGCTTTGAGGTGGACGACGTTGACAGTGTGTGGCAACGCTGGAAGGAGAAGGGTGTCGAAATCGTGGCGGACCCAATAGACCTGCCGTTTGGGCGCTATTTCCTGGCGAAAGACCCTGACGGGCACTACGTCTCAATCTATCGCTTCGCCCAGCAGCCAGCTACCCCGCCGAACGCTGATTAAGTTGCAGCCAAGCAGTTCCGTGCGCCATGTAGCCCCACCTCGGTAGGGCAGACAGAAATGTCTGCCCTACCAGCACAAGAAACCGCAAGCGTGTTGGCGTGCTACTCCTCATCCAGCGCCATGAACAGGTTGTTCAGCGATTCGGAGAGCGTGGGATGGGCAAAGATGCCATCGCGCAGCGCCGTGTAGGGCAGCTTGCCCATCATCGCCACTTCCAGCACACTCATGATCTCACCGCCCTCGATGCCCAGCACCGCCGCGCCTAGTATCTGCTGTGTCTCTGCATGCACAACAGCTTTCATGAAGCCGCGCGTCTCATCGGTTTCAATGGCCCGCGCCACCGACGACATCGGCAGCTTCGCCACGCGAATCGGTATCCTTTGCGCACGCGCTTCGTGTTCCGTCAGACCGACACGCCCCAATTGTGGGTCTATGAACACCGTGTACGGGACCAGCCGCCCAGTGATCGTCTCGTGTTCTTCGTGCAGGAGATTTGCGCGCATGATGCGGAAATCATCATAGGAGATATGCGTGAAGGCTGGCCCGCCTTTGACATCGCCCATCACATAGATGCCCGGCACGTTGGTTTCCAGCCGCTCATTGGCGACGATGTAGCCACGTTTGTCCGTCTCGATGCCTGCGGCGGCGGGATTCAGCGCGTCGGTGTTGGGCGTGCGTCCGGCGGCGATCAGGAGATGCGAGCCAGTGAGGACGCGCTCACCATGCGTCGTTTTCACCGTCAGATGGATAGATTGGCCGGTGTCGCCGGAGTGTGCGACAGAGAGCGGATGGGTTTCCAGCAGCACCTCGATGCCATCTTCACGCAGAATCTTCGCCACCTCGTCGGCTACATCGCCATCCTCGCGCGACAGCAGCTTCGGGCCGCGCTGAATGATCGTGACATTGCTGCCGAAGCGACGAAACATCTGGCCGAACTCCAGCCCCACATAGCCGCCACCGACGACCAGCAGATGCTCCGGCACCTGGTCCAGTTCCATGATGCTGGTCGAGTTGAGCGTGGGCACCTGCTCGATGCCGGAGATATCCGCTTTGGCGGGTCGTTCGCCGGTGTTGATGAGAATAGTGTCGGCGCTGATCCGGCGAACGCCGCCATCCCTCATTTGCACGTCGAGCGTCTTTGGTCCGGTGAAACGCGCCTCACCAAAGAGCAGGTCAACATTTGGCGTCTCTTCGATGCGGTGCTGGCTGCCGTCCCGCCAACTGGTGACGATATCGCGCTTGCGCTTGCGCACCACCGTCATGTCCACGCTCACCGGGCCGGTCTGCACACCGTAGTCCGCCGCGCGCCGGGCCAGATAGGCCACCCGCGCACTAGCCACCATCGTCTTGGTTGGCGTGCAGCCTTCGTTGATGCAGGTGCCGCCGACATGTTCGCGTTCGATGATCGCCGTCTTGCGCCCGGCCTTCGCCAGCGCCGTCGAAAGCGGTCCTCCCGACTGGCCCGCGCCGATGATGATGGCATCATAGGTCGCCGTTGCGGTTGGTGTAGCTGGTGCCTCGGTCTGCATCTCGTCTCTCACTTTCTTAATCGCGGCTGTAAACAGCCGGCGCACGATTTGGCAGGGCTAAAGCCCGACGAACTTGCCCTGCCCGGTGAGACTTCAGTCTATAGTATCGTGCGCCGGCACTTCAGTGCCGCGTCCTGGCAACGACTCCAGCGCGCCGCCAACCACGACGGTATGGCCGCCGGGCAGCGTAGAATCGGTCGCGGCAAGCGCAATCGCACGGCCCATCTCCTCAGCGGTTGGCAGGCGTCCCATCTCCTCGCGCCTGCTACCCGTCAGACCGGGCGCTGCGCGCTCTAAGAGCTTCGGCGTAATCGTCCCCTCGATCAAATCGCCGGTGACGACGAGCAGCCGGATGCCCTGTGCTGCTAATTGCGGCTGGCGCTGTCGCAACGCCAGTTCGCCAGCGTATTTCGAGGCGGCTACCGGCTCATAGGACGGTAACTGCTCCACCTTGCCATGTAGATGCGCCCAATGACTGGTGACAAACACGATTGTGGATGGTGCGCGCAGCAGTGGCAGACACTCGTCCACCAACGCCACCTGCGCGTCGCGGTTGATGAGCATGGGGTAGTCTGGATTCTCGGCCACCAGATCGCGTTCGAGGCCGCCTGATGCGTTCAGAATCAGCAGATCGAGCTGTGGCGTCCAGTCGCGGAGTTCGGCCAGCAACGCCGCCCGGTCTTCCGCGCGCGTCATGTCACAGGCGACGGCCAGCCCGCGCACATTGCGTTGCGCCAGCGACGCGATCACCTCTTCGGCGCGCGCCGCCTTATTGCGAAAGGTGATAGCGACATCGTAGCCACGTTCGGCCAGCGCCAGCGCGGTTGCCGCGCCGATGCCACGCGAGCCGCCAGTGATGAGTGCCACTGGACGCTGGATATCATGTAGTGTTGTCATGCTGTTGCTCACCCGCCTATGCTGGTAGCTGTGCCAGCACGGCCTGCGCCTCGGCCTCGCGTCCGGCGGCGCGCAACGCTCGTGCTTTGTTGCGCAGCGCCATTGTCAGCGTGCGGTCAATCGTCAGCGCCTGATCGTAGGCCGCCAGCGCCTCATCGGTGCGGCCAAGCGCCCGCAATGCTGTGCCGCGATTGTTATAGAGCGGCGCCATTGCCGGTGCGAGCGCGATGGCACGGTCAAACGCCGTCAACGCCTCATTGGGCCGGTGGGCATAATAGAGCGCATAACCGAGATTCGAGAATCCATACGCATTGCTGGGGTCCAGTGCCGTCGCCCGCTCCAGCGCAGGGGTGGCTGCCGCCACATTGCCCTGCATCAGCAGCACTGTCGCTTTGTTATCATGGGCAAGCGCAAAGTTCGGGTCGAGCGAGATCGCATAATCGAAACAAGGCAAGGCTTCCGCGCCGCGCCGCATCGCATGGAAGATCAGCCCGCGCAGATTCCAAAGCTGGATATCGCGATTGTTACAGCCCAACCCCCGGTCGTTGGCGACAATGGCTTCGGGCATCCGGCCCAGCCGGTAGAGCGCCAACGATTTCATATACCAGCCTACTGGGTCTGAAACGTTGATTGGATCGGCTGCCGCATATTGCGGCGTGGCATATTGCATATTGGTAGCCGCCGCATGGTCCAGCACCATCAACTCATCGTCGGGCGCAAGCTGTACCTGTGGCGCTGGTGACTGTGGCGCGGGCACAACCGGCGGAACGACCACTGGCACCGGTGCGGGATATCCTGCCGGCTGTATCGGTTGTGGTGGTTGTGGTGGTTGTGGCACATATTGCGGCTGTTGTGGATAGCCTGCCGGTTGTTGTGGATAGCCCGGTTGTGGTTGCTGCATGGGCAGATAAACCGGCGATTGTGCTGGTTGTGGCGCTTGGGGATAAGCAGGTGGTTGCGGTTGCCCGGCCCATTGCTGTGGCGCGGGAACAATCGGAGCAATCGGAGCAACTGGCGGTTGCGTCTGCGCAAGCTGTCCCGCCTGCGGTGGAAACAGTGGCTCATCTAGTGGTGCTGGCATAGCCGGTGTTGCAGGCGTGGCAGGCGTGGCAGGCATAGCAGAACTGGCGTCTGGGGCAACCGATGCACCTGGCGCTTCTGGCTGAGCGGGTTGTGCGGGCTGCTCAGATGGCTGCGCGGCTGCGGTTGCCTCCTGACTTGCCTGACTTGCCTGACTTGCCTGACTTGCCTG
>JAJPKE010000006.1 GCA_021323855.1 Chloroflexota bacterium | reverse complement strand
GGGCAGTTTGGCGATGACAACCGGGCAGGCATCGAACGCACGCTGCATCGCATCAGCGCCATCCGCAACCGCCGTGGCGAGGTCATCGGCCTCACCTGCCGCGTCGGGCGCGCAATTCAAGGGACCGTCGCGTTGATTCGCGATGTCATAGAACAGGGACAATCTATTCTCATCTTGGGCCGGCCTGGGGTGGGCAAGACAACGTTGCTGCGCGAAGCCGCCCGCGTGCTGGCCGATGAGCTGGGCAAGCGGGTGGTGGTGGTGGACACCTCCAACGAGATTGCCGGCGACGGTGATGTGCCCCATCCGGGCATTGGCCGTGCCCGCAGGATGCAGGTCGCCCGCCCTGCCGAGCAGCATCAGGTGATGATCGAGGCGGTGGAGAACCACATGCCGGAAGTCATCGTCATTGATGAGATTGGCACCGAGTTGGAGGCGCAGGCCGCCCGCACGATTGCCGAGCGGGGGGTGCAGTTGGTGGGGACGGCGCATGGGCGCACGCTGGACAACCTGCTCATCAACCCGACGCTCTCTGATCTGGTGGGTGGCATCCAGGCGGTGACCTTGGGAGATGAGGAGGCGCGGCGACGCGGCACCCAGAAGACGGTCTTGGAGCGCAAGGCTCCGCCCACCTTCGATGTCCTCGTCGAGCAGGAAAGCTGGCAGCAGGTGACGCTGCACCGTGATGTCGCGGTCGCGGTGGATGAAATCCTGCGCGGCCAGGCGCCCACCGCCGAACTGCGCACCCGCGACGAACACGATCAGGTCCATTCGCAGATGATCGTCGCGCGTTCGGAGAACACAGCGGCAGCGCTTGGCGGCTTCGGTGGCGACACGCTGGCGCACGACCTGCGCACCTTCCGGCGCGAGGATGGCGCGGACGAATGGAGCCAGCGCAAGGGTAAACACGGCGCGCGTGCGCTGCGTGGGCGCGGCCAGATGCGCACGTTGCACGACCCGCGCCGCGTCACCATTCCAGAGCAGGTCTACGAGCCTGATGAGGATGAGGAAGAAACGCTGGAGATGGCGGAGCCGACCGGCACCACTGGCGCGATAGCCCGCACACCAGCGCAACGCCGCGCGCTGCGCATCTATCCTTTCGGCATCAGCCGCGAACGGCTGGAACAATCTGCCCGCCAGTTGCGCGTGCCGGTGGAGATCAGCCGCGACCAGAGCAACGCCGATGCAGTCATCACGCTCAAAACCTTCTATCGCCGCCAGTCCGGCCAGTTGCGCAGCGCCGAGAGCGAGCGCAAGCCTATCTACATCCTGCGCACCAACAGCGTGGCGCAGATGCAGGAATGCCTGGCGCGCATCTTCGAGCTACGCCGCAGCGAGGCCGCCTTGATGGACGGCGCCACTGGCGATGGCGCGTATCGCGGTTCGCTCAACCCGACGCTGCTGGCGATGGAAGAAACGGAAAACGCCATTCATCATATGCTCAACAACAACACGCCGTCAGTGGAGCTGGAGCCGCAAAACTCCTACGTCCGCCGCCTGCAACACCAGATCGCCGGGCGCTATAACCTGGAGTCACGCAGCCACGGCAAAGAGCCAAACCGGCGTGTACAAATCTTCGGTCGCTAGTACATAATCGCAATAGCCTTGATATTCAGAGCGGACTTTCTTTTGATGGAGAGTCCGCTTCTTCTTGCCATAAATATCTGGCAGGGGAAAATTGGCACAGTAGTCGCTACGCCAGGTTGTATACTGGTGGCGGATGCCAGTTTCATCACAAAAGGAGCATGGTCCTATGGCAACGAGTGTCCATCCCCGCACAAAAGATCACTGGTCAGTCCGTTTGCGCCTAAAACGCCCCGGCGCCAAAGGCGGTTGGCTCATTCCGTTGGTGCTGGCGCTGGTGCAGGCAGTGCTGCTGTTCCTCACCACCACCTCACAGGCTGGCACTGGCGCGCTCTATGGCTGTTCCTCGCCCTGCGGCACACCCGCACAGCCAACGGTGCCGGCGCTGGCCGTCGTCTTTGGCGTTCTCATCCTGCTCATCCCGGTAATCATCGGCGCGCTGAGTCCTTCCTGGCAGGCGGCAATCACATTGGCAATCATTCCTGTCTTGCTCGCGCTGATCCTGGATGCAGGCACCACGTTGGTGCCCAATGTCATCTTCTCTCCGGCCACCGCAAAGTCGTCTTCGCATGGGCACACGACGACCACGCCCTCGGTTGCCACACACCTCGGCGCGCCGTTCTGGCTGGATAGCGGGCATCTCTTGCCGCTGCTCTTTGCGCTGGCGCTCTTCGCCGCGCTGGGGTGGTTCGGCTGGGTCGCACGGCAAGCCACCGAGCGCCCGTAGAGCAATCAACGAAATTTGGCGCTGGCAGAACTTTCGCTTGCCAGCGCCAATTATTTGATGACGGTACATTGAAGTGAGAAAATACTATCCCAGCACGAAGCTATCGGTGTAGGGATTGCGTTCGTTTGATGGCGGCTGCTGTCGCTCATTGAGCGAACGCATGATAGGATGGTGCCCCGTCAGCCGTGCCAGCGAGTCGAACGATTCCTGCCCCTGCTGCGAATACCGTAGCGGCGTCTGCTGTTGCTGTGGCATCGCCGGGCGCGAGACTGGCGGGCGGCGCGACGGCGTAGCTTGTGGAGTGGTCAGCGACGGCCACTCACGCGGCTCCTCGCGAAGCCAGAGCGGCGTCACCTGCTGCGATGGACTTAGGGGGCGCGGTTGCTCGGTGGCTGGCGGTTGCTGCTGGGGACGCGAGACGGGCGATACGCGCCGCATCTCCCCTGTCAGCCAGGCGTTCTCACTATATTCGCCGGACTCAGCAGGCGTCTGCCCCTGCCCATATTGCCTATAGGCCGAGTGGTTCCAGGTGCGCGGCGGTGTTTGGGGTCCGGGCTGCGCGGGCGGCGTGGGAGTGGGATACGAGCCAGTTGAGGTCATGAGTGGCAGAATGCCAGTGATATTGGTATCAACCGGCTCAGTGGACTGCGAGACGACAGTGGCGACGGGCGCCGTCAACGACATCGTTTGCCCCTGGATGGTGACGGTGACGCCGACACCACGTCGCAACTCAGCGAGCTGGCGGCGCAGTTCGCGGTTTTCGGCTTCGAGCGCAGCAATATATCGTTGTTGGTGATGAATCTGCGCCACCATGTGGTTATAGTCCCGCTCAGGTATTGATGCCATACCGCTCATCCTCAGCTCTCTAGCCCGCTCGCGTTCATCTGTTCACAATGGCCACGCAACCATCCGCGTGCTGCCATTGCCGGTACGATGAGCATAACATGGTGAACCCGCAAAATGACATAACGCGGGAGAATAGTACTGCTATGTCTTGTGCTTCAGCAGCGGCACAATGCGGTCCCAGATGGCCGCCGCGACCTCAGTTTTAGGCAGCAGCGCCAGTGGTTCGATGCGTCCATCGGCGTGATAAAGTGTGACCTCATTGGTGATCGTGCCAAAGCCACTGCCCGCTTTGGATACGTCATTGGCGACCAGCAGATTCAGCCGCTTGCTCTTGAGCTTTTTGGTGGCGTTGCGTTCCAGATCGGTCGTCTCGGCGGCGAAGCCCACGCGCACCAGCCCATCGAGCGCACGCTCCTCGGCCAGTTCCGCAAGAATATCGGGATTGCGCACCAGATGTAGCGTCAGCGAACCATCGGCGTTCTCGGCGGCTGACCCCTTCTTGATCTTCTGTGTCGCCGGCTCGCTAACTCGATAATCCGCCACCGCCGCCGCCATCACCAGCGCGTCGGCCTGCGCCACCGCCTCGCGTACAGCGTCGCGCATTGCCAGCGCCGTCGGCGTATGCAGCACGCGCATCCCATCTGGCGGCGGCGTGTTGGTGGCGCCGACAATCAATGTCACGTCTGCGCCTCGGTCGCGTGCTTCTTCGGCCAGCGCGAAGCCCATCAGCCCACTCGAACGATTGCCGATATAGCGCACCGGATCAATCGGCTCCTGCGTGCCACCGGCGGTGACGACGACGCGCCTCCCGGCCAGGTCGCCGTCTCGCCCAAGAAGCCGGCGAATATGCGTCAGGAGCACCGGCGTTTCGGGGAGCCTACCTGCGCCGATCTCGCCAGAGGCCAGGTGTCCGGTCTCCGGCGGAATGATCGTCGCGCCGCGTTCCGCCAGCAGTCGCAGATTGGCCTGGGTGGCGGGATGCTGGTACATGTGGTGTTCCATCGCAGGGGCCAGCAGGAGCGGCGCCATTGTGGAAAGCGCCACAGCGGTGAGCATATCGTCGGCCAGCCCATGCGCCAGCCGCGCGATGGTGTTGGCGGTGGCGGGCGCGACGACCAGCAGATCAGCGGCGGCGCCCAGTTCGATATGACGCGCTGCTGCCTGGCCGGTCGGTTCCCACAGATCAGTATAGACGGGGCGATGGCTGACCGTAGAGAAGGTGAGCGGGCGCACAAACTCGGCGGCATGGGCAGTGAGGATGACATCTACGAGCGCACCGGCCTGCTGGAGTTTACTCGTGAGATCGGCGACCTTGTAGACGGCAATGCCGCCACAGACGCCGAGAACAATACGTTTACCCTGCAACATACGAGATGTATTTCTTTCCGGGAAGCGAAGAACAGCACCAAACTGTTTGTAGTGTGTCACATCGCGGCGGATGTTGGCTCATCGCCTGCTGGTGAAAATGAAGAGGAACACGAAAAAGCCCGAAGTCATGAGACTTCGGGCTGAATCATGGCTGTGCAGGCGGGGAGACCGGCAACGTCTTATTGTTCCACAGGGCTGCCCCTGCAGTATCGTCAGGGCTGGAGGGCTTAACGACCGTGTTCGGGATGGGAACGGGTGGGTCCCCT
>JAJPKE010000035.1 GCA_021323855.1 Chloroflexota bacterium | reverse complement strand
CTGCGCATCGCGTGCTGCCTGTTCGATGGCAGCCTGATCCGCCTTCTGACCCAGACCGAAAGCGATATTCTCGGCTATCGTGCGTGAGAAGAGGAAGATATCTTGCTCAATGGTTGAAATCTGCGAGCGCAGCCCATCCAGGCTCCAGTCGCGTACATCTTTGCCGTCTATCAGGATGCGACCGGCGCTGACATCATAGGTGCGGTTGACCAGCTTGGTAAGCGTACTCTTGCCGGAGCCGGTCTGTCCGACGATAGCGATGGTCTGGCCGGGCTGAGCGTGGAAGACGATATCTTTGAGCAGCGGCGTCTCATCGAAGCCGAAGGAAACATGATCGAAGACGATATCGCCGTTCATCGTGGCGCTATAGCCCGTCTCGTTCTCGTCCAGTTCGGTCTCCTGCTTCATCAGCGTGAGGATGCGCCGCGCACCGGCGACGCCCAACTGCAAGAGATTGAAGGAGAAGATGCCGTTGATCGTCGGGATTTGCAGCACGCCCATCAGCCCCATGAAGGCGATCAGGTTGCCGATGCTCAGTTGCCCGCGCATCACCAGGAACACGCCCTGCAAGAAACCGCCGACCAGCGAGACTGCCATAATCAGCGGCGGCAGGTAGCGTGCCTGAATCTTCCCGTTGCGCACGAAGTAGTCTCGATAGAGGCTGGCGTTGCGCGCAAACTTGCGCTTTTCTCTGGATTCCTGCGCCATGCCTTTGACGACTTCGATGCCGGTGATTGTCTCTTCCAGTCCGGCGTTCATCTGGCCAAACTGTTCGCGCATCTGTGTCGAAATCGGACCAAGTTGGCGATTATAGCGGATGACCGCCAGGATGAACAGCACCGTGAAGCAGAGCGGCGCGATGAGGAGATCAACGCGAATCAGCCCTATGAAGATGATCGGCGTCAGCAGGCCGGTGAGCGCTTCGAGTGAGAGGCTCAGCCCTGGATTGATCATCGGATTGAGCTGGCGCACGTCATTGGCGGCGCGCGCCATGATGTCACCCACGCGCTGCTGATTATGGAAGGTCTGGCTCTTGCCGAGCAGGCTTAGATAGAGTTCGTCGCGTCCGTCGCGTTCCATGCGCTGCGCCAGGAACTCGCTGGAGAAAGCGCCGGCACCGCCGATGACGAACAATCCGATGACAACGACCAGCACTTCCAGCGCAATCTGCAAGAGATGCCCCTGGTCTGGCTTGGGTCGCAGCACTTCAGTGAACGCGGCGCCGGTCAGGTCTGGAATAAGCGATTGTAGCACCTGCGCCAGCACCGTTCCCAGGATGAAGGTGGTGAGGAAGAACTTGTGTCGCAGCAGATGGGAGAGAATCCAGCGAATCGGTCCAGCACGATTGTAGTGATATTCATCCGCAATGGTAAACTCGCGGTTAGTCAAGACTCACCTCCTTCAGAGGACACGGAAAGCACGAAGAGAGAGAGCTATGGGTGGTTGCACCCCCATATCTCTCTTCCATTCGTGTGCTGTGTTTGCGGTAGCAAGGTAAACCCTTTCTGACCGCACCAAGATAGTCTACAGCAGACTAGAATTGAATTTCAAGGCGGAAATCTGACTGAATTCGGCTATGACCACCCCACCCCTAACCCCTCCCCCGTGTGCGGGAGAGGGGAATCAGAGCAGAGACCTCACCCCCTGACCCTCTCTCCCACGAGGCGAGGGGGGACCACACGGATCGGGGCGAATGACGCACCCCAAGAAGCTGGCTTAGAGTTGTGGCGGTCCCTGGCGGATGCGGGCGAGCGCATCATCGGCGCTATCGGTGCCCCAGAAGCCTTCCTGCCACCAGGTGACACCAGCCCCGGCATAGCCGTTCAGCAGCGTGCGCGCCTCCGCCTGGTCCATCGCGCCGGTAAAGCCGGCCAATACGATATCGAAGGGCGCATCGCTGGTGCGCTCCTCATGGACGATAGCCAGCATCTCACGGACGCTCTCCGGCGTGATCTTCTCCTCGCTGATTGGGCAGAGGCCGTCCCAGTGCGCGGCGCGACGCACCGGCTTCTTATGCGGCCAACCGGCAGCTATCCAGATAGGGATGCGTGGCGTCTGAAGTGGTGCGGGCAGGAAGCGCGACTCCGCGATGGTATAGTGCTTGCCACTGAAGCTGAACGGCTCGCTGCTCCACAGACCCGCCAGAATCGCCAGTTCCTCATCAAATTGCTCGCCATGCAGTTTGTCGCTGGGGTCCTCGCCAAAGCGACTGTACTCGCCCCAATGGTCCCAGCCAATACCTGCGCCGAAGATCAGCCGCCCGCCGGAGAGCCGGTCCACCGTCGCGGCTTCGCGGGCGACCTTCCAGGGACGGCGGCGCGGCAGCGGAGTTACCAGAGCACCGATGCGGATACGCTGCGTCGCCATCGCCATCGCCGCCAATGCCACCCAGGGATCGGCCATCGGCAGTTCGCCCATCTCTTCCTTGAAATAGATGTGGTCCCAGATGAACAAGCCGTCCCAGCCGTGTTCTTCCGCCTCATACGTCAGATCGGCCAGCACGCGGGCGTCGCCAAAGCCACCGAAGTTGGGAACGTTGATCGCAAACTTCACGCTTCTCCTCGCAATCTCATTGATCGCTTCTCGCCACGACTGCTGCTTCACGTTCTCCCCTCTCCCGCGCACGGGGGGTGGGGCTGGGGGTGGGGCAACTTATGGCATCTTGCTCAGATGCTCATGCGCCATCACCCAACGTCCATCGTCCAGCCTGCGCAGCACATTGGTCCCGCGACCGCTGGATTCGACCGTTTTGCCGTTGACCTCGCCACGCGAGTGAAAGTGATAGATGCAGAGGGCGACCTCATCAGTGGTGATGAGCCATTGCAAATGATCGAGCGTGTACGTTTCATCGCGGATGCTCGCCCAGGTCTCCTCGAACGCCCGCCTGATCTCCTCGAGACCCTGAACAGAGACATCGGTGAACCAGTAAACGGCGTTATCGGCAATCAGCGGCGCTACTGCATCGAAGTTGCAGGTATTGGTTGCGCGCTCATAGGCGCTCATCAGGTCCGCTGGTGTCAGTGGCAGTTGTGGTGATGGTGATTGTGGAGTCAGTTGGCTCATGATTGTGCCTCCATAGCTCATCCGCCAGCGACGGCGCTCACTAACAGTTCATCAGACACACTACGCAACTGGTTACGCAGGCATTGGCCGGTGGCGCTGGCTTCTATCTGCGCTACATCCTCAGGCGACCCTTCGGCAAGCAGGTAGCCACCGGCGCGGCCACCCTCCGGCCCAAGATCGAGAATCCAATCGGCAGCGCGAATCACATCAAGGTTGTGTTCGATGACGATCACCGTGTTGCCCGCCTCCACCAGCCGGTTCAGCACATCCAGCAACCGCTGGATATCGGCGAAGTGCAGGCCGGTCGTCGGCTCATCCAGGATATAGATCGTGCGTCCGGTGGAGACGTGGCTCAGTTCTTTCGCCAGCTTGATGCGCTGCGCCTCGCCGCCGGAGAGCGTCGTCGCGCTCTGGCCGAGCTTGATATAGTCCAGCCCAACGTCGTGCAACGTGCGCAGCATGCGTTCCATGCGCGGCACGTTGGCGAAGAAATCGAGCGCCTCGCGCACATCCATCTCCAACACGTCGGCGATGGTCTTGCCTTTGTAGGTGACGGCCAGCGTCTCACGGTTGAAGCGTGTGCCGTTGCACTCGCGGCAGGTGATCCAGACATCGGAGAGAAAGTGCATCTCAATGCGCCGCTGCCCGTGTCCCTGGCAGGCTTCGCAGCGCCCGCCTTTGACGTTGAAGCTGAAGCGGTCCGGCTTGTAGCCACGCGCCCGCGCCTCCGGCGTGCTGGCGAAGACGTGGCGAATCTCATCGAAGAGCTTCACGTAGGTGGCAGGGTTCGAGCGCGGCGTGCGGCCTATCGGGTCCTGCGTCACATTGATGATGTTGTCGCAGAGGTCAAGGCCCTCGATCCGTTCATGCGGCCCCGGCACCTCCTGCGCATTGTGATAGGCGCGGGCCAGCGCCGGGTAGAGCGTCTGCGAGATCAGGCTACTCTTGCCGCTACCGCTCACGCCCGTCACCACGGTCATCAGGCCCAGTGGGAAGCGTGCCGTCACGTTCTTGAGATTGTGCATGCGCGCGCCAACGACGCTCAACCAGCGGTCCGAAGGCACGCGGCGCTGCTCGCCATTGGGAGCGGAGACAGTCAGCGCGCCGCTCAGATAGCGTCCGGTGAGCGAACGCGGGTTGGCGGAGACCTCAGCAGGCGTGCCGGCAGCAGTCACTTCGCCGCCGAGGATGCCCGCGCCCGGCCCCAGGTCAATCAGCCAATCCGCGCTGTGCATCATCTCGGCGTCATGTTCCACCACCAGAACGGTGTTGCCCATGTCGCGCAGGCGCAGCAGCGTGTCTATCAGGGCGCGGTTGTCGCGCGCATGCAGGCCAATAGATGGCTCATCCAGGATGTAGAAGACGCCGACGAGACCGCAGCCAAGCTGGCTCGCCAGCCGGATACGTTGCCCTTCGCCGCCGGAGAGCGAGGGCGCAGGCCGGTCCAGCGTCAGATAGTGCAGGCCGACGTTGAGCATGAAGCGCAGCCGCTCGCGGATCTCTTTGAGGATTTCGCCGGCAATCTCCATCTCTTCACCGGAGAGCGCCACCGCGCCCGCCGCGTCATCATCGCCCTCAGAAAGCGCCAGCGCCCAGGCGTAGGCTTCGCCAATCGCCATCGCGCCGACCTCAGTGATCGTCTTGCCGCCGACGGTGACGCCGCGCGCCTCCGAGCGCAGGCGCGTACCGTGGCAACCGGGGCAAGGCTGCTCGCTCATGAAGCTGGCGTAATAGCGGCGCGTCTGCTCGGAGCTGGTCTGGTGATAGAGACGGTTGATGTTGTGGACGATGCCGCGCACGACGCGAATGCTCTCACCGGCATACGTCCCTTCGCTCCACTCGCCCTGATAGGTGAAGCGAATCTTCTCCTCACCGGAGCCATACAGCACCACATCGCGGAATCGCTGTGGCAACTCCTGCCAGGGCGTTTCCAGGTCCACACCGTAGTGGGTGGCAAGGCTCTGCGCCTCACGCATGCCCATCGAGTCTTTGCGCTTGCGCAGTTCGCCATACCAGCGCAGGGCGCCATCCAGCAGCGAGCGTTCAGGATTGGTGACGATCAGCGAGGTATCCACCGTCATCTGCGTGCCCAGGCCGTTACAGTCCGGGCACATGCCCAGCGGCGAGTTGAAGCTGAAGAGTTGCGGCGTGAGGTCCGGGAAGCTGATGCCGCAGTAGGTGCAGGCGTGCTGCTCGCTGAGGCGCAGTTCGTTACCATCGCCCAGATCGGCGATCAACAGACCGTTGCTGGCGCGGAGCGTCGTCTCCACCGAGTCTATCAGCCGTGTCTGGAAGGCGCGCGTATCCTCATCGCTCTCATCGCCGCCCTTGCGAATGACCAGCCGGTCCACGATCAGTTCGATGGTATGCGCTTTGGTCTTGGCGAGCGCAATCGAGCTATCGAGTTCAACAGGCACGCCATCTATGCGCGCACGAATGTAGCCGTCGCGCCGCGCCTGCTCGATGATCTCGGCATGCGTGCCCTTACGCCGCTGCACCACCGGCGCCAGTAGTTGCAGTCGCGTGCCCTCCGGCAGCGCCGCCAGTTGCGCGGCGATCTGCTGCGCGCTCTGCGCCTCCACGCGCCGGCCACACTGCGGGCAATGCGCCACGCCGACCCGCGCATAGAGGACACGCAGATAGTCCAACACTTCGGTGACGGTGCCGACCGTCGAGCGCGGATTCTTGCTGACGGTCTTCTGCTCGATGGAGATGGCGGGACTCAATCCGCCGATGAAGTCTACGCGCGGCTTCTCCATCTGTCCGAGGAACTGGCGCGCGTAGGACGAGAGGCTTTCGACATAGCGGCGCTGCCCCTCGGCGTAGATGGTATCAAAGGCCAGCGACGACTTGCCGCTGCCACTGACGCCGGTGATGACGACGAGACGGTGGCGCGGAATCGTCACGTCAATATGCTTGAGGTTATGCTGCTGTGCCCCACGAACGCTGATATAATCCGGCTCCATAGCACCCCTTACCCCACTGACGAGCATGTTCACGATGAGTCATGTACCTGGCTCAGAGCTATGGAGTCAGCATACCTGACAATACCTGTCATCTCCTGTCAGGAATAGAACGCCCATCCTAAAGGTACCGATACTATGTCAAGGAGGCGTATCGGTGAGTACTCGTGCTTAGCGCCCGGACAGCCGACGGTCCGGGATGAACCACATCACAGAGACGCAAGCGTAGACGAGGTAGGAGAGTATCGGAGCCAGGAATGCCACCAACATGCCCGCCATGTAGATGACCAGCGAGAGTTTGCCCTTCACGTCACCGCCGATTGCGCGCTCGATATCGGTGCCCTTGTTGGCACGGAGAATGAACCGAGACAGGATGTAGTACGCGACACCAGCCATCAAGGCAATCGCCCCATAGATCACTGCGGGCAACGGCGCCGTCAGATCGTTGCCAGCCCAGGCGGTACTCGCTGGCATGAGCGAAAGCCAGAAGAGCAGATGGAGGTTTGCCCACATCACCGCGCCGTCGATATGAGGCGTCGAGCGCAGCAAATGGTGGTGGTTGTTCCAGTAGATGCCAATGTAGGTGAAGCTCAGCACGTATACCAGAAATTTCGAGTGCAGCGTCCACAGTGCTGCAAGATTCACGCCTGGTGGCGGACGCAGCTCCAGCACCAAGATGGTGATGATGACCGCCATCACACCATCGCTGAAAGCTTCCATCCGCTCCGGGCTGAATGTTCTGGGCGACTGCCCTGACGGTTCTTTGTCTTCCATATGCGCATTGTGCCATACCAGCGCACCGATGGGAACTGCACGTTCAGGTAGGGTGAGGATAGCCGGTGGCTGGAGTCACGTCCTGAGTAACCGTCTAATGAATCCGTTTGTCCTATATGGGGAAAGTAAACCTGGATAGTTTTCCTACAGATTCGTAACCAGTAGCCCTATTCAGTTCAGCAGTTGACCCCAGCACCGACGAAAACGCACGAACATCAGCTAACAACCGATGTTGTTGCTATCGCATTTTCATGGCTTTTCCGATCCCCGAAAAGAGCCAGCTCATTGCGTGCGCTAGCCTGGAGAGATAAGCCAGTTCATTCAGCGCTAGGCAGCAGCAGTTATAATGCCAGTAGTCGTGGACATGCCGGCTTCTGCCAGCGCAGTTCCCGGAAGTGTGGCGTAGGTCGGTAGCTCTAAAGGGTGATGAAGTATGAAAATCGGTCAAAGCAAGCTTGCCGCAATATGTCTCATGGGTCTGCTGAGTTTACCGCTCCTTGCGGCGTGCGCGTCAACAGCATCAACAGCACCAACTACGCCCGCCGTGGGTCAAACGCCGCCTGTGAGCCAAACGCCTTCCGCGAGCAACGTCAGCCCAACTGCGACCGTGAATCAAGCTGGCAGTATACTAGCTACCTATGTGGGTAAGTGGGTCAGTCACGACGACCAACTCACTATCGCCGCGAACGGTACCGGTGTTGAGAACTGGAACGCCGGACCCTGCACCGGTGGGATTGCAGGGTTGTGTTCCGGCACCGGCAACCTGACGTTCACGGTGAATGGCGATGGTAGCCTTACGGGCACCTACCAGTCTATCATGTACGCATCGAGCAGCGGGCCAGTTCCGTCCAATTATCAACCCGCGCCTGGTTATCCGGTGGTAGGAAATACCATCTCCCTCAAGCATAATGGGGCCGACTTGCTCGCCGCGATGGTAAACGGAAATAGTTTTAATTATTGTGATTCGACCGCTCTGAGCCAGGGGCAGTGTGGAGCGTAGTCCGCAACCAATACTATGTGTTAACCACGGCTTTTCACAGCTTATACAGAGGCGGGCCAGGAATGATACACTTCACAGTAGTAGATTCACCTTGCCTATCGAAAGGAGCGCGTATGGCGACCATCGCTGAAGAAATCAATGAGGCAGTTGCCCATCTGCCACCAGACGACCAGCAGCGCGTTTTGAACTATGCGCGTGCACTGGCGCAGGCAACCCATGAGGCGCCGTTGCCTCATACTCCCCTGCCACCTGGAACACCAGGACATGTGATTGCTCAGTTACGAGTGTCGCCGGAGCTGGGGGAAGCCCTGGAACGGGCACTCGAAGACACTGAGAGGATTGACTTCGATGGGTGGCGCTAGCTCCGCAGCAAGTCAATCCTATCTGATAGATTCCAGTATCTTGATACCCTCGCTCCGAGGAGATAGTGCTATCACGGCCCGGATTGCCAGCGTGCCAGCAGGCTACGTATCGAGCATCGTCTTGGGTGAACTGTACTTTGGCGCGTACGGTTCTCAGACTCGCCAAGCAGCAGCATTGCAAGACATTACCGATATCATGCAAAGACTTGCTGTACTCGTGCCTGACGCAACTACTGCACAAGTCTATGGGCGCATCAAACAGGAGCTAAAAGGCAAAGGATTGTTCATGCCGGACAACGATCTATGGATAGCGGCAACTGCCATGCAGTATGGCATCACCCTGGCGGCTCGTGATGCGCATTTTGATTGGATTGATGGGCTGAGCGTCGAGCAATGGTAAGCTGGCAAACGTATAGCTTTTGATGCCAAATATGCAAATATCAGGACCAATTCTGACCGGTTTCTATGGGATAATGAAGGCGGTCGCCGTCGTGTGACCATCATCTATGCAGATACACGGCGCAGTAGCGTACAGGAGAAAACACAATGCCGGAACCCACCAGACCCGCCGATAAGGCTGCCCTCCTTGCCATGATACAAGAGTGCTACGACCAGTTTGAGACGTTGATTGCCGCGATACCAGCGGAGCGGATGAATATTACTGGCGTTAACGATAGCTGGTCCGTCAAGGATCATCTGGCGCATTTGGCGGCCTGGCACACATATCAGGCAGCTAGAATGCAGGCGTCGCTCGATGGAGCAGCGACCCCACCGGAGCCAGTTCCGGGGCAGCATACGGAAGACGAGGATGAGATCAACGCTTATTTCTATCAGCAGCACAAAGACGAGCCGCTGGCGGATGTCCTGGCCGAGTTCCGCGCCTCTTATTAGCGACTCCTGGCCGTCACTGAGGCGATGAGTTGGGAAGCGTTGAACGAGCCGTTTCCCTGGTATGACGATGGCGCGCCGGTCGGCGGCTATGTCCTGGGGAACACCTGCGGGCATTACGAGCTGCATAGCGAGTGGATTCAGCGCTGGATAGATGCGCAAAGCGCATAAGAAATCCTGTCACCTTCTGTCAGGAATATCTGCTATGATGAGCAGGGAGCGCAGGTCTATTGAGCGAGGAGATGTTGCCTCATGCGCGCTGATCGTTTGCTGTCGCTGCTGATGCTCTTGCAGTCACGCGGGCGCATGACTGCGCGCGAACTGGCGGAGCGGTTGGAGGTCTCCGAACGCACGGTCTACCGCGATGTCACAGCGCTGGGGATGGCGGGCGTGCCGGTCTATGCCGAACGCGGGCCGGGCGGCGGCTGCGCGCTGATGGAGGGCTATCGCACCAACCTGACCGGCCTCACCGAAGAAGAAGTGCGCACGCTGTTCCTCTCCGGCGCACCGGGGCTGGTGAGCGACCTGGGGATGAGCGCCGCGCTCGAAGCCGCCGCGCTCAAACTGATCGCCGCCTTGCCAGCCACCTATCGCCAGCGCATCGAACATGCGCGCCAGCGCATCCATGTGGACCCGGTGGGCTGGTCGCAGAATGATGAGGCCGTGCCGCATCTGGCGACGCTCCAACAGGCGGTGCTGAACGACCGGCGGCTGCGGCTGCTCTATCGCAAGGGCAATGGCGAGGTGGTCGAGCGGATTGTTGACCCGCTGGGCCTCGTTGCCAAAGCAACAATCTGGTATCTGGTCTGCCGCTATACCGATTTCACCGCCGCGATGCGCGTCTTCCGTGTTTCGCGCGTGTTGGAGGTGACGCAGCTCGATGAGACCGGCGAACGTCCGCCGAACTTCGATCTAGCGAGCTACTGGCAGACGTGGAGCGCGAACTTCTCCGCCACCTTGCCGCGCTATACCGTGAAGGCGCGGGCAGCGCGCGAGGCGATTCCGCTGCTGCAACCCACGCTTGGCGATTGGATCAAGCCGCTGATCGAGCAGGCAACGCCGGATGCCGACGGCGCCATCGTGTTGCCATTGATCTACGATTCACTCGAATATGCGCGCGAGCGTTTGCTGGCGCTTGGCACGCTGCTGGAAGTGATTGAGCCGGAGGAACTGCGCGAAAGCATCTGTGACCATGCCACGCGCGTGATCGCATTCTACACTGAACGCCGGCGAACGGCTGACATACGCGAGATGGAGACGGCGCGATGACGCATGATATCAGGCTGCGAGAAGTCAGAGAGAGTGATCTCCCGATATTTTTCGAGCAACAATTGGACGAAGAAGCCAACTATATGGCGGCCTACGGGGCAGACGACCCAACCGACCGCGCGGCTTTCGATGCGCATTGGAAGAAAGTGCTGAGTGACAATTCCAACATCAACAGGACCATCCTGTTTGATGGTCAGGTGGCTGGGAACATTGCCAAATTCATTCAATTCGATGAACCTGAAGTCTCCTACTGGATTGGCAAGGAGTATTGGGGCAAAGGTATTGCGACCAGGGCGCTGGCGCTCTTGTTGGAGCAGGTGACGGAGCGCCCGCTCTTCGCGCGCGTCGTCAAAGACAATATCGCCTCATTGCGAGTCCTCGAAAAATGCGGCTTCACGATTGTCGGCGAAGATTCGGGGTTCGCCAATGCGCGTGTTAAGGAGACCGAGGAATATATCCTGCGGCTCGACGCAGATAGGGCAGGGTCTCAGGTCCAGTAGACGCTGACGGGGAACGAGGCGGTTGCGGAAGGCATACCCACCGCAGTGATCGTGAGGTTGAGACGCCAGGCGCCCGCCATGCTGAAGCGCAGGTGCGTGACAGCGCGACCATCGCCGCCAGTGTACACAGTGAGCGGCGAGCCAGTCATCGGCATCGTCGTCATCTCAGGCACGATGCGGATACTGGCGTTGGCGAGTGGATGGCCCACTTGATCGCGGAGCGTGAAACTGACCGCATCATCTCCATTTACCGTCAGCCGTTTGCTCTCCAGGTGAAATGTCACCTGATAGGGTCCGGACTGCGCCACCTGCTGCGCGGTTGTGGCGGGTGGCGGGAAAATCAGCGCACCAAGCCCCAGATGGTCCCAGGCGAGTAGGACGAACGCCGCCAGCGCCACGACGAGCGTAAGTGCCATGAACAGCCGGTCGGCCCGTCTGCGGCTGCGTGTTGCCTGCGCTGTCTTCTCATGTGATGATGACATGCCACTCCAACTGCGCGCTGAACTACTGACATGCGGATATGTACATCCCCCCTCTCCCCGCAGGGAGAGGGGCCGGGGGTGAGGACTCCCACCGCTAGACGACTGTGCCGCCTCGGCGCGAACGCTGGCTGAGCGAGACCATGATCGCGCCAATGATGAACCCCGAAATGAGGCCGCCAGCGTGGTCGGCGATGCCGATACCGGGGACCGAGAAATCAAGCACGATGTTGATGAGCAAGATGAAGAGCATCTGTCCGATGATCGCATTGGCCGCCGGACCTAGCAAACGCCGCCGCAGGAATACGAACGCGCCGAACGCGCCGAAGATGCCGAAGATCGCGCCAGACGCTCCGAGCGCCGGAGCAGCGGGCGACAATACCACCTGCAAGATGCCACCAACGAGGCCACTGAGCAGATAGATAGCGAGATAGCGTCTGCTACCGAAGATGCGCTCAGTGGCGACACCAACCGCATAGAGCGACCACATATTGACGCCGATATGGATGATGTTCTCGTGTAGAAACATTGAGGTCAGCAGCCGGTATACTTGTGTGGGCGACTGCTGGATCAGAAGGCCCTGTACGAGACCAACTTCATAGACCTTGTTGGAGCATCCCGCCAGCATGCCATTAGAGGTATATATCAGGCAATTCGCGCTGTTGAGCGGCGAAATAAAGTCATGCGAGAGAAGCGCCCCAACGATATACACCAGAATATTGATGGCGATGAGCGTATAGGTGACGACCGGCACACCGAAGGTGGCGACGCGCGCGCGCATCATCTGCCGCTCCGCCGCCGAGCGCTCGGACCAGGGGCGCTGCTGCGCATAGCTGATGCGTCCGGGCGTGCCATCGTTGCCAGTAGTGGCGGGATTGCCATAGTTGCCGTTGGGCGAGACTACAGCATTGGCGGCAGGCATCACGGCGACATCCGCCGGGAAGAGCTTCTCCAGGTCACGGTTGCCGGAGAGCCGTGCCGCCTTTGCCGAGGCCAGCGCAGCGTCGCCGTTGCGGCCCAACTTGCGCAAGCAATACGCCCGCAGCGCATGGGCATAGGCGCGTCCAGGGTCGAGCGTCTCCACGCGCTCCAGATCAAAGACGGCGGCGTCGTAGCGTTGGTCCAGTGTAAAGAGGATCGCCCGCGCCAGCGCGCCGTCTGCGCTGCTCGGCGCAAGCTCCAATACCTTGCGGCAGGCAATAGTGACAATGTTATACGCGCCCAGCGCCAGGTTTGCCTCCGCTACGCCCAGGTGCGCGTGCGGAACTGATTGGTCGAGTTCTACCGCCCGCGAAAAGGCGGTAGCAGCCTCCGTCACCTGGCCTTGCAGCAACAACGCATCGCCCTGTTCGATGAGGGTACGCGCCTCGCTCGTCGTCTGATCCATAGCTATTTCCCATCGTCCCAACGTATCGTATGCTCGCTGCTATCATATGATGATGGCAGCGAACAGAGAGCCTCATCAAAACGCAAGCATCATACTCTATACTACCAGTCCGATCACGCGAATGTTGCAAATATCTCGCAAAGAGACCATGAAAGCAGTAGGGTTGGCATGTTGCAGGCATCGCTGCGGATTATACGTTGCCCACGTCCTTCTCTGCTACAGGGCACACAACACACTACATGCGCAATCGCCTCGCCGTTGTGGTATGAGATTATAAGACATACAGAGCGTCTGGAAATCTAAGAGCAGCAGAGTACGCGCGCTCGAAGGTGAGTGCGTGTTGGCCGGCGCACGGAGAAATGGAGCAGCAGAAGCCAATGGAAGACAATATGCAGATTCGAGACAAACTCTATATCGGCGGCGAGTGGGTCGCCTCGACCGGCAACGAAACAGTTGAAGTTATCAACGCCACTACTGAGGAAGTCATGGGGCGCATCCCGCGCGGCACGGCGGAGGATGTGGACCGCGCGGTGAAAGCGGCCAGAGCAGCGTTCCCCGTCTGGTCGCAGACGCCGCCGGAGGAACGCGCCGCCTGCCTCCAGCGCATTGCAGATGGGCTGAAGGCCAATTCTGAGAAAATCGCCGCCGTCATCACGCAGGAGATGGGCATGCCTTACCGGCTGGCGCAGATCATCCAGGTCGGCCTGCCCACCACCACCTTTGCCTCGATGCCAGGACTCATCAAAGAAGTGTTATTCGAGGAAGAGGTGGGCAACTCATTGATCGTGCGCGAGCCAGTGGGCGTCGTCGCTTGCATTACCCCCTGGAATTATCCGCTGCACCAGATCGCCGCCAAAGTGGCTCCGGCGCTGGCGGCGGGCTGCACCGTCATCCTCAAGCCAAGCGAAGTCGCGCCGCTCAATGCCTTCCTGCTGGCCGATATCATCGCAGAGGCCGGGCTACCGGCTGGCGCGTTCAATCTGGTCTCCGGTCAGGGCAGCGTCGTTGGCGAAGCGCTGGCGACGCACCCGGACGTGGATATGGTTTCGTTCACCGGTTCGACCCGTGCCGGTCGCCGCGTCAGCGAGCTGGCCGCCAAGACGGTCAAGCGCGTGGCGATGGAGCTTGGCGGGAAATCGCCGAATATCATCCTCGACGACGCCGATTTGCCCAAAGCCGTCAAAGATGGCGTCGGCAAGTGCTTCCTCAACTCCGGCCAGACGTGCAGCGCGCTCACCCGTATGATCGTGCCACGTTCGCGACTGGCGGAGATCGAGGAGCTGGCGCGTGCAGCGGCGGCCACCTGGGTTCCCGGCGACCCGTTTGTCAAGGGCAACACGCTTGGCCCGCTGGTCTCGGCGGATCAGCGTGAGACGGTGCGCTCGTATATCCGCAAGGGCATCGAGGAGGGCGCACGGCTGATAACTGGCGGCGATGAGACGCCGGAGGGACTGGAAAAAGGCTATTTTGTGCGCCCGACCATCTTCTCCGACGTGCGCAGCGATATGACCATCGCCCAGGAGGAAATCTTTGGGCCGGTGCTTGCCATCCTGCCATATGAGGATGAAGAGGACGCCATACGCATCGCCAATGACACGATTTATGGGCTGGCTGGCGGCGTGTGGTCCGGCGACCCGGAGCATGCGAAGCGCGTCGCCCGGCGGATTCGCACGGGACAGGTGGAGATCAACGGCGGTGCATTCAATCCGCTGGCCCCTTTCGGTGGTTACAAACAGTCCGGGCATGGCCGCGAACTGGGCAAATACGGTCTGGAAGAGTTCCTGGAAGTCAAGGCGCTGCAACTGCCCTGAAAGGAGTCTTAAACTATGTCGAATACATTCAAGGGCCTGATTGTTGAGCAGCGTGACGGCGAGGTCGTGCCCTCCATTCAGGTGTTGGAAGAGGAGCAGTTGCCCGAAGGCGACGTGCTGGTCTCGGTTACGTATTCCAGCCTTAACTATAAGGATGGGCTGGCGCTCACTGGCAGAAACAAGGTGGTGCGCAGCTATCCGATGGTGCCCGGCATTGATCTCGTTGGCACCGTCGAAGAATCGCAGTCGCCGGACTTCCAGCCGGGCGATCAAGTGATTTCGACCGGCTGGGGCGTGGGTGAGAATCGCTGGGGCGGCTTTGCGCAGAAGGCGCGCATCAAAAGTGAGTGGCTGGTGAAGTTGCCGGAGGGCATGAAGCCGCGCACGGCGATGGCGTTAGGCACCGCTGGTTTCACCGCCATGCTCTCGCTGATGGCGCTGGAAGAACATGGCTTCGCGCCAGGGGGACGCGAGGCGCTGGTGACGGGCGCCAGCGGCGGCGTGGGTAGCATGGCCGTTGCGCTGCTGGCGAAGAGCGGGCATACCGTCGTCGCCTCCACCGGCAGCAGCGGAGCCACTGAGTACCTCAAATCGTTGGGGGCGAGCGCCATTCTTGACCGCGCAGAGCTGACGACTCCCGGTGGCGGACCGCTGGGAACGGGACGCTGGGGTGGCGCAATAGATACGGTCGGTGGTGAGACGCTGGCGGGCGTGCTGCGGACGATGGCGCCCCGGAGCAGCGTCGCTGCCTGTGGTAACGTCGCTGGCTTCGCGTTGAATACAACGGTGCTGCCGTTTATCCTGCGTGGCGTCAACCTGCTGGGCATCAGTTCGCTTGATACGCCCATCGAGCGGCGCCGCATCGCCTGGAAGCGCCTCGCTGAGCTATTGCCCGCCGATTTGGTCGAGCAAACGATGAAGGTTGTCTCGCTGGAGGAGCTACCTGCGCAGGCGCAGGAAATCCTTCAGGGCAACGTGCGTGGCCGTGTCGTCGTAGATGTCAATCGCTGATAGGCACAACTCGCGGCTGTACACAGTCGGCGCACGGGCAGTGTAGCTAGCTGGCGGTTGAAACCGCGCCTGGCTGGCTTTCAGCCGCGAAGTCCGCCTGCGCGGACTAGGGATAGGCATCTCAGGCTTGCCCTCATCTGCGCCCGTTTGCCTACCAGCGCCGCTACTCCCCTCTCCCGCGCACGGGGGAGGGGCTGGGGGTGGGGGTTCTCATGGGCTGTCTACGCGCCATTCTCTCAGTTTTCGACCTGTTGAATGCGGTAAGCATACTTGGGCGCCGCTTCGGGCGACATGGGACTGATCGCCATATGACCCAGGTTGACCGAAGCCAAGAGGACGCTTCACCCGAAGAATGGTGAGCGCAAGTGTCCAGCTACCCCTGTTCTGCTGGCTCCGAGAGCCGCCAGGGTCCGGCGCTCTCGTTGGCATCGGCGCGCGCAACCCTTCCCTCGCGTTCCAGCTTGTAGAGGTGGGCAGTGAGGGAAAGCGCGGCCATGCCGTGTAGCTGCGGGTCCACATCGGCGTAGATGCGCTTCACCAGCGTCTCCACTGTTGCCGGTCCGCCTGCCAGCCCCTCCAACACCTGCCGCTCGCGGTCATAGCGATGTGCGATGTATTGCTCCAATAGAGTGCGCGGCTCGGTGATGGTGGGGCCATGCGCCGGCAGGATCAGCCGTAGGTCCAGCGCGAGCAATCGTTGGAGTGAGGCCAGATAGTCCAGTAGATCGCCTTCAGGCGGTGCGATAACGACGGTTCCCACTCCGGCCACCAGGTCGCCGGCAAAGAGCGCGGCGCTATCTTCCAGCAAGAAACAGAGATGGTCGAAGCGATGCCCTGGCGTATGCAACGCGCGCAGGATTCGCCTGCCAACCGGCACAATTTCGCCATCGGCCAGCGTGTTCGTCGCGGCAGGTGAACCCTCCTGGCTCCAGGCGTAGACGGGCGCGCTGGTCAATGCGCGCAGCCGCCCCGCCCCCTCCACATGATCGGGATGCCCATGCGTCACCAGGATGGCCGAGACGCCGCCGTGGGGTTGCGCGCGCTCGATGATACGGCTTAGATGCTCCTCGATCTGTGGCCCCGGATCAATCACGATGCAGGAACCATCCTCATCCCACACGAGAAACGTATTGGTGCCGGGTCCCGTCATAAACGATGGATTCGGTGCCAGCACCACCTCAACGCCCGCTGGTACATCCATAGCGCATCCCCAATTTTCTTACTATTGCTCGTCGTCTATGACAATGACATCCTGCCCGTCGCGCTGGATCACACGCGGCTGAATCGTGCGCATTGGTTCACCAGCGAATCGCTCATGTACGGCGGCGATGCTATGCAGATCGCTCAACGCGCGTAACTGGTGAATCGTCGCAAAGACGATGGGAAACTCTCCGCGTTCGTAGCCCGCCAGCGCCTCGGTTGGCCGGATCCACACGCTGTCGGTCGTTTCCAGTTGATCGTGCGCGGCCTCCTGTCCCGCTGGCATGGCAGTAAAGAAGAAGTGCGTATCGAAGCGTTTGGGGAAGGCGGTCGGCGTGATCCAGTGCGCCCAGTGCAGCAGCGCATCGGTCGCCAGGGTCAGCCCTTCGCGCCCGGCCAACTCGGCAAGGGTCAGCGTCTGCTGGTTTAGCCCGTCGCGATAGCTGGCAAAGCGCGCGACCTCATCAGGAGCAATCGTCAACAACGAGTCTCCGCGCCGCGCCAGCAAGACACCGGCCTCCTCAAAGCATTCACGTAGCGCCGCCACGCGAAAGCCGCTGCCAAGCGCAGTTGGCCCCGCGCCCGCTGGCGCACAGAGATCAGGCATCTGCTCGGTGGCGGCATCCTGTTCCTTCACTGAGCCGCCAGGAAACACGAAGGCGTCGGGTACAAACTCACTGCGAATGTGCCGCCGCACCATAAACACGGCGATGTCGCCCTCTGCTTCGCGCGCCAGCACCACCGCCGCCGCCGGACGCGCCTGAACCGGGATATGTTCAGCCATATCTGCCATGTATGACTCCTCGTGATGATGACCTATCGTCTTCTCGTCGCATCGTACCATACCCGTCTCATTGGTTGTTCCAGCAAATGATGTTGCCGCTGTGTCCGTTAAAACACAGCAGGTGAGACGACTGTACCACGCGCATTGACGACTGATTCTTTGCCCGCTATACTAGGGCGGCAGCCAGGTGCAGGGAATGTGCGTCGCCACCGGCGTAGGGAGGCGATGGGTGGGGTGTGCGTGTGTGGGAGAGGGAGCGCGGCGTTATGCCGGAACAGCAGACGAATTCGTTGCCAATCGGAACAGTCGTGCATGAACGATATCGCATCACCGCCATCGTCGGGCGTGGTGGCCTGGGCACCGTCTACCAGGTGATGGATATCCTGTTCGGCAAGCAAAATGTCTATGCGCTCAAAGAGCTGATAGATCAGTCGCCCGGCGCGCGCAAACAATTTGAGCTAGAGAGTCAGTGGCTTCAATCGCTTGACCATAACCATATCCCCAAAGTCCGCGAACATTTCGAGTGGCGCCAGCGGCTCTATCTGGTGATGGATTTCGTGGACGGCGAAAACCTGGAACAAAAACTAGCGCGCCAGGGTGGGCGTCCCTTCACGGAAGAGCAGACATTGCGCTGGATTATGCCCATCTGTGCCGCGCTTCAATATCTGCACACACGCACGCCGCCGATTCTGCACCGCGACATCAAGCCGGCCAACATCATCGTAACGCCTGCCGGGCATGTCGTGCTGGTGGACCTGGGCATTGCAAAGGCGCATCTCCCCGGCGCGAACCAGACGGCGACCTTTGTGCGTAAAGCCGGCACCGAAGGGTATGCGCCACCGGAGCAATACACCGCCAACGGACAGACCGGCCCCTGGTCAGACGTGTATGGATTGGGAGCAACGCTCTATCAACTGCTGACGGGGCAGGTGCCTCCAACCGCTGTCGAACGGGTGGCGTTGGATTCGAGCCTGGGACCGCATCTGCTCAAGGCTGCCGTCAGCCCGTGGATCTCGAACGCGGTCTTGCGCGCGCTGGCGCTGCGCCCTGCTGAGCGGTTCCAATCGGTGCAGGCGCTTGCGGAGGCGCTTGCTGGGCCAACCGGCAAGATTGCGACGATGCTCCCCGGAACGACGCCTTTGCCGCGCAGCCCATCGCTGCCACCATTCACCCAAAATCCACCAAACTCACTGCCGCCACTGGCGCCTTCGACGCCGCCGTTCGGCAGTAGTGTTCCCGGCGCTCGCAGCCCGATGCGCACGCCGACGCCACCGGCGTTGGGCGCGGACTCCTGGCCAGACCTGACGGGCGGCGCAGCTATCATGTCATCTCCGCCGCGCGCAACGAACATCGCCGGTATAACGCCGGCTAGCAGGCTCACGCCGCCCGCGCCACCGAGCACGCCCGGCGCTCAATTGCCGGTAAAGTCTACCCAGCAGCTCAACAGCCAGAAACTCTCGGAGTCCGACCGGAAAACGCTCTTGCAGCTTCAGGAAGAGGTGAACGCGGCAGAACGCGGGGCCACCAAAACCACTATTGAGGAACCGGCACGTCCGCGCGTCTGGTGGCGTTCACCCTGGGCGATGGGAGGTGCGGCCTGTACGCTGCTGGTGATCGTTGCCGTTGTGGTCGCGCTCATCTTCAACGCCTCCGCGCCGCCGGACCGTTCCAGCCCCAGGGCAACGGTTCTCGGCTATTTCGCGGCATTGCAGGCGCAAGATTATGCGCGCGCCTGGCAATATTCCTCCGCCACAGTCACCAATGTCACATCGAAATCCAGCTTCATCAGCGGGCTACAGGCGGATGACGCCCAGTTCGGGCGCGTCACCAGTGTGCTTCATCTGGATATTTCCAATGACAGTACGAACAGCGCGACTGCTCAGGTAAACGTGATGCGCGGGA
Source organism: Chloroflexota bacterium (assembly GCA_021323855.1). Taxonomy (GTDB): domain Bacteria; phylum Chloroflexota; class Ktedonobacteria; order Ktedonobacterales; family JADMIN01; genus JAJPKE01. Next base: position 128,429 of record JAJPKE010000035.1, on the reverse strand, counting down.
CGAATGGCGCGAAAGTGCCAATGAGTTATACGCTGACACTGAGCCTCTACAATGGTAGCGCCTGGCTCATTGACAGCATCATTACGTCTTAGCATCCGGCTAGCATCTGGCGCTCGGCCAATATTCTCTCTTTCTGCACGGCGCGGCACTCTCTATGCGGAATTCTTTCCCACGGAGAGCGCCGCGCGCTTTGTCTGTAGCTGTGTCTGTAGCGCTATGTGCAGTACCCAACAGGTGGGGCTGGCGTTTGTCGCAGCCTCATGTTATCATCCCTCAGAGTCGGTACTATTGCGTAATCTCGTATTGCGAGGATATTCACACTCGTGTCAACCACGGATAATGAAGAAGCGTCATCCAGCGCTTCACCCGATATATCGGATACATCGGAACCATCAGCTACGCCCCAGCCACCAACCACAACAAATGGCGATGCTGGCGCGCAGCGTCCGGCGCGCTCGCCTCGCCCAACTGAGCCAGTGAGCGGCGATCCTGGGCGAAGCGGCCTGCTGGAGCGGCGCACGATCATACAGGGCGAAAAGCTCGGCAGCAGCTATGTGCGCAAACAGCTTACCCATACAGATGAGTTCCGCCGCCGTTCGGATGGCGTGCTGGAAGCCACTGAACGGTCACTGGAACCACGCTCCGGCATGGGCAGGGGATACGAGCGCATCAAACGATTTCTGCTGGGACAACGGCTCGCCACCGAGGCGCAGGAACACGAACGGCTCACCAAAGTCAAGGCGCTGGCGGTGCTCTCATCGGACGCTATCTCGTCGGTCGCGTATGGCACCGAGGCGTCGCTGGGCGTATTGATTATTGCCGGACTCCAGACGCTTCAGATCAACCTGGCGATTGGAGCGTGTATTGCGCTGCTGATGGTGATTGTTGGCACGTCGTACTGGCAGACGATCCACGCCTATCCACACGGCGGCGGTTCCTATATCGTCGCGCACGACAACCTGGGCGAATGGCCTGGGCTGATTGCAGCGGCGGCGCTGCTCATAGATTATGTGCTGACGGTTTCGGTGAGTGTTTCCAGCGGCGTTGATGCGCTCGTCTCGGCGGTGCCTGCGCTCAATAATTCGTTGCATCTCGGCATCCTCACTCTGACTGATTCCGTGGCGCTGGGCGTGCTCTTTATCCTCATCATCATGGTGGTAAACCTGCGCGGCATCAAAGAATCGGGCACCATCTTCGCGGCGCCAACCTATCTCTTTATCGCCTCATTCCTCATCATGATTGTCACCGGCATCATCCATGCGGCGCTCACCGGCGGCCTTCTCAATCCCGTTCATCCCCATTTCACCTATCCCGCCAACAACGGCTGGGCGCTGGATGGACGGGTGGGTATCCTGTTGGTGCTGACGGCGTTCGCCTCCGGGTGTTCGGCCATGACCGGCGTGGAGGCAATTTCCAACGGCATCCCTGCCTTCAAGAAGCCGGAATCCGACAACGCAGCGCGCACGCTCATCTGGATGGTCGGCATCCTGGTGACGCTCTTCCTGGGCATCACCTATCTCGCCTGGCGCTTCGGCATCGTGCCGGTGCAGAACCAGAACCCGACAGTGGATTCGCAGATCGCCAGTTTGCTCTTCACCGGCTGGGGTGGCTTCATGTACTACCTGGTGCAGGGCTTTACGCTGCTCATCCTGGTGCTGGCGGCAAATACCAGTTTTGCGGACTTCCCGCGCCTCTCATCCATCCTTGCGCGCGACGGCTATCTGCCGCACCAGTTCGCCTTCCGTGGCGACCGGCTGGCGTTCACCACCGGCATTGTCGTGCTGGCGCTGCTCTCTATCGCGCTGCTGGTGAAGTTTGACGGCAACACCGATGCGCTGATCAATCTCTATGCGCTGGGCGTCTTTGCCGCGTTCACACTCTCGCAGACTGGCATGGTGGTGCGCTGGTTCCGCAATCGGGACAGATTGAGCCGGCATTGGCGTCGCTCGATGATTATCAATGGCGTTGGCGCGTTCGTTACCTTCATCGTAGCCATCGTCATCACCATCACGAAATTTGACCGGGGCGCCTGGATTGTCGTCATTCTGGTGCCGTTGCTGGTGTTCATGTTCCGTGGCATCTCGCGGCATTATCAGCGCGTCAAGGTGGCGACCGTCTCGCCAACGCCATTACGCGCGGAACAACTCAACCATATTGTGATCGTGCCGATTGCGGCGCTCAACCTACCGGCGGTGCAGAGCCTCGCCTATGCGCGTTCCATTACGCCCAACGTGCAGGCGGTTCACATCGCCACCGACGCGGCAGAGGAGACCGACCTGCGGACAAAATGGGATGCCTGGATCACGAGCCGCAAAGGGTCATGGAGTGCGCTAATGGCAAACGAGGGCATGGGCGCCGGCAGCATAGATGGCTCAGGCATCACAAAGGCTAAACGCAAAGGGCAAGAGACCGCCGGGCCGCAACTCATCATCATCCAGTCGCCATATCGTTCGCTGGTCGCACCGTTGATTTCCTACATTGACGCCATTCGTGAAGACCACCCAGAGGCGACGGTGTCGGTGATACTGCCGGAATTTGTGCCCGCGCACTGGTGGGAGCGCATTCTGCATAACCAGACGGCGCTGAGACTCAAGCTGGCGCTGTATACGCATCCCGGCGTCGTAGTCATCAATGTGCCGTATCACCTGCCGCGTTTTTCGGAGGATGCGGCGCGTCAGGATGAGACGCCGGTCGCGTCCCGTTAGCGTCAGCATTGCGCTTTTCGGGCGATACATCGGTGGTGAGCGGCAGCGTGAAACGAAACTCGCTGCCGGTCGGCGGTGTCACGCTGGATGCGTGGAGCCAGAGGTGGCCACCCAATCGCTCGGCTAGATGGCGGCTCACAAACAGCCCCAATCCCAGCCCTGAGAGGTTGCGGCGCTCGGCGTCCTGTGTGCGATACAGATACTCGAAGATGCGGCTGTGTTCACGCTCCGCAATGCCGGTCCCCTGATCGCGCACGCTGACCGTCACCTGGGTGGGGCTGCGCATCAACTCGATGACGACGGCGGTGTCGTTGGGGCTATGGCGGGCGGCGTTATCCAGCAGGTCACGCACGATCTGCTCGACGCGCGTGCCATCCCAGCGGCCAATCAGTGGCGTTTCGGCGCCGAGAACGATCAAGTCGTGTTCCGGGAAATACGAGCGCCGTCGCTCGACCACCTTTTTCACCAGCGCCGATAGATCCACTGTCGAGGGAATCATCTCCAGCCTGCCACGCAAAATGCGCGAGGCGTCTAGCATTTCGCCAAGCATCTCAGACATGCGCACGCTCTGCTGCTCGATGGATTGCACAGAGCGCAGCATGGCATCTGGCAGCGGGTTTTTGCGCGCCTGGCGCACGAGCAACTGCGCATAGCCTTTGATTGAGGTGAGCGGACTGCGCAACTCATGCGCGGCGAACGAAATGAAGGCGTCGCGTGCGCTGCTTTCGCTTGCCGCCATCTCCGCCAGCCGTTGCTGCTCCTGGCCGGCAGCGGCGAGTTCCAGGATGAGCCAGGCCTGCGCTTGCAGCAGCGGAAGCAGCGCGGCGTCTGGCTGCGCGCCGCCGGTCAGGATATCTGGCTCGATCAGCAGCGCGCCGCGTAGCGTACCCTGTTCGTCGCGGCATGGTAACAGCACTCGTCCAGGCAGATGCGTCACGTCTGTAGGCACGCTCGCGCTCAGGCCACCCTCAAGCGCCTGCATGAACGGCTGCTCTGGTGGCGTTGCCAGCGCGGACCAGCCACTCTGCTCGCGCTGAAGGGCAGCGACCTGTTGCCACTGCGCCTGCTGCCCACCGGAAGCCGGTGCAAAGCGCAGGATGCGTAACGTCTGGCACCCCGGCAGTGCCGCCGCGATAGCGCGCAACGCCCACACTTGCCTTGATTCACGAGATGGTGCGGATTGTTGGGATGCGCCAGTGCTGGAGGCAGCAGAGACCGGAGCCGCAGGCGGCACGCTCGCTGCGATTCCCTGCGGGGCGACGGGCGAAACCGGGGGGATTGCTGGGGTCGCGGGGGCGGGTATGGTGGGCGTGGAATCCGGAGCTTGCGCTGGCAAAAATGCGTTGTATTCTGCGCTGTATTCGTTTTCTGTTGGTGGCTGTTCCTGACGCAAACGTCATCCTCCCAACTCGTCACTCGTTTTGCTGAACGGTACGAGCAGGAACTATGCCACCTGATGCTGGTCACCCGCAATCACCTGATGGCAGCGCCCGCATTGGCCGAGAAATACCGCTTCTTATGTCTGCTACTGTCTGTGACCGTTGACCCAGGCAAAGGGATAATTGGCAGACAGGAATGTCTGCCCCACCAGATGTAGAAATGAACCGGGCTGCCAGATTTAGAGTTGGCGCAGGCGCTCCCAATCGCTGGCGAACTGCGTAACGGCGGCTTCAGTCATGGCGCTGGTCGCCATCGCGGCGATGACATCGGGTGGCGCGGTGACATCGTGCGCGCCTGCCAGTGTCGCCTCGATGATGTCGCGTGGCGTCTTGAGGCTGGCAGCCAGGATACGGGTACTGCTCTGTTGCCCGTCCAGCAGCCGCGCCATGTCGGTGATCTCCTGGTTAACATCCACACCCGCCCGGCGCAAGCGGCAGAAATAAGGAATCACCCACTGCGCGCCCATCATCGTGCCCAGATATACCTGTGGCACTGAGGCCACCGCTGTGAAGGCGACAAGCGCGCCATCGCCCGCAAGATCATGCGCGGCTTGTAATCCCAGCGGTGTCGCGGGCAGCTTGAGAACCACACGCTGCGGGTTCACATCCACATAGGTGAGTGCGGCTTTGCGCAGCTCATCGCGCGAACCGGCGGTCGGCTGCATGAAGACGGGTCCGGCGCAGACCTGCAAGAGTTCGCGCAAGACTTCGACATCGCGTAATCGCTGGCCGCGCTCGAACGCCGTCAGCAGAATCGTCGGATTGGTGGTGACGCCAGCGATGGGGTATGCCGCTGCGAGTCGCGCGACATCCTCGACGAATGCGCTATCAACATAGAGAGCCATGTGCATACCCCTTTTCCACGCAGGGAATTGGTTACAGCTTGCCGAGCAGGGGATAGTGGAACGGCCTCCCCTGGAATGCCTGGACGGTGCCGATGATGCTGAAGACAATATCAACGATGCTGAGCGCGAAGATGACCAGATACGCGATTATCACGCCGAGGAAAGCCGCGCCAAACGGCGCGTGGGGTCCTCCTGTGCCAGCGGTGACGGCGCTGCTCATCATGCCAGCGAAGAAAACACCATATGCGACGGCAAACAGCGCGATTGATATGCCCCAGAAAATCAGATGCCAGAAAAACGCTTGCTTCGCCTGATGCGAGGCGTAGGGCTGGCTGTTACGCACCACCAGCCAGACGATCAACGGAAAGATAACCGGCGCAAAGAAGACGCTGAGATGGCAGATGCCCGCCAGATTGCGGTCAGACGACGGGATGCCGGAGGGATGCGGCGGCGGATAGCCAGGCGCGTATCCTGGATACCCTGGAGCATACCCAGCGTAGCCATAGTTCGGTGGAGGTGGAGGCGCGCCCCATTGCGCTCCCGGCGGTGGCGGAGGCGCCATCACCCGCAGGTCTGGCCGGCGCTGGTAGATCGCTTCCAGCAGCTTCGTCGCCTCCGGTGGATCTGCCGGTGAGAAGACCGTTGCGGTGCCGTTGCGCAATTGCACGCGCACCGCTGGCCAGGGCAGGCCGGTCGGCAGCGGCGGCACGGTGGTATCGGCCACGAGGCTGGCCTCGGCCAGGTCTGCCAGCGGATAGTTCAACGCCTCGCTGCCGCCATAGCGCAGTGTCTCAGCGCCTGTTGCGTCGGTATGCAGTTCCAGCGTGCTGCCGTCGCGCAGCCGCAGGGACAAAGCTGGTGGCTGCGTTTCCGTCTGATTTTCCATTAACTCCCCACATCACTTCTGTCCCAATGCGCGCGCGATGACGAGACGTTGAATCTGGTTGGTACCTTCATAGATCTGGCAGATTTTGGCGTCGCGCATCATTCGCTCCACCGGGAACTCCTTCATATACCCATAGCCGCCAAGAACCTGGATGGCGTCGTTCGTCACCTCCATCGCGATATCCGAGGCAAACGTCTTGGCAATCGCGGATTCGCGGGTGAAGCGCGGCACGCCCTGGTCCATTAGCTCGCCAACATGATACACGAGCCGGCGGGCGGCTTCAACCTTGATGTCCATGTCTGCCAGCATGAACTGTATCGCCTGATTCTCGAAGATCGGCTTGCCGAACTGCACGCGCTGTTTGGCGTAGTCGGTAGCGAAGTCCAGTGCGCCCTGGGCAATGCCCAGCGCCTGCGCCGCGATGCCGGGACGTGTGCGGTCAAGCGTCATCAGGCCGATCTTGAAGCCGTCACCTTCTTTGCCCAGCAGATTCTCGGCGGGAATCACGCAATCCTCAAAGACCAGTTCGCCGGTCTGCGAGCCACGAATGCCCATCTTGTTCTCGGCTTTGCCCATGCGGAAGCCCGGACGGTCGGCCTCGACGACGAAGGCGCTGGTGCCGCGCGTACCGGCGGAGGGGTCGGTGACGGCAAAGACGGTATTGACGTGCGCGATGCCTGCGTTGGTGATGAAGTGTTTGACGCCGTTCAGCACATAGGTGTCGCCGCGCTTCTCGGCGCGCGTGCGCATCGCGCCAGCATCAGAGCCGGACCCCGGTTCGGTGAGCGCATAGGCCGCCAGCCATTCGCCGGTAGCCAGCCGTGGGATGTAGCGTTGCTTCTGCTCCTCAGTCCCTACCAGCAGAATGGGCAGCGAGCCGAGCTGCTGCACGCAGAGGATCAGCGCGGTGGTGGCGCAGGCTTTCGCCAGTTCCTCAATTGTCTTGAGGATGGTCACTTCGCTGGACCCCAGACCGCCATATTCCTCTGGGAACGGCATGGCGAGGATGTCTTGCTTGGCGAGCAGTTCTTTCATATCCCAGGGGAACTCGCCAACTGCGTCTATCTCCGCCGCGCGTGGGGCGACCTTCTCGCGCACCAGGTCACGGACCATATCCAGCAGCATGCTCTCTTCGGATTCGGATGCCGTAACGGCCATTGCAAACGCTCCTTTGCGTTCTGGTTTCTCTGCCAGCAAATAGAGGAACAGATAGGGAAAAGTCGCGGGTCCGTTGTACCCAGGACACTGCCACGATTATACCCAGCGCCGCAAGGGACAGTCAATTTAAGCAAAGGGGCGTTGACGAGGAAATTGGTCAGAAAACTGATGTTGGCGAACCTTTGCTACTTCTTCTTGCTGGTGGTATACTGAAGCGCGGAATCGAAGATGTATGGGAAGAAAAGTGGGCGCGCCCACTTTTCTTTTGCTTAGCAGTGAATGTAGTGCTTGTAACGCATATAGCGCAAGAGACGGAACAGACAGAACGTAGCAAACCGTAGTATTCAGGCATACGGTACAACATCCCGATAGACGCTTTTGTGGCGGCTGGCAGCTTGAAGGGGCGTGGGGTAATCTCACGCCCTCAATCTATGCAGTTGTATGGAGTTGCTGGCAGGCGCTCTGGGCTACCGATGAAGGCCTATCAGTCAGGAGGGGGGTCATTACCATGAGGACAGAATATCAAACGGCAATCGCACAGCTTACCCATGAAAAAGGGCTGCCACAGAACGTGGTCACGGAAGCAGTCGCCAATGCCCTCCTCGCCGCCTATCGCAAGAGTGTGGGCGGCGGCGAAAACGTGCGCATCGAGGTGGAACCCAACGGCGACGTGCGCGTCTGGGTGATGAAGCGCGTCGTCGCCCAGGTTCACAATTCCGCTGAGGAGATTTCGCTGGGCGAGGCGCAGCAGATAGACCCACATGCGGCGTTGGGGCAGCACATGGAGGTGGACAGCCCGCAGATATTTGACCGCATTCCGGCGCAGACTGCCAAGCAGATCATTCTGCAACGCATCCGCGAGGCCGAGCAAGATTATCTCTTCGAGTCGTTCAAGGACCGGCTCGACGATCTCGTGATGGGCACCGTCGTCCGGCGCGACGAGCGCAATAGCTCGGCGTTCATCATTGATCTGGGCAAGATCGAGGGTGTGCTGGAAGAGAAAGAGCAGATGCGCGGCGAACGTATTCGCGTCGGTCAGCGGCTGCGCGTCTACGTCTACGACCTGAAGCGCGGCGGCGGACGTGGCGTGCAGGCAATGGTCTCGCGCACGCATCGCAATATCATCAAGCGGCTCTTCGAGCTTGAAGTGCCGGAAATCTTCAACGGGCAGGTGGAGATCAAAGCCATCGCCCGCGAGCCAGGCAGCCGCTCTAAAGTGGCGGTGTGGGCGCGGCAGGAAGGCATTGATCCGATTGGCGCTTGTGTCGGTATGCGGGGCACGCGCATCAACAACGTGGTCAACGAGCTGAACGGCGAGAAGATAGACATCATCCAGTGGGATACTGATAATTCGCGTTTCATCGCCAACGCGCTCAGCCCGGTGAAGCCGCTCAGCGTGGAGCTGCGCGAATCCGACCACACGGCGCTGGTGACGGTGCCGGAGCGGCAGCTTTCGCTGGCCATCGGCAAAGAGGGACAGAACGCGCGTCTGGCAGCCCGGCTCACCGGCTGGCGCGTGGATGTTGCGCGCGCCAGCGGCGACCAGGCGAACCAGGTGAATCAGGCGAACTCGACCCCTTCATCCGAAGAGGTAGATGCCCCGCTATCGCCGGTGGAGACGCCACAGGCGCATGTGGAAAGGTAATGGCGTAGCCACATGCCAGCGAAGACAACAGCCGCCCAGCAGTCACGGCCTGCCAAGCGGCGGCAGCAACCGAAGCCGCGTCATGTGCCGCAGCGCACCTGCATCGCCTGCAAGCAGGTGCGCCCCAAGCGCGAACTGATTCGCATCGTGCGCACGCCGGAGGGGCATATCGAACTGGACCCCACCGGCAAGAAGTCCGGGCGCGGGGCATATCTCTGCGCCCGCCGCTCCTGCTGGGAACCGGCGCTGCGCAAGGGCAAGATCGAGCATGAGTTCGAGACGACGCTCTTGCCAGAGGACCGCGCGGCGCTCGAAGCCTATATCGAGACATTGCCGGTCGAGGCCGCGCCAGCGCCCGCCACGACCGCGAAGAAAAAGCCCAAAAATCAGCAGGTCAGCGAAGCTTGAGATAAAAAATTTAGCGCATAGTATCCTCACCGCCAGCCTTTCTCCCGCACTGCATGGGAACGAACTGGCGGTGAGTTTGCGTTATCACGTCGCTTCTTGGTATAGTGCCTGTATGTAGAGTGTTTGTTCTGAGACCACCGCAGCACTCCAGAGAGGCGACCAGTATGGCGGAAACATCGCTTGCAAAGAAACTCAACATCAAGCCGGGGCAGCGCATCGTCGTCTTCAATGCGCCGGATGGCTACCTGGAGCAGTTGCAGCCATTGCCGGAGGGTACGCAGATGGCGACCGCTGCCGCACCGGGCGAGCAGTTCGATGTCGTGCAACTCTTCGTCAAGAGCGTTAGCGAACTCGACGCGCAGGCTACTAACGCTGTCGCCGCTCTCAAGCCAGGTGGACTGCTTTGGTGCGCGTACCCCAAGAAATCTAGCGCGATCAAAACGGATATCAGCCGCGATGTTGGCTGGGATGCGCTACGCGAGGCCGGATTCCTGGTGGTTTCGGCAGTTGCGATTGATGATACGTGGTCGGCGTTGCGCTTCCGCCCGCGCGAAGAGATCAAGACGCTCACGCGCAAGGAACGCGAACAGAACAGCTAGCGCATCACACAAAAACTGGCGCTATGCCCTGTCAGTAGCGTATACTATCCCTATAACTTCATTTTTTGTAGTGTGTAATCGAGAGCGCACAGCACAAAAGCACTTATCCATGCCAGCGCGGCAGAAAAGAGCGACCAATGACAACGCCAGAAACGTCTACCTCAATCCAGCCAACTCAGCCAGCCCATCACCCGATTCATCCCAATACCACGCTCGGCCCGGTCTCGCTCACTGTCGCGCAGCTCGACCGCTCACTCGCCTTCTATCAGGAGCGGCTGGGTTTCCAGGTGCATCAGCTCACGGACAATATGGCGCGGCTGGGCGCTGGCGGACCCGATATCCTCGTGCTGACTGAGCAGCCGGGTGCGCGGCATGTGCGCGGCACCACGGGACTCTATCACTTCGCGGTGCTGGTGCCGTCGCGGCTGGAGCTGGCGCGGACGCTGCGTCGCCTCGCGGAGACGCGCACACCATTACAGGGCTTCGCCGATCATCTGGTCAGCGAGGCAATCTACCTGGCGGACCCGGACGGTAACGGCATCGAAATCTATCGTGACCGTCCGCGCGCCGAGTGGGTATACGAACCCAACCAACAGATACGCATGGCGAGCGATCCGCTGGATATCGAGGGCATTCTCGATGAACTGAATGGGCATGATGAGCCGTGGTCTGGGCTGGCCGCTGGCACGAAGCTCGGTCACATGCACCTGCATGTCGCCCATCTGGACGATACAAAACACTTCTACGTGGATATCCTAGGGTTTGATCTGATGGCGCGCTTCGGTCCCTCGGCGCTCTTCGTCTCGGCGGGCGGCTATCACCACCACATCGGCCTCAACACCTGGGCCGGTGTCGGCGCACCACCACCCCCAGCAGACGCCGCCGGACTGCGTGATTTCGTCGTGCTACTGCCAAATCAGGCGGAGTTGGAGCGCGTGTTGGAGCGGGTGCGCGGCGCAGGCATCGCCACCGAGGAGACGCCCGCTGGTATTCTGGTGCGCGACCCATCCCGCAACGGCATCGTGCTGGCGGCAAAAGAAGTGACAAAAGAATAAGCGGCCAGCAAATTAGTTGACTGCGCCGGCCTCTTCTATCGGGTCGCTCGGATGGACTTCGCGCAGGTTTTCCGGGCGATCCAGCCGGTCAAGGTAGAGGATGCCGTCCAGATGATCTATCTCGTGTTGCAGCGCCCAGGCAAATAGCCCCTCCGCGCTCACCCGTAGCGGCTTGCCGCGCACATCCTGCCCCTTCACCACCACGTGGGCGGCGCGGCGTACGTTCACGCCGTAGTAGCCAGGGATGCTTAGGCAGCCATCCACGCCGCGCTGCTCGCCCTCAGCTTTGACGATTTCCGGGTTCACCATCGCAATTTTGTGATGCTGTTCGTTCTCATCGTCACACTCAATCACGAACACGCGAATCAGCTGGCCGATCTGTGGCGCCGCCAGCCCGATGCCATTATACGCGTGCATCGTCTCGAACATATCAGCCACCAGCTTCGGCAACGACGCATCGAAGCGATGAATCTTCTTGGATTTTTGCCGCAGGATGGGATTGCCCAGCATCAGCACGTTTCGCACTGCCATGCCTATACGCTCCTCTGATATTCCGTAGCAACACTCGCTCAACTCACCGCCGCCAGTGCCTCATTGCTGGTTCCGCAATCCGGCGCAGGCTCCCAGACCAGCAAGTCGTTCACGCTGACATGCAGCGAGCGGTTGAAATAGCTGAGCAGGCGATCCACCGTCGCAAAGTCAATGCGATGGCTGCGTCCGGTGTGCAGCGCGACGAGGACACTCAACGAGACGCCGCTCTCTTCGGCGAGGCGGCGCAGGCTGAGCGCCGGTTGCGCCTGCTGTGCGCGTTCGACATTCAGCCGGGCCAGCAGAATCCGTAGATGGCATGTAACGGGCATTGATCGCTCCCTAAAAACGTCATAGCTCTCATGATTCATCTCTACTGTAACAGATCTGTGTTGACATGTCAATACATTGTATCACCATAGAAGTGCAATGCAGTGGGAAGTAGCTCATTGGAAAACAACTATCGAGAGCCAACGTCAGGTATGGTCCAGGTATGGTCAATGTACGCAATACGCTATTCAGAACACCTGCTGGTTGAGGAATTGGTGTATGCGCGTCTCTTGATCGGCGTCATTGCTCGGATGGAGGGAGAAGCGGCGTAGATACATCTGCCAGTCTGCATCCACCTGAACAGACGGCAGGCGCATCCAGACGTTCTCGAAGGTGGTACCCAGGAGAGTTGCGCCACGCAAATCAACACTATCGAGCATCGCCTGATCAATGTAGGCGTTGCTCAGATCGGCTCCGCGAAGATCCGCTGCATGCAACCACGTCTGTGAGAGGTTGGCGCTGGTTAACCTGGCATAACTCAGATCGCTCTCGCCTAACGAGGCGCCGCTCAGGTCTGCTTGGGTCAAATTGGCTGCACGCAAGATGACACGATCCAGGCGGAGGCGTTGTAGTGTTGCGCGATACAGATTGATGCCTGTCAAATCAATCATTGCCTGCGCCCCCTGCCTTCCTCGATTCTCACGCTGCGGATCATCAGCGCTGTTCGCTGTAGGGTCAATAGATTCTATGATGACCTCGGCAAAGTCGCGCTCTCCGGATTGATAGCGTGCGAGCAGCTCTTGCAGGGTGAGATGTGGTTTTGGGTGCCAATGCGGGAGCAACTTCGTTCCCGTCGCTTCAACTGTGTCGCGCACTTGCTCTGCTTTCCATTCGGCAAAGAGGCGAATGAGTTGATGCGCTTGTGCGCGTTGAAGTCGTTGGTTCAATTGCTCAGTGGTGGGATGCGCGGGTAGCGGCCATTCGCGGTCTACCATCGCAAAATCCTTTTCGGTAGGCGCGAGGAGACCAGTGGGACGAGACGTCAGAAATTCAAGGCCACCCGGCTGTTTGGCTAGAAATGCCCAAATGTCGGCTGGTCGAGATGTGTCAAAAGCCATCGTCACACCTCTGCTGGTCACCACTCACAAGGCTGCGCATCATATGCACGCGCCGTTTGCCGCACAACATACTATCGCATGGCTCAGTTGCCCTCTATTGTAACTCTACCGATGCGCTATTACTAGACCGTTTGCGGCAGGGATCTTTGTGAACATTCCTCGCTTTGCAAGTAGCCAAGATACTACCCCAAGCCGGCAGAGAAACGTTTGCTCCCGTTGATCGTAGTGAATAGCATGGGCTAGTGGGCCACAAACGTTCGTGAAGATAGACCGGCAAGAGAGACCGGCAGAGAAAAGGGCAGGTTCCCCGTGCTGAAGTGGATTGCACCGATTGCCGAACGGCTGCGCCAGTTGCCGCGTCCGCGCATGTTTTCCGTGTCGGGACATACAGAGCCAAACCCCGATCAACCCACCACCGGGCAGCGGCTTGCCGAGCAGACCGCCGCAGGCATCGGGAGCTGGCGCTTTATTGGCATCCAGGCTGGGGTGATGGTGCTGTGGGTCCTTATCAATACGCTCTCGTTCACCGTTGCGCTGCACTTCGATCAATACCCGTTTGTATTCCTCAACCTTGCCATGAGCGCGGAGGCGGCGTTCACTGGCCCAATCCTGTTGATTGCGGCCAACGTCGGCGCTATCCGCGATCACGCGCAGGCCAACCGCATCGAGAAATTGACGGCTCAGAATGAGCAGATGGCCGAGCAGAACCGGCAACTGGTGGAGCAGATGTGTAACCTGGAGCGTATGGTAGATGAGCATATCGCCGCCAGCGCCCAGGCGCACTCTGCGGAGATTGCCGACCTGGCGACGCTGGTGCGCGCTATTCACACTGCCGTTACCACACAGCAAGTGAATGGAAATGTTGCGCTGCCGCTCGCCACGCCTGATCCGACTGTTGTATCGCCTGCTGAGAGCGAGACGCTGCCAGCGCCATCCCAGCCGCAGCCGGTGCGCATGCCCACCAGCGCCAGAGCGCCGCAAACGGTGAAACCGACCAGGCGCCGCCGGTGAGAGAGCTATCAGCAGGCCAATGCGCCTGCTAGCAGTTGAATGAAGGAACGTATCCGGATAACTCGCGGCCCGCCGACCTCCTCGCCGCGCTCCAACAATCTACACAATCCACGCAACCGGCCACCCGCGAGCAGGAATGAGCATGACGGATAGCTTTTTGTTCTATGTGAGATAGCCAGCGATGTGCGCGTATAACAAGTGACGCATAATCGAGCGGTTGTCTCACATACTGGCAAAGGGGAAGGCGGATCAGCATGCAGCAGGATATCCCCCCGCCGCCGGAGCTACCGGGCATCATCGTCTCCTCGCAGTCAGGCGCCGCACCAACATCGGGCAATGGCTTCCTGCGCTTTCTGCTGGGCCTGGGCATCGGATCATTACCCGCGCCGCTGGTTTTCCTCATCCCTACAAACGCTGCATTGACTGCTGGCGTCATTTGCTGGTGTAGTTTCTTCGTGGTCGCTATAATTCTGCTCGCCAACCGCCGTGGACGGTTTATTGGATTGGGCATGCTGATAGCAGCGTTCATTACGCCGATCATCACTATCGGCGCGCTGGTCGTTCTCTTTGTGAAGAGCTTTTGAAGATTACGTAACAGGGTGGCATCGCTATGGCAGCTACGGCACGAGAAGGGCAGAGCAGGCGCACCCTCTTCATAGGGCTGAGCATGGGCCTGGTGATTTGTGTCATCTGGGGCTTCGCCATCCACAATTTCCTGAACGATCTCTCCATTGCCAGCGCCAGTCCGCTGGTCTGCGAGCAAGACAGTCCGGGCGTCGAGCTTGCACCAAACACGCCGCAGTTGATGGTGGTCATCCAGCCGGGCAGAGGATATCGCGGCTTCCAGCGCAAATCTCCGGTCGTTTGTGGTTTGCGCCTCACCGATGGCGCGCTGGGGCGGCATTTCATTATCAATAGCCATCCAAACGACTTGCCGTCCGGCAACGGTTGGAACGATATTGAACAGAGTGGCAATCTGCTTTATCTCATTGGGAGGGCTGGCATCTGCGCCGCGCAGGAGACGGGCGGTAATGTAAACTGGTGCCGGTTGTTTCCGACACCCTCAACAGGGTCAACCCTGGGTGCAGTGCAGTTCGACCGCGATGACGGCTTGTTTCTTGTGCGCACTGCGACCCAACTCTTTGCGTTTGCCGCCAGCGATGGGCGCCAGGTGTGGGAAATGACCACCAATCCTGCAAATGATGTCGGCTTTGCCATATTTTCGCCCGCCACTCCTGCGCTCGAACAGATGACGGCGCTGGAGCATGGGGTTGTCTATATCTCTCTTGCAGCCAATTTCCCTGATGCCAGCGGACAGACACAATGGCGCATCTGTTCGCTACAGGCGCGCACCGGACAACCGATCTGGTGTCGTGCCGTGCCGCGCTCAACGGCGGTGGCGCAACTGGTGAGTGGCAACGGTATTCTCTATGCGGAAACAGCCACCGATCCGCAGCCAGCCTATAGCAGTAACCTCACGGGCGTTTCGCTCGAAGCATTGCGAGCGAGCGATGGGACGCTGCTCTGGACGCACAAGCTGCAATGCGATCAGGAATCCGTTCCCATGCTGGCCGCTGGCGGTATGGTCATCATCCCGACGAATGGATGCGGTCCCGTTTACCCTGCGTTACCAATCACACTGGATGCTTTTTCAGCAAACGGTAATCTTCTCTGGCATGCGCCGCTCCAATTCATCACTGCCATGACGCAGGTGAATGGCGTAGTGTATGTGACCAATCAATCCGATAAATATACTGGAATACCTTCGCTGCTCAGCATACGGCTTGCGGATGGCCAGCTACTCAGAACATTGGAATTGTCACAGCCGGTCATTCGCTTGGTGGCGGACCAGGATACGCTGTTTGTTCAGGGAGGCTTCACCCCATTGGGCAACCCCTCGTCGCTGACAGCGGTGCGTCTATCTGACGGCAAAGCACTCTGGCAGGTGACCTCGTGCGACAATCCGACGAACACGGCCCTACCAGGAGATGAGGCAAGCGACGGCGCGCCACGGCACTGCTACTGGCAGCAATACTACACGCAGATTGTGGCCATCGGCATTGTTTCTTCTGCCGCATAATTGAGCCAGACGGTATGAGCCGCTTTCTCGACAGAATTGAGAAAGCGGCTCGTCGTATACGCGATACCAACGGACGGTTATACCAGCGCAGGCGTTGCCTCACGGCTGCGCGTCTCGCCAGCCGTGCGCCGCCGTCCACCGGGGAGACGCTGCGCCAGCGCCGTCAGCGCCAGCGGCAACACGAGGTCTGCGCCAGCGGCGATGGCGACATGATGCTCGCCGCGATCATCCTGTGCCAGCGCCCGCGCACTGTTGAGCGAGACGCTGCCGGAGAGTGTTGGCGCTACGATGCCAAGTGCCGCCGCGACATCGCGCGCTTGCCCGACCAGCGCATCCGCCAGACCTGCGCCCGCACGGATGATGCCCAGCCGTGGCGCTCTGCCGAGCAGACGCGCCAGCGCGATGACATCGTTGGCAGAATCGAGCGCCAGCCCGCGCGAGCGCGCCGTCAACAATGCGCCGCCAAAGACGCTAGTGTTGAGGTCAGGCGTGAAGAGCGCAACATCAGCGGTCGCCGCCGCCTGGAGCAATCCCTTGCGCGGGGCATGCGCAGGCAGATACGCGCCGAGCAGCCGCCACAGGTCATTGCTGCTGGTGCAAGTTCCTGGCTCGACGGTGTTCAGAAATTCCATAAAGAACGCCAGCGCCGCCTGATGCCCTTCCTCAGTGGCTATCATCTCATCCTGGCTACCGGCGAAGTGCGCGTAGCCCAGCGATTCGTAGAGGTCGGCAAAGAGGTCATCGGCGCTGGCAACCACCGTATCTACATAGCGGTGTTCTGCGGCGTAGACCAGCATCTCGCGCAGGCCATCCGCAATGACGGGTGTAGAGAGCGCCAGCGCAATCGTCGTCTGGCTATCGCGCGCCAGCCGTTCCCAGATGGCGACGCCGCGCCCCAGGCTGCGCGCGTGCCCACCAGCGTAGCCCAGCTTATCCAGCAGCCCGCTGATCGAAGCCGTTGGGTTGACCTGTGCAGGCTCACTGGCGGGCAGCGCCCGACCATCAGCGGCTAGCGGCGCGGCGCCTGTATGGGTAAGCGGCATAACGGTGGCTCCGCCGCGCGCACATGGCTCACAATCAGCGGTTTCGCCAGCCGCAGCGCCATAGGTGCCGTAATCCGGCGTCACACCATACTGTGGCCAGAGCATCTTGCCGCCATTCGCACCGTTCGCGCTTGCCCCGGTCGTTTCGCCTGTCTGCGTGCGCTGCTCGATGCGCGCGATGGCTGCGTCGCGCTCGTCCGCTATGTCTTTACCAGCGCCATACACCTCGCCTGGGATAGCCGTTTCTTTGCTGATAATGCCGGCTTCGAGGCGGGCATTGGCGGCGGCGATCAATTCATCCGTCGCGCCGAGGCTGCCGTGATGTGGTCCACGGAACGAGAGGCCGCGCTGCACCAGCATGCGGTCCATCTCTTTGACATCAAACGCCTTTTTGATGTATTCGATGGCCAGCTCGTGGTCGAAGTTCTTGCACGAGAAGATGTCCATCGTGAAATAGTCGAGTTCCGGGAAGGTATGGATGGCGATATGGCTTTCGGCGATCACGACGATGCCGGAGACGCCAGAGTACGCCGGATCAGGAGCCTGATACTCGAACATATAGGGGCCGCCGATTTTGGTCATGCCGATGGCGGCGGGGTAATCATTCATCACTTGCTCGACGAGTACGCGGTCGGCAAGTTTCCGGGTGTCACAACGAGAGCCGTCAATAATCAGGTGGGGTCCGAACACGTCACACTCCTACTTATGCGGGGTTCGCCCGCTAGCTGTTTCCGCTCTGGAAACAGGCGATGTACCAACTGAGATAGGTTCCAACCAGATTGCCCCGCGCATAGTGTATCGCACGGGAACTGCTGTCGGTACTCATAGAGTCCCTTTCTCTGCAATCGAACTCCCTACCCAAACGGCTTGTCTTCCCTGCGACAAGTGGATGGAAACAGCCGCGAAGCGTCCGGCGGACGGTTCGAGGAGGCGGTTCGACGTAGCGTGCCTGCGATTGTTGATCTTATGTTGATCTTGTGTTGATCTTGTCGTTATCTGCTGCGCGTCAATGAGTGTCAATGAGTGTCAATCAGCGTCATTGATTTGCGCGCAGCCTGAAGAATATACGTTTTATTGGGAGGAAAAGTCAAGGAAATAGCAGCGGGTGTTGTCGTCGTTTGGCTTATTGGTCGCGCTGTCGCTGGCGCAAGATAGCCTCGCCGCGTAGCAGGTCATCTGGCGTGGTGACTTTGATGTTGTCGCGGCTGCCTTCCACCATCCGCACGGCATGCCCCAGGCGTTCGTAGGATGAGGCGGTGTCCGTGCCCTCGAAGCCGTCGCCGCGCGCCAGGTCATACGCTTCTAGCAGGGTGAGCGCCGCGAACGCCTGCGGTGTTTGCGCGCGCCAGAGATCGCCAGACGGCAAGATATCGCTCACTGCGCCATCGGCTCCCAGCCTGGCGATCACCTCATGCGTCTCCACTCGTGTGCCAAGCAACGCGCCACCAGACTCACGCGCCGCCTGGATGAGCCGTTCGATTTCATCAGGCGTGACGAATGGGCGCGCGCCGTCGTGGAACAGCACGATCCCCACCTCGCCGCCTTCAATGCGTGGGCGCAGATAGGAGAGCGCACACTCCTCGGATTGGTGGCGGGTCGCGCCGCCAGCAACCACCGCCAGGACGTTTGCCAGGTGATCCAGATGATAGCGCGCCACAATCTCATCGCGGCAATAGTCCACCTCGCGAGGATGCGCCACCAGCACGATGCCATTGACCGAGCGAGCGCGCTGGAAAGCTTCGATGGTATGTAACAGCAGCGGCTTGCCAGCCAGCGGCAGAAACACCTTGTTCTGCGCGGCGCCCATGCGCGTTCCCTGGCCTGCGCACAGGATCACCGCGATGACTTGCTGCGCGCCGTTTGCAGGCTGAGCCATAATTACCCCTCTCCCCACCCCGGCCTGCGGCCACCCCTCTCCTTGCGAGGAGAGGGGCCGGGGGTGAGGATTTCAGTATATCGCGTTCGCTGCGGAAAACGCGGTACAATACGCTGTCAGGGGTAGAACACCCCTCTACCATTTCAGCATACGATACGAGGTACTTTCTCATGAGCGATGAGACGACGCGAACGCCGGGCACGTATGGCCAGGAGGAAATCGCGCGCAATAAGCTGGAGCCGTGGCCCAATCCGCACCCAACTCGTGACTATGTGGTTCACTTCGAGATTCCAGAGTTTACCTGTCTCTGCCCACGCTCAGGCTATCCCGATTTTGCCACGATAGTGATTGATTATGTGCCGGGTCCGTCGGTGGTGGAGCTTCGCAGCCTGAAACTCTACATCAATGGTTTCCGCAACCGCGCAATCAGCCATGAAGGCGCCACCAACGAGATACTCGATGATCTCGTCAAGTTGCTGGAACCGCGTTGGATGCGGGTGGTCGGCGAATTCAACGTGCGCGGCAACATCAAGACAACAATCTTCGCCGAGGAGACGCAGCCCACTTATCAGGGACCACGCCCCGCGTATACGCGCCCAACCTTCAGTGGCATCTAATCTGATACCTTGTGATGAACTGGCGATTGACAGCTAATCTGAAGCCATGCGTCTCTCCGTATCATCGCCCAGCATGAAGCGTTTGGCGATGCCAATGACCGGCGCGACTGCCACCACGCCAGCAACGACGACGGCTCCGAGCGCCTGCCGCTGGCGCTTCGTCAGCGGTCGCGCGGGTGGGTGCTGGGCCGGCTGCGTCGTAACGGGCGCTGTTGAGGGGGAGGTGGCTGGCGCAGGCGCTTCGGCGGTCACTGGTTCGCGCGGTGTGGCAACTGCCGCTGCCACAGGCAACGCTGATTTGCCGCTTGCCGCGCGCTGCTGCGAACCGGCAGCCTGATGTACTGCTTCCCTATTGCTGCCCGCTTTGTTTTCCTGCGCTTCTTCTGCCTTCTGCGCCTGTTGCGGTGTCTCTTGCCCGTTGACCACTGCTTCTGGTTCGATCATCAGATCGCGTGTTTGCAGTTCTTCGAGAAGGGCGCTGAGCGATTTCGTGGTCGGATTCAATCCCACTGCCATTGAGTTGACCTCCGCGCCCAGCAGCACGATGAACGCCAGGTAATACATAAAGGTCAGGATCACGATGACGAAGCCAACGAGAGAGCCGTAGTTGCTCGGATGTAGAAACAGCCCCTCGTAGATGGGAAACGCCAGCTCATAGAGAATCAGCAGCGCTGCGGCCAGCAGTGTTCCCTTCCAGATGCCCGCGAACGACATCCGGCGGTTGGGCACGATGAAATAGATCGCGCCGAAGAAGAGGCAGGCGCTGGCAAACGCCACCAGCAAGCCAAGCACCTGAATCAAGAACGCGCCGCCGGGATTATTGGTGCCAATATGCAGCACGCCAAGGACTGCACTAGGGAGAATGGAGGCAAAGACCATAATCGGCACGAGGATGACATACAGCAGCACCATGCTGACCGCCATGATGCGTTGCGGAATGGGGTCGCGCCCTCGCACACGGAAAGCGATGCCAAACGCGCTCTCCAGCGAGAGGAACAGGCCGGAGCCAGCGATGATTGCGCCGATAATACCGACGATCAGGAAGACGCCGGCGCTGCGATTCAACTGATGCAAGACCGCCTTGACGATCTGGCCGCCGGTGCCGCTGGCGCCGCCCGGAAAGCCACCGGCAAGCACGTTTTGCAGCCGTGTGAAACTTTCCGGTGAGATAGCGCCGAGAATGAAACCGCCAATGGCGAGAATCACCAGGAAGAGCGGAAAGAGCGACGTCAGAAATGTATAGGCCAGCGCCGCCGACCAGTTGAAAATCCAGTCGTTGTTGATCTTCGTCCAGAAGGCAATGAGCGGCGCAAAACGCTTCTGCGCCTTCTGCGCCTTCTCTTTGACCTGCCCAACATCCTTCTCAACCTTTTGTTTGATCTCTTGCGTTGGCGATTCTTCCCGCTCTTGTTGACGTTGTTGACGTTCTTGCTGTGGCGACCCTAACGTGGCTGACATATAAAACCCCCTCCTTCAGCGTGTCCAGCACTCTAACGTCCTACGTCACTCCGCATGGGCGTTCGCTGGACAACGTGCTAAGCGCGATCCTTCCCCGGTGTGGTGTTCACTCCTCAAGAATCATGCCAATAGACAAGAAATTTTCCGCGCCCTGCATGAACCCATCCAGGCGATATCCGCCGCACACCCGGAGCAACAATATGGCATAATGGCATAATGCTGGTACTGCCCGTTCGCCATTGATGGCAACTGATAGCAACTGATGGCAACTGATGGCAACAGGCCGGACGAATATCCAGAAAGGGCGACCCATGCCGGAGCAAACCCAGCCGGGAGAACCTCACATTGCGCGCGAGGAGCAGAGCGACGACTCGGTTGAAGCAGCGGCAGCTCCGGCAGAGATCCTAGCGGAGTATGCGCCGCTGGCCGCAGAGCAAACTATAGCGGAGCCGCGCGGCGAGGGCTGGGTTGCGCCGCAGGCCGTCGCCTATACCGCGCCCGCCAACGTGCCGGAGCCACGTGATGATATCAGCGACCCTGATCTGCCATTCTGGCTGGCGCTCAATCGCGTGCGTGGCATCGGACCGGCGCGCTTTCGCCTGCTTTTGGAGGCGTTTGGCAGCGCCGAAACCGTCTGGCGCTCTGAGCCGGAGGATTGGCAGGCGGCAGGATTGGACGCACGCACCGTAACGAGCTTCGCGGAGCAACGCAGGCGCATCGTGCCGGATGCCGAGTTGGAGCGACTGGTCAAGCTGCGCGTTGGCGTACTGCGCTGGAATGATGCAAACTATCCGCGCCTGCTCGCGGAGATTTCGCTGCCGCCGCCGGTTCTCTATCTACGCGGCAAGCTGCTGCCGGAGGATGATTGGGCGGTGGCCATCGTCGGCACACGCCGCGCGACCACCTATGGCCGCCAGGTGACGGAGCAATTCACGGCGGAGTTGGTGCGGCAGCAGATCACGATTGTCAGCGGGCTGGCGCGCGGCATTGACACCTACGCGCACAACGCCGCGCTCGCCGCTGAGGGGCGCACTATCGCTGTGCTTGGCTGCGGTCCTGATCTGGTCTATCCGCCGGAGAATGCGAAGCTGGCGGCGCGCATCATCGAGCAGGGCGCTATTGTCACCGAATTCCCGCCAGGGACGCAGCCAGACGCCGGCAACTTTCCCGCGCGCAATCGCCTCATCAGCGGGCTGTCGCTCGGCGTCCTTGTGGCGGAGGCTCCCAAAGACAGTGGCGCACTTATCACGGCACGCTTTGCTGGTGAACAGGGGCGCGATGTCTTTGCCGTTCCTGGCAGCATCTATAACAAGTCGAGCGCGGGGGCGTTGCGGCTGATCCAGGATGGCGCGAAGCTAGTGCTGGAGATCAGCGATATCCTCGATGAGCTGAACCTGCACATGGTGCCGCAGCAGCGCGAGATGCGCGAACTGCTGCCGGAGAACGAGGCGGAGGCGAGCCTGCTCAAACTGCTCAGCGCAAGCGGCGAGGCGCAGCACATAGACGATCTCTGCCGCGCCTCTGGCTTGCCCGTCGCCACCGTCTCCGGCACGCTGGTGATGCTGGAACTCAAAGGGCTGGTGATGCTGGTCGGCCCGATGACCTACGTGCGCACGTGATGGAAAGCGATGGTCTAGCGAAGTGTTGAGGGGAGAATCCCCAACTGCTCACGATACTTCGCCACGGTGCGCCTGGCGACCGGAATGCCGTGCGAGGACAGGATGCCCGCTAAATCCTGATCGGTCAGCGGTCGTTGCTCTTTGTCAATCAACCCCTTGATGATATCTTTGACACCCAGGTTGGCGACGAAGAAATTGCTGAAGGGAATCACCTCGCCGTTGGGCAGCATGCAATATTTCGCGGCGGTGGCGCGGCTCACGGTGGATTCGTGCATGCCCAGGTCCGCCGCGACTCGTGCGCGCGTCAGCGGGACCAGCGCGCGGATGCCGTTGTCGAGGAAATCGCGCTGCAACTCGATGAGATGGCGGGTAATCTTGGTCAGCGTTTTGCGGCGCTGGTCAATGTTGGAGATGAAGAGCTTGGCCCGTGCGACATACTGATGGATATGCTTGCGCTCGTCCTCGCTGAGGAGCATCTGGCTCTTGTTTGCGTCGGCATAGAGCTGGGCATAGGCCGGATTGATGTTCAGGAAGAAGCGTTTGGACTCCACGACCTCGACATCATATTGCACCGTGCCGTCCGGCAATTCGCGCTTGCTGATGATGACATCCGGCACAATCGGGCTGGTAGATTCGCCGCCGCCCGTCAGATTCGTTCCCAGGTAGCCACGCGCCGGGAACGGGTTGAGGTTGCGCCTGATGAATTCGCTCACCTCATGGATGGTTTCGGTTGTCGTACCCAGCGCCAGGGCGATATGCCCATATTTGTGTTCGCTGAGTTGCGGCAGAAAACGACTGATAACCTCGCGGGCAAACGGCTGGTGAACGCCCTGCGACTCTAGATAGCGCAACTGGATCAGCAGGCACTCGCGCAGATCGCGTGCGCCGACGCCGACCGGCTCCATGCTCTGCAATGAGCGAATCATACGTTTGATGCGGTGTTCATCCACCTCGAAGAGATTGACCATCTCCTCTACATTACAGTGCAAACGTCCGTCTTCGTCGAGGTTTCCCACGAGATATTCGATGATCGGCGCATCCTTCACGGTGTATTGCGCCTGCAACGACAGGGTGAGATGCTCCGCCAGGCTCATCTGCGCAGGAACACGGGTTGTCGGGTCGAACTCATCGTCGCCGCTGCTGGTGTGTCGCCGCCAGATATCGCCGTCATCGCTGAAATCGTCGCCGGATGTATGCCGCGTCTCCTGTTTGGACGAGTGCGAACAGTGCAGGCAAACGCCATTTTGTAGCGGACGCGAACACTGCGGACACACGGCCACTTCTTCCACCTCCATCGCCGGATTCTCTTCAACCTCGCGATGGATCAACGCTTGAAGCTCTGTGGAAGAGAGAGCAAGGATATGATTGGCGGCCACCAATTGTGGCGACGCGCGAGGGATGATAAGCGGCTGGGTAAGCTGGTTGATGTCCATGGACATAGAAGTGGCATCCTCTCATGTAGGCTAGCGCCAGGTAATGAGACTGGGCGGAGATTCAGGGTCAGGCAACGTCACCTGAATCATCAGATGACTGGCCGGCGACGATGATGGCTGGTGTACGATTGACGATAAGACCATAGAAAAACAGGCATGGACTGCCATAGTTCATAGCAAGGAACATCGCATGAGATGGAAATGCATCTTTTGTGCCAGATATTCTGTCAAGCTGCGACAATCATCCAGGCATCCTGCTGGAAATACCCCAGAATACGCAAAAAGAGGACCCGATAGCAGGGTCCTCTTCATAACATGGGGGTGAATAGCTAGAGAAAGGCGGCGACTATTCCGCTTCCGCTGTTTCCGTTGTTGCCTCAGTAGCGGTTTCCGCTTCCTCAGACTCCGATTCGAGCGATTGCGCCGACACAATCTTGACTTTAACCTTTGGCTCGACGCCCTGCGCTATCCGCACGCCAACCTCGAATTCGCCAAGCTGGCGCAGTGGGTCGCGCAACTGAATCAGGCGGCGGTCAACGCTCAGCCCCTCCTGCTCTTTCAGCGCATCGGCGATGCTCTGGCTGGTGACGGAGCCGTAGAGGCGATTGCCCTGGCCGACGCGCACAGCGAACGTCAGTGTGACAGCAGCCAGTTGGGCCGCCAGCGCCTCGTTAGTTTCACGTTGCTTCTGCACGCGCCGCTGCGCCGCCGCCACGCGCTCGCGCAGATTCGCCAGTTCGGTGCCCGTCGCCGCCGTCACCAACTGGCGCGGCAGCAGATAGTTGCGGGCATAGCCGTTGGCCACCTCTTTGACATCGCCCGGCTTGCCCAGTCCCGGCACCTCATGTAACAAAATAACCTTCATGTGTTGTCTTTCGCTCCTCTGATTCCCTGGTTACGTGCGCCAGACTGCAAGACTACAGTACCTGACATGATTGGCATGGGTTTGCACGCAACGCCTGGGGCACACTCCCAACCAGTATACACCTCTACACGCGCTCCGGCAAGCGATGGAACATTTGACTGGAACCTTCTGGCTGTTGTATAGCGCCTGTGGCGCGGGCGCTCATTGACCACGCGACATGATACACTTGCTACGGCAACAGTCAGATATCACCAGCAGTTATGAGAGGATCAGCGCAATGGGCAAACTCGATGGACGGGTGGCATTGGTCACAGGCGCGGCGTCCGGTCTAGGCAAGGCATCCGCGACTCTCTTCGTCGCGGAGGGCGCATCCGTCGTCTTTGCTGATTTGAATGAGGAAGGCGCCCGCGCCGCTGCCACCGAAGCGACCGCGAATGGCGGCGTCGCCTCAGGGGAGCGGCTGGATGTCACGCGGGGTGCGGAGTGCGAGCGGGTCGTCGCGGCCACGCTGGAACGTTATGGAAAACTGGATATTCTGATGACCTGCGCCGGTGTGGGCGACAGTGCGCCGGTCCTCGAACTGGATGAAGCGACCTTCGAGAATACCATTGCCGTCAATCTCAAAGGAACATTTCTCTCCGCGAAGTATGCGTTCCCCGCGCTCAGCCGCCAGGGGGGCAGCATTATTGCGCTCGGTTCAGTAGCGGGTATCATTGGCGCGCCGGGATTCGCGGCGTATGGCGCGTCGAAGGCGGGCGTCATTCACCTGATGCGCATCTTCGCGGCGGAAGGCGCAGCGCATAACGTGCGCGCCAACGCCATTTGCCCCTCCTGGATCTGGACGCCAATGGTGGAAAAAGCCGTTCAACGCTTGATTCCTGGTGCGCCCGCCGAGGCGGCGCAGGCATATCTGGCGCGCCAGTCGCCGCTGGGGCGCATGGGCACGCCCGGCGATGTGGCACGCGCCGCGCTCTACCTCGCCTCAGACGATGCGGCGTTCATGACGGGGCAGGCGCTGGTTCTCGATGGCGGGCTGACCATTGGCCCGCGCGCCGTCTGAGCAGCGACCAGTGGATGAACCCCGGGAATAGGCTGGCACGTTGATTTCTAACCAAATACACCGAGGTAGCCAGCCATCCTCTTCTCATGCTTGCAGAACTGTACTACCTATGCTATAACAGTTAGTAATGGTGATGAGCAAGGGTGATGGGCTAGCAGCGATGCCCTGACCGCGATAACGACTATGAGGATAAAAGATACGACAAACACAGGCGAGGTGGCGACGATTGAGCTAGATGAACTCGATCCCGCCCCCAAGTATGCGCAGATTGTCGCGCAGGTGAAGGCACACGTGGCAGCGGGACGCCTGCGCGCGGGTATGGCGCTGCCGTCCGTGCGCCAGCTTGCAGGTGACCTGGGCATCAATGTCAATACCGTGCTGGCAGCCTATCGCGCGCTGGAAGCTGAGCAGGTGATCCTGCTGCGGCATGGCTCGCGCGCCGTCGTCCATCCACGGCTCAATCATCCCAGCGAGCCACAGCCGGTGGATATCGCGCGCGTGCGGCGGGCGCTGGCGCATGTACGTGTGGAGGCGCTGCTGGCGGGCATGACGATTGCCAGTCTGCGGGCGCTGGCGGATGAGGTTTGGCTCGCGCCCGCGCAGAACGGACCGGGTTCGCTAGGAACGGCGGACGGCAAACATGAGTAAGACGATTTTGGACGATTTGAACCGGCCTGATCTCAGGCGGAGGTACCTATAGCTATGAAGGTGCAATATTTCGAGGCAGGATTAGTCATCGTCATCCTGCTTGTCGTCACGGCGCTCGACTGGGTGATGCCAACCCTGACACGCCGTGACCTGCTCTTCGGCGTCACTGTCGCGCCTAACTCCCGCGAGACTGACGCGGGGCGGCGCATCATTACGCGCTACCGTATTGGCATCATCATCGTGGATATCCTGGTTGCGGCGGGCGTCGGCTTACTCCTGGCCTTTGCCCCTGATGACTTCTGGCGGGCCGGTCTTTCGGCATTGATCATTCTCGTCGCCGTTCTCCTTTTTGGCGTCCCCTATCTCATGGCGCATTTCGCCAGCCGCAGCCTGGCGGTCGTGCCGCAGGCTGGTGAGCGTTCTCAACAGCCGCAGGTCGCGCCAGCCGCTGAACTGCGCCCGCGTCACTATGGTGACTATGTGCCGCTGATCTGGGAACTGCTGCCGCTCGCCATCATTGCCGCGACGGTGGCCTATCTTGCCACACAATACGCCAGCGCGCCCGCGATTATCGCGACACACTTCGACACGGCAGGCAATGCAAACGCCTACAGGCCAAAGACCATCGGCTCGTATTTTGCGCTCGTCTGGTCGCAACTTGGCCTGTATTTATTGCTTACCATTGTCTCGATTCTGATGGTAGGGGCCAAAGTCATTCCTGGCCGCGCTGAGGAACGGTTCCGCCGTATCTGGCTGCGTATGATATTTGCTATCAAGACATTCTTGCTTGCGCTCTTTGGCTTCCTGGCGGTGGCTATTGCTCAGGCCGCCACAGGGAAGCATTTCGCAGCAGCCTGGATTGCCCCCGTTACCATCGGCGCAACGTTGGTGATGCTGGTTGCCGTCTTTGCGGTATCCCTGCGCACCGGCCAGGGTGGCGCGCGACTCGACCCGGCAACGGCAACGACGACCGACCGCATGGACGACCGCTACTGGAAATACGGCGCGTTCTATGTCAATGCCAGTGATCCGTCGCTTTTCGTGGAGCGGCGTTACGGCGTCGGCTGGACACTCAACTTTGGCAATCCCAGAGCCATCGCCGTCTTTGCCGGGGTTCTGGCGCTGCCAATCGTTATCGCCGTCTTGAGTATCGTGTTCTCCACCACGCGCTGAATAATGGCATACGGCATATGGAGTCATATCCTATCAGGCGGTTAGTCTTCATTCGTCCGGGAGCGCTGGGCGATACGCTGCTGGCGTTGCCGTCGCTGGCGCTGGCCCGCGCGCAATGGCCGACGGCATCTATCCATTTCGTCGCACGGCGCGATGTTGGGCAACTGGCGCGGGCGTCCGGCCTGGCGGATGATTTCTCGCCCTATGACAGCCCACTCTGGACCGCGCTCTTTGCCGATGAGCCGCCAGCGAACAGTCCGGTGCAGCGGCTGATCGCTGATAGCACCGTCGTCGCGTGGCTGCCTGATGCGGATGGCGCGGTACAGCGTAACCTTCAGCGATTTGGCGCGCAGGCAAGTGTCATTGCCTCCGGTCGCCCTATTCCCATAGCATCCGTACAGTCGCCCGAACATCTGGCGGTGACGCTGGCCCGCGCGCTGGTGCCGCTTGGTGTCAATGCGCCAGTTACCCGCGAAGCCCTTGCTGCGCATTTCCCGCCGCTCCATGCGACGCCAGCCGAAGATGCAGCGGCAGACAACTTCTGGCGGAGCACCTTTCCTGAGCATACCGGGCAAACGCCAGTGATTGCGCTGCACGCGGGGAGCGGTGGCGCGGCGAAATGCTGGCCGTCGCAGTCATTCGCCGCGCTCATCCAGGAACTTGTAGCGCGGGGATGTGCGCCGCTCTTGATCGAGGGGCCACTGGATGATGAGGTGACACGCGCCGCCCTCGCTGCCAGTAGCTTACCGCAGCCTGCCGTCGCGCGGAACGTACCACTCGGCCAGTTGGTGGCGCTGCTGCAATGCTGCGCCTCCTACATCGGCAATGATTCAGGCGTGGCGCATCTCGCTGCGCTCGCTGGCGTGCCAACGCTGGCGCTCTTCGGGCCGAGCGACCCTGGCGTGTGGGCGCCGGTCGGTCGGCAGGTGACTATCCTGCGCGCGGACACGCACCGCATGGAAGATATCGCCGTCCCCGCCGTCATTGCGACGCTGGAAACGCTGCTATCGTCCCCAGAACGCCTCTCACCAGGAAGTACCAGCCACTAGGCGACATTGCCGCCTCTTGCGCCTCACCCTGTTAAAATGATGACGTTTCGTAGTCAAGTGACGGCAACCACTAGGGCAGGGTGACTGCTCCGGTCTGCCGGACAGCAAGGGATGGACAGGATAGCGGCGCATGTTTGAGAGGTCGTGGTTAGATCGCTTCGTTCGGCGCTTTCAAGATAGATGGGAAACCAACGCCCAGTACCGCGCGGCGGTGACGGGCGTGGTGGGGCTGGGGATGGTGCTGCTCCTGTGCGTGTGCATGCTGTTGGTGGCGACCACTGCCAACTCGGCGCTGGCCAGCTTCGGCCTCACCAGCAGCAACAACGATGCGAATACACAGGGGTCCAGCGGCTCCCGCACGTTGGGTGGCGTGGCGACCTTCCCCATAGCGACCTTCCCGCCGTTCCAGACACCGGCCATCCCGCCGGTCAGCACCCTGCCGGATTCGGGAACGCCGCCACCAGCGCCGACTGATACGCCGATCCCCACCGATACGCCAACGGCAACACCCTGTACTTCCAACTGCGGAGGTGGTGGCGGTGGCCCAGGCACGTTGACAGTAAGCCAATCTCCAAATCCCTGGGTTCGCGGGCAGACAGGGAATCTGATTTTTCACACGAGTTCGCCGAATGTCCAAATCGGCCTCATCTACAATATTCCTGGATGTGTCACCAATACCGTAGAGCCTGCTGGCCAGACTGATGGAAGTGGCAATGGCACCATCTCCTATCAACTTCAGTCATGCACGGCGACGGGGACGGGTTCAATCACGATCTTCGCCTTATTTCCAGGCGGGACACTACAGACTGGCACAACCGTGAACTGCAAATCTTAGAGGAGCAGGCACAGCAGCGCATACGGCGACTGGAACGAGGTACAAGCGGCGAGGGAAGGCGAAAGCAGCATGATGACACCGAGGCAACCATTCCCACCATTCAGGCGCGTCTCCTGGCTGGACCAGTATGTTCAGCGTTTTCAGGATCGCTGGGAGACGAATCCACAGTATCGCGCAGCGGTGACGGGCGTGGTGGGGCTGGGGATGGTGCTGCTCCTGTGCGTGTGCATGCTGTTGGTGGCGACCACCGCCAACTCGGCGCTGGCCAGCTTCGGCCTCACCAGCAGCAATAATAACGCTGATGTCAACAGCAATACCGGCACCAATAAAGTGCAACAGGCAGCATCGTTCCCAACAGCCACCTTCGCACCGTTCCAGACGCCAGCTATCCCGCCGGTCGGCACCATTGCCAGCTCGCAGTCACCACAGCCCAACGCCACACCAACGGACACGCCCAACGACGCGACGCCGACCGATACGCCGGGCGGTGGCAATAACGCGCCGTTCATCTGCTCCGGTGGTGGCAGCGGCGTGACCTGGACCTTCAATCCATGCCCGCTGATGGTTGGGCAGAGCGGAACGCTGACCATTCGCGCGCCGGGCTATCCCAACACGTACACCAATATCCTCGTCAATTTCGGCTATTGCCCAAATGGGGACTGCACCGTAGACGACCCGCCCACCGGGCCATACCATACGAATAGCGCAGGGAAGGAAGTTATCTCCTTTACGGTCGCCTCAGACGTGCAGGTCGGCGGCCCGCCGGTGAACGGGATGATCCAGTTTGCCGGTGGCCCAACCGTCAGCATCAATACACAGGGCAGTTGCCAGTGAGCAACTGCCCTGCAAAGATAGGGTAATCGAACGGTATCAGGCGAGCCTGTATCGTGCCAAATTCTGGCGAGCGGCTACAGGAAGCCTCGACGCAAGGTGATGATGCCTGGGGCGAAGCGATTGGCTTTCATCAGATATTCGTCTTCGTTCCCAAGAATCATCAACTTGTGCATGACGACGACATCACCCTCTGGTAAAACGTCAACTGGCTGGAGGCACAGGTCCATGATGGCGTGTCCATGTTCATAGACATGCACCAGACCACCGGCGCCGGGGATGCGGTACGTGCGGTCTGGGGTCGAAGGGCTGGTGACATCGAGATAGCCACAGGTCGTTACCTGCTGGTATTCCTCCGGCGTCAGCATTTCCCGCATGAACGCATGCGCGCGCCGCTCTCCTGAGAAGTACGGGCCGAGCAATCGTCCCCAATCTCCCCAGTGGCTCCCAATGGAGAGCGCCAGGCAAAAGAGCGCCAGCGCAGTCAGCACCACCCAAACGAGTACCAAGACCTGAAACGTACTCTCCAGCATCGCAGCCTCCTAGCCGCCGACTACGCGAGGAACCAGTACGATCTGTTCTGCTTTCTTGTCAAAGACATCAATTCGTTCCGGTGCTTTGCCGGTTTCCACCTTGAACGCGGTGGCGCCGCGCTCACGCTCGGCGGCGAAGATGCGCTCCGCCTCTTGTACTGCTGCGACCGCGTCGAGTTCCCCAACGTCTGCTTTCTCGAGGTCCCAGACGACCCGGTCGTCACCACGTCGCGACATTACACGCAACATGCCCATGTCTCATGCCTCCTAAATCAGCAAATTTGTCAGACGTGCCTCGACGTATACGTCCACACCGAGGACGCTCCTCATTGGCCTGGTTATTGGCAAATCTCATACCACCCTGGGCCAAACCCTCTACGATTCGCTTAGCGCCGCAACATTACCGCACTTCGGTAGACGTATCATCTCCTTTGATGCTGGAACTGAAGAACTGTTCAACTGTTCCTTCAGGCATTGTCAGACAATACCGGGAGCCATATGCTCACCGCTGTCCCTTTTCTGGGGGCGCTCTGGATGCGCATCTGCGCGCCGTGTCCCTCCGCGATGATGTGTACGCACGCAAGACCAAACGTGTGAGGGCGCTCAATTCCTGCTGGCGCGCCATCTCGAAAGAACTGCTCCAACACCTTCTTCTGACCTTCTGAAGCAATTCTAATGCCGCGATCACGCACAGTTAGCACCAACATCCCAACCACGCCGGACATATCGGGGATAACGCGCGCTGACACAGACACCACCTCACCAGCAGGCGTGGCTGCCAGCGCGTTCAGCAGCAGATCACGCACGGCCTGCTCGATTCTTGGCCCATCCGCCGCCAGCAATGGCAGCGGCGCCGGAAGACGGGTACGCACCTGCACCCCCGCCTCCTCCGCCAGTGGCCGTAGCTCCTCGATGACGTCATGAATCAGCGGCGCCGGATCGAGGTCGGACTTCACCCAGGAGAGCTTACCGGCGGCATAGCGCGCCAGGAGAATCAAATCATCCACCAGCGCCCCCATACGCTCGCTGCTGGCGCGCGCCCG
The DNA here is from genome assembly GCA_021323855.1 of Chloroflexota bacterium. Taxonomy (GTDB): domain Bacteria; phylum Chloroflexota; class Ktedonobacteria; order Ktedonobacterales; family JADMIN01; genus JAJPKE01. Next base: position 96,599 of record JAJPKE010000035.1, on the reverse strand, counting down.
CCGCAGAAACTGCGCCTGCTGTGTGTTCAATTCGCCACCCAAACCGGCAAGCGTCAGGTCTAGATAGCCGTTGATCGTCTGGATCGGCGCGCGCAGTTCATGTGAGATAAGCGAGAGGAAGGCGGTCTTGAACGCTTCTACGTCATCTTGTTCATCGTGTTCGGCCAACGTCATTTCTCCTGCCCTGCTGGTGTCCCTTGTCCTTCTGCGCCCTTACGGTTTGCTGAGAAAATCAACGAACGGTGGACGCCGTGGATGCGCGAGCTACTGGGAGTTATGAGGAATCACGAGGAAAGCTATAGCAAGACTATGACCCACATCACAGAAATCTGGTGGGCTATCACCATCACTCGCGACGGGATTTTGCGTATTCTACAGAAGATGAGAACAAGAACAGCAGAACTTGAGCAGGGTATGAGCAGGGCATGAGTGGAACATGAGCAGGACCAAGAGCCTGAAGCGTTGCGAGCAGGTCTTATGCGTTGATATAATGGGGCGCATGCTCTAAATGGGTGGCGACTCTGCGCGGCCACATGAGGAGTTGCGCGTTCTACTGCCTGGCCGTGTTCTCTCCGCGCCGGCGAAGGATACTCAAAGAATGAGAACAGTGTGGTGGAGCGGGCGTAGGCATAGCAATACGCCGGAGAGGGGACAGGCATGCTCGGTCGAGTGCTAAAGAACCGCTATAAATTGATTGACGAGCGTGGCAGCGGAAGTATGGCCACCGTGTACATTGGCCGTGATCTGGAGACGAACCGATTGTATGCCGTCAAGGTGCTAAGCCGCCAGGCCGCCGCAGAGAGCGAACTGGTCGAACGGTTTCAGCGTGAGTTCGAGTTGCTGACTCGCCTCTCTGGGCCGCATGTCGTCAGTCCGGTGGATTTCGGCGAAGACAAAGGCTGCCTGTTCATTGTGATGGACTACGTAGACGGTCACACTCTCAAGCATGCCATCCTGACCGGGGGGCAGTTTCCCATCATTCGTGCTGTGGACCTGACGGAACAATCCGCCGCCGGTATCGCTACCGCCGCCGCCTGCGATATCGTGCATCGCGACATCAAGCCACAGAACCTGTTGCTGAGCATAGACAATGTCGTCAAATTGACTGACTTTGGTCTGGCGCGCAGCCATGAATCAAAAGACATCACAGTGACCGGCTTCTTTGTGGGCACCCCATTTTATGTCGCTCCTGAGCAGGTGGAAAACAGCCGCAAGGCAGATGTGCGCGCGGACCTCTATTCGCTGGCCTGTGTCTTCTTCGAATTGCTGACTTCCCGCGTCCCCTACGATGGTGAGCATGCCTGGGATGTCGTCATGCAGCATCTCAATGGTCCTATCCCCTCCGCACGCATGCTGCGCCCGGAATTGCCGCCGGAGTATGATGCCTTTTTCCAGCGGGCGCTCGCCAAACAACCGGGCGACCGTTATCAGACGCCACACACCTTCGTTGAGGCATTAGAAGCTCTGCCAATTCCAGAGCGACATGGGTCAAGTGTTCCCCGGTCCGAGGAGTTGGTAGGCGCATTGATTCCGGCGGGCGGGCCACCGATGGCGTTGACCGCCCCGGATATGATCGTCGGGCGTAGCGATCCACAGCGCGGCTTCCGGCCCGATGTGGATCTGCTCTCGTTCGATCCCGCGCAGACCGTCTCGCGCAGGCATGCGCGTATTACGCGACGCGCCGGCCATTTCTATATCGAAGATTTGAACGCATTTAATCGAACTCGACTCAATGGCACGCCGCTGGTACCACACCAAGATGTCGAAATCCACTCCGGTGATGTCATGCGTTTGGGGCATGTCGAGCTGCGTTTCGAGATTCGCCCACGCTAAACGCCTGGGGAGGTTGGAAGGAATGATTCAGATGGGTTATGTCGCTCATATGCCGCTCACCGTTCTCGCCAGTGGGGGTCTGAGCAGCACGCTGGCCGTGGGGCTGGCGGGATTCGTCGTCGTGCTGACGGTTGTTCTGGTTTTTGTCATGCTCCTGCGGAGCAACGGCGCAGGCAAGCGCACGGCCAGTGGCATCGGCTACGACGCGCAGCAGGGTCCTCTCGGCCAGCCACAGGACCAGAACGCCGCCTGGCCAGCGCCACGCGGCGGCAACGCGCCGGGCTGGCCGCAGACGGAGAGCTACGACTATGGCAACCCGCCACAGGGTCCCGCTGGCGGGCGCGGCGCGGGCTGGGAGCCGAACTTCGGTGGCCAGCAGGGCGCAGCCGGACCAGCGTCTCAGGGGGGCTGGAACAACGCTCCATCGCAGGGCGGTTGGAACGATCAGCGGTCGTATGCGGGCGCAGGCGCGGGTGGCAGCCAATGGGGTGAACCGGCGGCGCAAGGTGGCTGGGGCAACCAGGGCGGTGGCTGGGACGCGCAGCCAGGGCCGGGCAGTCGGCCAGCAGCGGGTGCTGGCGCTGCCGCCGGATGGAGTGGCGCAAATCAGATGGCCGGCCAGGGCGGCTGGGGCGATCAGGGTGGACCGGGCGCTGCCGCTGCCTGGGGTGGTGCGCCAGCCGCAGCGCCGCAAAGCGCCGGATGGGGCAACCAACCTGCGCCGCAAAGCGCTGGTTGGGGTGGCGCAGCGCCACAGGGTACGCCAGGCTGGAACGGTAACGCGCCGCAGGGAGCGCCGGGCTATGATAACCCGTATGGCGATGCGGATAAAACCCGTGTCGTGCGCCCGAACGCTGGCCAGCAACGAACCAGCGTGATTGTGGTGCGCCAGGGCAAAGAGCCGGGACGCATCTTCGAATTGCGCAAAGAGCGCCTGACCATTGGTCGCAGCCGCGAGAGCGATATCTTCCTGGAAGACCTGGCAGTTTCGCGTCTGCACACCACCATCAATAATGATGGCAACGGTCACTACATCATCCGCGATGAGGGCAGCGCCAACGGCACCTATGTGAATCAGCAACGCATCACCGAGCAGGTGCTCGAAGAGGGCGATGAGATTCAGGTGGGGCAGACGGTGCTGGCGTTCGTGCGCCGCTAGGTTGCCAGGCAACGCCGGTTCACGTATCATACGCTCGTTTGGGAAGCGAGGGCCATCCGGTGAACGACGACCTCATTGGGATTACCCTGGGGCACTGTGTCATCGAAGAATTGCTTGGGCAAGGCGGTATGGCGCGGGTCTATCGCGGGAAACAGGAGAATCTCGACCGCCAGGTGGCGATCAAGGTTCTTCCGCCCTACTATGCCGCCGATCCGGCCTTCGTGGAGCGTTTCAAGCTGGAAGCGCGCGCAATGGCGCAACTCTCGCACCCCAACATCGTCATTGTGCATGACACCGGCGAGGAGAATGGCCGCCTCTACATCATCATGGAATACATCGGCGGCGGCACGCTCAAAGACAAAATGGCTGCCGGTATGCCGCTGCGCGAGGTAACGCGCATCATCCGTGAGGTCGCTTCCGCACTGACGTATGCGCACTCACGCGGCATCGTCCACCGTGATGTCAAGCCGGTCAATGTGCTGATGGATGTGAGCGGGCGTGCGGTACTGAGCGACTTCGGTATCGCCAAAGTGCTGCAAACCTCGGCGGCACTGACACAATCGGGCGCAGGCGTCGGCACGCCGGAGTATATGTCGCCTGAGCAATGCCGTGGTAGCGGCACGGTTGATGCGCGCGCCGACATCTACGCGCTTGGCGTGATGCTCTACGAGATGTTGACCGGCCATACGCCGTTCGAGGCGGATAACTACACGGCGCTGGCCCATTCGCATATCTATGAACCCGTTCCTCCACCTTCTACACTCAATCCGCGTGTCTCACCAGCGGTGCAATCAGTGGTGATGAAGGCGCTGGAGAAGAATCCGGCGGATCGTTTCCAGAAAGCCACTGACATGGCTGTGGCGCTGGAACAGGCAGTCGCCGCGCAGACGCCGGTGAACACTGCCACTGGACGGCAGGCGACCGCGCCAGCGCCGGTGACGGGGCGCGCCGCCGTTCCTAATGGCTCGCTCTCGATCATCTGCCCGCGCTGCCTCAAGCCGAACTCGCCCTATCAACGGTTCTGTTCCACCTGCGGTGAGGCGCTACCTCAACCGCAACAGGCGCCAAGCGGTCCTTATCCTCAACAAACAGGAAGCTGGATCAGTTGCCCGTCTTGCAAGGCGCCAAATCAGGCGCACAATCGCTTCTGCACCACCTGTGGCTACAACTTACTGGCGGGAGTGGCGGGTTTTGTTTGCCGCGCCTGTGGTCATCGTAACAGCCCAGGTCAACGCTTCTGCACCTCCTGCGGTCAACCACTGCGCCCATAGCCAGCCAGCATACCAGCGCCGTATGTGCCATGTACACTATGTACACTATGTACACTATGCGCTCGTGGATTCCGCCTTGCAGGGGACGGGATATTGCAGGATGCTCGTGTTGTCTTTACCTCCCTGACGGAACAATCCGGCACAAGCTATGCTGCTGAAGAGGCGACGAGAAAGAGGTGGCGACGATGAAGCAGGCGCACGAAGAGTCATCTATCCGATATGCCTCCGATACTGATCCACGTATTCCAGCGCTCGATCCGTCCGCTGTGGTGGCGACGATGCTGCGTACAGACTTGGGACGCCAATTGACGGTGCTGCTGCTCGAACCTCCACATCTCTCCGGCCATCAGAGCGCTTCCTGCGAGGAGTTGCGTCTCCGTCTGGCGGCCTACCCGGAAGTGCGCGTGCTGCACGAGACGCCAGCGTCTGGAATGAGCGGCACGGAGATCGAGGCAGTGTTTGCGGCAGCCATGCAGAACGATGCCGACGCCGTGCTGGTCTGGGCAGAGCAGCAGGCGCTTACCATGCAGACGCCGGAAGGCGCCTGTACGCCGTCCTGGCGCTGGCCACGCATGGCGCTGGAAGCGGCTGAGCGGGTCAATCTCTTTGATCGCTGCTTCGTAGCGTTGATCGGCGACGATATCGAGCGCCAGGATGCGCGCCGCCTGGGCTATGAGGATGGCTTCATAGCGACGATGCCGCTCGATTCGCTGGTGCGCCAACTGGCGCGCGAGGCAATTGCGCGCGCGCAGGCGCGCAATCGCGGCAGCAGCCCGCCGTGCTATTTGTAAAACGGGATATAATGAAGAGAAAAGCAGGCTTATACGAACGAGGCAGTATATGAGAATCCAGAGTCCAAGCTATATAGAAGAACGTGATGGCGAGTTGTATGTAGGCGATACGCGCGTCACAGTGCATGTCATTGTCGCCATGCACAACGGTCATCACTACACTCCGGAAGAGATACAGCAGAGTTTTCCAACCGTACCCCTAGCGACCGTCTATGGGGTGATCGCCTATTATCTGGAGCATCAAGAGGAACTTGATAAGCGGTTTGCCGAAGATGACGCCTATTTCGAGGAATTGAAACGAGCGCAACGCGAAAATCCAAATCATCCAGCGAATATCGTCAGGCGGCGCATCGAGGACCAGCGGAGGCAAAATGAAGCCAATTCAGGATTATGAGCGCCCGCGCCTTCTCGCTGACGAGAACTTCAATGTGAAGGTTACAGAAGGACTCCGCCTGCATTATCCTGATATAGATATACTCACTATCCAAGAAGCACAGCAGTTACATATCAAAGATCCTGAATTGCTCAATTTTGCCCAGAAATTAGGCAGAATTGTCCTCACACACGATAAGAAAACCATGCCAAAGCATCTTGCGGACTTATTGGCGCAATTAGGACCGAATGAGACGAGTCCTGGCGTCTGGATAATTGAAGAATTGACACCCATTGGCGTAGCCATCCAGGCGATAGCCGAATATTGGGGAGCGAGCCGCCAGGACGAATGGCGGAATCTCGTCACCTGGATTGCTTAGACAACGAATGCTTAGATCACAGGCGGGCACGGATGCGCGCGATGGCCTGCTCGGTCATGGCAAGGTCGGTCTGCAAGATAGCCTGTTTATAGTCACGCACCAGCATTTGATATTCCAGCAGCCGTGGCCGCCGTGTGGGACGGTCGCCGTATTCGCGCAGCGCCCATTCCATATCGGCCAGTTGTGCGCGCAGGGCCTCCAAATGTGCTTCCAGATGGCGCAACGCCGCTTCGTCGGAGGTTTGACCGCAGAAAAAGAGTTTCGTCAAAAATTCGTCTTTGGTAAAACGCGGCGGCACAGGTTCAGAGAGCCAGGCATCGAACGCTGCGCGCCCCGCTGGCGTCAGGCGATAGACACGCCGGTTGGGCCGGTCTTCCTGATAGACCACCTCAGAAGAGACGAGGCCACGCTCCGCCAGCGTTTTGAGTGTTGTGTAGATTTGACTGTTGCCAGCATTCCAATAGGTCGCCAGCGAGCGATCAAATGCGCGCTTGATGTCGTAGCCGGACATCGGATGCGCCGCGAGCAGCCCCAGGATGATATAGCGCAGCGTATTGCGAGTCGGCATTTTTTCATCTTGATCGTCCACAGATAGCTGGCGCGCACTATCTAGCTTATTAGACATGCTGGCAAATATCCTTCCCAATTTTCTATGAGCATACTGCGTTATGGAACTATCGTCATTAAAATATATGATACAAAAGCGCTGAACTTGTATTGCTACTCACAGTGAGAGGAGCACCATAGACCAATCCACCAGCACCGTGTTCTGCATCGAGAACATATGGCGCTGGTGGAAAGTCGAGAGATGCCGCCTGCAAGCATTACATGTCAAGCGGCATCATGGGAATTCTCTTGCTCGGAGTGGTCGTCTTCGTCTTCGTTGGTGACGTTCAACGCACGTTCGATGGCAACGCGCCGCGATGCCCGCTCACGCCGTAGCGTCTCCCAGAGCAACTCAATGTCCGCGTTGATCTCGCGAATACGCGGGCCGTTCGCCGGTGCGAGGAATGGATGGGCCGCTGAAAGCGCGTAGAGCTTTTGCCGTTCCCTGGTAAGCCGTTGGATACGCGCCAGTGTACCTTCTCGTGCATCTTTGCGTGCTTCTTCGCCTAACGTATTTTCGACAACGATCACTTCGAGCGGCGAGAGTTCCGTTTTTCGGGTCATGAGAGCCATACTGCATCCTTCCTCAAGGATTGATGAGATTCCCCGCTTAAACGCTCCTCATGGGCGCCGCCCAGGAGTTACGCATATTAGGACGTGCCAGATATCAGGCGGCTACGCGAGCAACCACTCTTCCCCCAAAAGTTCCAATACTGCTGAAAACATCGCCCCATACCACGAACGTGGATTCTCTGCGCTTCAGCCTGGCATCGTTGCAGCACAGTTGAAAAAGTTAATGTGCGTGACATGAAAATTAAATATTATTGAGTAGACCATTGATTTTTGTGAAGTGCTGTGTTATATATCTACAAGACACACATCCTTACTGACTTATTGACATGCACATGAGGAGCGGCCACAGATGCCAGACCTCTATACCGTTGATGGCTCCTGCCCCGTTTGCAGCGCCCCAATGACCGTTACACGGCTGCGCTGCGAGCGTTGTGGCAGCGCGCTGGAAGGCAGTTTTCATCTCTCTCCTGCTGCGGCTCCCGCACAAGGAGATGACGCCGGGCGCTTCGGGCGGCTCGCGCGGCTGGATGATGCACAGCTCGAATTTGTCGAGGCGTTTCTCCGCTGTCGTGGCATTATCAAAAATGTCGAAGATATGCTTGGCATCTCCTATCCCACCGTCCGCGCACGGCTCTCCAATGTCCTCACGACGATGGGATTCAACGCCGATGAGGAGCAGGCGGACCCAGCGCAACGCCGCACTCGCCGCGAGATTCTGGCGGACCTCGCCGCCGGACGCATCACCACTGAAGAAGCGCACCAGCAATTGATGGGTGGCGACAAATAGCGCAAAACACAGGTGAAATCTGACAAATCTGGCAATTCAGCAGGTTGGAGAACGAGAGGTCTACGAAAATGGAACCTGAGAACGAGAACAACGTACATCCTACAGACGAGTCCGCTGCGAGCAGCGCCAGTGTCCCGCCGGTGCCTGATATTCCGGATATGCCCGACATTCCGGAAATCCCAGCTATTCCTGAGATGGTTGAAGCAACCGATAGCGCCGAAGAGGCGCACGATGCTGGGGCTGAGACGGCTGGCGCACCGGCAGAATCCACGGGATCCGCGGAAGCGGCTCATGAGCCGCCACGGTTACGCATCGAAATTGATCTCGTTGAGGGCGACCTGACTATTCTCGGCGGTTCGCCGCAGGTGCTTTTGAGCGCCGACGGCGAGGAGATCGAGGACGATACCGTAGATGAGACTGGCGGTGTGCTGCGTTTCACACGCCTGCCAGACGACAGCGAGCTACGGGTTCCTGATGGCACTGAGGTGCTGGTTCGCCGCGTGTACGGTGATCTGCACGCCGAGCATGTGGATGGCTATGTACTCGCGCAGCGAGTCAGCGGAGACGCCGAGATCGAGCGGGTGGCGATTACGGAAATCGCCCAATTGGAGGGTGAGCTAGAAGCCCGCGCCGGTGGCAGTCTGCGCGTTCGCATGGTCAATGGCGATGCCACCATCGAAGACTACGACGAAGCGCCCGTTATCGGGCACATCAGCGGCAGCCTGGAAGCGCGCGACTTGCCGGGACTGGAAGTGCGCGATGCGATTGCTGGCGATGTGAATCTCGTAGATTGCGGCACTGTTGTCCTGCTGGGCACGATTGGCGGCGATCTGGAGGCGCGGCGCTCAACCGTGATGCTGCGTGGTAGCTCGGTCGGCGGCGATGTCGAGGTGGATAGCGTCATGGGCATGACGCTGGCGGCCATCGGCGGCGATCTGGAGGTCCAGGGCGCGATAGAGGCCATCGAGGTGCATAGCGTCGGTGGCGACGCGCGTATCCGTGATGCGCGCGGACCGATTCTGCTGAGCACGGTTGGCGGCGACCTGGAAGTGAAGAACGCCACCGGCGGACTCGATGTGAAGCGGGTCGGTGGCGATGCTGAGATAGATACGGCGCTTGGCGAGCAGGTGGAATACAACATTCACGCCAGCGGCGATATTGATCTGCGGGTACGCGAAGATGTCAATGCGCGTTTCGTGGCGCGCACCTTTGGCGGTGAAATCAAGACGCGGCTGCCGCTCAGTGTCGAACGTGGGCGTCGCCGCAATTTGGTTGGCGTTCTTGGTCGCGGCAGTTCAACCGTGACGTTGGTAAGCGATGGCGGCGATATTTCGATTGCCGCGACAGACCGATATGAGAGGGAACAACACATGAGCGAAGACTTCGAGAAGCAAGAGAGTGGCAAATCTTCGGACAACCTGGACAGCCGTAGTTGGGAAGGGTCCATCGGCGGGCAGCGGTTCCGCATGCGCTGGGACCGCGCTCCTGGCCGCGCCAACTTCCACTTCCAGGGTCCGGTGCCTGAGACCAGCGAGCGCGACGACCTGGGCGAACACACAGCGCGCGATATTCACTTCGAGTGGGAAAAAGGCCAGGGCGCACGCATGTACGGCGAGTATGAGGAACGGCTGAACGATCTGCGCAACAAAGCTGAGAAGGTGGCTCGCAAGGCTGCTGAGCAGGCGCAAGATTACGCTGAGAAGGCGGCAAAGCGCGCCCGCGAGACCGACTGGGAAGCGATTGGCCGTGATGTGCGCTCGGCAGTCGAGAAGGCGATGTCCGAACTGGAAGCCTCGTTCTCGCAGTTGCGCCGCGATTGGGATTCCCGCCGCGCTGGTGGCTCATCTTCTGGCAGCACGGGCAGCGGTGCATCGAAGTCCAGCGGCGCCCAGCGCGTGCGCATCGAATATGATGACGAAGAGCCAGCGGCCTCCGCTTCTGCTGCCGGAGCCACACGCGACGACGCCGATGCACAGCGCCGCGCGATTCTCGAACAATTGCGCAGCGGCGCGCTCTCGCTCGACGAGGCCGAGCGCAAGCTCAACGATCTACGCTAACCCAGACAGTGGCGTAGACTTGATATAGATTGTCCATCTCTATCTCCTCCAAAAACCGGAGAGGCGTATCCCGCGTTGAGGATACGCCTCTCCGGTTGTCTCTGACGCGCTACCGGCTATCCGGCGATCTGTGCGTTGGGCGCATGCAGCGAGAGCAACGCTTCGAGCATGATGCCCATTGCCTCAGTTGTCACATAGTCCAGTGGCTGGCCTTTGCGCTTGTGTGGCTGCCAGTTCTGCTGCACGGAGTAGAGGACGCCGTGCCCGGGCGCGTAATATGCCTTCGTCACGGCAACCTGAAGCAGCAGGTTCTCCATGCCCTGAAACTGCCCGTTCGTCAGCATATTCGCCATGTGATATGCCCGCAGCATCAACATCTGGCGTCCGGCTTCTTTTTCCGTTGCCTTGACATGCGGCGAGCCAAGACTGCCAGTATCTGTGCCGGAGAAAACGACGCCGTAGAAATAGCCGCCATAGGTCGTATCCCACATGCCCGTCAGATTGGTGTTCGCCTGCATATACGTCAGCATGTCAACCGCCTGGTCGAGATACTGCTTATCCTGGCTGGCGATATAGGCTTCCATCAGCGCAATCGCTTCGGTGCCGATGGATTCAGCTTTCACCACATCGCCGTCATGTGTGGTGGTGCTGCCGTCGCTCTGCTGCACGTCCACCTTTTGGATAGATTCATTCTGGTTGGCGGCGCCGCTGCTCGACACCACATTGTCGAGCAGATGCAGGTACATGTGATACTGCGGCACGTAGGCATGGCTGCGCAGGAAGGCAAGCGCCGTCTTGCCAGCGTTCACCCAATTAGGATTATTGAACTGCACGCCAGCCTCGATCAGCGCGGCGCCCATGCCCATCGTATCTTCGGTGCGATAGTAACCGTTCGGTTCGCTGTTCGTCACCTGATAGAGCGCGCCGACCGACGGGTGATACCAATTCGTATAATAGTTGTTGGCCTCATTGTAGGCAGCGGTCTTGAACCAGTCGTCATGGGAAAGCTGGTACATATCCCACCACTCGTCATAGATCCAGCCACGCTGATCGGTGCCGTCCGCGAACTCCATCTTAACGATCTGCGTATACTTCTGAATCTCGCTGGCAAACTGTGTATCGGTGGGATTCTCCGCCTGATATGAGAGCAAGTTGTGGAGATAGCGCAGGTCGGTCAGCCGGTCGTGGCTGTTCTGCTTGCTGGGATCGCCGCCATTGGTTTTGAGCGGATTCGAGCCGTACTCCCAGTTTACCCACAGGCCGCCCAAACCATTGTTGATGTTGGGATTGCTGTTCCAGCCGTTCTGTTTGATATTTTGGAGCATCGCCACGACCACGCCATTGACATCCGAGGTAGATGGCGGAGTCGCATTCAAAGGCGCGGTGTTATGGCCACTATTATTGCCGGTGGTTGAACCACCACACCCGGCGACCAACACAGCGATCAACCCAAAGATAACGGCCAGCCACCGGATGCCACGCTTTTCCCTGCCGATCCTTCCTGGATGTCCTGAATGTACTGGATGGGAGACCTTGCATTCATCTCCCGCTTGGTTCTGCGACATTTTTCCTCCTCAGAAGCATTGCTCTACTCACCCACACCCATCGCGCCGATTATGCCGAGTATTTTTGAGTGAACGTCACTGCATGTGCCTAGCCAAAGTCTATGCCCCAATGGTTAGAAGATGCTGAGATATGTCAGCATAATCCGGCACAATAGCCAAACATGGCCACACATAGCCAAAACAGATAATCAAAGTATCAACCGAAAGGCTGCTATCTCCAAAGACGTCAGATCGCGACCATTGGTTCCCGAATTGCTACGCAATTTGGTGGTATCATCAGGCAGCACGACCCGGAGACGACGCAAACGGCTGACCTGAAAGTCCCACGAGACGAAAGATACCCAAAAGCAGGATGAGGAATGAGTACGTCAATCACCGCGTTTCATATTCAGGGGCATGGCCCGGATGAGATAGAGCAGGCGCTGGAAGCGATTTTTGCAGGCGAGGAGCGTCCGCGTGTGCTGCGCATCGAGGGAACGTTTTCGGCGGTGCTAGGTCGGCTCGATGCCCAGGAAGAGACGGCAAGCTATCGCTACTTGATTTGCCGTCCACCGGCTGAGGTTGACTGGACGCCGCTGCTGGAAGTGGGCAATCGCACCGTCGGTTTGGAGGTGGAACTGTCGCGCCGGTTGGGCGGCTGCGCCGTCTTCAGCGTCTTCGTCTATGGCGATGTCGTCTCCGGCTACCGGCTGGCGCGCGCGGGCAGTGAGGTGGATTACTATCTGAGTGACCCTACCGCCCTGCTTGCAGAGACGGCGGACGAAAGCGCAGCGAACGACGAAAATGCAACGATTGATAGTGAGGCGGCGCGCGGACATCCTGAACGCTTCGCGGACCTGCTGCCGGAGGGAACGAGCGCCGAGGATTTCGCGCGGGTGGTGCTGCGGCCCGGCTGGTGGGAAGAACACGACCAGCAGACCATGCACGAGGACCAGGTGGAGCAAGAGAAGGAGGATGACGAAGAGGACGAGGTGATAGACGAGGCGGACCGCATGCGTTGCATCGCGCTGGCGTTGGAGCTATGGGGGCCGAGCGAGTATCCATTTGCGCAGGACGCAGAAGATATCCCAAACAAAGTGGTGGGTCCGGCGATTGCGCTTGCTTTCGCCTGAGGCGCAACACCGCAAAGCGACAAGCCCGCAAGCAGGTATCCCCCAAAGCGCACGCGAGTGTTGGCGTCTGAAGAGCGAGGCTGGTATCATAGCACATGGTATCGTTGTACGTATTTCCTTGTAGGTGGGATTGCCGCCACCAGTGGATGGGCCGGGAGAGTGGGCTTACTTCTGGCATTGTCCCTCCTACTGTCCTACTGGCAGTTACGCCGCCGCGACATGGCCGTCGCTGTAGTTGGTAGTCTGGTCTGTACGCTGCCTCTGCGGTTGTGGTCTGGCAGGGTGGATGCGGTCCGCTTGCGTGATGCTGCGAGCGGAGCGGAGGCAGCGCCTGGCGCCTGGCTCGCGTGTCAATGACAGGTTATGAGCATTTGGGCGGTATTCGTGTAGTGGTGTATAGTGATGGAGGCGCTGATGATGCGCGGAACGACACAGCCCATGCCGGCTGTGCAGCAGGACCAAATGACCGGCCAACCGGCTGACGCACATACTCATGCCCAGCCAAGCTATTATCTGACACGCTGGCCATTCGTCAATAAGATTCTGGCGATAGTGGAGGCGCGCACCAATGGCCGCGCTGGCGTCATTCAACGCTTCTCCACCTTCTTGATAATCGGCGGATTTGCAGCAGTGGTCAACCTGATCGTTTTCCAACTTGGGTTGTTAGTACCGCTGAAAATTGACGATAAATTGCACAATATACTGGCCTACCTTGTCGCCGCAGAGATTTCGATTATTGCGAATTTTATCCCTAACGATGCCATCACCTTCAGCCATCTGCCTGGCCATGAACGTCCCTGGCTGGCGCGCTGCCTGCGGTTCCATTTAACGAACATCATGGGAGTGACCCTGACCTTCCTCATCGAGTTTACCGTACACTACCGTCTGGGAATCATCCCGCTGTTCTCCGAGGCAATCGCCATCATCATTGTGTTGTTCTTCAATTTCACCGTGCATCATCTCTTCACCTACCGGCATATCAGCACGCCGAAAGAGTCGTACACGGCGTAAGATGAGTTCTCATCCTTGGTGGGGCAGACAGGAATGTCTGCCCTCTTTTGTTAGCGCAGACAAGAATGTCCGCGCCGCCCCAATGACCCAGCCGGCACGTCATGGGCGGCCAATCGAAGCGTGCTCCAGCGTTCGCAGGATGACGACGCGCTCTGGATAATCGCTGAAGATGCCCTCTACCCCCCATTGGAGCAGGCGGCGTATCCTGATCCAGCTATTCGCCGTCCAGACATTGACGCGCAGACCCGCCTGATGCGCCCGGCGCACGATATCCTGAGTGAGCAGCCCGGATTCTGGGTGAATGGCCTCCGCATTGAGCGCCAGCGCTGGCTCGATCAGGTCTTTGCCGCGCCATTCGCTGCCATAGAGCGCGCCGATGCGCAGCCAGGACAGGCGTTCTTTGAGCAGTGCCAGCGCCGGATGCTCGAATGATGAAACCAGCACACGCGGACGCAGCTCCTCCGGCAGCGCGCGTAGCACTGGTTCCAGTGCCTCCGCCGTCGCAACGGATTCCTCAACTGAGGCGCCTTTCACTTCCAGATTGATCGCTTTGCCACGCCGGTTGACCAACTCAAGCGTCTCTTGCAGCAGCGGGATGCGTTGCTGCGTGCCCCAGCGCAGACCGGCATCCAGCGTGCGCAATTCATCGAGCGTCTTCTCGCGTACCAGCCCTTTACCGTTGGTCGTGCGGTCCACTGTGTCGTCGTGGATGATGACCAGGTGTCCATCGCGACTGCGCTGCACATCACATTCGATGGCGTCTGCTCCGAGCGCGAACGCCAGCTCAAACGCCAGCAAGGTATTCTCCGGCGCATACGCCCGTGCGCCTCGATGCGCATACGCCGTCACCTGCTGCGTCAGGTGCGGCACGGCTGCCAACGCCTGCTCCATGTCATTCATGTTCACCATGTTCAGGTCTCCCCACTGCCTGCTAGTGTCATCTGTTCTGCGCAAACCGTTCGCCAGGAACGTTCCGGCAAGCCGGTCTGTGCGATACAATACGGTGTGGCTGTGCCAGCGTATAGACGAAGTATATGCCTGGCGCACTGGTTCTGTGCTTTGGCTGGCGAATGAATTCGCGATTGGACGGCGTACCGCCGCGAAACCTGCCTCCGCAGGTTCGCATCAGGTATGCTTGGTCCGTCTCTAGTCCGCGCAGGCGGACTTCGCGGCTGAAAGCCATCCAGTCGCGGTTTTAACCGCCGGCTGGCTAATAACCGGCGCTTCCAATGGCGGGAGCGCAGTTTCCGGGGCACGCCGCATTGTAGCGAAGCGCGCCATCGCACTCATGCAAAAAGGATGGAAAAGTACCATGCGCAGCAAAGTAACTGTCGTCGGCGCAGGCAACGTCGGCGCGACCCTCGGCCAGCGAATCGCTGAGCGCGACTACGCTGATGTCGTCCTGGTGGATGTCATCGAAGATATGCCGCAGGGCAAGGCGCTCGATTTGCTGGAAGCCGGGCCAGTCCTCGGTTATGATTCGCTCGTCACCGGCGTCAGCAGCAAGCGCGACGGCTACGGAGCCACTGCCAACTCTGACATCGTGGTCATTACGTCAGGCATTGCGCGGAAACCTGGCATGAGCCGCGATGATCTCATTCGCACCAACCAGGCGATTGTCACCGAGGTGACGCAGGAGATCATGAAAGCCTCGCCCAATACGATTATCATCTGCGTGACAAATCCCCTCGATGCGATGGTGCAGCTTGCCTATAAGGTGAGCGGCCTGCCCAAGCAGCGTGTGATCGGCATGGCCGGCGTGCTGGATACGGCGCGCTTCCGCACCTTCATCGCCCAGGAGTTGAACGTCTCCGTGCGCGATGTGCAGGCGTTTGTGCTGGGCGGGCACGGCGATACGATGGTGCCGCTGGCGCGGCTCTCCTCGGTGGCCGGTGTGCCACTGCCCGCGCTGATTCCCGCCGACCGGCTGGAGCAGATCGTCCAGCGCACGCGTGACGGTGGCGCGGAGATCGTCAACCTGCTCAAGACCGGCAGCGCCTTCTATGCGCCCTCCGCCTCGGTGTTGCAAATGGTGGATTCGATTTTGCTGGATAAGAAGATGATTATGCCCTGCTCCACCTATCTTGAAGGCGAATACGGCATCAACGGCCTCTTCGTCGGCGTACCTGTCAAGTTGGGCGCTGGCGGCGTCGAAGAGATTATCCAGCTTGATCTGACAGAGGACGAACGCGCGCAACTTCAGAAGTCTGCCGACTCCGTGCAAGAGTTGGTCGGTGTCATGGGCATCTAGCAACTAACACAACAAGCCAATAGAAGTAAGTGAGGCAGCATCTCAGGCATTGCTTGAGATGCTGCCTGATCGTTCTGCTGGTCTGCGAGCGAGGAACGTTAGCTGGCTATAGGTGATGCGAGCAAATGTCATGGTAGTATTGCCACCAATGAGGTGTTCGCATCGCTCAGGTCCGCGCAATAGACAGAGAATAAGGAGCCAGTGCCATGACCAGCCCCCAGAATGACCGCGTGTTCATTACTACCAGCCCGCAAGGTCTTCGCTATGATCTGCCGCCCATGCGCCTGTGGAATAAGGCAAAACGCCTGGGCATCTGGAATCCCGGCGACATAGATTTCACCCAGGATATCGCGGATTGGCAGCAGTTGAACGACGATCAACGCGAGGCGCTCGCTCGTTCGAGTGCGCTCTTTCTCGCTGGTGAGGAATCGGTCACGCTGGACCTGCTGCCGCTGATCCTCGTAATTGCGCGAGAAGGCCGTCTCGAAGAGGAGATGTATCTGACCTCATTCCTCTGGGAAGAGGCCAAACATGTCGAGGGTTTTCGTCGTTTCTTTGATGAGGTGGCGCAGGATCATACGGATCTCGCGCGCTATCATGGCCCTAACTACCGCCATATTTTCGGTGAGGAGTTGCCCGCTGCAATGAATCGCTTGCTCACCGACAACTCACCAGTTGCACAGGTACGTGCCTCCGCCACCTATAACCTGATTGTCGAAGGCGTTCTGGCAGAGACCGGGTATTACGGCTTCGAGCGCACGCTCACCCAGAACCATATTCTGCCGGGAATGCAACAGTTTATTGGTCTGGTCAAGCGGGATGAGTCGCGCCATATCGCCTTCGCCGTATACTTCATCTCACGGCTGATGGCTGAACATGGCGAGAGCGTTTGGACGGCGCTGCAAGAGCGCATGAACGAGTTACTTCCCTTTACGATGGGCGTGGTAAGTGATACCTACGTCACATACCAGGATGGCAAGATGCCGTTTGATCTGCCACACGACGAAGTGTTGGGTTATGCCATGACGCAATTTCAGAAGCGGATGAGCCGCATCGAACGGGCACGGCAGCAGACTCTCGATGAAATCAACAGCATTGCCAACGAACTGGATGAACAGCAGGCATAATCACCAGCATACCGCTCTCTTCATTGGCGCGTCGTTTGCGCAGCGAAACGCGGCTGGCATACAATGTAGCCATGTTGATCTTGCTGCATGGGCCGGACGAGTTTAGCGCGCACGAAGAACTCGCGCGGCTGAAGACAACCGAAGATTTCGGCTACAACACCGACACGTTTTCTGGCGTAGAGATCAGCCTGGATACCATCCTGGCGACCTGCGACACGCTGCCGTTCCTCAGCGAACGCCGGTTGGTGGTGGTCGAGGGGCTGCCGAAGCGCAAACGCGCCACCAAAGAGGAGAAGGAAGATAAGGAGAGCGACGACAGCGCAGGCGGCGCGAGCAGCAAGGGACAGGCGCCTGCCGATGCCGCTGAAGCTGCGGGTGGCAAGGGCACTGCCAAGAAGAAAAAGGGCAAGTCCGCCACAGGAAGCGCCGATCCCAAAGCCTTCGCGCAGGGGCTGGCCGATCACGTGACGCAGATGCCAGATTCGACGTTGCTCGTCGTGCTGGTGGATGAGACGCTGGACGCGACGCATCCGCTGGTGCAGGCAGCGCAGAAGCATGGCAAGATCAAAGCATACACGCCGCCGCGTGGCGCGCAACTCGAAACGTGGCTGACGCGGCGGGCGAGCGCAGCAGGCGCGCGGCTGGCCCCTGATGCGGCGCGGCTACTGGCAACCGAGGGCGGCGACAGTCTGCGCGTGCTGGCGGGCGAAATCGAAAAGCTCAGCACCTACGTCGGCAAGGGCGGCGAGATACATGTCCAGGATGTGCGCGCGCTGACGCCTGCCTCACACCAGGCGCGCGTCTTCGATCTGACGGATGCGCTGGCGCGACGCGACCGCACTAGCGCGCTGGCGCTACTGCATGAACTGCTGGATAGCGGTGAGTCGCCACTTGGCATCGTCGCGCTGACGGCGTTTCAGACGCGCGCACTGCTCCAGGTGAAGGCGCTGAGCGAGCGCGGGATGCGTGTGCCACAGATCGCGCAGGCCGCAGGGATGGCGCCGTTTCTCGTCGAGAAGTCGCTGCCGCTGGTGCGCCAGTTCTCGTTTGCCCAGCTCGAAGCCGCGCACCGCATGCTGCTCGATATTGATGCCTCGCTCAAGCGCAGCAAGATGACCCCGGAACTGGCCCTGGACCTGCTGGTCATCGAGTTTGGTACTGTTGCGCTTTGAGAGCCGCTTTCAGTCCGCTATAATCCCCGTTGGTAGTCTTTTTTGCGGATAACTGAGCGAAAGTTAAGAGGTTCTATTGTGTCCCGATCAGTCCATGCCCAAAATCAAAAGCGGTCTACATCTGCGAGCATTGCGGCATGGTTTGGCCGGTTGCCGCTGGAATCCCGTCTGGTGCTGCTGGTCTGCGTCATTGCGCTGGTGTTGCGGCTGCTGCCGGTCGGTGGCGTCTCCACCGACTATGATGAGGGCGTGTACTGGCAATCGCTGCGCGCGATGAGCAACGGCTATCCGCTCTTCACCAGCGTCTTTAGCTCGCAGCCGCCATTCTTTCTCCTTTCACTCTATCCACTTTACAGCTTCTTCGGCCTCTTCTTTGGACAAACGCTTGTCGCTGCGCGGTTAGGCATCGTCGTCTACTCGGTTATTGGCCTCATCGCCATCTATTTTGCCGGGCGCAGTATTGGCGGGCGCTGGGTGGGATTGCTGGCGCTGGCGCTCCTCGCCGCCGACCCTTTCTATCTGAAGGAGTCGTACACGCTCCAGGCGGAGGTGCCTGCGCTGGCGTGGCAACTGGTGGCGCTGGCGCTGGCCGTGGCCGCCATGCGTTCCAGTGGCAGAGCGCGGCGTCTGCTGGCCTTTGGTAGTGGTGTCGCGCTGGGGTTGGGCGTTCTCACCAAGCTCTTCGATGTCTTTGTCGTGCTGCCGATGCTCTGCTATCTGCTCATGCCAGTGGCAAATGCGTGGGATATCGAGGGCAAACGGTTGCGCTTCCGTGGCCGCGCAACCCTGCTGGCGGGGCTACGCGCCGCGCTGCCCGATATCGGCTTGCTCATTGCCGGGGCGCTGCTGGCGTTTCTCGTTGTGCTGCTGCCATTCGCCGGCCACCTGGGTATCGTCTACGATCAGGTGATTCGCTACCATCTGGCGGCTGGTCAGCACGCGACAAACGGCCTGGGCTATAACGTCAGGCTGCTGGCAAGCGACGCCACTGAATATTTGCTGGTGGCGCTGGCGTTCGTGGGAACAGTGGTTGCCATTCGCCAGCGCAATTGGGCTGTCATTCCTCTGCTGCTCTGGGCTGTCGCCTGTTTTGGCTTTCTGCTGAGGCAACAACCGTTGCTGGACCACGACCGCATATTGCTGGTGCCGCCGCTCGTCCTGCTGGCGAGCCTGATTGCGCATGGATATCGCCGGGCCGAGGCTATTGCGCCGAAGGAGCAAAGGATGCGTGCATTCCGGCTGCCTGAGACGGCGGCGGGACGCGCGCTGCTGTTGCTCACTACCGGCGTCATCCTCATCACGCTGCTCATCGGCGGCGCGGTCACACGGCGGGATGTGCGCACCCCACTCCCGGAATCTACTGTGGAGATGGCTTCGGCGCTGCGGGCGGCAACGATTCCTGGTGATCTGGTCGCCAGCGACGACCAGTATATCGCCGGACTGGCAGACCGCAATACACCGCCGCAACTGGTAGATACCTCACTCGTGCGCATTCAAAGCGGCTACCTGACGGCCTCGCAACTCGAATCCATTATCACCCAGGATGATATTCGCGTGATCCTCTTTGCCAGCGGACGCTTCAAGCTGGTTCCCGGCTTCAGCGCGTGGGTGCAGGCCAATTTCACCAAGATTGCCGATTTTGGCGATGGGCGCGCGCTCTATCAGAAAGTGCCGCAGGGACCACAGCCGGTATGAGGGACATTCAGAATAGCTTCCAATAGGCCAACGCTGTGATGATGGGGACAGCCAGTAACACCAACCAATCCAGCAGACCGAGCCGTCCCTCATGCAGCAAGGTGGCCTCGTTGGTGACGCCGTAACCGCGCGCATCCAGTGCCGAAGAGAGGTTGGCCGCCCGGCGCAGCGCTCCCTGCACCAGCGGCACCAACAGGCTGCCCAGGCGACGCAGCCGCGCGGTAAGCGATCCCGTGGTGAAATCAGCGCCGCGCGAGATTTGCGCCTTCATCAGTTGCTCCGCCTCCTGGATCAGCACTGGAATGAAGCGCAGCGACACCAGCGTCATCAAGCCGAACTCCTCGACCGGCAGGCCAAAGCGCCGCAGCGGGCGCAGCAATAGCATCACGCCCTCCGCCAGCGCCACCGGCGTCGTCGTCAGCGTCAACAGCATCGAGCCGAGATAGAGCAGCAGGAAGATGGCGCCGAAGGAGAGCATAAACCAGATGCCGTCATAGGTCACAACAATCGGCCCCAGCGGAATTGTCACATTCTGAAAGTGTAGCAGGTGATCGAAATGCAGATTGATGGGACCGAAGGTATGCCAGGTCGGCCCAGGCGTGAGCGCCAGCGAAAACGGCACGCCAATCAGCAGCAGAATCACCAGCAGCCGCATGCGCCGCCAGATATAGCCGAAATCCACCTGTGCAATCAGCAGCGCCAGCGCCAGCAATGAGAATGACGCGACATACGCGCCAAAGTGGAACCGTTTGTGGTTGGCGACGAAGCACAACAACGCCAGCCAGATGAGCACAAGCAGTTTGGTCCGTGCGCGCAGGCGGTGAATCGGTGTCTGGCCGGGAATGTAGACGCCAATCGGCAAATTATTCAGCATCCGCGCCTCCCTGCATGTGATGATTGTGATTCGAAGCCCCCACCCCCGGCCCCTCCCCCGTGCGCGGGAGAGGGGAACCAGACGCTGCCTGCGAGAGCGACGAGTGAGAGGCACTCGATATGCCGGCGGCCAGCGCCGTTGCCACCTGCTCCGGCGTGAAATGCTGCGGCTGCGCGGGCCAGCCATGCTCCTGCGCCAGCCGTGTCACCTGCGCCAGTGGTGGCGGCACCAGCCCACAGGCGATCAAATCATCGGGCTGGCGGAAGAGGTCTTCCGGCGCGCCGGAGAGCCGAAGCTCACCACCTGCCATGACGAAGACCCGATCTGCCAGCGCCGCCACCTCCGCCATGTCATGCGAGATGAACACCAGCGTCAGCCCATCGTTGGCACGTAGCTCAGCAAGGCGCGCATAGAGTTCGTTACGCGCCTCGGCGTCCAGTCCCGCGCTCGGCTCATCGAGCACCAACACCTGCGGACGCATCGCCAGCACACCAGCCAGCGCCACGCGCCGCCGCTGCCCGCCGCTCAGCGCGAAGGGCGACCGCTGAAGAAACTCGCTGCTGGTATCGAGCGCCACTGCATCCAGCGCACGAATCACCCGCATACGGATCACGGCTTCCGCCAGGCCAAGCTGGCGCGGGCCAAAGGCCACATCATCATAGATGGTGGGCGCGAAGAGTTGCGCTTCCGGGAATTGAAAGAGCAGGCCAACCCGCCGCCGCAGCTTGCGCAGGTCAGCGCTGCGTGTGCGGTCGCTCGTCACTTCGATATCGCCCACGCGCACGCTGCCCTCGGTTGGCTTGAGCAGTCCGTTGAAGTGCTGAACGAGGGTCGTTTTCCCGGAGCCGGTGACGCCGACGATGGCCGTGCAAGAGGCGGCTTCGATCTGCATCGTAATGTCATGGAGCGCCGTTCTAGCGGTCGGCGTGCGCGGATTATAGATGTGCGTCAGGTGTTCGATGCTGATGCCAACACTCATTGTAGCGCCTCCCTGCCGGGCGGCTCTTGCTGGCTTGCTGCTCCTCTTGCCTGCTCCAACGCAGCGATGAGCGACTCTGGCGTCAGCGCATTGACCGGCACAGGGATGCCAAGCGCACGCAGCCGCTCGCCGAGCAGAGCCATCTGCGGAACAACCAGCCGCAACGCCTGCAACCGTTCGAGGTCGCTGAATATCTCGGTTGGCGTGCCGGAAAGCACGATCTGCCCGGCATCGAGAATCAGGATGCGATCCGCCAGCGCCGCCTCTTCGAGCAGATGGGTGGTGTGAATGATGGTGATACCCTGGCGCTGGCAAAGCTGTTGCAGCAGCGCGACCATCTCACCGCGCGCCTGCGGATCGAGCAGCGCCGTCGGTTCATCCGCGACGATGCAATCGGGCGCGAGCGCCAGCACTCCGGCGATAGCCAGCCGTTGCCGCTGGCCACCGGAGAGTTCATAGGGCGGACGCCCACGCATCTGCTCCATGCCCACGGCGGTGAGCGCCTCCGTCACCCGCTCGCGGATGCGCGCCAGCGGCCAGCCACGCGCCGCCAGCCCCCACGCCACATCATCTTCCACCAGCGTGGCGATGATCTGATTATCAGGGTCGGAGAAGATCATCCCCACCAGTTCGCGAATGCGCCTGCGGGCAACCGGATGACGAGTATCGAGTCCCCCCACGAGGAGACGCCCGGCGGTCGGCAAATACAGGCCGTTGAGCAGCCGCGCCAGGGTAGATTTGCCGCTGCCGTTGTGACCGAGCAGCGCAATATACTCGCCGCGCTGGAAAGTTACATTGATCTTTTCCAGTGCCGGTCGCTGGCTGGCGGTGCGCTCGTGCCGCGACGCCACAGCAGGATAGCGAAACGTCACATCTTCCAGCGCAATCAGTGGCAGGCTGGCGGCAACTCTGCTACGGGTATGGTTGCTAGCGCCAGCTTGATGCGTATGCTGCTCAGGGAGGTGTTCCATAGAGACTACTCCTTGCTCCGGCCATTCGAGCGCCCACTGGATAGCATCTCATCCTGCATATCATCGTCAACACTGTTATCATTGCGCTTGTGTTGCCGTCTGCCGTGAGCAAGCCAGCGTATGCCACGCACTGGCAGGGCCACCGGCGCGGTCAAGACAACAAAGACGAAGTGTACGAGGCGCATGAAGCCGTGCGAGGGGAATGGACGCACCTCATAGCCCAACACGCGCGCCGTTGCGTTCGCCAGCACATAGTAGGACGCCACCACCGGCGTCGCCGTAGCCACGAGCGAGAGGAAGAGCAGCGCTGGCCAGACATGTAGCCCCAACAGGCCCAGCGCCACCAACGTCGGGCGAATCGCCAGCCATTGGCTCTGAAAGCCGAAGATCGCCGCGCCTGACGCCACCAGCCATGCGAGGGAGCCGAGGCCGTTACGCAGCTCACCTACGACATCTGATATCGGCAGACCGGAGACGAGGATTACGCCGAGCGCGGCCAGAAAGGTGGTGCTGGCGACGAGCAATATGCCAGCGACGAAGGCAAAGCTGGGGCGTATGCCTCTGCGCATTGCCCAGCCCAGCAACAACCCGATGATCGCTTCCAGGCCCATGCGCCAGCCGAAGTGCGGCCCTGCCAGAATAGTGATAAGAAAGGCGGAGACGGTGGCCGCCAGCAACGTCACACGTGGCCCGCGCCGCAGCATCAGAATGGCGAACGGTGTCGGCACGGCAAAAGACAGCACAGTGCCTACCAGCGGCAGATAGATAGAGGTCAGGTCGAGAACGACGCCGACATCCGCGAGCAGCCCACCCTCCGCCAGTCCGGCGGCGTTTAGCCAGCCTGCGCCTAACAACATCCCAGGGTCGTCTTCATCCTGGGCATCTGCCGAAGTGGCTTTGGCGCCCGGCAGGCGAAGAAAGCGCCTGCGCGGTGCTGGCTCAGCGTGAGTCTGCGCGCGCTGCGTGTCGTTTCTATCATCTCTATCTGGCTCTGGAACGAGAGTAGTCGGGTCGTCATTGCGCCGTCTGTCCTGCACTCGCGATAGCTGTTCAGACAAGCCGTGCTGCTCCCTTCAGACTACGTTTCAAGCGCTGTTGCGAGAAAGGCATGGGTCGTAATCTCTATCATCTCTACATACACTAGCGAGTTAAACGTCTATCGCTCTGGTTGCGCGTCAGTCTACAGGATGATCTTACCTCAGTCCCCAGTCTACCACTCATGGACACCCTTATCCTGTGCGACGCGCCACATATACCTGTACCTGAACATGCCTGAAGAAACCATCAGGCATAGGTCTCTTTGTACGCCAGCAGTGGCAACTGAGCGGATTGGACTGGCCGTGATGGGCCAGATGAACCAGATGGATAAGCGTTCTGTGATGCCTGAGCCGCCTGTGTGGTGCTCTGTGGCATGGGAATCAGGCGCATTTGCAGCTTGAGTTTCAGGTCTCGCTGCACCGCCTGGTCAATCTGCGTTTTCGTCAAGATGCCCTGATCGAGCGCCTGTTGAAGGGCATCCTCGGTCTCGCGTACTGTCTCTGGGCTATAAGGACCAATGAGCAGGTCAGCGCCAGCCGCCACCGCCAGCACTGCCGCCTCCGGCAGCGACCAGCGACTATTGAGCGCGCCCATATACAGGCTATCGGTGATGACGACGCCATTGAAGCCGAGTTCCCGGCGCAATACACCTGTTACCAGCGCGGGCGAGAGCGAGGCCGGTAATTGCGGGTCCACCGCCGGAATCAGCTCATGCGTCACCAGCACAGCGCGCACATCCTGCTGTTGCAGCAAGATGCGATAGGGCGCGAGATCAATGTTCTCCCAATCGGCGCGCGACCGCGAGAGGATTGGCAGCCCGATATGCGGGTCAGTGGTGGTGGCGCCGAGGCCGGGGAAATGCTTTAGCGTGCCGGTAATTTCGCCGCTCTGCTGAAGTCCCGCCAGATACGCGCCAGCCAGCGTGGCGACCTGCTGCGGATTCGAGCCGAATGTGCGCCCCCACAACTGCGGATTGGCTGTGCCCACATCCACAACCGGCGCCAGATCAAGGTTGAAGCCGAAGCTGTGCAAGTTTCCTGCGTCCTGCGCGCCCTGTTGCTCTGCCAGCGCGGGCGTGGTGAGTGAGGCAGCGGCAGGCAACGGCCCCAGGATGGAGATCAGCCGGTTGACCGGCCCGCCCTCCTGATCGGTGGCGATAATCAACGGAATCGAGGCCATCTGCTGAAGTTGCGCAGTGAGCGAACGAATCTGCGACGCCGACTGGATGTTCTCAGCGTAGAGCAAGACCCCGCCCGCGCCCTGGTTGGCAATCATCTGGATGGCGTCGGGCGTCGCCGCCGTCCCCGGAAATTGGACCAGCAGCAGTTGCCCCAGCTTGTCGCTTAGTGAGAGCCGTTGCGTCAGCAGAGCAGCATAGTCATCCATCGTCAGCGAATGATTGGGCGTGTGTGTGATGATGGCTGGATTGCAGACCTGGCAATGCGCCACTGGCAGACGGCTCCAACCAAGAATGTCCCCGCCCGGCAGCATAAACGACAGGCTTCCCAACGCCGCGCGTAGCGCCAGCGCCAGCACACCCACCACCAACAAGCCCCGCAGCACCGCGTGTTTGGCCTGCGGATGGGCAGCCAATGAAAAACGAGCATGGCGAGCAGTCAGTCGAGTTCCGCTGGTGGAGCGGCGCATCGGGGGCCGTCGCATAGGGGTCCGCTCCCTTCTATCTGTCTACCGGCTGCTTATCCCGCGCCTCGTTCGATTGGGCCTCAGGAATGTTCGGCCAGCGAGATAGCGGCGATGGCAATTGTGTCACCAGCGGTCTGGACGGCGCAGAATTGTCCGGTTCCCAGCGCGCATCCTGTTTTGCCTGGTGTCTCTGTTCTCGCGCCTGAGTTTGCCAGTGGCGCCAGAGCCGCCAGTAGCGCCGGATATGCCGGGTTGCGCTAGCGATGCCGAAGCGCGCCAGCCAGCCAAGCGCACCCAGCGCGGCAAAGAGTTCCAGTGTACTCGCCGTTCCGCCTGCGTGCGCCTCCTGGGCGAGATAGAAAGGACCGATGCGTCCGGCGGCGGCAACCGCAAAGAGGCCGAGATCGAGCCAGGCGGGGAACGTCGCCAGCAGAATGGCGATCTGCCAGCGGCGGCAGAGCAGCCCGGTCAGCGTTGGGAAAAGATAATAGAGCGCCGCGACGAGCGGAGCAAGCGCCGCAGGGATAGGACCAGCAGGCAAACCATGATCTGCCCAGATGCTCTGCGGAATCAGCGCAATCAAGAGCAGCACGAGCTGGCCGCCGACCGCCAGCCCAAGCGCTAGCAGCCGCAGGCGTTCGCGGCGTATCCGTTGTAAGTCGTCTGAGCGTTTTGCCAGGAGCGTCTGCAGATCCACAGACGGCCTGGGTGGACTGGACGGATTAGATGGACTGGCGAGATTGGTGGCATTCGCAGGCGGGGCGTTGCGCTGCGGATGCGATATGAGACGATCTTGCGGAAAATGCTCCATGCGCGATTTACCCCCTGCATCCGTTCTCCATTCATTGGTAGATGCTGCGCCCTCCATGAGGTCTTGTAAAATCTGCCAATGTCCGGCAAAAAACCAACAAAATTCAGCAATATCCGACAATTTCCAGTGTGTTACCGATGTCGGGGTCTTACGCTACAAGAAACACATAAAATAGAGAATCGAGAAGGCACATCACGCCAGGAGCAGGCTGGCCCCACCTTCCTGCTCTTGCCTGATGATGTCTCACTTCATACACGCGCCTGGACGCTAAATGTATGGTTACGTATATGGTGTATATGGCGTATATGTCACCAATCGCCCTTGCGCGTCGTGATAATTGTTTGTCGCAATCAATACAATATCAACGATGGTCCAGATGCCACAGCCACCGACTGTGAGAAGTTGCAGAATGCCAATCAGAATCTTCCCGTTATAGAAGCTCTGCACGCCAAAGCTCCCCAGGAAGATCGCCATCAGTAAGGTTGCCAGCCAATCGCGCGGCGAACGTTCTGTGACAATAGTAGACATGGCTTTTCGCCCCCTTTGCTTTGCTGCTCGCCATTCCACCGTTGTTGCGGTTCCTCAACCATATTGCCTGCCGTAGCGTGGCTCCTCGCCAGTGGAATACTGCTTTTCTGTGCGTTTTCCTGTTTTGCGGACGTGAATTCCGCCGCGCCCACCCGGCCATGCGGCGTGGAGCCACCTTGCGTAGATCATGCTTGTGTGGCAGGCGATCATCTGCTAACGACGCCGGACTGAGCGTTGTCAGAGAGGATTGCAAAGACTGTGCCCGCCATGAGCGAATGAGGGGCAGATAGTAGAGGAGATGGAGGAGGTGAAGGGAATTCCTGATGTGCGCCGCGACAACGCGCGTTTGTTACGATATGATGCCGTAGTATAACGGAAGAGCCGCGCATGAATGGCCACGCGGCAACAGAGCGGCCAGTATTGAACAGAGAGTGCTTTTTTCATATGGCAGAAAACGACCGGACAGGCGGGAACGAGCCGCACGCACGCGATATATCCAAAATATCCAAAGCGTTGAGCATGGAGGAGAAGCTGGCCGCGCTGCAGGATGCGCCGGAGAGTCCCTGGCGGACATTGGCGGCGCGTGAGATGTATCGCAATCCGTGGCTGCATGTCGTCGAATACGCGGTGCGCCGCCCGGACGGCAACCCCGGCATCTATGGCGTGGTCTATCCTGGCGACAATGCCTCAATTGTCGCGTTGGATGATGAGGAACACGTCTATCTCGTCGGCGCATTTCTCTATCCATTGCAACGCTATGAGTGGTCAATTCCCAGCGGCAAGGTGGAAGACGATGAGGAGCCACTGGCAAGCGCACAACGCGAACTGGCGGAGGAGGCTGGCTTGACGGCGGACCGCTGGGACTTGCTGGGCGCGTACTATCTCACCCCTGGCGTCTCACCACAGACGAGCTACATCTATCTCGCCAGGAACCTACGGCAAGGCATTCCGCAGCCGGACGAGACGGAGGCGCTGACCCTCGAGCGCCGTCCACTCCGCGAGGTATTCGCCGCCTGCCAGCGCAATGAGATACGCAATTCGGTGACAGTGCTGGGCATCTGGCGCGCCTGGACGTTGCTGCATGGAGATGGCCCCCACCCCTAACCCCTCCCCCGTGCGCGGGAGAGGGGAACCAGAATCCTCACCCCCGGCCCCTCTCCCGCGAGGAGAGGGGAGCGCGGGCGGGCGCATGTGCCAGCTCCGAACCTGCGGAGGCAGATTTTGCTGCGAGTATGCTAGCCAGGCGCAATTTCACCTGCCGGCATGCCTGCATTCCCCTCTCCCGCGCACGGGGGAGGGGTTAGGGGTGGGGGTTTTCCAATTCCAGCGTCGTCAGGCCGCTCAGGTCCTCGAAGGCATAGTCAGCTCCGGCGTCGCGGAGTTCTGCGAGCGAATGGATAGGGCCGGTGGCAACGGCGACCGTGCGCAGACCGCAGGCCGCGCCGCAGGCGACATCCGCAGGTGTATCGCCCACCACAAAGACCATCTCCGGCGCGAAGGTGCGGGCGCAGGCATCCTCCATGCGGGCCAGCGCCAGCGGTGGCAGCTTCTCGCGTTCGGATGCCTCATCACCGAAGCCACCATCAATGAAGTAGTCAGCCAATCCGGCGGCGCGCAGCTTGGTCCAGGCGACGCGGCGGATATTGCCGGTGACGAGGCCGAGGTGCGCGCCGAGTCCGGCCAGCCGCTCCAGCGCCGGTTGGGCGTGCGGCGTGTGATACGGGCGCAGATCATTGGGGACATGGCGCTCATAGGCATCGGCAGCGACGGTGAAGAAAGCTGGCAACCCCTCAGCAATGGTAGCGTCTGGCACACCAGCCGCGCGCAACATCCGCCAGGTGATGGCGCTATCCGTCATGCCAGCGGTCTGCCCCAGGTCAGGCGTGCTCAGTTGCACACCAAAAACCGTTGCGGCGGCGTCACAGAGCGCCAGACGATGCGCAGGCGGCATGCGTCGCAGCAGCGTTCCATCAATATCGAAGAGAAACAGCATGATGTATCCAAATCTATGCAGGTTCAGCCGCCCGCATGCGCTTGCATGGAGACGGCGGTAACGATATGATACCATGTTGAGGAGTGCGGCCTCGATGCGCCGCGAAACGCGCCATGCAACAGCCACACAATGCCTTGCAAGATGAGGAGGGCAGGTATGCTCCTGAGCTTTGACCTGGGTGATCCTCGGGCGCCACGCGGCCATGCCATTATTTATGCCCGCGCTGGCAATGATCCCAATCGCGTACTGGCAACGTATTGCGTTGTCTTGCCCATACAATTTTCGATAGGCAAGTTCCTGCCGCCAATGCTCTCCGGCCAATTGCCAATGGAGGGATTGCAGGACCCGGACGCCACCAGCGCCGTGCCGATTCCACCGATTCTCGAAGATGCGCCTGCGCTCGCACAGTTGCGGCTGCTGGCGGAGCGCCGTGGCGATGATCTCTGCAACATCGGCACCGTTTTCATCTCGGACGACGGCCAGCGCATGACCTATGCCGCCGAAGCCTGCCAGTCCTACGCGCAGATGTTCGTCGAATATATGCAGGAGTGGCCACAGGTCGCGCCGTCTTCGTCTTCCACCGAGACGGCGAACAACACGCCGCTCGATGATCTCAATGTCGAGGATGTGCTGGCGGAAGTCCTCTCCGAGCGCGACCGGCTGGCGGACCTCGCGCGGATGGTGGGGCAGGCGCGCTATGCCATAGATGGCCACGACAAACGCCTGCTGGATGAAGTCACGCAGTCCATGCGGCGGATTGCGCGCACCCTGCCGGAGAAGTATCGCGCCAACCAGTTGATAGACGCGGCGCTGCGCACGGACACCACCGGCTCGCGGCTGGCTCAGCTATATATCCAGCGCGCCTACAAGCTCGCGGACGAAGAATACGCCGATATCCCGCCAATCGAGGGCGAGATACGCGCGCTGCTCGACGGCGAGCAGCACGCAGGCAACTGACGTTAAACCGTCATTCATCCATACCATAGAAATACTATACAAGGAGTAACGCACGTCCTATGGCAACACTCGTCACAGCAGATATCACCGATCTGCTCGATGGCATTACCGCAGGCGATGAGTCGCGCGTCATCCGCGAAACGTTGCGCCTGCTGGGGTCGCAGAAGGTTCCACCGGCAAAGCTGGCTGCGCGCGTGGGGATTCCCGCCGCCTGGGGTGGTGGCGATGGCTACGCGCTCGCTGCCTTCTCCTTCTGCGGGCGCATTGCGGAATGGATGCGCGCGATTCCGATTGGCCCGGAACCCGGCGCGGACGAGCGACGCCAGCTTGCGCCTGCGTTGCCGCTAGTGCAGGGTTTCATGGCGGTGAAAGATCAGTTGAAGAAGGGACTGCCGGAGCCGCACCCGTCGCTGCCAGAGCCGCTGGTGCCGCGCGATGTGAAGCACAAAGACGGTCCGCTGGGCATGCTGCGTGACGCAGTGGCAGCGCACGACGTGCAGAACGCGCAGCGCATCTTGCTCGGCTACTACGCGACCGGCACCGATTATCGCAACCTGCTGACGGCGATTTACGCCGCGCTCGACCTGCGCTATCCAGAGGGTGGCAAGCCGCTCTGCTTTGCGGTGGCGGGGAGCCGTGTGCTGGATATGGCGGAATGGGGCGACCGGCTGCCGGCGTTCATTTACTGGTTTACGCCGCTGATGGTGGACGCCGCCCCTGGAACGCCGGTGGAGGCTGCTGCACGCGCCTATGCGCAGGCCGAGGGCCACGGCCTCGGCTGGCTGCGCACACGCCTCTCGATACCTAAAGAGGAGGCTGCCGGACCGGCGTTCCAGCAGGCGCTGGTCGCTGGCGATGCACAGGCGGCCTGCGACGCGACGCTACAAGCCCTGCGTAACGGCGCAACACCGATGGGCGTCGCGGCTGGTATCGCGCTGGCGGCGGCGGAACAGGTCAATAGCGTTGCTCCGGGCGATAGCGAAGGGCTGAAGCGCCAGGCACAGGTATTACACTATGCCCACTCGGTGCATGTCGCCACCACGCAGACACAGAACCAGGAAATCTGGCCGTTGCTCTATACGGCTGCCTGCGCTGTGAATGCGGTGCGCCCCGCTGGCAATGCGGCTGCGCTCGAACGCGGCGCACGCGCTGCCGTCTCCGCGCCGGTCGGCGGACTGATTGCCGCCAGCATGTTGCGGACACTGGAACAGCAGGTGCGCGAGGGTGATACCGCCAGCGCGCTAGCAGTTGCGCGGCGCTACCTGCAAATGGGGCATCCGGTGCGCGCATTGGCTGGCATCATCGGCAGTGTCGCCGCCAGCCGTGATTTCCCCGCAGCCGGAACGCAAGAGTTCTATCCGCTGACGCTGGCTGCCGCTGCCATCGAGGAATATCTGATGCTGCCACCAGCCCTCGCTGCTGGTGGACAAAATGCGCTGCTCACGGCGGCTCTGCGTCTGGCCTGTGAACTGGATAGCGGACGCCGGCTGGCCGACCGCGTAAACGAGGCGATAGACGCGCAGGTGGCGAGCGCGCAGTAACATAGTAACAAGCAGTGGCGCTAGACTCCTTGTAGCAGACCGTTTCCTGGGATATCCTGAGATGCTCGCTGGTAGGTTGTATTGTTTCGCGCCAGCGAGCATGCTAGAATAGCGCACATCATGCACATCAGCGGCGATGCGTCGTAGATCCGGCAGAACGGAAGGGAGCGGCAGGCTATGGGAACAGAGGTTGCCTACAGTTCAGAGAACGTCGGCGATTGGGGAACACCGCAGGCGGCAGCGGGCGGCGTCTATGGAACCGATACGCTGGCGATGGCCGACGGCACGAAGGTGTTCTTCCGCTACTGGCGCGCAGCCGATGCGACGGCTCCCGTGGTCGTCTATCTGCACGGCCTCGGCGCGCATACCGGCTGGTTCATTGACCTGGGCAACGAACTGAATGCGCGCGGGTTGACGGTCTATATGGACGACCACCGCGCTTTCGGGCGTTCGGAGGGTCCGCGCGGGCATGTGCAGCATGGCATCGTTTATGTGGAGGACATCCAGCGGTTCCTGGCGCATGTGCGTGAGCAGCATCCAGACGCGCCGCTGTTCCTGGCCGGGCACAGCATGGGTGGGATTTTCGCCATCTACACCGCAGCCGCCGATGCCGCGCGTGAGCAATCGCTGCTCAGCGGGTTGATTCTGCTCAACCCGTGGATCAAAGATGCGATCAAAGTGAAACCGGCGGCGCTGCTGCGCGTCGTCACCGGCGGCATGCGCGGCTCGGAGCGGCTGTTTATGCGCAAGCCCAGCACCGACGAGATGACGTTGATTCCCGATGCTGTGCGCATGCTCAATGACGATACGTATTGGGTGCGCAACCAGAGCGAATCGTTTCTCTATCAGGTGACGCTGCTGCGGTCGCGTGTGCTGGCGCAGGCGCGTAAGGTGCGCACACCGGCGCTGGTCATCCAGACGGAAGGCGACGCCACGCTGGTGCAGGCGGCAACGCGCAAATGCTATGAGCAGCTTGGCAGCAAAGACAAAACCTGGAAGACCTATCCCAACTTTGCTCATGATTTCGAGTTCGAGCCAGGCCGCTCGGTGCTCGATGACGACATAGCGGATTGGATCATGCGACATAAACCGCAGGCGTAACGCTCTCCGTCTCGATGTCTATGATCCCAGGCGATGCCGGTATTCATGGAACACAAGGCACTCATCCAAGAAGTTTGGCCCGATGCTAGATATACTCTTGACCCTCGCGCGGCAGTTCCGCGACCAGGGCTATGATCTCTATATGGTTGGCGGCACAGTCCGCGATCTGCTGCTGCGACGCGACGCGTCGGCGGATGTAGACCTGACCACCAACGCGCGACCGGACGACATCAAGCGTTTGGCAGCGCAGACACATCCGCTGGCGATTGTGACAGTGGGCGAGCAGTTCGGCACCGTGCGGCTGCACTATCCCAGGCAGGAGAGCGCCGCAATTGCCACTACCGAATCCGCCAGTCCGGAACCGTCGGCGGTGGTGGCGGCTGGCGCGCCGGATATTGATGTGGTGGAGATCACCACCTATCGCAGCGACCGCTACGATCCGGCCTCGCGCAAGCCTGAAGTCACTTTCGGCGATACGCTGGAGGAAGACCTGCTACGCCGCGACTTCACCATCAACGCGATGGCGCGCGACCCACTCAGCGGCGACATCCTGGACCCCTACGGCGGGCGCGAAGACCTGGAGCGCGGCCTGATACGCGCGGTCGGCGACGACCCGGAACGGCGCTTCGATGAAGACCCGTTGCGCCTGCTGCGCGCGGCACGCTTTGCCGCGCAATTCGCCTTTACGATTGAACCGGCGACGCTCGCCGCGATGCAGCGCCAGGCGGCGACGCTCGAAAAAATCAGCCGTGAACGCATCCGCGATGAGTTTACCAAGCTGCTGGTCACGCCGCATCCGGCGTTGGGCATTCGCCTGCTGGTTGATCTGGGTCTGATGCCGTTCATCGTGCCGGAAGTGCTGGAACTGCGCGGTGTCAGCCAGAAGGCTACGCTGGCGGTTGTGCGCTCCAAAGATGTCTATGACCATGTGCTAAAGGTGGTCGAGCGCGCGCCAGCGCGCCCAGCGACGCGCTGGGCCGGTCTGCTGCATGACATCGCCAAGCCTCGCACGCGCAGCATCGAAGACGGCAAAATCCACTTCTTTGGGCACGAGGATGTCGGCGCATATATGGCGCGCGACATCCTGCGCCGCCTCAAGTTTGACCGCCCCTTCATCGAGCATGTGACGCTGCTGGTACGGATGCACATGCGCGCCAATGCCTACCTGCCGGATTGGACGGATGGCGCGGTGCGCCGTCTGATGCTGGAGGCCGGCGATGCGCTGCCCGATCTCCTGGACCTCTCGCGCGCCGACATTACCAGCTACCGGCAGGAGAAGGTGAGCCGCGCCACTGCCCGCATTGACGAGTTGGAGCGGCGCTGCGCCTGGTTGCGCGAGGAGGCAGAGCGCGTGCCGCTGAAGAGTCCGCTCGACGGCAATGACCTGATGGAGTTGTTTGGGCGCGGACCCGGTCCCTGGCTCCGTCCGCTCAAAGAACACCTGCTGGGGCTGGTCATTGATGGCAAGCTCAGCCCGGATGATCGTGCGGGCGCCGAGGTGGAGGCGCGCACCTTCCTGGCGGCGATGGAATCAGGAGAGGCCGAGAAGTCAGCGGCAACGGCAACCAATGACGGCCAATCCAGCAATACGTCACTGACGGAGCAGAGCGGCGAGCAAGAGCGATGGAGCAAGGCAGAGGCACGCGCCGCCAGCAGACGTCGTTCGCGGCACGAAGCGACGAGTACCGCAAACGCCGCAAACACGGCAAACGCTGCACACACGACGGCCATCTCAGAGAGCAGCGCAACCCCGCGCAACCATGAAGCAAACCACGAGACACACCACGGCCATCCGACGATGCCATGATATAGGATGCCTTGCGCTCTGAATGCGCAATATTCCTTCTGCTCTGGGTCCCCGTTGTGCATCATAATCAATGGAGAGGGTTGTAAATCTAGCGCCACTCCAACGTCTTACCTGCTGAAAGCGCCAGAACCGCGACGCTTCCAGGCATGGTCAATGAAGAGAGTGGCAGGTGGTAATGAGGCTGGATGCCAATGGTGTATTGGTCGTCCCGGCGCTCACATTTCCTGGCGGCCTTATAGTGAATAACGACGACCAGGAGATCACCAGCGCCGACGAGATGGAGCCTGCCGAGAGAGCTGCCGCAGATGCGCAGGCCGAAGCGCTCCTGACCGACGCATATGTCCAGTTCAGCGCCGCGATCCATAGCTATGCCTTCCGGTTGCTGGGAAACCAGGAAGATGCCGACGACGTGACCCAAGAAGTCTTCATTCGTGTCCACTGCCGTCTAGAACAGCTACGCGACGCCGCTCGTCTGCGCCCCTGGCTCTATCGCATCGCCACCAATCTCTGCATGGATCACCTGCGCCGGCGTGCGCGTACTCGCAAGATTTTTGGCATTCCTATTGCCTTCGAGGGCGGCAGCGATGACGAAGACAGCGTCGCGCATGAGGTGGCGCAGCCTGGCAGCACTGCTGCTATAGATGGCGTGGCCGAGCGCGATCTGATTAGCCGCGCATTGCAGCGCATGGCGCCTAAATATGCGACCTGCCTGGTCTTGCATAGTGCGCAGGGGCTGAGTTATCGTGAGATTGCCGAGGTGTTGGGCATCACGCCCGGCGCCGCAGCGGTTCGGCTGGCGCGAGCGCGAGATATGTTTGGCCGCTATTATGAAGAACAGAAAGGCGAGGACAGGCGATGAGCAGCAATGCACCGCTGATGCGCTGCCATGAAGCGCGTCCATACCTCGCCGCTTATGCTGATGGCGAACTGGACGAGACGCTACGCGAGCGCGTAGAGACGCATATCGCTTCCTGCGCTGCCTGCCGCCAGGAAGTTGCGCGCTACCAGGCGATTGATGAACTGATTGGCGCGCTGCCCGGCTCCACGCCGTCGCCCGCCGTGCTGGACCGCGTGCTTGCGGCCACCAGCAGCGCGAACAAAGAACACGCGACCCGCGAATCGCTGCGCCAGCCGGAGAAACCGCTTGCGCCGCGCACGCTGCCTGCCTTTATCCTGGCGGACGCAAACCAGGCGGCGCCACTCTCGCCAATGCGCCAGCGCATGCAGAAGCGCCGTTCCTGGCTGGTCGCCAGCGCCCTGCCGACGCTGGCCGCCCTGTTGATAATTACCTTCACCTTCGTCGCGTTCCACAACCGGCCCGGAGCGCCATCTGTACAGCGGCAACCGACGCCAACGGTGAACGTGCAAACGACCTTGCAGCAAACCAACGGCTGGATATCACAGCATGGGGCGCAGCTTGGCTTTACCCCGCTGGTGCCAGCATATCTGCCGCCAGGCGCTCAATTCGACAGCAGCAAAGCGAAGATCGGGCACTTTGACGACGGTACGCCGGTCCTTGATATCACCTGGAATCTCAGCGGGCGTTATACTGATCTGCACTTGCGCGAGACGGCAGAGCCATTGACACTGCAAAAAGAGTATGTCACGACGCCAGGCAATTCTCTATTGAGCTGGCAAATCGTCCAATTAGACGGGCAGGCCCTGCCCCAATGGCAACAGATCCTTCAAAGTTCGCCCTCGAACCCTGGTTCGCTCTCGAATCGCCTTGCCATTTACGAGCAGCGGCAATACGGGCAGCAACAGCCTCTCTATATCATCCTTGATATCGGAGCGGTCGGCGGTTTCGCCATCGCCGACCTCCTGGCCGACAGCAATTTGCCTCTGGCAAGCAGCTATTTGCGCCTGACCAGTCTCTCGATAGACATGAAAACAAACAACCGTATAAACCTGAATCCACAGGCTCCAAGCCAGAATGCCGCTGTGCATTATCAGGCGCAGACAGTTACGCCGGGCGGCGGCCAGAGCTACCTGTGGGATGTCTATTCGTATCCGACTCAAAGCCAGGCTCGCGCTACGCTCTCGACCAGCTCCGGCCAGAGCGTGTTCGTCGAGTACTGGGATGGTACAGGTGTACAACGGTTCCACAGCACGGCAGGCGGCGCCTATCAGCAAATATCCAGCGCAGAGGCGCTCATGACTGATCCCCTTCAGCTCTCTCTCGCCGTCTGGACACAACTGGGCAATGCCAGCTCGAACATCCGCAACGGCACATTCTGGTATATTGGTACTGAGCCTGCACCAGCAAGCCTGGGCATCGGCAAACGACAGGTGGAAGTGCTGACCGATGTCACGGCGCCCTACCCCACGACGATCTATGTGGATAGCGCCACTAATCAGATTGTCGCCGTTGTTGTTGACACAAATTCGCCGGTCC
Organism: Chloroflexota bacterium; assembly: GCA_021323855.1. Classification (GTDB taxonomy): domain Bacteria; phylum Chloroflexota; class Ktedonobacteria; order Ktedonobacterales; family JADMIN01; genus JAJPKE01. Next base: position 60,198 of record JAJPKE010000035.1, on the reverse strand, counting down.
ATCCAGGAGGCATCTACGCCCCCTCGATCTTCGCGGCGAGTGCGAGTTGCCTGAACTATACCTCGATTATCTATCCCGGCGCTGCGGCGATCACGCCGTATTTGACGGCTCCTGCCTACCAAACGGTTCAGCAGGTGATTCCGTCGCCGGTGCCCGCCTGTTCATAGTCTTTGCAGCACGAGTCCGCCGTCTGCCCTGGATTGTGAGCGCCATCACACACTTCACCCATTCCCTAACAGCCACGCCAGTGATATACTAAGACCTGGCGTGGCTGCGCCCGCTTGGACGCAGCGATGGTCTGCTGGATGAACAACTTGTCAGGAAATTGAGGATTGGCCACCGCATGCCGAAATCTTCTCAGCGCGTGCGTATTATCGCGTTCCCGCACGAAGCGGAACTCTTCGATGCGCATCTGGATGCCATAGACGAACTGCCCGGCGCAAATGGGAACAGAACCGATATTGTGTTTACATTTGCGTCGTTCCAGCCACAAGGAGAGCCGGAGCCATGTGATCGGGACGGACACCCGCATGAGCGGGTCATTGGCGTGTATGTGCCGATGCGCCTGCGCTTCATCAACGCCGCGTGGGTGCGCAAAAACGGCATCTACGAAGAATTCGATACGTTGCCCCAGGAGCATGGCGCCCGCCGTCTGTTCAGCATTCTCCATTCGGACCAGCCGCCGGTTGGCGAGTTCTTCTGGTTTACCACCGGCGCCGAAGAACCTGGCGAACTGTCACTACGTGCGGAGAGCTATCAGTTAGAGCGGCTGGCCGATCCAGAACAAGCTAGCGATGCGCTTGCGCCTGTCGAAATTGTGCGTCGTTGGGCACCCGTTCCGCCGCCACTCCCCGGCTATGTGCCGCATCGTGCCGCATTCTATCGCCGCTATGGTGGCGATCCGATCACCGTTCGTCTTGGGCGGCGGACCTACACCAAACGGCTCTTTATCGGCGGATTGCACCATCAACGCGAGGAACGGCCAGCCGTTCACCATGTCCTGAATCTTTGCGGGTTGGAAAATCCCTGGTGTGCGCGCGCCGGAGTGAGCCTGGAAGACCGCTATATCCTGAAAGGCGAGATGGCCGCAGGGATGGATGCCATCGGGCTGCTCGAAGAAGCTGCCTGGGTGGCGGACCGGCTGCGCGCCGGGCGCCGGGTCCTCGTTCACTGTTATGCTGGCGTCAATCGCTCCACGACGGTCTGCTGCGCCGCGTTGATGCTATTGGAGCGCATCAGCGCCGAAGAGGCGCTTGCCCGCGTGCGCCAGCATCATCCTATCGCCTGGCCGGACCCGTATCACTGGTTCCTCCTGCGCTGGCTCTCACATGCGCTCAATGCGCCGATTTTCCATTCACCTGGGCCTGGCATCGTCAATAGCGCGGATGGCACAGATGATGATCCGGACGCTCGCGATCATTGGGGCGGTGAGGAGAAACGTGAGGAGAAAGAGGCACCACTTTTGCGGGAGGAGGTTCCCATACGGTAGAATCGGTAGAATCGGACACGTCGTCCAGACTTCTGCTCTCTTGAGGGTAGGTCGGGACCAGCCATTCCGATCTGGATAGATGGTCAGGAGGTATCGCAATGGCGCAATACGATGAGGCAGCGGTTCGCCAGCGGCTGGAAACGGAGAAGCGGCGTCTCGAACGGGAAATCTACCGCCAGACGGAGGGTGACGAATCCACGCCACCCACCGACCCATTGCTCGATACGGGTGGCATGTCCACCGACCCGGCTGACGATGCCGATGCACTGGCCGACAACGAGCGCACGCAGATTCTGGTGAGCAACGCACAGAGCGTTCTCCAGCAGATCAACGCCGCGCTCGCACGCCTGGATGATGGCACCTATGGGATTTGCACCAACTGTGGCAGAGAGATTGGCGCGCGCCGGCTGGAGGCGCTGCCATATGCGACACTGTGCATAGATTGTCAGGCCGCCGCCGAAGCTGCATCGGCAGGCCGGCGGCCATAAAAGAGGATAGGTATGACATCCGCTCGCCGCAATGACGTTGTAATGGTTGCCGTCGGCGTTCTCTTGATTGTTCTCGATCAATTGGTGAAGCACTGGATTACTGGTTATTTCACCACCGGCGGGCGGATTGATTCAGCAGTCCCGATTGTGGGCAATATCCTGGAATTGATCTATGTAAAGAATACTGGCGTCGCCTTCAGCTTTTTGCAGGGGCAGGCCATCCTCTATGTGCTGATCGCTATTGCTGTGGCAGTGATCGGCTGGCTCTACTGGCGCAACCGTAACACCGGCTCACTGCTCCTCAAAGTGACCTTCGGCCTGATTATCGGCGGCGCACTCGGCAATCTGATTGATCGCCTGCGCCTTGGCTACGTGGTGGATTTCATCCACTTTCAGATTCCAGCCATCAACTTCAATTTCGCTGTCTTCAATGTTGCAGATTCTGGCATCTCGATTGGCGTCATCCTGCTGATTTTTCTGCTGATGTTCGGCAACACTACAAAGCAACCACAACCTGCGTCAGAACAGACAACGTCGCTGGCCAGCGTCTCATCCAACCCGGCTACCACAGCCAATGCGGTCAATGCCGCTGGGGAGAACGCAACAGCAGAGCCGCGAATACGCCGTCGCGTGGCGAACGGACGCTAACATCAAGTGATATGCGCTCTATGTCAGGATAGCTTCATTCCAGAAAGATCATAGACAAACAAGGGTATGACGAAAACATCGAAGAATCAGACGCTACCACCTACTCCTTTGTCCATGCCCGCATCCGCTGAGTCAGTAGTCATAGGGGTGGATGAGCCGCTGGCGGGGCAGCGCATTGACCGCGCGCTCGCTGCGACGCTCCCTGGCATGTCGCGGACACGAGTGCAGGCCGCGATTGACGCCGGGAGGGTGCTGGTGAATGGGCGACCGGCAAAGGCCAGCCTGCTGCTCGAAGAGGGCATGCGCATCGAGGTGCTGCCAGTTGCGCCCGCGACCCCAGTTGCGACAGAGGCGCATGTTGCCATGCCAGCAACGCCACAGCCACTGGCAGTTGTCTATGAGGATGACGACGTGCTGGTGATTGATAAACCTGCCGGACTGGTAGTGCATCCTGCGCCGGGCCACGAGAGCAATACGCTGGTTGATGCGCTGCTCGCCCATGTACCGGGACTTCAGGCGGGCGAAGATGCCTCACGCCCTGGCATTGTTCACCGGCTGGACAAAGATACGTCAGGTCTGTTGGTGGTGGCGAAGAACGCGGCTGCCCATGCCTCACTTGCCGGGCAGATGAAGGCGCACAGTACTGTCAAACGCTATCTGACGCTGGTAGAGGGGCAACTCTCCATCCAGGAGGGCGTGGTGGATGCGCCGGTTGGCCGCGACCTGCGCAACCGGCAGCGTATGGGAATCGTTCGCGAGGGCGCGGGCGGACGCGAGGCGCGCACCCGCTTCCGCGTCTTGCGCTACGCACGTGGGCGCACGCTACTCGAAGTGCAGTTGGAAACCGGACGCACACACCAGATTCGTGTCCACTTTGCGGCAATTCATCATCCAGTCGTTGGCGATAGCACGTATGGTCGCCCGCAGCCACCGCAGCCGCCGCGCCAGTTTCTCCATGCGGCGCACCTCGAGTTTGCGCATCCGCGAACTGGCGCCTGGATGGTCTTTGATGCGCCCTTGCCGGCAGACCTGGCAACGTTCGCCGCGCCGTGGATGACTGAACATACCGAACAGTTTGAGCATGATGGCGCGCTGACCATGAACCATGAGGAATGAGGAAGGCTGCTAGCTCTTTCATAGATATATGATGTGTGAGAATGTTTCGCTGCGTCGTATTATATTTATAGAGAGAGATGGGCCTGAACCCGTATCTCTGGTCCGCTGATATGGCTCGTAGCCTGGCGCATTAACCCGGCGCATATCCGGAGGAGGCAGTGGTGGATATTCGCATACAACCTCTCTATCTGGCATCAGTGATTGCCCTCTGGATCATCTTCTATCATGCTGTCTACTGGCTCGTGGCCATCGCGCGTGACCGCTCGCTGGTCTTTTGGAGCGTCGGCCCGTTCGGCGTGACGATTGCTTCGCTGCGCGAGCCACCCGCCAGGAGGATCATCGCGCAACTGTGCATTGCGGCACTTGCCTTGATGGCGCTGGTCTATATCAATCTCTTTCTGGTCGTGCCCCCGCCCATCAGCGGCCTACGCCCTGACGCCACCTCGCGCATCATCGCCGTGGCCATTCCCGTCGCCATTCTTACTATTGGGCGCGCGCTCGCCATCCTGCGCGATCATCGGTATCCTATCTGGGGAGAGGCGCGCGTGCTGACCCGCGCCCACAAGAGCCTCGCCACCGGCGCGCGCATCTACTTCACTCGCGCTGGCCGCGCCTTCTTGCATGACCGCTTTGGCACGACGCCCAATGAGTTCCTGCATATGGTTCGCTAGCTGCTAGCGTCTCTATTCCTCTGTGTGAGTAGGAAGGTGCGCCACCATTCTATGGAAACCGACCACAAGAGCGACTACGACAATGAGTTTGATCCCACGTGCCTCTTCTGCCGCATCGTTGCAGGCACGCTCCCCAGCACGCAGGTCTACGCAGACGAAACGGTCGTCGCCTTTCGAGACCGGCATCCAGCCGCGCCCACGCACATCCTCGTCGTGCCGCGTCGCCATATCAGCGGCATCAACGCGCCAGCGGCGGAAGACGGCGCGCTGCTGCATGCGCTCATCCACGCGGCCAATAGCATCGCCCGCGACGAAGGACTGGGTGAGCGCGGCTACCGGCTCGTCTGGAATGTCGGGCCGGACGCTGGCCAGAGCGTCTTCCATCTGCACCTGCATCTGCTTGGCGGGCGGTCGCTCGGCTGGCCGCCAGGATAAAACTAGGATAGCCAGGGTAGTGTAGCGATAGTCACCGCGCGTAGAGGGGAATATTCAGGGGATTGTGGCGATTGCAGTGGATTTCAAAGAAAAAGTCCTGGCATGACTTGACACACCGCTGGGTTATGAGATATAACATGAAGGCCGAACGGCAACGGACGGCGCCGCTATATGCGGGAGTGGCTCAGGGGTAGAGCATCTCCTTGCCAAGGAGAAGGTCGCGGGTTCGAATCCCGTCTCCCGCTCCAATGAAGGAAACGCCCATACTAAACTGTATGGGCGTTTCGCTTGTGTGGGATAGTAGCCAGCAGGCTTGGGAAAAACCGTCATCTATCCTGGTCTCTCTTGACGCCGCATGGGAAAATATCGTATGGTTCAGGAAGAATCTTTGCCCCATCCTTCCAGGCAGAGGCAAGGGTCTCGTCAGGTGGTTTTGTTCTGCGCTCAGCGGCGTACATCTCCACCTTCTCTGGCGTGCTGGGCGACGTAGCCAAGTGGTAAGGCAAGGGTCTGCAAAACCCTCATTCACCGGTTCGAATCCGGTCGTCGCCTCCAAGCGAGAAATGTACAAATGCAGGCGTGGAGCAGTGTAGTCTGTCGCTCCACGCCTGTGCGCTATTGAACTCCTCAGAGACGCTTCCCGTTACGCCCAGCGCGCGAGGCCCATGCCGTAGGGATGAGCAAGGCCTGGATGTGTGGGCACGACGCGCACGCCATAGATCAGGCTGCCGCTGGTCTCCGGCGTGAGGCGTGTCTGATAACGATAGACGCCGTCTTTGCCGTCCGCAGACTGTGCGGATTTGCTGCCGCCGCTGATGCGATCCATCTCCATGACGCGGCGATCCAGTGTTGCGCCGTCTTCGTCGCGCGCTGCCACCAACTCGACACGCACGTCCTGCGGCGTCAGGTCGCCTGCATGCAGCACCGCCAGAATCTCCACTGGCTCACTGACGGCGATCTGCCCCTCGCGCGGCCCCGTCACGTCCAGGCTGACGCCAGCCCACTTCGCGCGTATGTCGCGTTTCCAGGTAGCCAGTGTCTTGGCCAGTGCGTAGTTGTCAGCGTCTATCTGTTTGCCGCGTCGCAGTCCCGGCACATACAGGTCGTTCACGTACTCCTTGACCATGCGACGCATGCTGAAGGCAGGCGCAACCGTGCGAATCGCCTCCTTCATCACGGCAACCCAATTGTGCGGGACACCATCCAGCCCGGCCTCGAAATAGAGCGGCACAATCGCCTGTTCCAATGTCTCATAGAGGGCGTTGGCGTCGGCTTCGTCGCGGGTGTTGTCGTCCTGATACTCGCGCCGCTCACCAAAAGCCCAGCCGTTGTCGCCGGTGAAGCCTTCCTCCCACCAGCCGTCTATGATGCTGCAATTGGGCAGTCCGTTGAGGCTGGCCTTCTGGCCGCTGGTGCCGCTGGCTTCATGCGGGCGAATCGGGTTGTTCAGCCAGACATCACAGCCGCTGACCAGATGCCGCGCCATATCCATATCGTAGTCTTCGAGAAAGATGATCTTGCCCTCAAACTCCGGGCGACGCGAGAACTCATAGACACGCTTGATGAAATCCTGGCCGGGGCGGTCGTTTGGGTGCGCCTTGCCAGCGAAGATGATCTGCACCGGGCGTTCGGGATCGTTCAGCAGCCGCGCCAGCCGGTCGGGATCGCGGAAGAGCAGCGTCGCACGCTTATAGGTGGCAAAGCGGCGCGCAAAGCCCAGCGTCAGCGCCTGTGGATCCAACAGTGATGCTGTTGCCTCCACAGCAGCGGCGCCTTCGCCAAGCCGGGTGCGCTGGCGGGCCAGCCGGTCGCGGGCAAAGGCGATCAGGTCGGCTTTGAGTTCGCGGTGCGCCTCCCAGAGTTCGCCGTCAGGAATGTCGTTGACGCGCGCCCAGGTCTCGGCTTCATCAAGATGGGCGTACCAGTCGTTGCCGAGGTAGCGTTGATAGAGCATATCCAGGCGTGGCGCCAGCCAGGTGGCCGTGTGGACACCGTTGGTAATCGAGCCGATGGGCACCTCGTCCACCTCAATCTCTGGCCAGAGAAAGCGCCACATATGGCGCGAGACATCGCCGTGCAGACGGCTAACGCCGTTGTGCTGGCTGGAGAGACGCAGCGCCAGCACGGTCATGCTGAAGCGCGGTCCCCATTCCGTCTCCTGGTGCGCCAGTTCGTGGAAGCGGTCGGCATTCAGGCGCAACTGCGGCCAGAACTGTGCAAAGTATTTGTCCATCAGGCCGTAGTCAAAGGCATCGTTACCGGCGGCGACCGGCGTATGGGTGGTGAAGATGGCATTGGCAGCGGCGATTTCACGCGCCACCTCGAACGGCACGTCTAGCCCGTTGACCAGTTCGCGACAGCGTTCCAATTGCAGGAAGGCGGCGTGTCCCTCGTTCATGTGCCAGACCAGCGCGTCAATGCCGAGCGCACGTAGCGCACGCACGCCGCCGATGCCCAGCATGATCTCCTGCGAGATGCGCATCTCCTGGTCGCCGCCATAGAGCCGCGCAGAGAGGCTGCGGTCGGCGGGCGCGTTCGGTTCGACATCGGTATCCATCAGATAGAGCGGCACACGTCCCACCTGTACGCGCCAGACCTTCGCATAGACCGTGCGCCCTGGCAGCTCAACGCTTATCATCACTTCCTGCCCGTTGGGGTCGGTGGCTGGCCTGGCGGGCACCTGCGAGAAGTGCAGCTTTTCATAGATGGCTTCCTGCTCACCGCTGCGATTGATGCGCTGGCGGAAATAGCCCTGTGGATAGAGAAAGCCGACGCCGGCGAATGGCAGGCCGAGGTCGCTGGCCTCTTTGCAATGGTCGCCGGAGAGGATGCCCAGGCCGCCGGAATAGATTGGCAGCGATTCGTGCAGACCAAACTCAGCGGAGAAATAGGCAATCACTTTGCCGCTGTCCTCTGGATACGTGCGGCTGAACCAGGTGCTTTCGGGATGGAGATAGGCGTCGAAGTTCCGTAGCACGTGATCGTAGTGCGCAAGGTAGTCTGCGTCCGCGGCCAGCGCGTTCAGGCGTTCGGGAGCGGCCTCAGAAAGCATACGCACGGCGTTGTGTTCCACCTGCTGCCAGAGACGCGGGTCAATATCGGCATAGAGGGCCTGCGCTTCAGCGTTCCAGGTCCACCAGAGGTTATAGGCAAGCTCGTGCAGTCTTTCGATGCGTTGCGGAATCGTGGGAAAGACGGCGAGACGGCCAAGAATCTTCACAAACAGCTCCTTATCAATGCGTTACGCTCACTGCATTTGGTGCGCCTGGTATGCGCTTTGTGCAGCAGAGCGCTATTCCTGCTCTTTCTTCGCAGGGAGGGTGCCAGACGATGGAAACAGGGGCGCGGGGCCTGACCCTGGCGCCTGTCAGTGAGCCTCTAGCACTATAACATGTCGCGCCGTCTCCACGTAGCCAATAGCCACAGGCACAAGAGTTCTGTCATGGAGCTGACATAAGGCTATGCGCCGCAACCCACTGGCAGGAACATGCGTACATATGAACAGTAAGCGAGTCCTGGGAACGATGAAGGATGGCAGCATGACAATTGCCATCCTTCGCACGTTAAACAAAGCAAGAGATGTCTTGTAAAGCGAACTGCCGGCGCATATACCGGCGGAGTGGAGAGCGCACATGAGTAATACGACGGGCAAGGCGACGACACAGGCGAGACCAAATGGATTTGCGCTTTTCCTTCACTTGCATAAAACGGTTTCGCTGGTTGGCGCAGTGTTGAGCGACCCGCGCGTCCATTGGATTCGCAAAACGCTCTTCCTGACGACGATTGCAGTGTTGATTGCGGCGCTGATCGGTGGCGATGCGGTCAACGATTTCTTGGATGGCATTCCCTTCCCTATCATTGGCAATTTGATTGGCATTCCCATAGACGGCGCGTTCGATTGGGTCGCGCTCTCGGTGGCGGCCTATAACCTGCTCAAACTCTTCCCCATTGACATCGTTGGCGAACACTACGACCGGCTCTTCCGCAACAAGGCGGCATAAAAAACCGGCGGTTAAAACCGCGCCTGGATGGCCGGTGGCCGCAAAGTCCGCCTGCGCGGACTAGGAGACCTCACACCCAGCCCATCCCTGGGCGCGGTCAGGAGGAGTAGGGCGGAGCTAGGCTTCACCAGCGGCAATGCTCCACTAGCGGCCCCTCTCCTCACGGGAGAGGGGTGGCCGCAGGGCGGGGTGAGGTCTTACGCCTCACTGCTATCCGCCGTGTCACTGGCGCCAGCAACGCCTGCCGGTTGGGCAGCCAAAGCGCGCGCCAGGATTTCCGCGATATCCTCGACGGCGAAGTGGTCTTGCGCCTCGACGGCTTTGATGCCATCCTCGAACATCGTGATGCAGAAGGGGCAGGCCGCCGCCATCGCATCCGCGCCGGTGTCCAGCGCCTCCTGCACGCGCGTATTGTTGATGCGCTTGCCGATCTTCTCCTCCATCCAGACACGGCCACCGCCGCCGCCACAGCAGAACGAGCGGTTGCGGTTGCGGCGCATCTCTGTCACGCCATCGCTGTTGATGACATTGAGGACGCGGCGCGGCTGATCGTAGATGTCGTTCCAGCGCCCGATGAAGCACGGATCGTGATAGGTCAGCTTGCGCTTGTCAAAGCCCTCCGGCAATTTCAACTGGCCGGAGTCTATCAGCCGGTTGATGAAATCGGTATGGTGAACGACTTCGTAGTTGCCGCCAAGCTGCGGATATTCGTTCTTGATGGTGTTGAAGCAGTGCGGGCAGGTCGCCACCACCGTTTTGACGTTGTACGCGCGGCCCGGCTCTACACCGACTCCATGCGCGCCGTTGCTGCCGCTGCTGTGGTTGCCGTTCGCACCGTTCGCGCCATTGCCGTTAGCTTCGACTGTTGACGCGCCTTTGTTGAAGCCATAGCCGTTGAGGACTTCGACATTCTGCGAGGCCAGCATATACCAGAGGTATTCGTTGCCGATGCGCCGCGCTGGATCGCCGGTGCAGCTTTCTTCCGGCCCCAGGATGCCAAAGTTCACATTCGCCGCCTGCATCACTTTGGCGAAAGCAGTGGCCACTTTGCGGTTGCGCGCATCGAACGATCCCATGCAGCCGACCCAGTACAGCACCTCGACATCGGGGTCTTCCGCCAGTGTCTTGACGCCGACCTCACGCGCCCAGTCGGCGCGGGTATCGTTGCTGATCTCCCACGGATTCTGGTTGCGCTCCAGGTTGGTAAAGAGCGGTGTCACCTCCGCCGGGAACTTGCTCTCCTCCATCACCAGATAGCGGCGCATATCGTCAATCTTCTGCACATGCTCGATGGAGACCGGGCAGATTTCCACGCAGGCGCCGCAGTTGGTGCAGGCCCAGAGCGACACCTCCTTGATGCGCCCGCCCACTAGCGGCTCGCTGGCAATTTGCTCAGGCGTCTCGTTCTCGCCCACCAGATGCAGATGTCCGGTGGCGAAGAGTTCATCTTTGACGCCCAGGATGATCTCTTTAGGCCAGAGCGGCTTATCGGTCGCCAGCGCCGGGCAGACGCTATTGCAGCGGCCACATTCGGTGCAGGCGTAGCCATCCAGCAGTTGCTTCCAGGTGAACTGGTTGACGGCATGCACGCCATAATCTTCGCGCTCTTCCAGGTTCGGAATCAGGTCAAGCGCCCCTTTGGGACGTTGGTTGCGGAAGAAGACGTTGAACGGCGTCGCCATCAGGTGCAGGTGCTTCGAGTTGGGGATATAGATCAGGAAGCTCAACACCACCAACACATTAGCCCACCAGAAGACGCTTGCCAGCACGGTGGCTGTCTGTGCCGGAATGCTACTCCACGCCGGACCAACGAGCGCGCCGAAGAGTGTCCAATCACCGCCGCCCGTCGCCACATAGGCGAATACCTCGAAGAAGAAGAGCGAGGCCAACACCAGGAAGATCAGGCCGAGGATGATGAAGGCATCGCTCATGCCGTGATGCTGGCTTTCGAGCTGCTTCGGGCGAATGATGAGACGGCGATAGGTGAACTCGATGATGGCGAGGAACGCGAGGAAGATGGAGATATCGAGAATGACGGCGAAGGCGCGGCTGGAGATGATGGGCAGCGTGAAATTGAAGCCCTGCGCCCAGAGGTTCAGCGCATCGAGCTGGATGATGATGAAGCCCCAGAACGTGAAGAAGTGCGCAATGCCGGGCAGCGGGTCGCGCAGAACGCCGCGCTGGCCCAGCACCATCAGTGTGAAATATTTGATGCGCTCACCGAGGTTATCGAAGCGATTTTCCGGTCGCCCGATGCGCAGCAGCCGCACCAGTTGGCGGATGCGCAGGGCGAAGGCTACCCAGGCGGCGACCAGAACGATGCCGAAGATCACCGCTCCGACCACGCTGCCTGTCGGCCAGATCGCAGGTTGGCCCATAGGGTGGCTCCTTTGCGAATAGAAGGATGTTGCGAAAATACGTTGGCCGGCGAATGAATTCGCGCCTGGATGGCCGTTGGCCGCGAAGTCCGCCGTCGCGGACTGGAGATAGGCGTATAAACTCACCTGATTCCAACCTGCGCAGGCAGGTTTTGCGGCTGAAAGCCATCCAGGCGCGGTTTCAACCGCTGACTCTTCTAGCTGCCTTTGCGACGCTTGACAGCCTCCGTTAGTTGCGGCACAACGACATTCAGGTCGCCGACGATGCCAAGATCGCAGAAGCCAAAGATGGGCGCATCTTTATCTTTATTGATCGCAATCACCAGACCAGAGGTGCCCATACCTGCCTTGTGCTGCACAGCGCCGGAGATGCCACAGGCGATATAGACCACCGGCTTGACGGTTTTGCCCGTCTGCCCCACCTGGTGCGCATAGGGAATCCAACCGGCGTCCACCGCCGCGCGCGACGCGCCGACGCTCGCGCCCAACACCGCCGCCAGCGCCTCGATCTGCTCGAAGCCCTGCGGTCCGCCGAGGCCACGCCCGCCGGAGACGATGATCTGCGCCTCTTCCAGCTTGGCGCGGCTGGCCGCAGGCATCCAGATATCATGACCATCTGGCGCTTTGCCCAGATGCCCGGCCTCCGCCGCACCCTCGGTGCCGAACGGGCCAGACACCTTCGCGCCGTTGGCTGGAGCCGCCGGAGCAGGCACCTGCTCGATGCTGGCTGTGCCACCGGAGCGCACTGTGGGGAAGGCATTCTGCCGAGCGCCGAGCAGCCGTGTGCCCTCGCCCTGGAAGGCCATCCGCACCGCCTGCGCTCCACCGAAGGCTGGCACCGTCATCACGACCTCGCCACCTTCAACAGAAACTTCGCTGACATTATATTCGAGGCCCAGCCCCAGCCGCGCTGCCACGCGCGCCGCGACATCGCGCCCATAGTTCGTGCCGCCGAAGAGGACCAGCTTCGGCTGATGCTGCTGAATCAGCGCCGCCAGCGTCTCGGCATGCGGCTGGATGAGATACTCGTCGTAGACCGCGCCCTCGGAGGCGTAGACGGTCTGTGCGCCACACGCGCCAAGCTCGGCTGCGGCGGCCTGTGTGTTCGTGCCCATCGCCACAGCCGCAGCGTTGCCACCGAAGGCTTTCGCCAGTTCGGCGGCCTTGCTAGAAAGCTGAAGCGAGATACCGGCGAGCTTGCCGCCTGCAATCTCTGCCAATGCCCAAACGTCGTTCGACATAGCGACTATACCCCTCTATAACACCTTTTGCTCAACGAGGAAGGCGACGACGCGATCAGCCGCGCCATCGTTGCCGACGTAGATTTCACCCTTGCGCTGCGTAGACACTTTTTCAGCGCCGAGCGCCTTCTCGCGGGCCGCCGCGCCGCCAACTGTTGCGGCGTCCAGACCCAGGTCGGCGAGGGAGAATGTATCGAGCGGCTTCTTTTTGGAGGCCATGATGCCCTTCATAGAGGGATAGCGCGGCTCATTGATGGACTTGACGACACTGACGAGCGCAGGCAGCGGCGCTTCGACGACGTTGTAGCCGATTTCGGCCTGGCGCTGAATCGTGGCTTTATCACCGGCGATGCCAAGCTGGCTGGCGTAAGAGAGCAGCGGCTTGCCCAGAAACTCGGCAACGGCGCTGGGCACGACACCACCGTAGGCATCGGCGGCAGCGTTGCCAAAGATCACCAGGTCGTAGCCGATTTTGGTCAGCGCGGCGGCCAGCACGCGCGCCGTGCTGATGGCATCGGAGCCGGCCAGCGCGGGGTCCGTCACCAGCACGCCACGGTCGCCGCCCATCGCCAGCGCCTTGCGGATCGTATCCGTTGCGGTCGCCGGACCCATGCAAAGCATCGTGACGGTGCTGCCGGGATTCTTCTCTTGCTGGCGCAGGCCCTCTTCGATGGCGTACTCGTCAAAGGGGTTTGGAATGGCGTCTTCTTTGCGCCGTTCCAGCCGCATATCGGCGGTAAAGCTCTTCTCAGCCGTGGTGGACGGCGTTTCCTTCATACAGACGACAATGTTCACAGGCGTACCTCCAAACAGCGGACGGCCCACGATTCCAGCATCTTCCAACAGCGGGTGATGAGACGTGAGGCGAACGCCATTGTCCGTTCTCAGGCACAGTATTTCAAGGCTACAGGCCATTGTATCTGTGTAGCCAGGGCAGTGTCAACGTGTAGCTGGCTGACACAACACCGCCTGCTCTCATGCTCTCGCTTTTGCCCAAGCTCCTTTCAGATAGCCCAACGTTGGTGGTATGATGAAAAGGACAAAACGGAGCTGTTCCCCGTCCTCGCCGGAACGTGTTGAGGGCGCGGAACGAAGATGAGAGGCCAGTGAGAGGCTCGGCTGGCCCGCGCGCAAGATGGTTTGCGCCAGCCTGGTTGCCAGACCAGGCGTTCGTTGTGTCAAAGCGTTTGCGTCATATCCAACCGACAACGTAGGGATAGTAGTAAACAGCCGTGAGGAGCAATTTGCCTCACGGACAGGAAGGTTTGTAGATTTTTTGAGCGCACAGCAACCATCACGGCCACAGAGCCGCGAGAACAAAAACCACAAAGAAAAGAAGACACTGCCGGTGCGGCTCGTTCCCCTGGGGGGTCTGGGCGAAATCGGCAAGAATATGATGGCCATCGAGTACGGCGAGGATATTATCATTGTAGATGTCGGGCTGATGTTTCCCGACGATGAGATGCTCGGCGTAGATCTGGTGATTCCCGATATCACCTACCTCATGGATAAGCTGGACCGCATCCGTGGCATCTTCATCACGCATGGGCACGAGGACCACGTAGGCGCCTTGCCCTATATCCTCCCACAGCTCAATTTTCCGCCGCTCTATGCAACCAGGCTCACCCACGGATTGATTACCGTCAAGCTGCGCGAGCATCGCCTGCTCGACCGCGCCAACCTGCGCATCGTTGAGCCGACGGATACCGTGCGCGCTGGCAAGATGGAGATCGGTTTCCTGCGCGTCAACCACAGCATCCCGGATGCCGTCGCGGTGGTCATTCGCACACCCGCCGGAACAGTGGTGCATACCGGCGATTACAAGTTCGATTACACGCCGGTGGATGGCATTCGCGCCGATATCGGCGGCTTCGCGCGGCTTGGCGACGAAGGCGTTCTCGTCCTCTGCGGCGACTCCACCCGCGTCGAATCGCCGGGCTATACGCCATCTGAATCGGTCATCACCGATACCCTCGACACGCTCTTCAGCCAGGCAAAGGGACGCATCATCATCGCGACCTTCGCCTCGCTGATCTCGCGGGTGCAACTGGCGGTTGATCTGGCCGTCAAGCATCAGCGGAAAGTCGCACTGGTTGGCCGCTCGATGGTCAACAATACGCAGATGGCGATTGAGTTGGGCTATCTGCATGTGCCAACTGGCACGCTGGTGGCCGTCGAAGCCATCAACCATATCCCGCCCAGTGAACTCGTTATCGTCTGTACCGGCAGCCAGGGCGAGCCAACCTCCGCGCTGACCAAGATTGCCAGCGGCGACCATCGCTTCATCCAGGTGATCCCTGGTGACACAGTGATCCTCAGTTCTACGCCGATTGTCGGCAACGAGAAAGCCGTCTCGCGGAATATTGATAATCTGCTGCGACAAGGCGCCGATGTCTTCTATCAGGGGCGGGCGCAGGTTCATGTCTCCGGCCACGGCAGCCGCGAAGAGATCAAACTGATGCTGGCGCTGCTGCGCCCGCGCTATGTCGTGCCGGTGCATGGCGAGTATCGCATGCTGGTGCAGCACGCGCGGGTGGCGCAGAGTATGGGCATTCCAGCGGAAAACACTATCGTCGCGCAGGACGGCGATATCATCGAGGCCTCGGCTGAGGGTGGCATCTCAATTGTCGAACATCTACCCAGCGGCAATGTTTATGTGGATGGGCTGGGCGTCGGTGATGTCGGGCAGGTGGTGCTGCGCGACCGCCAGTTGCTCTCACGCGATGGCATTCTGATGGTGGTGATGACGGTGGATAGCGAGAGCGGCGAAATCCTGGCGGGGCCGGATATCATGACGCGCGGCTTCGTCTATGAGCGCGAATCTGAGGCGCTGATGGGCGCGGCGCGCAACAAGGTCATCCAGGCCTTCCATGTTCACAGCCAGAACCGCAATCGCAACCGCAGCGCCGATTGGGGGTTCGTCAGAAACAAGGTGCGCGACACGCTCAGCGAGTTCATCTATGAGAAGCTGAAGCGCCGCCCGATGATTCTGCCGTTGATCGTTGAGGTCTAATCTCTTCAGACCTCACATCACCCGTCACCTACGTAACCCAGGCTGGCGAGCAAACGTATTCACCATATCCACAATAACACTTTGATGCCACGCATGCGGCGCTTTCCGCTGAGCGAGATAGCTGCTGTATAGCTACAGAGGAATGCAAAAAGCCTCATGCGTGGCGGCAGAGAGGCAGGTGTCCGTTTTTTCTGATTCATCCTGGCGCCAGCAGTGCGTCCGGGGGAAAGGCCTGGCATGCAATGCCAACAGAACACACGCTAACGACGGGCGACGACGAGACGGCGGCAGCCGCAACGATTGTGCAGAACTTGCTGGGGAACATGCGGGCAGGGACGGCAATGCAGCAGGGATTGCTCAGCATCATTCCGCTCTTCCCAGCCAATGAACAGATTGTCAAACAGACGGGATTCCTGCCGCTGGCGGATGCGCTGCAACAGGGATTGCTGACCATCACCGAGCAGCAACAGGCGACGGTGCCGGAACTCCAGGCGACCAGTACGGCGGAGACACCCATCGTGATGTTGAGCGGCGAGCAGGTGGTGGGCGGCCTGCAAAACCGCGTGCTGAATGCGACGATTCTGGTAGCGGCGAAAACCGTGTCGCATCTGCCCGTCACCTGCGTGGAACGGGGCCGCTGGAATCCAGCGTATGAGGCACGTGAGACAACTGAAGCAACTGGAGCAGGCAGTGACCAACAATCACAAACCGCGCAACCGCTTCAGCGGCGCAGCATGGAACTGGCGCGAATGGGGCGGGCGCAGGCCTTCGCCACCGAAGACGCAGCCTACGCTGGGCTGCGCAAGCAACACATGAAATCGGTCTCGACGACGCTCGCCGCTGGCGGTGGCTACCAATCAGATCAGGGGATGGTCTGGGGCGAAGTGTCGGCGCGCATGGCAAAGACCGGCTCGCACTCGCCGACGCATGCGATGCGGGCGCTCTACCGTGAGCCGGTGCGCGCGGAACAACTGGCGCAGACGGTGGCGGCGCTACCACGGCCCGACGGTGCGCTTGGCTTCATCGTCGCCATCGGGAACAAGATCGTCGGCGCTGAGGTCTTCGAGGACGAGGCGCTGGCGCTGGCGTATTGGGAGAAGCTCGCCCGCAGCTATGCGCTCGACGCTCTGGACGCAGAGCAATCTGAGAAATCCAGCGAGGCGACCGGCACACTGGATGCGGCTGCCGGGGAACATTTCTTAGAGCAGGCGCGCACGGCGAAGCTGAGCGGCTATCGCTCTCCTGGTCTGGGGCAGGACGTGCGTGTGACCGGCAAAGAAGTCACGGGCGCCGGTCTGGTATATGGCGATGCCGTCGTTCACCTGACGCTCTTCGCGGAGGAGCAGCCGGTCGCCGAATAATCTGACGAATAATCTTTGAGGCGAGGTCTCTGCTACCTCTAGAGACCGCACCTCATTTCTCATCCGGCAGAGGGCGCTTGAATGAGCAAAGATATGTTGATGACCACCACGTGACGCCGGGTAATCTGTATGGGTTGGAAATGTAGATATCGCCATTGACTCCCATTACTACTGGCTGAAGTGACACAAGTTGCCACCTTTGTTTGCCGAACTCATTCTACTGTGGAATCAATGCCTCTGATGCATAGATAGGGAATTTCACGCTGGGCCAGCGCTCTGCAAGAAACGCCTGCTCTTGCCTGGCGTCGGCTTCCAGAAGCGCAATATGATACTCCCACTGCTCGTTTTCCATTAATATCCATGCCTCACTTCCGCAGGATTACCCTGCTCCCGTAACTTGCGATGCGCTGCTACCACTACATGATACTGCTGCCTCATCCATATTGCGCCGAACAACCGGCTTTCGCTATCATCTAGCGGGGAGTGTTGTCCGCAATGCCTCATTCTCCAGCAAAAAGCAACCGCTGATTACTCGGCAACGTATAGACATCATTCGGGCTGATTGAACGCGGGTCTTGTTCTCTCCAAAAAGTGAGGAATCTATGTCACAGGCCACGCCGGCAACCCAAAACGCGACGATGGTCAACAACGCAGTCACCGCACCCCTTCACGCCGAGCCATTGATAGTTCCCAGGCAGCGGTACGCACTCTGGAGCCGTATCCGCGCCAATCTCTACGGGCGTGGCACGCTGATCGCCGAAGCAATGATCGCGCTGACCTTGCTGGCCGCCGTTCTCGTCTTCGATGTCTGGTTCTTCACCACGCACGCGCATGAAGATATCGTCTCTGCGCTGGCGGATAGTTTTAAGCTGCTGACGTTGCAAAATGCGCTCAGCGGACAGCAGGACCGCCTGGCCGCTGGTCTCTTCATTTTCAATGTGCTGTTCTCCGTCCTCTTCATCCAGAGCGTGCTGAATACCGTGCGCGCCCTGCTCAGCAAACGCGCGCCGGAGGTACGGCAACTTGGCTATGCTGCCGTCTGCCACAACCATGTCATCGTCTGCGGGCTTGGGCGCATGGGCTTGCGTGTCATTACGCGGCTGGTGGAGTCCGGCACACAGGTGGTAGTGATCGAGCGCAACTTCCAGAGCGAGATGGTGCCGCGCGCGATAGATATGCGCGTGCCAGTGGTCGTGGGCGAGGCGCAGGAGGCGCGCGTGCTGCGCAAAGCTGGCATTTCCAGCGCCCGCGCCGTGATCGCCTGCATTGATGGCGACCTCACCGATGTTGAGATTGCCCTGGCGGCGCGCGCCGAACGCGACGACATTCGTGTGATCTTGCGCGCCTTCAACGAGGACTTTGATCGCGGGCTGGAACGCAGCTTCGGCCCGCATACGGCGTTCAGTTCCTCCGCTTTGGCGGCGCCTACCTTCGCAGCGGCAACGCTCAGCCGCGACATCGAACATGTATTGCCGCTGGGCAACGAGTTGCTGGGCGTCGCGCAGTTCATTGTGCCTGCCAAAAACGCGCCAGCGAGTACGGCGCAGTCACTCGAAGACACCTACAACGTGCGCATCCTCTCGCTCATCAATGGCAGCGGGCGCGCGATCAAATACACACCCCAGCACTCGCTGGCGGCGGGCGAGAAACTGACGATCATCGGGCAAATCCGCGCGCTGGAAGCCTTGCGCACCGCCGGCCTCGCCACAGATTCGAGCGCGACCTATCCCGTGCCGCTGGCGCCCACGCCCCAACGCGACCGCATCATCATCTGCGGCTTCGGCAAAGTGGGCTATCGCGTCGTGCGCTGGCTGGCACAGTGGCGGCTGCCCATCGTGGTGATTCATCGAGACGAGGATGACGACGAGCATGCCACCTTCACCGAGCAGGCGATCAACCTCCCTGGCATCACCTACATTCGTGGCGACGCGCGCAAAGAGAGCGTTCTCAAAGAGGCGGGCATTGACCACGCGATGACGATTGCCGCCGTCACCTCGGATGACCTGACCAACCTGCAAATCGGCCTGGAAGCGCGCCATCTCTGTGCAGATGTTCATGTCGTCCTGCGGGTCTTCAGTGGTGCGCTGGCGCAGAAGCTCCCCTATCTCTTCGGCATCCATACGGCGTATAGCACTTCCGACCTATCCAGTCCCACGCTGGCGGCGGCAGCAGAGATTGGCGGCATCAGCCATGCGTTCCCCGGGTCCGCTGGTCTCTATGCGCTCGATGAACATGTGCTGGCGCCGAAGGATGCGCTGGCGGGCAAGCGCATTGGTGACCTGCGCGCGCAACAGGCGCAGGTGATCGGCCTGCGTCGTGCGGGCTCCGCAACGATCTTCCCTGCCGCTGATACGGTCCTTGTGCCAGGAGACGAGGTTGCCCTGCTGGCGCCCCTTCCGGCGCTGGTTCGCCTGCGCAGCTCGTGATGAGATATGTGCTAAAGATGATGACGTGATGGCTGCCGCTTGACACGGCAGCCCTGCGCAACGTACACTACTTGCCGGTAGCCGAATCCCGACTAAGAGATTGGAATGAATGCCAATTGCATACGCGATTGCGCTGATGGCTGCCGGTCCTGCCCCCATCGTCTAGCGGCCTAGGACATCACCCTTTCAAGGTGGAGATCGCGGGTTCGAATCCCGCTGGGGGTACCATCCAAAGCATAGGCAGATCATCAAACCATCAGGTCAACAGGTTTCTTTCCATCAATTGCATCTTCATCCCCGCTAGCCCACCAATAGGGTTGTCCAGCTCGAGCTGTGCTACTGGTTACGGGTACACTACCTGTGGTCATCTTGCTCATATGACATGAGGTGGCACTAGGTTCAGGCTCGTTACTCCCTCAATGGACGAGCGTTGAATTAGCAAGAATGCTCCGCATGACACCACACAACACCAAACGGGCGACTGAGTAACCAGGAAACACCTGTACGGGAGTAGATGGCGCGTATGAATCAGGTCAGGAGTAGGACAGCAACCGAAACAGTAGTGAGCGGCGAGGGGCCACGCTCCCGATGGGATGCCCAGCGGAAGGCGTGGCTGCGGTTCAAAGAGTGGACCTCTTCGCGTTCTGGTCGCATTGTGCTGGACGCCGCCCACATTTGGGTGCTGACCCGTATCGTCTTTCTCCTCCTCACGCTTCTCGTGCCAACGTTGCTCACCAAAGGAGGCCGCCTGCTCTCCATCAAAGGGGCGCTGAACCAGTGGGTCACACTTGATGCAGGCTACTACATCTCCATCGCCCAGAATGGATATGGCGTCGCCTGGCACACGAACTTCTGGCCGTTCTATCCGCTCCTGGGACACCTGCTCGGGCCGGTCTTTGGTGGCAACTACGAGGTCGCGCTCCTGGTGGTCTCGAATCTTGCCTTCTTCGGCGCGCTCGTTGCTCTTCGCTACCTTGCAGAGCGTGAGATTGGCCCTGACGTAGCATACCGTAGCGCGCTCTACCTGGCGGTGTTTCCGACTGCCTTTTTCACATTCGCTCCCTACACTGAATCGCTCTTCCTTTGCCTTTCCATAACAGCCTTTGTCTTTATCCGCCATCATAAGTGGTTGCTTGCTGGTCTCATGGGCGGGCTAGCCGCCGCCACGCGGTCAACGGGATTGTTGCTGCTAGTTCCCTTCGCTGTCGAGTTCTATCTGGCCTGGCGTGCAGGCATATCTCGGTGGTATCAGGCGCTGGCGAGCCTTTTGATTTTGGCAGGCGTCGGCGCTTACTGCCTGTATCTGGCCCTGACCTTCCATGATCCTCTGGCGTTCTCGCACGTCAAGAGCGCTGACTGGCGTCAAACATTCACGTTGCCCTGGCAGATCCCTGGAGAGATGTTTGGCGGAATAACTCAGCTCGGTTCCTCTGGCTCACTCCGGGCTGTACACTTCGTCCTCAACCTCGCTATCACCCTCTTCTTTATCAGCTTGGTCGTAGTGATCTGGCGGAAGCTGCCGTTTACCTACACGGCATACTCGCTCGTCTTCTTCCTCTACCTGTTCATGTTCACCACCAGTGACCCCACCCTCATTGTAAGCAGCAATGGGCGCTATATGCTGATGCTCTTCCCAGCATTTATGGTGCTGGGTGAGTGGGGCGCGCGTAAATGGTTCCATAGCGCCCTGTTGATTGGGATGCTTCCGCTGCTGGCCATTCTCTGCGCGCACTACCTGCTTCACCTCGGCGCAAGTTGATATCCAACCACCGGGCGACATTACCCTTTCAAGGTAGGTATCTCGGGTTTGAATCCTGCTGGGAGTACCCTCTAAAGGGATGGTTTACCCATCAGACAATTGAGTTTCGCCCAAAAGAAAATACAAGGCTACCGTGTGGTAGTCATGTATTGTATGTATGTCTCTAAGAGGGCATTGGGGATGCAATCGAATGTGGGGCAAGTCAAGTAATGAATGACAAAGGGTTATCCAAAGCACGCTTTGCGGAACTTATTGCCAGGGCACGCACGGGCGATGAGGCTATCACAAATGAGCAACTGCTCGCAGCCTATCATGATATTTTTCAAGGCATGGTAAGTAACGCTGAACATATTGCTCGTATCCTCCTCATGGCTGGGGCGCCATTGTGCCTGGCGCGTCCACGGCTGGCCGACAAGATACTCGATGGCGTGATCTATGCTCTGACAGGTAGTCCCATCGGGTCGTCAACCGGAGCAGTCGAGGCCTGGGCGGAGGAGGTGGCCGAGCGGATCGCAGTAGCGAACCATGATCTCTATGGCGATCCTTCTCCGGAGGAGAGCAGTCAATGGGTGATGGCAAAGGTGTCCGATGGGACATTCTACCGGATGACCGTTCGAGAGAACACACTGCAACAGCAGGATTCAGAACTCCGCGAGGCGCTTGGCGACGACAATGCGCGCGCAGGATGGTTCTACTACGACCAATGGGATGCCTCCACCTTCATGGAATCCACTGAGCCTGCCTCCCTCGTGTTCTTCATAGATGGAGATATGGACCGGGCGCGCACGGTGCTTGCACTGGTGGTCGAGAGCCTGAACCAGTATGATCCAGATTTGCGGATCGCCTTGTGGGCCGCCCAATGGCCGGGGAAATCACCTCCCACGCCAATTGGGCGTGATGACAACGACCAGAGAGAGGAGTGGGTAGAAGGGCAGTTGCCTCGGCTGTACTGGATATATCAAGGGCAGGTTGTTGCGACTGCTGTCTTCGGAACTGCCGACGACGAGCGAGAGATAGACCGGCACACATCTGCATTGGCGGAACGTCTCAAAAGTCATCGGGGCCACGACTAACCGGGCGCAGCACCTCCGGCAAAGGTCCTTGCGCCCAGGGCAAGATGCCATCGCGTGCGACATTCTCAATGAAGGATTCATCGTGCTAGTTTCCGTGTGCAAGAAGGCCGATGTGATAGAGTGGCAGGGGAGGTCGCAATAGCAATGGCAAGCGCTGAGATCGAGCTACGGGGACATATCATAGATTCGTACATCCTGCCGCGCGTGTGGGGAACCATCGAGGACGCGGGCGCGCGGTTCATCGTGCGCGGGATGCAGGTGGGTGGCAGCGAGACCGAGCCGAGCTACGCGCGCATCGAGGTGGTCGCGGAGAGCGACGAACAACTAGCGGCGCTGCTAGGCGAACTGCAAAAGCTGGGTGCAACGCTCGCCGCCGAACACGACGCCGCAACCGCTTTCGTCACGCAGGATGGCGTGCTGCCGGATGATTTCTACTCCACGACGAACATGCCCACCCAGGCGCGCGTCGCCGGACAGTGGCTCACCGTCGAGAATATCGAGATGGATGTAGCGATCAAGGTGGACCGCGCAGCAAACAGGGTCTACGCCTGCCCGATGCACGACGTGCGCATTGGTGACGAAGTGGTGGTTGGCTTCGATGGCGTAAAGGTTGAACCTCTCGAACGGCCACGTCATCACGAAGCATTCAGCTTCATGCAGAGTCCTGTCTCGTCAGAGCGCGTCAAGGCGCTGGCGATTCATGAGGTGGCGCAGACGATGCGTGAGGCACGCGCACACAACGGCAAAATACTTTTTGTGCTGGGACCGGCAGTGGTGCATACCGCAGCGCGCCAGCATGTTGCCACACTGATCCGGCGCGGTTACGTGCAGGTAATCTTCGGCGGCAACGCCATCGTCACCCATGATGTGGAGGCGGCGCTCTTCGGCACATCGCTCGGCATTAGCCTGGAAACAGGCCAGCCGGTGGAGCATGGGCACCGCAATCATCTGCGTGCGATTAACACAGTGCGCGCAGCGGGATCGCTGGCGGTGGCGCACGAACGCGGGCTGCTGGGCGACGGCATCATTGCGGCGGCGCTGGAACACAATGTCGAGCTGGTGCTTGCAGGTTCAATCCGTGACGATGGGCCGATGCCGGGCGTCATCACCGATTCGATGGTGGCGCAGGGCCGCATGCGCGAGGCGATGCGCGGCGTGGAGGTGGCGTTGATGGCGGCCTCGATGTTGCATGCCATTGCCACTGGTAATCTCATGCCAGCCACCGTGCGCAGCATCGTCGTAGACATCAATCCCGCCGTCGTGACGAAGCTGGCGGACCGTGGCACTGCACAGGCGCTAGGGCTGGTGACGGATGTGGAGCTGTTCCTCGGCGCGCTGGTGGACGCACTGGCAGATTGAGAGTATGAAGAACAGGGCGTATAGGGCACACAGGGCACAAGGTTTTCCATGAAGGATACGGCAGAGCGTTGGTTCACTGGTTGGTCGCTCTATCTCGTGCTGGCGGTGGCGGCGTTCCTGCGGTTCTTTCGCTTGCAAACCTTCGAGTTCGATTCCGACCAGGCCAATCTCTTCCAACTCGCCCGCGACACCTTCACCCACGGTCTGATACCGCTGAGTAGTAATCAGGCATCTATTGGCACGTTGCACGCGCCCTTTTTTACCTATCTGCTGCTCCCTGCCGCTGCCATCAGCGCCAATCCGCTCGGCGCAGCCATCATCGTTTCGCTGCTGACGACCGCCGCTGCCGGATTGACCTATCTCTTCACCAGGCGCTACTTTGGCCGCCTGCCGGCGCTGATGGCGGGATTGCTCTATGCGACCAACTGGGTGGTGTTGCGCTATAGCCGTGGCATCTGGCAGCCAGACCTGCTCACATTTTTCTTGTTGCTCTTTCTCATTGCGGTTTATCGTGGCGCCGTCGAACGCAAGCACGGCTGGTTTGCGCCAGCGGTGGCGCTGCTGGCGATTCTCTATCAACTGGACCCGTCTTCCATTGTGGCGCCCGGCCTCATGTTGGCGCTGGCATTGCTGGTTGCGCCGCGAACGCTGCGCTGGCGCGATCTGGTCTTCGCTGCGGGCGCGCTCATCGTCCTGTTCTTTCCCTATCTCTTGCTGCAACTGCTGACCAATTTTGCCGATGTGAACGAGACGCTCGCCTTCCTGCGCCTGCCGTCGCATACCGATGGGCAGGTGCTTGGCTTCTACAGGGTGATGCTCTTCCCCTTCACCGGCATCCTGCCCGTAGGGATGACCATACTGGGCTATTGTCTCGATGTCTTGCTGATAGCGGGTCTACTGGTCGCCATCATGCGTCTCGTGCGCCCGCGTGAGCAGGATAGGCAAGATGGGCTGGATAGGCAAGAGACAACACCTGCCGGAGCCACGGCTGATCGCTGGCGGCGTATGTGGCGTGTCTGGGCCTCCTGGCAACGCTTCAGCCGCAATCCAGAGCGAGCTGCGCTCGTGTTGCTGCTGGTCTGGCAGGTTGTGCCGTTTATCGCTCTTATTCATCACTCGGTTGACCTGCATATGCAATATCTGCTGGTCTTCCTGCCAGGACCATTCATCCTGATGGGTCTGGCGGTGGATGAGAGTGTTTTGCTCATGCGCAACCTGCGCCACAATTGGGGGTTGGCAACGCAGATCGGCGTCCTGCTTATGAGCGCGCTGCTCATCACCGGTCAATTTCTGGGTACAAGCGCGTCGCTGATCGAGACGACCGGCGGCAGCTTCGATGACCGGACAATTCAAAGCGCGCTCTCCTACACCAATGACCTGAACTCGCTCTGGAATGCCGTCCATCAGGCGGATACTCTGGCGCAGCAGCGACACATCCCCCGGCTTTTCATCAGCATGGACGGGAACATACAGCCTGCAATGAGCTATCTCAGCGCCACTCTGCGCACTCCCACCACCGTCTTTGGCTACGATGATTGCCTGACGCTGCCAGCGTCGGGAACTGGACCCGCCGTATATCTTATCGGCCCCTATGCCAGCGACCTCGATGCGCTGCTGCATCAGTTTGCCACGGCGACGTTGGTGGCGCAGCCGCCACGCCTCGGTGGTCAACCGTTCCACCTCTATATCGTGACACCCAACGCGACAGCGCCACAAATGCAGGCCGCTACGACGATGAGAGTGCAAGATAAGACGCTGGCCGTCACACGCTGGACCATCGAACGCACGGCTTTCCCTTCTCCGCGCATGCTCTACAATTACCAGTTCACGACTCCGGTGGCATCACAAACCTCGCAAGCGGCGATAACAACGACGTGCGCGGCGACTGCGCTCCACCGGGGCGACCAGATGATCGTCGCGCTGCCGGTCGCATCATCAGCGACCACCGTGACTCACCAAAACATCCGGGGTGCGGCTTTCGATACGTTACCAGCGATCTATCCCATT
This sequence comes from Chloroflexota bacterium, assembly GCA_021323855.1. Classification (GTDB taxonomy): domain Bacteria; phylum Chloroflexota; class Ktedonobacteria; order Ktedonobacterales; family JADMIN01; genus JAJPKE01. Next base: position 34,733 of record JAJPKE010000035.1, on the reverse strand, counting down.
GGCCCGCTGCGCTTCACCGCATTTCTCACGCAAACGATCAATCGTCCATTTGCGGCAGATGTGCGCTGGTCTACGTGACGATTTCTGGGCGGTTCCGGCCAATTCCTGTTGACGCTCTGCGTATTCCGGTCGTAGGATACCCAGGAGACCGCAAAAAAAAGAGACTGCAATGAGAGGATGCGAGAGGGTGCCGGTCATATGACGACGGGGTTGACTGGGGGCGTCAAACGCATTGACCATGTGGCGATTGTCGTGCGTGACCTGGAAACGGCGTTGCGTTTCTATCGCGATACGCTGGGCATCGCGCCCTCGCGTGTGCTGGATTTCCCCAGCGAGAGTGTCAAAATTGCGTTTCTGCCGCTTGGGGGTCCCGGTGGCAGCGAGATCGAGCTGCTCGAACCGCTAGGGAGTGAAAGCGGCATCGCCCGTTTCCTGGAGAAGCGCGGCGAGGGGCTGCACCATATCTGCCTCGAAGTGGAGGATATTGACCGCGCGCTCCGCGAATTGCAGGAGGCCGGCGCGGCAGTTCTCGATACATCGCCACGGCCAACCGCCGAGGGGCGCGGCATTTTCCTCCATCCCAAAGGCACCAACGGCGTGCTGCTGGAATTGATCCAGCGCAAAAATTGAAATTGCGGCAAAAATGGCAAAGCTTTGCGCTCCTTATCAACGCACGAAGTGAGAAAAGAAGCGCGGGCAACGCTCATAGCAATACGGATAGTACAGAACAGGCGGAGTGAGATACGTCAATGAAGACGACACGCGAGAAGCTCGAAGAACTGCATCAGTTGCGCGAACAGGCGCTGCTGGGTGGCGGCAAGAAACGTATCGAGGCGCAACACAAAAAGGGCAAACTCACCGCGCGTGAGCGGCTCGATCTGCTGCTCGACCCTGGCACTTTTCAAGAACTGGACATGTTCGCCACCCATCGCACCACCGACTTCGGCCTCGCCGACCAGAAGATTCCCGGCGATGGCGTCGTCACCGGCTATGGCAAGATTGATGGGCGGCTCGTCTACGTCTTCTCGCAAGATTTCACCGTCTTCGGCGGCTCACTCTCCGAGGCGCACGCTGAAAAAATCTGCAAGATTCTCGACCACGCCATGAAGAATGGCGCGCCGGTGATCGGCCTCAACGATTCCGGCGGCGCGCGCATCCAGGAGGGCGTAGTCAGCCTCGGCGCGTATGCCGACATCTTCCTGCGCAATACGCTGGCGAGCGGCGTCGTGCCGCAAATTTCCGCCATCATGGGGCCATGTGCTGGTGGCTCCGTCTATTCCCCCGCCCTCACCGACTTCATCTTCATGGTAGAAGGCACCAGTCATATGTTCATTACCGGCCCGAACGTGGTCAAGACGGTGACGCATGAGGAAGTGACCTTCGAGGAGTTGGGAGGCGCGGGCATCCACAGCGGTACCAGCGGCGTCGCGCACTTCGCCATGACTAGCGAGGCCGAATGTCTGCAAGGCATCCGCACGTTGCTGAGCTACCTCCCCACTAACAACATGGATGATGCGCCGGTGATCGCCTCCAACGACCCAATCAATCGCGCCGAAGAGATGCTCGACGATATCGTACCCGATAACCCCAACCATCCTTACGATATGAAAGAGGTCATCCGGCGCGTCGTGGACCGCAACTCCTTCTTCGAGGTCCATGAAGATTGGGCGAAGAATATCATCGTCGGCTTTGCGCGGCTCGATGGCCGTTCAGTCGGCATCGTCGCGCAGCAACCCTCCATTCTGGCCGGTGTCCTCGATATTGACGCCTCCGACAAAGGCGCACGCTTTGTGCGCTTCTGCGATTGCTTCAACATTCCCATCGTCACGCTGGAAGACGTGCCTGGCTTCCTTCCTGGCGTCGCGCAGGAGCATGGCGGTATTATCCGTCACGGCGCGAAGCTGCTCTACGCCTACTGCGAGGCGACAGTGCCGAAGGTGACGGTCATCACGCGCAAGGCCTACGGTGGTGCCTACGATGTGATGAGCAGCAAGCATGTGCGCGGTGACATCAACTACGCCTGGCCGACCGCTGAAATCGCCGTGATGGGCGTGGACGGCGCGGTCAATATCATCTTCAAAGACGAGATCGAACACGCCGAAGACCCGGAAGCAAAACGCCAGGAATTGGTAAACTATTATACAGAGAAGTTCGCCAATCCCTACGTCGCCGCCGGACGCGGCTATATAGATGAGGTGATCGAGCCGCGCCACACGCGCGAAAAGCTGATCGTCGCGCTGGAAATGCTGAAGAACAAGCGCGACACCAATCCGCCGAAGAAACACGGCAACATTCCCTTGTAGGTGTGTAGCCGGGCTACAAGCCGGGTCAGGCGCCGATGAAGACGCGCTGCCCACGAAACATCGAGGTGATGGCACGATGGCAAAGAAACTGATATCCCCCTCGCTCTGGGCGGATTGGAAGCCGTTTGGCCTCGGCGAGACCAAGCCGCATCACTTCACTGAGATTTTCAAGACAGCTTGGGAGAACCGCCGCCATCCGCTCTACGCCTGGAATATCCTCAATAACGGCTGCTGCGATGGCTGCGCGCTCGGCACCACCGGCATGCGCGACTGGACGATGGACGGCGTGCATCTCTGCACGGTGCGCCTCAATCTGCTTAAACTGAACACGATGAGCGCAATGCCCTGGGAACGCCTGCGCGACGACCTGGATGGTCTGCGCAAGCTCTCCAGCGCCGACCTGCGCAACCTGGGCCGCCTGCCGTATCCGATGGTGCGCCATCGTGGTGACTCTGGCTTCACGCGCGTCACCTGGGATGAGGCGCTCAACCTGATTGCCGACCGCATGCGCGATACCGACCCCAAACGCATCGCCTTCTACCTCACCTCACGCGGGTTGACCAACGAGGTCTACTACGCGGCGCAGAAGGCGGCGCGCTACATCGGCACCAATCACATAGACAACGCCGCTCGTGTCTGCCATTCGCCCAGCACCGTCGGCCTGAAGCAGACGGTTGGTGTCGGCGCGTCCTCCGTCTCCTATAAAGACTGGATCGGCTCGGATCTGCTGGTCTTCATCGGCAGCAACGTCGCCAACAATCAGCCGGTCACGACCAAATATCTCTACTATGCCAAGCAGCAGGGCGCTAAATTGGCAGTTATCAATCCGTATAGAGAGCCGGGGATGGTGCGCTACTGGGTGCCGTCGGTGCCGGATAGCGCGGTGATGGGCACCAAGCTGATGGACGAGTTCTATCAGATCAACACCGGAGGCGACCTGGCTTTCCTCAACGGCACGCTCAAATACCTGATCGAACAGGATTGGGTAGACCATGAATTCATCGAACAGCACACCGTCGGTTGGGATGAACTGGTGGCAACGCTGGCGGCACAAGACTGGGAGATGCTGGAACGTTCCAGCGGCGCCAGCCGCGACGAGATGAAACGCTTCGCAGAGACAGTTCATGCGGCCCCCACCGGCATTCTCGTCTGGAGCATGGGTGTCACACAGCACACCTTCGGCGTGCAGACGGTGAAGGCTATCGTCAATCTGGCGCTGTCGCAGGGCTGGCTGGGCAAAGAACATTGCGGCGTGGTGCCGATTCGTGGGCATAGCGGCGTACAGGGCGGCGCGGAGGTTGGCGCGGTGCCGAATAACTTCCCTGGCGGCGTGGCAATCAATGCGGAGACCAGCGCGCAGTTCAGCGACCTCTGGGGTTTTACCGTGCCGGATTGGGTGGGCATGCGCGCCGTGGAGATGATTGACGCCTGCGCCGATGGCGATCTGGATGTCTTCTATTGCAGCGGCGGCAACTTCCTGGAAATCCTGCCTGATCCTGCGTATGTGCGCGAGGCGCTGGGCAAACCGGCGCTGCGCGTCCATCAGGATATCTACGTGACGACACAAATGCTGGTGGACCCGGCGGAGACGGTGGTGCTGCTGCCAGCGCAGACCCGCTATGAGCAGCGCGGCGGCGGCACGGAGACCAGCACCGAGCGCCGCATCATCTTCTCGCCACAGATTCCCGGCCCGCATATCGGTGAGGCGCGCTGCGAGTGGGAAATCTTCACGGACCTCGCGGGGCGTGTCCATCCGGAGCAGCGCGAGCGCATCACCTTCAAGAATGCCCAGGAAATCCGCGATGAGATTGCCCGTGTCATGCCAAACTATGCGGGCATTGAGCGACTACGCAAGAAGGGCGATCAGGTGCAGTACGGCGGGCGCTATCTCTACGCCAACGGCGAGTTCCAGACGCCGGATAAGAAGGGCCACTTCTCCGCATTGACGCCGCCCGAACTGGATTTGCCGGAGGGTAAGTTCGTGCTTTCGACACGGCGCGGCAAGCAGTTCAATAGCCTGATTCACGCGAAGAAAGATGTGATAACCGGCGCCAGCCGCGATGCGCTCCTCATCTCCGCCGAAGACGCCGCCGCGCTTGGCGTCGCCACTGGCGACCGCGTGCTGGCGAAGAGTGACAACGGCGCCAGCATGGAGTTCCGCGTGCGGGTGGACCGCATTCAGCCGCGCAGTGTCCAGGCATTCTGGCCGGAGTGTAATGCGCTGATTCGCCGCCGCGTCTGCGATGTCGCCGCTGGTGTGCCAGACTACAACGCCATCATCGAACTGACGCCGGTGCGCGCTGTGGAGCGCGTGGCCGTGGGAGTGGGAAGTTAACCCCCATCCCCGCCTGGTTGGATCACTTCGCCCGATCTCCCCTCTCCTCATAGGAGAGGGGCTGGGGGTGAGGTCTCTGGCTCTCAGCAGGCGCTTGTTCCAGGTGCGGCGGCGCAAAACGTCCCCCGGATATTCCGGAACGGGAGGGAGGCTGAGACGGCGAGGAAGGAAAAGACGGATAGGATAAGGGTTGAGATGATGACGATGGGCGCGAGCGCAAGGGTTGCGAGGCGTTTCCACCGATCCGGCCAGCCATAGAGCCAGTGCTGGAAGCGGGGATGGGTTGCCCGTTATAGAGCGGCCTGGGCAACGGCTGCACCGGTGGCACCGCACGCAAGAATAGATCGAGCTGCTCCAGCGGCAAGAAATCACCATGATCGCGCCCATAATAAGCCAGTAAAATGCGCCCGTCTGGTCCGATCAGGAAGTCTGCGGGCAGGCGGCCAAACTTGCCATCGAAGCGAAAGATGTTCCAGCCGCCGAGGTGTCGCTTATTGGCCTCCCAATACATATCTGGGTGAACTGCCATGCCCTTCAATATCCTCAGCGGCGATGAGCCGATGCCATAGGTCTGATAGAGATTGCCGCCGAGGTCTGGAATCATTGGGAATGGCTGCTGATGCCGGTCCAGATAGAAGTGCGCGTTCTCAGGGGTAGATTCGATGCACGCCACGAAGTAGAGGCCACGCCGCTGATATTCCGCAACATGCTGAGCAAGCCGCCACATACGAATATTGCAGACGGGGCACACAGCGAAGCGATAAAACGAGAGCAACAGGCAGACGCCGCGATAATCTTCCAGCGCGACACGGTTCCCATAGAGATCACGCACGGCGAAGTCCGGCGCCTGCTGCCCCACCAATAATCGCATGGTCTATTCCCCGGTCCCCAATACCACTACCCTGCACAATTCGTTCTCTGGTGGTACTGTAGACATGTTTGCCAGGAAGCGCAAGCGATTAGCCTTCCTAGCATAGAGTGACCCTTGTCAGTGGGCGACTGATGTGATACAGTGCGTCCGGTTGCGGCGCAGGCATAGCAGATGCGCCGCATTGAGAACAGATAGAAACTTGTAGGAATGAGAGGTGTAGCAGATGCTCGCCCTTCGACAGCGTATAGACAACCGATATTTTCTCAGGAACCACGCCTGTCGCTGCGGGGGTGCATCTGCTATGCCACACGCGAGACGGTAGCTCGCTCTAGCAGGCGACAGGCGCGAATGTCAGACGACATTCGCGCTTTTCTTTTGCCTTGTAATCGCTTGTATGCCGTATCTGGAAAGCGAAGGGACCAACCCAATGAAAAAGATCATCAGCCTGTTTGCCCGCAATTATGAGGGCGACCGCCTCGTGCGCGACGAGATCGTTCCCGGCGCGGAATGGGTGATTGCTGGCGAGGGTGTGCCAACCAGGAAGTACGACGGAACCGCCTGTATGATACGCGACGGCAAGCTCTACAAGCGATACGACGCCAAACAGGGGAAGACGCCACCAGCGGGATTCGAGCCAGCGCAGGAGGCGCCGGACGCCAAAACCGGGCACTGGCCCGGCTGGCTGCCCGTTGGCGATGGTCCAGACGACCGCTGGCATCGAGAGGCGCTGGCGTATGCTGGCGAAACGCTGCCCGATGGCACCTATGAGCTGATTGGCCCCAGGGTGCAGGGCAACCCAGAGCGGGTCGAGCGCCACATGCTCATTCCACATGGCACAACCATCCTGCCGGATGTGCAGCCGCGTACATTCGCCAGCCTGCGGGCATTCCTGGCGGAGCAGGATATCGAGGGCATCGTCTGGTGGCGCACGCTGGATGATCCCGATTGCGACAAAGTGAAACTCAAGAAGAAAGATTTCGGCCTGCGGCGCAACGGCGGATAAGGCCGCTGCTGCACGCCTGACGGTAGGAGGCAGGGTACATTGATGTTGGACCCTGGGGTACTGAGCATTTTGGAGGCTGTGGGCACATATGGCCCGGATGTTCGGGCGTATCGCGCGCTCGGCAATATTGGCGTTGTGGCGCAGGGCGACCTGTTGATCTTCAACTACACAAAGCGCGCAACCTACGCTGGCACCTGGAACGATGTGGAACTGGCCAGCAGGGGATTGATCGTGCATTGGCCGACGGCGACCATTGCCGCGCTCGCCTTTCCCAAGTTCTTCAATCTCAATGAGCGACCAGAGACGCAACTGCTGGCGCTGCCGGACGGCCCCTGCGAGATTACCGAGAAGATGGACGGTTCGCTGGGCATTCTCTATCGCACGCCCGACGGTCCGGCAATCGCTACGCGCGGCAGCTTCGGCAGCCCGCAGGCGCAATGGGCAACGCGCCATCTGCACGAGCAGCATGATCTATCCGGCTTGCCAGATGATATCACTCTGCTCTTTGAGATCATCTATCCTGGCAACACCGACGGTCCGGTGCTGCGGTATGGCGCGACCGAGGCGCTGTATCTGATTGGCGCGCGCCGTTTCGATGGCTACGACTACGGCTACGCCGAGCTTGCCAAGCTGGCAGAGGAATTCGGTTTCCCGCTGGTGGCACGTTTCCAGGCACAATCCATTGCAGAGCTGGTGCCGCTGGCGGAGACGTATAGCGGCATCGAGGGCTGGGTGGTGCGCTTCGCCAACGGGCTGCGCGTGAAGGTGAAGACGCTGGAATATCTTGCGCTGCACCGACTGGCCGTCAGCGTCACGCCGGGGCATGTCCGCGATCTCTTGCTACAAGGGTCACAGGACTTCGAGGCATTCGTCGTCAACCTGCCGGATGAGTTTCAGCGCGAGGCGCAGACCATTGCAGCGGCACTGCTGGCGCGTGTGGAGGCAGATGCGCAACGCATCGAAGCGATCTTTCATGGTCCGCTGGCGGCCTATGCCGAGGCGGTGCGGCTGCATGGCAACGTCGCCCGGAAAGACTTCGCGCTGGCGGTCAAGGCAAACTATGCGGGCGATGCAACCTATCTCTTCTCGCTGCTGGATGAGCGAGACATTCGCAGGCTGCTGCTGCGCGCGATGCCGCTGGCAGAGCCGGAGCGCGACGAAGTAGAGTAGCGCAGGCGTGCCACATTGTGCGATTGGGCAGGCACATTCAATAACCAGGTAAGGTAGACATTCTTGTCTGCCACACAGATACAACTGGTACGCAGATGTTCCTGTCTGTCATGCACCTACAAAAGGAACCGAGAACAGATGTTGAGCGGAAAGATTCTCAAGGCGCAGGGGTGGCCTGAAGGCAAGATCATCGGTATTGCGAAGGCCGCTGGACAGGTATTGGAAGAACAGGGGTTGGAGCAGGCGCAAATTCTCGCGCGGCTTGCCGAAGTACGCGAGGCGCCTGAACGGTTCGTAGACGATAGCCTGATGGGCGAACTGGCGCGCGAGTGTATCCGCCGCGCAAAAGCTGAGGCTGAGCCAGCGGAAGATGTGCTACGCGACCAGCCGCTGGAGTATCGCGTCTGGGGTGCCGACCAGATTGACGCAGCCGCGCGCTCGCAAATGGGCAATGCGTTGCGGCTGCCGGTGGCGGCGGCTGGCGCGCTGATGCCGGACGCGCATGTGGGCTACGGCCTGCCCATCGGCGGCGTGCTGGCGACCTACAATGCCGTCATTCCCTACGCGGTCGGCGTAGATATCGCCTGTCGCATGCGCCTCTCAGTCTATGACGCTTCGCCACAAACGCTGGCTGAGCGTCCGCAGCACTTCCAGCAGGCGTTGCTGGACCGCACGCGTTTTGGCATGGGTGTTGGCTGGGAGAAGAACCAGTTACCGCAGCATGAGGTGCTGGACGATCCCGCCTGGAACGAGTTGAAGCTGCTCAAGTCGCTGCAATCCAAAGGGCAGCAGCAACTCGGCACCTCCGGCACCGGCAACCACTTCGTCGAGTGGGGCATCTTCCATCTCTATAGCGATGACGAGGCGCTGGGGCTGAAGGCCGGCGAATATCTGGCGCTGCTCTCGCATAGCGGCTCGCGTGGTGTCGGCGCGAAGATCGCCAACACCTATACCGAGATTGCGACGAAGCTGCACCCCAAGCTGGATAAGTCGTTGCGGCACCTGGCCTGGCTGCCACTGGATAGCGAAGCGGGACAAGAATACTGGCTGGCGATGGAGCTGGCGGGGCGCTTTGCCTCGGCCAATCACTATGTCATCCATCATCAGGTCGCGCGGGCGGCGGGACTGGAAGAGATGGCGCATGTGGAAAACCATCACAATTTTGCGTGGCGCGAGACGTTGCCAAACGGCAGTGAGGCCATCGTCCACCGCAAGGGCGCGACGCCCGCCGGTCCCGGTGTGCTGGGCGTCATCCCCGGCTCGATGGGCGACGCTGGCTACGTCGTGCGTGGCAAGGGCGACGCTGCCTCGCTCAACTCCGCCTCGCACGGCGCGGGACGCAAGATGAGCCGGACGGCGGCGATCAACAGCATCAGTAAGGCGACCCGCGACGCCTACCTGAAGGCTCGCGGCATCACGCTGCTGGGTGGTGGCATTGACGAGTCGCCGCAGGCATACAAGGACATCGAGGCGATCATCGCGGCGCAGGATGATCTTGTCGAGGTGATCGGCAAGTTTACGCCGCGCATCGTGCGTATGGCGGAAGAAGCTGGCGATTTCTAAGGCCGACCTGAACTAGATTAGTGGGGCTATAGGGAAAATTCCTCATAGCCCCACTACTAAACCTAAAGATCAGGCAAGACAATCATTGAAAGATCGTCCACACTCCCTTGTCGTAGTGTGCAATGAAGACCGTCCCGCTCCCGCTCGCTTCGCTACTCAGGTCGCCACCCATCCAGACGTCATTGGCTGCTACGATGGAGAATCCGTAGAGTGTGCTTATAGTCTCTGGATACCTCACTTCCGTCCAGACGCCATTATGAACGTGGAACAACACGATCGTCGGATTGCTATCACCCATGCTTGCCGTCAACCAGCCATCGTTCGAGGACGAATACGAGAATCCGTTGATATACTGGCACGGCTGTGATGTTAACTTCGCTGGCAGACTGATCTGCGTCCAGGCGGTTCCAACATAGTGCAGCAGGTGAACCCCATTGTCCTGCGAATCCAACTCAGCCACTCCTTGACTCGCAGGGTGGCCCGGACCTCTACCACACAGCGCCGCCCAGCCATTCGTTGGAGTGAGCAACGCAAAGGACACGCCTCCATCCGCTACCGAGAAGGTCGTCTTGGTCCAGTGACCATTCCGGTACTGCCAAAAATCCGTTCTGCCAGTAGTATTGTCAGCGAGCGCCGCCCACCCATCCGTTGGTGAGGAAAAGGCAGCGTCGAGCAGCGTTTCTGGTGTGCCAGCCTCTGTCCAGGAGCTATCTATCTTCCAGGTGCCGTTATTGTAGACTGCCGTTTGGCTGTAGCCATTCCAGTTGTCCGGGTCGCCCTCATGGGTGATCGGTGCCCCTACTGCCCAGCCAAACTGGGCATTTACCATCTTAATGGAGAACATAATTTGCATAGGTGCGGGTTCTTGCACCCACTGCCCCTGCTGGTAATGCAGCAGCAACGATCCTGTGGTGGTCTCCTGCCCACTTTGCGAGACACTGTAGAAGTCTCCCGTAATCCATCCCTCGGTTGAGGAAAGCATATCGAGGCAGTTCAATTGCGCATGAGCAATAGTCTTCACCACAGTCCAGCGCTGGCCATCGAAATGCAGAATAACTCCCGCTTGATTTTCTGTGCGGAATGCCGTGTCTCCAATAGCCCAGCCATTGCTATCAGAGAGCATTTGTACTCCTCCTATCGCGTCCAACTGAATAGGCAGTGTGGTATTGATAGTGGCAGCCGGACTTGTCTTTTGCCCGTGATGAGACGCCAACAATCCGAAGATCGAGCCGCCCATCGCTAGTATCAGAAATGTCGCGGCAATGGCGGCGATGGTGCGCAAGCGTCCACCAGAACGTTGCGCTGAATGTCGCGCGTTCTCAGCAGCACCGATCTGCGTGCTAGTGGCGGGTTTCGTACCAAACATTCGTCTATCTTCTCTTTCTTCAAGTTCAATCGTATCAGCGGCGATCATCTGTTGATCCAACCGCTGTTCTACCTGTTCCCACACCTGCGCAGGATTGGGAGGAGGCCCATATGAGGACTGGTAGTGCAAGCGGAGCCGCGCTTCGAGCGCGCCATCATGAAGATCATCACGAGGCTTATCATGGCTCATCATGCCGTTTCCTCCCCTCTTGCTGCTGCGTTTGCTCTGGTCGAGGCAGCCGTCTGTTTCCTGCTGTGGTCTGCATTGCCAGCGTTGCCAGCATCGAGCACATCCGTCATATTCGCGCGCAAGGTTGCCAGCGCGCGGTTCAATCGTGATTTCACCGTCCCCAGCGGAATACTCATGACCAGCGCAATCTCCGCCAGATCAAGGTCCGCGAAGAAGCGCAGTTCCAATACCCGGCGCTGTTCCGCCGCCAGGGTTGCCAGCGCCGCTATAAGCTCTTCATCATCAGGTTCCCGTCGAAGCGCGTCCACCTCGACATTCGTGGGCGCGGGAACGATCTCCGCATGCTTCGGCAGCAGTGGCACGGTTTCAAGCGAGCGCCGCCGGTATGTCATGCGACAGCGGTTCGCTACGACGGCCAGCAGCCACGGACGGAACGGGCGCGTAGTGGAATAGCTGGGGAGTCCGCGCCAGGCATCGAGCCACGCTTCTTGTAGCGCATCTTCCGCCGCCTGTCGCTCTGGCAGCAATACGCGCGCGACCCGCCAGGCAACCGCGCTATAGCGTTCGACGAGTGCCTGAAAGGCGACCGTATCACCGCGCTGAGCGTTGCGAATCAGCTCATCCTCCATCCGCACGGTCTCCCCTTTCACCAGCCGCCCGCAAGAAACGTTTCTCATCCTTTTCTATGCACAACGAAAACGAAAAAGTTCCATCCTTGCGCTCCGCTCGCTCACGCTGGTTTTCAGCGTGCGCTTTCCTGTACGAAGGTGCAGAAATCTGCATGATCTGGTGTCGAAAGGGGGAGGGACGTTGACAAGGTGTAGCGTTCCCAGCTATACTCTCTGAAGCAAGACGTTCAGGCACAGTTGAGTGACCTGCTGCATGGTTCCGCTTTCACGTGACGAGGAGAGAATGAGATGAATAGCCAGAACACAATCTGCGCCATCTTTGGCCTCGTCGTGCCTACCGGGTCCATGCGCAAGCGGATCCGTGGCCGGCTTCCCGCGCACACCGGCGGGGTGGTCTTCGGTGGCCATATTGTGCCCATCACACAGGGAGCGTTGGTTTGCGATCTCTTTGGCCCCACGGGGGTACTGAGAACCTAGCGAACAGACAACACGAACCAGATGTTCCCAGGATCATGGGCACGCGATAGAAAATCGCAGCCCGTGATCCATTTTTTTGTCTCTCTTTGTCCCGATATCTTGATGTAGTGAAATGTAGCGAAAACAAAGCAGCACCGGCGCGGCTGCCGGGAGGAGAACCTCGCGTGGCAATTCTGAAAGACGAGCTAGAGCAATCATCACCTTCAGTGCCATCATCGCTGACTCAGCCACCGGAGATCAAACTTCCCGGTCGCAAGACGCCATTGCTCTCGGCTGAGGAACTGGCAGAATTGGATCAGCATGATGCGCTGGTGATTGACCATGTATCCAAGCATTTCGTCAAAAGCGGCGGTATGCGGCTGTTCCGACGCGGCGACGCCCAGAAGCATGGGCACAAGATCGTGCGCGCGGTGGACGATATCACGCTGACGATTCACCGGCGCGAAATCATGGGCGTACTCGGCTCGAATGGTTCAGGGAAATCCACCCTGATCCGGCTGATTTCCACCTTGCTGATTCCTGATAAGGGAACGGTTGAGGTCTTCGGCCACAACGTCGTCACCGAGGAGCGCGCGGTGCAGCGGCTCATCAATCGTGTCAGCGTCGAAGCCGCCTTCTTCCGCAAGCTCAGCCCACTGGAGAATCTGCTCTATTCCGCGCGACTGTATGGAATTCCGGCAGGCGAAGCGCGCCAGCAGGTCTTCGAGATTCTGACACGGCTGGGCATCAAGCCAGACCGCATCCGGCAGCCGTTGGAGAACATGTCGCGTGGCATGCAGCAGAAAGTAGCGATTGCGCGTGCCTTCCTGACGGCGCCAATTCTCTTACTGCTGGACGAGCCGACCACCGGCCTGGACCCGCGCTCCAAGCAGGATGTGCAGGTGTTCGTGCGCGAGCTCCGCGATACACATGATGCAACCATCCTGCTGACGACGCACGACATGGACGAGGCGGAGGCGCTCTGCGACCGCATCGCCATCATTGACGGCGGGCGTATCGTTGCGCTGGATACGGCGGATGCGCTCAAACGCCGCGTTGCCGAGCAGCAGGGCCTCGACCGCGAGGCAACGCTCACCGAAGTCTTCATGACCTACACCGGGCGTGATTGGGAAGAAGACGAAGCTGAAGAAGAAGATGACGACGAATAGACCTCACCCCCGGCCCCTCTCCCATAGGAGAGGGGAGAACGGGCGCAGGCATCTAGCCAGGCGCAGAGGTGAGGAGTTCGTGAGATAGAGGGCAGGAGGGTTGATACATGATAGAAACGAAAAGCGCGGGCGGCCCGCTGGTTGGCATGATCCGCAGCGTGGGCCGCGAAGCCAATAAAAGTTATGCGTTCGTCGAGCGTGGCTGGTATCTGACCAAACGCTATTGGGCGTGGGAGCTGGTCTGGATTGTCTACAACGTGGTGAATGCGCTGAGCATCACCTTCATTGCGACGGTCCCCAGCGTGCATCTGACACCAGCGCAGGTGAACCAGTTCATTCTCTATCTGGCCATCGGCACAGCGGTCTGGACGTATGTGAGCGTGGTCTTCGACAACGTGACCGAAACCGTCACGATGGAACGCTGGGAAGGGACGATTGAGTACACCTTCATGGCGCCGGTCTCGCGGTTGACGCATATGCTGGGCACCTGTCTCTTTGCGCTGCTGCATGGCCTGCTGCTGACGGCGCTGCAACTCGTGGTGTTGGGTCTGTTCTTCCACCTCGATCTTTCGCAGGCCAACTGGGGCATGACTCTGGTGATCCTGCTGACCGGCAGTATCTCGCTGATCGGCCTGGGCACGGTCTCCGCCGTGCTGCCGATGCTCTTCACGGAGCGCGGCGCGCAGATGGCCTACATCATTCGCGCCGTCATGTTGCTGGTCTCCGGCGTCTATTACCCGGTCACGGTGTTGCCGGGCTGGCTGCAAGCCTTCTCGAAGGTGACGCCAACGACCTACATGCTTGATGGTCTGCGCCAGAGCATCCAGGGGGTGCCGGTGCATAACGTCCAGCAACCGGCGACGATCAGCATGCTCTGGCCCGATATCTGGCCACTGCTGATCTGCGGCGTGGTTCTCATACCGCTTGGCCAGTACATCTTTCATCTAGCAGAACGTTACGCCAAGCGCACTGGCAAACTAAAGCGCAACGGCTGATTCCTGACGTCTCAGCGTTCAGTCGTTCGCGGTTCGGCCCGCCAGTGTGTGGAAGTGTATGGATAGGAAGACAAGTACAACCATGTCTATTCACTTGAGTCCAGTCTGTCCGGAAACGGACTATCAACGGCTGGCCGAACTGATAACCAACGATTCCTGCTCGCCCGTGACCGTTGAACGGCTCCGGGCGTGGCAGCAGTGTATCCCGCGCGGCACGATGCGGTTGCAGGTCATTGCCACCGCCGCCAGCGGGCGTATCGTGGGGTTCGCGGAGATTGTTCATCACCGCACGATGCCCAGCGGTCACTTCCACTTCTCTGTGGTTGTGGACCGCGAGCAGCGCAAGCGCGGCATCGGCACGATGCTCTATGACGACATTACCGAGTTCGCCCGCGAACAGGGCGCGACTCATCTTTCGACCGATGTTCTCAGTTGCGCCACCGACGGTCTGCGCTTCGCCACGCAACGCGGCTTCACGGTTGCCAACGACGAAACAGCGGACTGCCGCGATTACTACCGGCTGGTGCGCGATCAACTCTAATCGCGTGCCAGTTTCTTTGCCTGCCAACGGTTATCCGCCATCTCATCACCCACCGACTACGAACTATGGAGGCGCAGTTCCATATGGGCATCGCCATCCGTCCCCTCGACTACGAGACCGATCTGCCAGAGGTCGTTGCCCTCCACAACCAATCATATGCTGAACAGATTACGCCTGAGACAATCCGCGAATGGCAGCGCAACATGCAGGCTGGTGGGGTGCGCCACCGGCTCTGTGCCGTCAATGAGCAGGGCGCTATCATCGGCTATGGGCATGCCGTGCGTGACCCATTTATGGCGGATGGCCTCTACTGGTTGAATGTTGTCGTTGACCAGGCGCACCGGAATCGTGGTTATGGGCAGCAGCTCTATCAAACACTGGTTGCCTATGTCAGCGAGCGGGGCGCGACACATCTGCGCGCGGAGGTGCGCGACGACCACCCGGAATACCTGCGTTTTGCCAAAGACTGTGGCTTCCAGATCGAGCGCCATCTCTTCGAGTCCACCCTTGACCTCGCCACGTTCGATGAAAGTCGTTTTGCTGGCGCCGTCGAACGGATTGAAGCGTCGGGTATCCGCTTCTTCTCGGTGGCGGACCTGGGTAACACCGAGGAGGCCCAGCGTAAACTCTAGGAGATCAACACGCGCACCGGCAATGATGTCCCTGGCGGTTCCAGCGATGCGCGCCGCCCATTCGAGGTTTTTCAGCAGCAGGTGTGCGGCGCATCCTGGTATCGCGCCGATGGAGAGATACTCGCCGCCGACGGTGAACAGATCATTGGCCTTTCGGCGTTGGGCTATTTCGAGAACGCCGACGGCCCCTACATGTTCGTCATGATGACGGGTGTAGACCGCGCCTATCGTGGTCGTGGTATCGCGCTGGCGCTCAAATTGGTCGCCATTCGCTGCGCGCGCCGCTATCAAGCCAAGTTCCTGCATACCAGCAACGACGCCGAGAATGCGCCCATGCTTGCCATTAATCGCAAGCTGGGCTTTCGGCCTGAGCCTGGCAACTACCGGCTGCTGCGGCCATCTCTCTGAAACTGTCGAGGAAGAAATTGATGCAACCGTTCGCGCCATTAGCCTTGCAGCAGGCGAAACCGCTGTCTGGGCGAACCGCGCTTGTGACGGGCGTGAGCCGCCGCATCGGCATCGGCTTTGCTATTGCGGCGCGCCTGGTGCAGTGTGGCGCTAATATCTTCATCCATTCCTGGGTGCCTTTTGATGCGGCGCAGCCCTGGGGCGGCGATGCTGGCGGCAGCGAGGCAATCGTGCGCGAGCTACGCGCACATGGCACGTCCGGCACGCGCATCGAGCATCTGGCCGCCGATTTCCGCGATCCCGCAGCGCCAGCGCAAGTCGTGGACGCCGCCGTGCAAGCGTTCGGGCATATAGACATGCTGATCGCCAATCATGCCTATGGCACAATGGGCGGGCTGGAAGAATTGACCGCCGACGAGATAGATGCGCATCTGGAAGCCAATGTGCGCGGTACGCTGCTGCTCATCAAAGCGTGGGCCGCGCAGCACGACGACAGCAGGCGCGGTGGGCGCGTCATCATGATGACCTCCGGCCAGCACCTTGGCCCAATGGAGGGCGAACTGGCGTATATCGCCTCCAAAGGCGCGTTGCACCAGCTCACGTTCAGCCTTGCCGCACACCTTGCGCCGCGCAACATCACCGTCAACACCATCAACCCAGGCGCGACCGACACCGGCTACGCCACGCCAGAGGTATATCAGCACGTTCTTGAGCATTCGCCGCGCGGGCGCTGGGGTCAGCCGGATGACGCCGCCCGCCTCATCACCTGGCTGATGACCGATGATGCCGAATGGGTCAACGGGCAGGTCATCAATTCGACGGGCAGCGGTCTCTAGCAGCGATTGCTAGCGGCTGTTAGTTCCGGGGCGGCTCTGCGAATTGGGACCGGAGCGGGCGTGCACAATGGCCTCGCGGATGCGCCTAGCGCAGGCTTCCGGCTCTTCGCGCGCAGATGGCTCGACAATCAACCGGCGGAAGCGCTCCTGCACCAGTTCGATGACGACAGCGCGCTTGCCATCGCGGATGGCGTAGAACTCGCGGCAACCATCATCCGCGATGAAGGTGCCGACGCGCAGAACGCCAGGAATATGCGTGCCTGCGCCGGTGATGGTCTTGAGGTGTTCCACCAGGTTGCGTGGCGGTTCGGGACGCGCCACCGCACCTACGACATGATCGAGCGGCACGATTACCCGGTCGCGCGGGGTTATCATCCGTGCCAATCCCTCAACCTGCACAATCAGCAGTCCCTGATCCTGATCTATTGCAATATGTGCCATGTCTGCTTGTCTCTCCCCCACAGCCGTTTCCTACTGAACAACTATCCCTGCTGTGACATACTCCCCAGCCCTAACGGGCGGGGCTTCTCGGAGAACGCATGCGGCACCCCGCTACGTTACCCCCCGAAGGCGGTGCCCCGCCTGGTTTTCTTCTCCACTGTGCTGCTGTTGCCGGTCGAGTTCCAGGCCAACCTGCAACACATTGCGTGCGCCGTTGTGGTCTCTATCCAAGACTAGCCCACATTCAGGACACACGTGCGTCCGAACTGAGAGGCTTTTCTGGGCATAGGCGCCACACCGGCTACACACCTGGCTGGTGTAGTGTGGAGGAACCGCGACCACTCGCTTGCTGGCCCATACTGCCTTGCATGCGAGAATAGCACGGAACTGTGCCCACCCAGCATCACTGATAGACTTCGCCAGGTGGTGATTGCGCACCATGTTGGCGACCTGCAAATCTTCCAGATAGATGGTGTCGTAGTGCCGCAACAGATGCAACGCTTCCTTGTGATGGAAGTCGCAGCGTTGTCGCTTCACCTTCTGATGGTGTTTAGCGACCTGCTGCTTTACCTGCTCACGGTTCTTGCTCCCCTGTTCGCAGCGAGCGAGTTTGCGCTGCTTGCGTCGTAGGGCCGCTTCTGCTTTCCTGAAGTGGCGCGGGTTCTCGCAGACCTCATTGTGCGCGGTGACATAGAACACCTTGAGTCCCATGTCTATGCCAGTGACCCGCCCCGTTTTGGGGAGTGGTTGCGTGGGCACCTGTTCGCACGAAATGCAGGCATACCAGCCATCCGCTTCCTTCGAGATGATGACGGTTTTGGGGGTGCCCTCTAGGGGCCGGTGCAAGCGGATTCGTATCCGCCCAATCTTGGAGAGGCTAAGTACGCCACCATCCAGCACCGCACCATTCCCGTATTGCGGATAGGTAAAGGAGTGGTACCGATTGCGCCCTTGAAAGCGGGGATAGCCAGGCTTTTCCCCATTCTTCACCCGCGCAAAGAACCGCTTGAAGGCTGTTTCCAACCGCAACAATACATCTTGTAGCACCTGCGAATGGACGCCCGCCAGCTCAGGAAAGGCCGCTTTCACCTCTGGCAATTCGGCTTTCTGCTGATAGTAGGTGGCGCCGATGCCTTGTCCGCGTTGCCACCAGGTTTTACGTTGCTCCAGGGCGTTATTGTAGAGCATACGACACTGCCCGATCACCTGTTGCATTGCCTGTGTCTGTTCAGGCGTGGGGTCCAACCGATATTTATAGGTTTTGCGGCACGTCGTTTCATTGCTCATAGGCTACTATTCTCGCACATCGGCAAGAGAACGGCAAGCATCTCATTGGTCCTACGGTCCCAGTGGACGGTTTTCCGTCGTCCAGTGGACGACCAGGCTTTCATCCGCTATCTCCCCATGTCTAAAGTCCAGGGGGCTTCAGCCAGTTTCATGCTAAATAGTAGCGCGCAGAAACACACAGGGCCAATACTGCTCGCGCTTGCCATAAGTGCGCATCATAGCTCATGTATAGCGGCTGAGGGCGAGGTCTCTTCGGCTTCCCTCTCCCGCGCACGAGGGAGGGGCTGAGGGTGGGGGCATCTTGCCGCGCGCACCACCGCCTGTCCCGCCGCCAGCGTTACCACCGCCAGCCAGAGGAGCGCACCCGACCGCAGCAGCGTGACCAGTGGACCGATATGGGGGTCGTTCTGCCCCGGAAACGCAAAGAGATGATTGGGATAGATGAGTTCCTGCATGCGCGGCAGATAGCTCACCAGCAGCGCCGCCCACAGCGCCCACCCCGCCAGTCTCGTGGCAACGTCTGCTCTCCCATCTTCTTTGGAAGGGGAGCCAGGGGTGAGGACTCTCCACGCCACCCAACTCAGCCCCGCCAGCGCAGGAGCCAGCAACGTGAAGTGAATATCTTCCGCCAGCGGGCTGAGCAGCAGAATCAGCGGCAACGCCAGCAGACATGATGACATCTCCAACAGATGACTCTCCCGTCTCCGTGGCACGGCGCGCAGCCAGAGCAGCGCCGCCCCAATCAGCAGTGCCAGCCGTAGCGGCCATACCAGCCACGGTGCGACGATCAACGGCGGTGTCGCGGTGTTCGCGGTGAAGGCGCGCAGCAGGAACGCATAGGGCGTCTGGTTGATGATATCGGCATTGGCGCTGAAGGCATTCCAGCGGACGAAGAATGCGACGTACTGTTGCAGCGCGCCGGGACCGAGCAGCGCAAACGGTCCGGCGACCAGCGCCAGCGCCGCAGCAGCGCCCCGCCACGTCGTGCGCCAGTCGCCCTTCCACAGCCAGACCAACAGCAGCAGCGCCAGCGTCGGCTTGATGGCAATTGCCGCGCCCAGGGTAATCCCCGCACTCCAACGGTTGCCACGCAGCCAGAGTCCGCAAGCGCAAACCGCCAGCGCCGCCAACAATACGTCTGCCTGTCCCAGCGAGAGATCATAGATGACGATGGCGGGAAGGAGCGAGGCCAGTGCGAAGGCCAGCGCGCCACTCCAACTGCGGCTGTCGCGTAGATGGCGATTCAGTTCGTAACCCATCCAGAGGACCACCGCGACAGTCAGCAGTGTCCAGAGCAGCCAGACGCCACGCGCATCGAATCCCAACCGGATGGGTAGGGAGAGCAGCAGCGCCAGCAGCGGCGGATAGACATAGCCGGTGCCATGCACGCCGCCGGATTGCGCATCTGTCGTAAGCTTCGCCAGTTGGTGATACGGGCTGATGCCAGCGGCTACATCGCGCCCCGCCGTATAATACGCGCCAAAAAAATCGTAGCCTGCGCCAGCGCCCGGCCCGGCGGCATGCAGCCAAACGGCGGCGATGCCTACCCCAAACGCCAGCGCCAGCAGCAGGTCACGCCTGCTCGTTGGCAGCAATGCGCGCCAGGGCGAGCGTTCGCGTCTGTCAGGTGTATCCTGGGCCTCATGGGCATCTTTCGCAGGTTCCCCTATCCCTGATGTTTCGGAGGCGCGCTGCATGGGTACTCACTACTCCTGCACGGCTGGTTCCCTTTGTTGCCCGTGCGAGACATCCCTCATCCCTGGCATGGGCCAATCGGGAGCACTTCAGAATTGTTCAGAAATGGCCGGAAACCGCCGGCATCTCCTCACAGCATACACCGACAGCACAACATCTGATACCACTGATACCACTGATACCACTTACCACTGATACCACTGATACCACACATCTTGACAGCACAACGACCGCTGCTCTATTATACCCATATCGGCTATAGTTGAAGTGGTTAGTGTCCATCGAAGGCTCTATGCGATGCGTAGCTGGCAGAACAATTTTGCCTGCCAGCGCGATAAACTGGAGTTGGCCTGGATGGTAGAGCGGCATCGTGGTGCTTTGCAGCGTTTTGTGGAGTTTTGCAGAGAGTTTACAGCACGATGTGCATTTGCCACCGGCCACCGCGTAGTATGGGACAGGTAGGAGACATCGAGGCGTGCCTTCCACATGCAAAAAACAGCCATAGACAGGCGAATATTCATCCATTCGCCTGTAACGGCGCAAAACCTATGATCGTATTCTCTCTGACATGGTGGCGAGTTTGATCCACTATGAGGGACAAGAAGGAGAGGTAAACAACCTCATGCGTAAACGTATCATTTTGGGCGCTTCCGGCACTGTGCTGTTCCTGGCGGGCATCCTCGCCGGCATGATCTTCAGCGGCGGCATTCCGGTGTTCGCTTCCAGCAACACGCCCAACACCACGCAGGCAACGTATTCCAGCGACCCCACCGGCTATTGCCAACTCTACGAGCAGACGCTCGCCAATCAGCTTGGCGTGAGCGAGAGCAAGCTGGAAAGCGCCAACAGCGCCGCGCTTCAGGCGGTCATCAACCAGATGGCCAAAGATGGCAAGATTTCCTCGCAGCAGAAGAACATGCTCGAACAGGCGCTTCAGCAGTATAGCTCGCAGCCCTGCTCACACCTGAACCAGCTTATGCAGATGGCGAAACATGGCGCCAATGGCAACTTCGGTCCGCTCAAGACGCTGCTTGCCGGTGCACGGCTGAGCATCGAGAACGCCGTCGCCCCCAAGTTGGGCATCTCACAGCAGACGCTCGATGCGGACCTCGCGGCAGGCCAGACCATCCCGCAGATCGCCCAGGCGAAGCATGTCTCGCTGAGCGCCGTCAACCAGGCGTATCTTAGCGCCGTGCAGACGTTGTTGGCGCAGGCTGTCAGCAAGGGCTATCTAACGCAAGATCAGTCGAACGCGCTCTACAGCCAGGTCACGAAAGCCGTCAACAATGGCCACTATCCATTGCTGGAAGGCGGCCATAATGCGGGTCCCGGCCAGCCAGGGCAAGCAGGAGAATAGGGACTCCCATCCATTAAGAAGCGTTCGCGCTCCGGTAGCATGGAGCGTGAACGCTTCTTGATTTTGCCGTACAGCAGCGCAACAAAAAGCAGCAAGTAATTGCCGCACGGTCCCCTCTCCTGTGGGAGAGGGGTGGCCGCAGGCCGGGGTGAGGTCTCTGAGGATTATTTCGCCTTGAAGCCGTGGTTGATCGAGTTGAGGCCGAGAACGGTATGAATCAGGGATGGGAACACCGCAAGGCTCAGGCCGATCAGGGAGTCGTTCGAGAGGACCCCGCTGGGAAGCCCAACTTTGCTCAAGTTGAATAGTCCAAAGTTGAGCAGGATGCCAATGATGCCAACCGCTGCGAAAATGATGCCGACGATGAGATCATACGGCTTGGCCAGTTTGCCTTCGTTGAGCCACCTTCCTCCGACGATAATGCCAATCAATCCGCTAACGAGCAACCAGATTGCCTCTGAGCCAAGCGTGCCGTGCGCCTTATAGTTGAGCAGACCGGCGATGACGCCAAAGACGAGGAACCAGAGCCAATAGTGCGCATTACGATGAGAAAACATGACAGACGCCTCCCACGAGAACGCCGCAACCTGCACGGAGACTGACGAATTGTGCCAGGAGTGCGGCACACGATACCTGCGGCGCAGGCTGCGGATAGGCGCCTGAAAAATGCGAGGGATAGGGAATATATGTGCGCCTGCCCGATTCCGCGCCGCCTGAACGACCTCGATAAACCGCATGCGCCAGAAAACAGCTATGCGGTATCAGGGCTATGCCTATTGTACAGGATTGCTCTGGCAGGCGCTATAGGGAAAAGTGCAGAAGATGAAAATTCCGGTGGCATGCGCAAATGACATGCCACCGGAAACGGGCGCGGAGCGAAATGAGGAAAACTGTTTCGACTCCGCGCCACCGATGCCCTCAATAGGTCTCTTGGGCATCTGGAGAATGGGCCACGAGTGGCCACGAACACAAGCGTCGCAACTGCTAGCGATGCTGCTGTTGCTGCGCCGCAGCGCGGTCAGATGCCTGCTGCTTCGGCGTACCACGGCCCCGCTCGCCGCCCTTTTTGCCGATGCGGCTGTAGAATTCTGGGCCTTGCTGGCGCTTCGTGGACTCCCCACCTTTCTTGCCGATCTCAGCGTAGAAGGCTGGTCCGAGTTTCTCTTTGACTGCTTCGCCGCCCTTCTTACCGATGCGGCTGTAGAACTCCGGACCGTACTTCTCACGAACGGCCTGTCCACCATGCTTTGCCTTCTGCGAGCCTGGCTCTGGTCCACGTTTGCTTGTTGCCATTGTCATTCACCTCTCTGTAATGGGATTCCGCTTCACGTACGGTTTTTTGGCGAACGGCGCCACCCATCGTGGGCCGCTCATACAACGGAACCTGCCTGGCATATTGCATGATGTATGCCAAAGTGGTTGCTTCGTGCAACCAATCTCTGGCTAATTTCAGCAATTTCCCTGCCAGTTTCCGTTGCCCCCGCTTCGCCGCCGCAGTAGCCGCCGCGAACGAAGCCTATACTGCCGACATACTACATCATCGCCGCCCATTTGCCAGGAGGCCGCCGCTCAGCGAGAAGCGACAGCCTATTCGGTTTCTCGTGCAGCAGCGATGCGATTGGCGATCAGCGCGGCGGTAGCTCCCGCGCCGATGCCGTTGTCAATGTTGACGACCGTCAGGCCGGGGGCGCAGGTCTGGAGCATCGCCAGCAACGCCGCGCGCCCCTTGCCCCCGACCCCATAGCCGATTGAGGTCGGCACCCCGATCACAGGAACGGGAACCAGTCCCGTCACCACTGAAGGGAGTGCGCCGTCCATTCCCGCACAGACTACCAGCGCGCTGATCTCACTGGCGACCAGCGCGCGCAGTGGGTCCAGCAGGCGATGCAATCCGGCGACGCCGACATCGTAGAGTGTGGCCACCTCACACCCCATTTCCTCGGCAATCAGGCGCGCCTCTTCGGCAACTGGAACGTCGCTGGTGCCCGCCGTCAGCACGCCGATGCGTCCGCCCGTCGAGGGGCGCACGTATCCTGGCGCATGAACGGAGGCCGCGCGTCCCTCTTGTCGCCAATCCACCAGGCCGGGGAATTCCCGCAGCAATCGCTTGGCGGTGCGCTCGCGCAGGCGGCTGACCACTGCATGGCCGTTGTGGTCGAGAAAAGAGCGCACGATAGCCATCACCTGGTCATCCGTCTTCACCTCCGCAAAGATGACCTCCGGAATGCCCTTGCGATGTTCTCGTGCGAAATCCAGGTGCGCGCTGACCAACTCGCCGCGCCCCTTCGGGTGGGACGGCTGATCGGCGGGCACGCCAAATCGCTGTTCTCTTTGTTCTCGCTGCTCTCGGTCCACAACATGCCTCGCAAACGTGCGCCGGGGAATGGCGCCTGGTCAACAAACCCAGATGACCGCGCAAAAACACCAAAAAGGGTATGGCGACTCATGGGTCTGTCAATAACATAATAATAGCACGCGGGCTGTGATTGCAACTGTTCGCCTGCCAATTCGCAAAATTGGGTAACTTTGCGTAGGTTTTTTACAAGTCGCTTACATCAATAGCCCAATCAGGTGGCGCAAGTACAGCGCGTCAGGAGACCGCAAGTGCTTATTTCATGGGATATCGTACCATATTGGCGCAGCGTTTGGCTTGGTGTGCCTTGCCGCGCAACCAGATACTCGCTATACTGGCACAGGATACGCTGTCGAATTATTGGGGTATGTCGCGTGTCATACGTTGTGAGATAGCGGACCATGCGCTGTTCTCAGTCTTGCCAATAGTTTGTTAGTATGTTGTGTGTGGTCTTTGGAGGTAGGGAAGCGTGATAAGGGTACAAGCGCGGCGGCTGGGGTTGCTCTTCACGTCGCTCTTTTTGATTGGCATTGCAGTGGTGGCGTGTGCGGCGCCGGCTGCGCCCGCAACATCTTCATCCAGCAACAATGGCAACAACGCCAACAATGTCTTTCATACGCCGGACCCGAATCAGCAATCGCCCACGCCCACGTTCCCCGGTTTCACGGTTGGCGCGTGGCCCTCAAACTATTCGCCGGGCAACAATGATAACATCACCATCTATGTGATCTGTCGCATCCAGGACCCCACAATGCAGACGCCGCCGAAACCGGCTCCTGGTTTGCATGTGATCGTAAGCTTTACTCCTGCCGGAAACGCTGCTTTCAACCAGAGCCCCCTTACCGGGACTACTGGATCTGATGGTATCGCGGCTGTTCCATTGCAGTTGAGTGATCCTACCTCCGGCGTGCCGATTATCGTGCAGGTTTCCGTCACCTATCAGGGTGTGACGTATACCGCAGAGACGTTCTTTACGCCGAACCCCCAGGCGAAGCCCACCCCAACGGCGGGCAGCACTGGCACGGCTACTCCTGGCAATGGCGGTGGAAACGGCCATTAGAGCAGAAATGACCCCACCCCGGCCTGCGGCCACCCCTCTCCTACGAGGAGAGGGGGACCGTGCGGCAAGGATTGTGGTAACGTGAGCAACGATTCCTCACCCATGCGAGAGAAGCCTGATGCCCTTCAGCGAAACGTCTCGCCAGCGGCACCTCTCCTCGCGGGGTAGGGGCTAGGGGATGAGGTCTCTTCCGGCAAACGCTGGCAATGCGGACAGTAGTGGGTGCCGCGCTGGGCGACGGTGATACGTTCGATAGGCGTGCCACAGCGCGGGCAGGGCTGGCCCGTCTTCTGGTAGACGACGAGGTGATCGAAATTGCCCCCCGCCTCATTGTAGGCGTCGCGGTAGCGCCCGAACGTCGTGCCGCCATGCTCGATGCCCTTCTCTAGCACACTCTGTATCGCGGCGTGGAGCCGGTTGATTTCATCGGCATCGAGCGAGTCAGCCGGACGCAACGGGTGAATCTGCGCGGCGTAGAGCGCCTCATCGGCGTAGATGTTGCCCACTCCCGCAATCACCGACTGGTCGAGGAGTGTCGCTTTAATCGAACGCTTACCACCGGCCAGCCGCTTTGCCAGCACAGCGGGCGTGAAGGCTTCATCCAGTGGCTCTGGTCCCAGATGTGTGAAGATATCCGCCAGATTTTCGGAGGGCACGAGCATCAGCCGCCCGAACTTGCGCGGATCGCTATAGAGCAGATAGCGCCCGTCATCCAGCGCGAACGCCACCCGCACATACAACGCGCCATCCTGCGCATCGGCAAAGATCAGGTTGCCGGACATGCGGCGATGCACGACCAATACCTGCCCATTGTCCAGCGTCACCAGCAGATATTTGCCGCGCCGCCCAACCTCCTTCACCAGCCGCCCGCCAAGCGCCTGCTCGAAGGCATCCGGCGTCATCCCGCTGACACTACGCGGCCAGAAGACGCTGGCGCGCACGATGCGCCGCCCAACGAGATCAGCGCGCAACTGGCGCGCGACATGCTCAACCTCCGGTAATTCTGGCATGTAGGCGCTATCCCTTCGTTTCGCTGGCCTTGTCTGCCTCGCCGTCCTGCTCATCCTCATACACGCGGCGGAGTTGCGCGTGTTCGAGGCCGAGAAGACCAACATTATCGTTCCATTGATCAATATTGCCTATTAGATGCCGCGACGCAAGGCGCTGCACCTCTGGGTCGCGTATCTGCTGCCTCAGCGCCTCTGCGAAACGTGCGCCATGAATCACCAGATAGGGACGATCATAAAAGTGGGAGACAGTTTCCGGCAATACAGGATTTGCCACACCCAACGCATTTTGCAGATGGGCCAGCAGTTCATAGGCGCGGGCGAGCGCCGCCTCACGTTCGCGCCAGGTTGTTGCCTGCTGTGCCTGCTGGAGCAGCGGCGCCATCTCCGGTGCAGAGCGCAGGCGCATGAAGGCCGTGCCCAGCCATTTTGCATAGGGCGCGTATTGGCGCTCCAGCAAAAAGCACTGGCGTATCACATCCCGAATCAGCCGCGAGCCAATGATTGCTGACCCTAGCTCGTCGCCCGTGTCGCCAGCACGCGGCATCAAGTGTTCTTCCTCACCGATACGCTGCCAGCCAGACGCCAGCAGATAGAGCCAGATATCGTGCGGATACCAGGCGAATTGGTGGCGTAGTGCTGTCACTTCACCTACGCTATCGTGATAGACTGCGCCTGCTATCAATCCGCCAAGCACAGAGGATGGGATAGTGAGCCAGTCCGCGACAGAGAGGGGCTGTGTCAGGTCACAGCCAGCCTGAATGCGCGTGAAGTTGCGCAGGGTAATGGGAATCACGCGATGCCGGACGGGGCCGGTCACTGGCCGCAGCATGATACGGGTTCGTGGCTCACTGGGAATCTGATCAAAGTGGACAGGAGCGTCAAGATATCGCGGCGGCAGGAGATGGCTCAGGAGATTGCTGATCTCATCGCCATGTTGCGCATCGGCTTCGCGCAAGAAAATGAATAGACGCGCCCCCCAATCATGATCGCGCGACTGGGGCGTATCGAAGCCAAGCACCTCGCTACCCTGGCCGATCAATGCGGCGGCATAGGGCAGATTGGGGAAGGCTTCACGCATAATTGGCTGCACGAGTTCTTCATAGAACCGGCGGCTCAGTTCGAGTCCTGGCACAAATGAAGGCGTGGACGAGGTGGAAGATTCATTCTGCATGAAAAGCTGTTACTTTCTCGGAAAACTGCATGGGCTGCGAACGCGATATATGCGCACCCGCGCGCTCGGTTCACGTCATCAGATGCTGGAAAACTGATGTCATCATCCGCTGATGCGCAAACCACTGTGGGGCGGTTGTAGGGAGTTATGCGGGCGCGTGCTGCGCCTCCGGCTCTGCCATTTCTCCGGGCAGTCCAGCGGCGAGGTATTCGTCCAGGAATGAGCCGACGCGCTCGATCCATTCGCTGGGGTGGTCGAAGAACGCCTGCACATGGCCGGAATCTTCCACCAGCCAGTAGCGTTTGGGGTCGCGGGCGCTGGCGTAGAGGGTTTCGCCGTCGTGCGGCTCGTCGGCCACCTGATCGCGCAGATCAGCGATGACAAAGACAGCGCGCGGGGCAATCTGGCTGACGACCTGCGCCGGACGAATGGTGGAGAGACGCACATGGGCAATCTTCTCGCCCCAGAAGACGACCAGATTCGCCAGTGGGAACCCCGGCAGGCCGGTGAAGCGGCTGAATAGCTTGACGAGATCATGCTCGACATCGGCGAAATCGCTTTCGACGACGAGACAGCGTAGCTCCGGCTGCTCCGCCATCGCCAGTGTCGCCGTAATTGCGCCAAGCGAATAGCCCAGGATGGCAAGCCGCTGCATATCCACATCGCCGCGCTGTCGCAGGTAGGCGATGGCCGCCGCTACGTCGTCGGTTTCGCGCGCGCCGTAGGTGACGAGGCTCTCGTCGCTTTCCCCATGCCCACCGAAGTCGAAGAGCAGCGCGCCGTAGCCGCTGCGCTCGTGCAGCCGCGCGACCTGCTCGACCCACTGGCTGCGGTTATCGTGAATGCCGTGGCAGCAGATGAGTGTGCAACCATTGCGAGCAGGGATGTACCAGGCTGCGAGCGTGCCGCGTGGTCCCGGTATGCGCACGGTCTCTGCGGGCAGGCCATACTCTTCTGGTGTATGCTTGAGCGAGGTGCGCAGTGGCCGCAGCATCCGCCGCGCCAGCGCATAGCTCCCCGCGAGCAGCACCAGCGCGACAACCGCCAGCACGCCTACCGCGATGATGATAACTGGAACAACCCAACCCGCCATTACGTATCGCTAGCTCCTGCTACACATGTCAATGCACGTTCTTGAAGACATCCGAGAAGTTCGAGATGCCACCAAACTGGCTGAGCGGCCAGAAGACCAGCACTGCCCGCCCGATGATATTCTGGCGCGGCAAACCGCCGAAAGATCGGGAATCCAGGCACACGTTCTGGCTCGTGCCATTGGCGCTCGTGCCGCCGACCTGGCGATTATCAAACAACACAAAATATTTATCCTGGCCCAACCTGGTTTGGGGGACGATCCCCTGGTTGACGACATTGCCCTGCACGTAGGTTTCGTTCAGGGTAACGCCATTTACCGTGACGCCGTTGGTGGTGATCGAGATGGTGTCATTGGGAACGGCAATCACGCGGCCAATACACTCCTGCCCCGACACTGTGGGATTATAGTAGGCGATGACATCCCCGCGCGAGGGTCCGCCAAAGAAATAGGCGGTGCGGTTGACAATCACCAACTGGTTGGGCAGGAGTTGTGGCTCCATGCTGTTATCCACCACACGCACCGGATGGATGGCGAACTGCACGATCAGGAAGACGAGGCCCACAAAGAGCAACGTCTCGACGATCTCGCGCATGAGATGGGCGCGTTTATTGGAGGCGAGCCGGGCCGCCGCTGGCGACCGCTTCTTCCGCTGCACACAGAACTCCTTGGTTCAACCGCTACCAACCACACCAGGGCATTGCCAGGAAGTGAAGGGAATCATCAGAGCGCAGAGCGCATTGGGTCAGTGAAGCAGGCGCGTCACTGCTTGACATCCGCAAAGACGTAGGAATAGTTGCGCAACCATTCGAGCGAATTCAGCGGCCAGACCACCACCTCCGCCTTGCCGACGATGGAGCTACGCGCGATGGGGCCGAAGAAACGCGAATCCTGGCTATCCAGGCGGTTATCACCCATCACCCAATACTCATCTTTTTGCAGCTTGTAGGGTGGCACAACGCCGGTATTTTCGATGCCGCTGGGGCCAAGTTTGTTGATGTATGGCTCGTTCAACTTCTGTCCATCCACAATAACTGAGGTGGCTGTCAGGGTAATGGTGTCGCCGGGAATGGCGATGACACGCTTGACGTAATATTCACCCGACGCAGAAGGAATCGGCGGGTGAAAGACGACGACATCGCCCCGTTGTGGAGAACCAAAATCATACGCCAGGAGATTGACCAGCACCAGATTATCGGTATGCAGGTTGGGCTGCATGCTTGGGCCATTGACACGATACGGCTGCACAGAGAAGTGGACGGCAAAGAAAATCAGCAACGTCAGGACGACGGTTTCGATGATCTCACGCAAAATGTGGGAACGACGTTTCGAGACAGCTTTGGCCCTCCCTGGTGGAAGAATCTGGGCATCAGCCACGGGTGTAGCCTCCTAACATCAGCAACATCAGCTCGATCTCAGCTTTATCAACCTATTGGCGCTCACCGTGCCAGCGCGAAGACCGTGAAATCGAAATCACAGCGCGAACTGCGCCATCAATGCGTCCGTACAAACATACTCGCACGCCACACACTATGCCACGGTGTTGCAGGCGCGTGCTGCTCAACCAGGCGCAGGAATCGTCCCGAATTATACCACAACCGTCTCCACACACCCCGCTTATTCCCCGAAAAGTCCAGTATAGACGCCAGCGCCGCTGGCATGGCGTTCTGCTTCTGGCAGTAGCTATGCTATACTCACTGCGGTTGGATAGCCCCACCCCCAGCCCCTCCCCCCGTGCGCGGGAGAGGGGAGGAAAGACGCCGCCTGCTCCGAGTCCGCGCAGGCGGACTTCGCGGCTGAAAGCCATCCAGGTGCGGTTTCAACCGCCGAACTGCTGAGACACTGAGACACTGAGACACTGAGACAACATAGGAGCGAACATCCAATGGCCGCCATTCCACGTCCGCTGGTTCTGATTGTGATGGATGGCTATGGCATCAATCCGCGCAAAGACGCCAATGCCATAGCGCTTGCCCAGAAGCCTCATCTCGACCGCATCGCGCGTGACTGGCCGCATACGCAGCTTGCCACGTCCGGCCCAGCGGTGGGACTGCCGGAGGGGCAGATGGGCAATTCGGAGGTCGGCCACCTGAACCTCGGCGCGGGCAAACGGGTGTTGCAGGAGTTTACTCGCGTTTCTGCCGCCATTCATGACGGCTCATTCTTCACCAATGACGCGCTGCTCAATGCCGTCGCGCATGTCAAGAAGAACGAGAGCAAGCTCCATTTCTGCGGCCTCATCGGTCCCGGCGGCGTACATGCCCATCAGAGCCACCTCGAAGCCTGTCTGCGGCTGGCAGCCAACCATAACGTCGAGCGCGTCTTTATCCACGCTTTCACTGATGGACGCGATACGTCACCCTTCGGCGCGCAAGACTATATGGCGGAACTGCTGGCGCGCGCCGCCGCCATCGGTGGCGATCAGCCTGCGCGCGTCGCCACTATCTCGGGGCGCTATTATGCGATGGACCGCGACAATCGCTGGGACCGTATTGCTCGCGTCTACAACGCCATGACGAAGGGCGAGGGGCAGCCTATTACGGACCCGGTGAAGGCGATTGTCGAATCATACGAACGCAAAGTCACCGACGAGTTCATCGAGCCGATGGTGGTGATGGATGAAGACAAGCCAGTTGGGCTGGTGGAGGCGGGCGACGCGGTGGTCTATTTCAATTTCCGCTCGGACCGGGGCCGTGAACTCACCAAAGCGTTCGTCCTGCCAGAGTTGCCTATCCAGGCGGAGGGCAAGTTCACTCGCGGCCCGAAGCTGGACGATCTGGTCTTTGTGACGATGACTGAGTATGAGGCTGGTCTGCCGGTGGAGGTCGCCTTCCCTGCCGATAATGTGGATGAACCGCTGGCGAAGCTGCTCTCCGACCGTGGTCTCAAACAGTTCCACACCGCCGAGACGGAGAAGTACGCGCATGTGACGTTCTTCTTCAACGGCGGACGCGAGGTGCCATATCCTGGCGAAGATCGGCTGCTAGTGCCGTCGCCAAAAGTGGCAACCTATGACCTGAAGCCGGAGATGAGTGCGCCAGAACTGACCGATGAGGCGGTGGAGCGGATTC
Source organism: Chloroflexota bacterium (assembly GCA_021323855.1). Lineage (GTDB taxonomy): Bacteria > Chloroflexota > Ktedonobacteria > Ktedonobacterales > JADMIN01 > JAJPKE01. Next base: position 3,732 of record JAJPKE010000035.1, on the reverse strand, counting down.
GCAGCGGTGTGTATGATGTCGTCATCATGAATTACGCCAACGCTGATATGGTTGGACATACAGGTGTGTTGGAGGCGACGATCAAGGCGGTGGAGGCGGTGGACGCCGGCGTGGGGCGTGTAGTGGAGGCGGCGCTGGCTCAGTGTGGCGCGGCCTTGATTACCGCCGACCACGGCAACGCCGAGCAGTTGATAGAGTATGACACCGGCAAGCCGCTGACCTCGCATACGACCAATCCTGTGCCGTTCTATTTCGTTGTGCCGCAGTGGCCGAATGTGGTGCTGCGCCGCGATGGCATTCTGGCGGATGTTGCGCCGACCATGCTGCAATTGCTCAACATCCCGCAGCCGGAGCAGATGACCGGGCGCACGCTGATTGTTGGCCAGCAGTAGTCCTCACCCCCAGCCCCTCTCCTCACAAGGAGAGGGGAGGAGAATGTCTGTTTCCCCTCTCCCCGCAGGGAGAGGGGTCAGGGGTGAGGATGATAGATAGAGAGTTAAGCGCGTTATGGCAACGATTATCTACCGTGAGGCAACCCCCGACGACATCGAATCGCTGGCGCTGTTGCGCTGGGAGATGGAGATCGAGCAGGGACATGAGGCCACCGATGCTGATGAATATAAGCAGGCGTATGTAGCCACTGAGCGCGATGAGATGACCGGGCGGCGGCACCGCGCCTGGCTTGCCGAAGCCGATGGGCAGGCGGTGGCCTGCGTGTTGCTGGTCTGGTGGGCGCTGCCACCCAAATTTGGCGATTTGCAACGCAAGCGTGGCTTCGTCTCCAGCGTCTACACGAAGCCAGCGTACCGCCGCCGGGGGATTGCCCGCGAACTGATGAGGTTGTTGATCGCATCCGCGCGTGAGGGCGTCCGGCGGCTGATCCTCTGGTCCTCGGAGATGGGCCGCCCGCTCTATGAGCAGCTTGGCTTTGCCGGCAGCCGGGGACTCGAACTGAACCTGGAGTGATGATTGCGCCTGGCAATTGGGGAGACCAGCGATGGCGGCGGTGACGACCGAACGATTGATGGCGATTGCATTGGAGATGGCAGGCTGGGATGAGACGGCGACGCCAGCCGATAGCGCCATCTATTACCCTGGCACGCGCATTAGTCATATCTTGCTCGGCGTGGAGATTGGCACGGCTGAACTCTTCATGGCGCGGCAACTGGGCTACCATGCCGTCATTGCGCATCGCCCCGCCGGCTACACCGGCCCGCTGTGGGAGGTCTATCGCCAGCGACATATCGCACTGATGGTGGAGGCTGGCGTGCCGCGCGAGGAGGCAGAAGTTGCGGTCGGCGAGCGCATGAATCATCTTCGTTTGGCCTCACTTGCGGAAAATTATGACCGTGTGCCGTCAGTTGCGCGTCTGTTGGAGATGCCCTTCCTGAGCATCCTTTCACCGTTGGAGGAAGTGGGGCGGCGCCTGCTGGCACAGACCATCGAGGAGACGCGCGCCGCCAATCCGGCAGCCAGCGTTGCTGATCTGCGTGATGCGCTGTTGCTGCTGCCGGAGTATGCAGCAGCTCCTGTTGCACCATCGCTGGCGCTTGGCGCGTGGGATGCGCCCGCTGCGCAGGTTGCAGTGGTCCATGCGACGTATGAGCCGCCAAATGCCGCGATTGCCCGCACCTATCTGACACACGGTGTCACTACGCTCATCTGCGCCAGCTTTGCCGCCGGGGATGCCGAACAGTTGCGGCGTGAAGGTATCGCGGGCAGCATCCTGGCGCTGGGCAGCATCGCCACCGCCAGCCTGGGCCTGAACCCCTATATCCAGCGACTACGCGCCGATGGCCTGGAAGTCGCACCATTCTCCGGCGTTATTGGCAGCGTCTAGATTTTTATCCTGGTGAGGCAGACAGGAATGTCTGCCCTACCTGAACTGATCGCTGCTACTCCTCACGCTCATCCGCTTCGCTGAGGAACTCAATGGTGATATAGGTGGCAGTATCCCACACGTTGTGGATGGCGATGAACATCAGCGCCAACATGACTGCGGCGACGATAAAGAGCGCCAGCGCCGGATTACTCGTGAGGGTGATCCCTGCGATGGCAAGCGCAGCGTAGGCCGTGAGCGGAAATATGGAGTGCAAGAGCCAGTCTTCCAGCACTGGTTTGTATGCTTCCATACGGCGCAGGCGCCGGGTGATGATGACCGAGTATGTCAGCCCGCCCAGACCGATGAGGATGAGCAGCACCCCAGGAGTCGAGAGCGAATCCCAGGGTACACTCAGCATTGCAGCCATAAGCAGCACCAGGCAGAAATGTACGACCGACGGCGTAGTGAAGGTCGCTATTCCCATACCGGACGCTTGCGAATGCGTTCGCCGCCCCGCAACCAGCGTGATACTGACGAAGGTCAATCCGATCAGAGCACCGGCGGCGGTGCCAGCGATAACGTAAAAGTTTGTCCAGGCAGCCAACGGCAAGGCTGCGATCAGTTGCATGTGTGAATCCAAAATTGAAAGAGACGCCAGCGCCTACTGTCTCCAGCGGTGCGTCGCCTCGATATAGCGGATGGTGCCGGTGCGGCCACGCATCATCACAGAATGCGTGCGCGCGCCGCTGCCAGTGTATTCCACGCCTTTGAGCAATTCGCCGCTGGTGATGCCGGTGGCGGCGAAGGAGACGTTGTTGGTGGTAATCAGGTCGTCCACCGTGTAGATGCGCTTGAGGTCCACGCCGTCAGCGGCAAGTTTGGCGCGCTCCTCGTCGGTGCGCGGCCAGATCTGGCAGAGCATCTGCCCGCCGATACATTTGAGCGCCGCCGCCGCCAAAACGGCCTCTGGCGCGCCACCAATGCCCATATACACGTCAACCGCCTTGTATTCTTCGGTTGCTGCCTGAATCGCCGCCGCGACATCGCCGTCGGTAATCAGGCGGATGCGTGCGCCAGCGGCTCGCACCTCGTCAATGATTTCCTGGTGGCGGGTGCGGTCGAGGATGGTCACGGTGATATCCTGCACGGGCACGTCGCGCGCCTGGGCAATGCGCGCGAGATTCTCGGCAATCGGCGCTTCCAGATCAATCGCGGCGGCGGCGGCGCGGCCAACGGCCAGCTTGCGCATATAGAAGACGCCGGGAGGCGCAGCGAACATCGTGCCACGGTCAGCCACGGCGACGACGGCGATGGCTCCGGGCAGGCCGAGCGCGGTCAGCCGTGTGCCATCCACCGGGTCTACCGCGACATCCACATCAGGCGCCAATCCGTTGCCGACCTCTTCACCGATAAAGAGCATCGGCGCCTCATCCTTCTCGCCCTCGCCAATCACGACGGTGCCGTGCATATCCACGCCGTCCAGCGCGTTGCGCATGGCATCCACCGCCGCCTGGTCCACCGCCTCTTTATCGCCACGCCCCATGAACCGCCCGGCGGCATAGGCCGCCGCCTCGGTGACGCGCACCAGTTCCAGTCCCAGGTTGCGTTCCCGTGTTCCCGAACGCTCGAATCCGTTTGTGTTACTCTGCATTGAGTAGCTGCTCCAATCATCCTAAACAAACTTATTTGTTTGCTTAGGGCTTTCGTTGTTCCTGCTTCATTCCCAGGTGCTTTCTCAATTCGCGGCGAACCGCGAGCGGAGCGAGTCTTACCCCAGGTCCACAGGCCTATTTTACCGTTGCCGTCCGAGCCAGTACCAGCAACGCCGCTCGTTTTGCCTCAACTATTGGACAGTGAGACTTGCCAAGCGGAGGGCTTCTTCCAAAATGTTGAGTGCTGCGTTCAGGTCG
>JAJPKE010000014.1 GCA_021323855.1 Chloroflexota bacterium | reverse complement strand
TCGGCGTTGACGCTCAAAACGACGATCAGATGTCGGTAGGAAAACGAATCGCGCAGGGCGCGCAGCAATTTCTGCATGGAATCGGCGTTGTGCGCGCCATCCACCACGATGGTCGGGTTCTGCCCGGCAACTTCCATACGGGCGGGCCAGCGCACCGCCGCCATCCCTGCCCGCAAGGCTTCTTCATCCCAGCCAATGCCGCGTTCGCGCAGCATCTCAAGGGTTGCCAGCGCAGCAGTGGCGTTTTCCAGCTGGTGTTCTCCCGCCAGAGGGATTTCCAGCCCGGCATAGACACGCTCAGGCGTCCAGACGGTGAAACGCTGGCCCTCCCCGTCGCGCTCTTCCAGCCGATAGCGATAGCCCGGCGGCGGTAATTGCCCGGCCTCTACCTCTGCCTGCGCGAGATCGCCTTCCGCCGGGCCAACACGGACCAGGCGCGCCTGCCGTCTCTCGGCAGCTGCGGCGATGGCAAGCAGGGCTTCTGGCGCCTGCGCCGAGGTCACCACCACCCCTCGCGGCTTGATAATGCCCGCCTTCTCCGTCGCGATCTCGGTCAGCGTATTGCCAAGTATCTGCATATGGTCATAGCTGATGGAGGTGATGACGGAGACAAGCGGCTGCGTCACATTCGTGACATCCAGCCGCCCACCGAGGCCCACTTCCAGCACGGCATGCTCGACATGCTGCCTGCTAAAATACAGGAAGGTCAGAGCAGTCGCCACTTCGTAGGTGATGAACGGGCTGAATTCGTGTCGCTGCTCGATGCGTTCGACGGCAGCGCGCACCTCCTGCATCAACTGCGCCACCTCTTCTTCACTGATGAGACGGCCATTGACGCGCATACGTTCGCGAAAGGTGTGCAAATCGGGCTGCGTATAGAGGCCGGTGCGCAGTCCGGCTTCGCGCAGCACTCGCTCGATCAGGGCGGCGGTTGAGCCTTTGCCCTTCGTTCCGGCGATCAATGTGCTGCTATAATCCTGCTGCGGGTTGCCCAGTTCCGCGAGCAAACGCGCTTCACGCGGCAGGTTCTCCTCCGGGTTGCGCGAGAACGGGCCGCCGCGCTCAAAATCGCTCAGACTATAGAGATAGGCAAGAGCCTCCTGATAGTTCACAGAATATCATCCTCCAACCGGCTTCATTCGAGATCGGGCATGCCGCGCACGATAGCATCGCTCATCTTCGCCACGCGCGCCATCTCAAATACATCATGCACGCGCACAATATCCACGCCCGCCGCAATGCCCAGCGCCACCGTCGCTGCCGTTCCCTCGACTCGCTCAGAAGGCGGCAGACCGCCAAGCACGCGCCCGATCGTCGATTTACGCGAGGTGCCAAGCAGGATGGGACGCGCCAGCGCCCGCAGTTCGCCCAGGCGACGCAACAGTGTCAGATTCTCCTGCGGCGTGGTGCCGAAACCGATGCCAGGGTCGATAATAATGCGTTCCCACGCCACGCCCGCAGCCAGCGCCAGGTCAATACTTCCAGAGAGAAAACGAATGACATCGCTGACAATCTCGTGTTTCTGGTAGCCGCGCATGTTAGCCATCACGATCACCGGCACGCCTCGTTCGCCCGCCAGCGCCGCCATCTGCGGATCAGAGCGCAGCCCCTGGATATCGTTGATGATGCAGGCTCCGGCATCCAGCGCCTGCCGCGCCACCTCAGCCTTATATGTGTCGATAGAGATCATCACTTCTCCCGGTAAGGCCGCGTGGAGGGCGCGAATCACCGGCAGCACGCGCTCCAACTCCTGCTCTGGCGAGACAGGTTCAAAATGGGGCCGCGTCGATTCGCCGCCCACGTCGATGAGCGTTGCCCCTGCGGCCACAAACCGGTGGGCCTGCTGCACGGCGCGCTCCACTATCTCGCCCTGTGACAGCGTCTCCTCGATAATGCCATCCCCGGCAAACGAATCGGGCGTGACATTGAGAATACCCATCACATAGGTCTTTGCGCCCCAGTCTAAACGATGCTTTCCCCAGATGGTCGGCGGTAATGCTGGCTGCATAGAATGGTCGCTTTCAATCATGCTGTTCTACACCCATATCCATCATACCCTCTTCGTTGCCTTCTTGCAACTCACAATGCTATAGTATCAGGTAAGGACACGAATCTGTTTGCTCATACGTCTTACTCTAGTAAGAACAATACTGATGGGAGTTAGAGGCTGCTATGTATGACACAAACGAGGAAAAAAAGCAGAATGCAATGCTGAGGCATACGCGCCGTTGCCGTGAATGCGATGAGGAGGCATTGGGACGCTGCCCGGATTGCCATAACGGGTTTTGTCAGGAGCATTTTCCAAAACAACAACACTCGCCCTGCGCGGAAAAGCAGATGAAGCTGGCCCAGACGCAGGCATGTTACGTGTGCGGAACACAGGTTTACCCCGACCAGTGGTCGCTCTCGCGCACCTCGCACTTCATCGACCAGTACCGCTGCCTGGGCTGTGGTCGCTATATCTGCGACGAGTTGCACACGCAGCGCAAAACTGAAGAGGTGGTGGTTGCCCGCGAAGGGCTGCGCGGCCACCGCTACCAGTATATGAACCGCTACTGCGACCTCTGCGCGCCTTTCGCTCGCTTCGGCGGCATTCGCGGACTGGCTCGCTGGGT
>JAJPKE010000003.1 GCA_021323855.1 Chloroflexota bacterium | reverse complement strand
GGCGGGCGCGTGGCGCTGCCGAGCAGCAGGGCCAGCTTATCGGCGCTGGCATCGGCGCTGAAGTCGCGCACATGTACCTCACCCGGCGTGAGCGTCGCCGGATTCGTCCCCGCGCCGCTGACCGGGATGGCATAGATACGCGAGGCGCCGTGATAGGAGGCCAGCGCGTAGAGCGTTCTGTCGTCGGCAGACCAGACGGGCCGGGGCATGAGGTGGTCATCGCCCATGTCGCTATTTGTCCAGTCCATCATACTGCCCTCAAAATCCTTCGTCAGGCAGGTAGCCGCGCTTTCGACGCTGCTGGCAGGGATGAGGTAGAGGTCATTATGGCCGCCTGAGCGATATTTGGTCGCGGCCAGGAAGGCGATAGTCTTGCCGTCTCGCGACCATGCAGGCGAACCGCAGGCGAGCGAGCCGTCGGTCAGGCGACGCAACTCACCCACTTTGCCATCCTGAATGCGCAGGGTATAGACATCCGGCGTGGGCAGACGCCAGCGGTCTTCTTCCCGGCTTGAGGTGAAGGCGACGGTTGAGCCATCCGGCGACCACGCAGGGTCGCTATCATCCCAGTCGCCATCGGTAAGCTGCTGCGGCTCGCCCCCGGCAACGTCGATGAGGAAAAGATGCGAACGCCGCTCGTAGATATAGCCAACGCCATCGAGGCGGTACCAGAGACGGTCGATGACCCGCGCTTTGGGCAGCGGCTTGCCATCCTCGCCTTCTTCATCCTCCGGGCCGACCTGCGCGCTGAAAAGCAGGCGCTTGCTATCGGGCGACCAGACGGGGTTAGAGGCGCCGTGCTGCATAAAGGTGAGCTGGTGAGCCTCACCGCCATCGGAGGGAATGAGCCAGATTTGCGGCTTGCCCTTGCCGTGTTTTTTCTGCTCTTTCTCATCCTTCGCGCCAGCAGGAGGCTCGCCCTCGCGGTCGGTAACAAAGGCCAGCCAGCGACCGTCGGGCGACCAGGCGGGATTGTCGGCCTTTGCCGTGCCGGTGGTAAAGCGCCGGGGTTCGCCGCCCACGCTCTCCGTCACCCAGATAGACGAACGATAATCGTGCTTGCGCTCATCAATGTGGGTCACGACAAAGGCCACGCGCTGCCCATCCGGCGAGATGCGCGGCTGGCTCACAAACTTGATACGGTACAGATCCTCAATGGTCATTGTTCGCGTCATCGCAATATACTCCGCGTTCTAGTTGCTAGCCTGCAGGCTTCTGGCCCACCACGCTGGCATAGAGCCAGATGCCACAAAAATCATCGCTTAAGATATCCGCCAGCGCCTGCTGGTACGCTGCATCGTACTCCTCCTTCGATATGACTCCAGCCTTCAGCAGAAACGGCTCGCCCAGGGCTACGCCAATCTTGAAATCCTGATAGAAGCTGTGCCAGGCTTCCTGGCCGGCGGAGCATTCGAGGATGTGAGCGGTATGCTGCACCTGCTGAAATCCGGCTTCGCGCAGCAGCGCGCCGATCACCGGTATCACACCCACCAGCCTGCCATCGGGAGAAAACGTCCTGCCGCCTTTGCTCATCGCCTCAGCAAGCTTATGATAAAGTTTCTCCGCCGCGAGGCTGGTACCCATAGGCACTTCAGCCTCGGTCAGGCGCAGAAAGCCGCCGGGGCGCAGAATGCGGATACATTCTTTTACCAGTTGCGGCCACGTAGTCTTCGACATGAAGCCAAAGAGGAAACGGCCATTGACGAAATCGAAGGAGTTATCGGGAAACCCCAACGGCTTGAGCGCGTCCATGACCACGTAGTGGGCATTATCCAGCCGTTGCGTCTTTGCCATAGCCTGCGCATACTCGACGGTTCGCGAGGCAAGATCGAAACCAGTTACCTCCATCTCTGGATAGGTAAAGGCGACATCGCGCACCCAGCCGCCGGGGCCGCAGCCAATATCCAGCACATCGTGTATCTGCGCGGGATCAATCTGCGCGGGCAGCAACGCGCCCATGCCCTTCGTTAACAACTGATCCTGCTGCAATAAGCGAGTCATCTCCGCGGCGCTCTCTGCATCAAGAATGTACGGGTTTTCGTCCTTTGGATGGATGGTCGGCATAGAAATGGCTCCTTTTTCGTTTTCAAGGTTGGTATGTACCTGCTTTGATCTGCTCAACATCAGTCTCTCTACCACCCACGCTATTATACTCTGCTGAACCTTTTATCGCAACAAATCCGTATCGTGATGATAATTTTTTACCGGAATAGTCTTCAATAGCCCTCGTAGGCGCCGATTGCATCGAGCGCCTGCGGGTGAGACGAAGGTCGTACTACGTTGGAAAAGTTCATCATTAGCGGCGGCGGCGACTGCTGCGCCTCTCATGCTCGAAAGCGATATCGAGCGTTTCGTGCAGGCGTTCAAAGTCGTCGACATCGAGTTGCAGTTCGACGGCGGGCAGATCGTCCGGGCGCGTGTGGCCTTCCTCATAGAGTTGCAGCACCATCAGCAGCTCAATCTCGTGATCCTCATCTCCTCCCTCCTCCTCTTCGTTTTCGTCTTCATCCTCCTCCTCATCGCTGATTTCAGCCTGCACAAATTCGATCTTCGTGCGCCCGCAGCGGAAACGACCGGTCAATTTCAGCGCGTCGGTGGCCATTTCCTCTGCCAGTTCGCGCACCACCGCCATCATTTGCAAAAATGCTTCTTGCAACTGCTCTATAGCATCCTCTTCCGTTAGCGCGGCCTCGATCTCGGCAGGGAGGTCGCCGGGCAGAGAAGGAATATTCTCGCCGGTCGTGCCGCTGGATGCCTCCGGCAGCCGCTGCCGCGCCAGTTCATTGAGCCGTTCCAGCGCCTGGGCAAAGGAGGGCGAAAACGAACTGCTCTCGCGTTCCTGCGTCTTCCCGCCCTCGCAGCCGGTGCTTTCAAGTTCCAGTTCCTGCTCTTCCTCGCTCAGTTCCTCCTCATCTTCGTCCTCTTCCTCATCTTCATCATCATCAATACCCAATCCAATAGCGGCTTCTACCATCAATATTTGCTCGTGCAGCTGCTCAGCCACATCATGGGTCAGATAAGCCATAATTCTGGCCTGGCGTGAAGCGGCGAGCAGTTGAAACGGGGGCCAGTCTCGATAGCGGTCTCGGCTACGTAAGTAATTCATCTCCACCATGCCCAGCGTATCCAGCCGCAGCGAAAGTTCCATAAAGCTATGCTCC
>JAJPKE010000007.1 GCA_021323855.1 Chloroflexota bacterium | reverse complement strand
TCGGCGTAGGCGCGTGCCTTGTCCAGTTCGCGCATGTCACGCAGGATGCCGATGGCGCCAATCACCTTGCCATCGGCGTCGCGCAGCGCCGAGGCATTCAGGCTGGTGGGGATGATCTCACCGGAGGCGCTCTTTGGATTAAGGACGACGTTGCGCGTGACGCCTTTTTCAATGACTTCATCCAGCGCCGCCATGAATTCGCGGGTTTCTTCGGGGCTGATGAAGCGGGAGAGCGATTGCTCCAACACCTCGTCGGTGCGGAAGCCTAATAGCTCGTAGACCGCATCGTTTGCCTGTAAAATCTGCCCCTGAAGGTCCGACACGAAGACGGGGTCCGGCGCATTGGCGATGATGATATTGGCGTCGAGCGGCTCTTGCCTCCTCTCCGTCCGTGAAGATGCAGCGGTTGTCGTCGTAGATGCAGCAGCAATCTCCGGCATGACCTCATATCCTTTCCATCTACTTCAGTATTCTCAGCCGTTCTCAGGCGTCTTCAACCACCATAACATACCTATCCGGTCACGCAATTGCGGGCGTTTGCCCGGAAAGTCGCTGCTCTGGCTCGTCAGTTGTGGGCGATGTTCCAGGAATCACGAGCAGGCACTACCACATGCGTCGCGGCACGATATGGCTGCGAATTGCACAAACTGTTAGCAAAACTCATACCAGGTTGGCGACGTGAGATGGCGAGATCTATAAATTGCTCAGATAAAGCAGATTGGTACAATGGTACTGGCGGGAAGGCGGCGATCTTGGTTCTGCATTGTGGCACGCCATGTGCAGGGTATGCACGATGTCCGTCCAACGATGGTGTTGGATGGAGCAGAACCACGTAGAAACAAGACTTGTGTAGGAAAAGGATAAGGAGAACGATGAGGCAGGATGCGATACCGCCGGAGCGCGCCGCAGACACAGAACCTCACGATATCTTCTTATCTGGCGACGAGACAGAACGAGTGAAAGCGAGGATTGCTATGGCAGACCATCGAGCTTCGGTTGTCGTCAATGCTCCTGTGGAGCAGGTATATGCGATGTTTTCGCATTTCAACGACTTCCCCAAGTTCATGCGCTTCGTTAAAGAAGTGACCTACTATGATGATATGCGCAGCCACTGGGTTGCTGAAATCGCCGGACGCCATGAATGGGACGCCACCAATACGGGCTGGCAACCAAACAGGCGCATCGGCTGGACCTCGACGGATGGCCTGGAAAATGCAGGTGTGGTGACATTCACGCCGCACGGGCCGAACCAAACGCAGGTGGATGTGACGATCACCTATAACCCGCCCGGCGGCATCATTGGTGACGCTGGCGAGGCGCTGGGCACCGGCAAACGCTTTGAGCGCGCGCTCCAGGAAGACCTGGACAATTTTGCGCGCATGGTCGAACACGCGCCAGCGGGCGCGCTCGATCCCATGTCATCTAACTATCTGTTCCACGAGGGGAGCGCGGCGGCGCGTGGCGAGACCACCGACGCCCAGAATCGCACGATGGATCAGCCGTAAGAGAAAGACCTGGCGAAGAAGGAGCGGGATGTTGGTAAGGAGAAGGAACGCCCGATAGACGTGAGGACAGAAAAAGGATTAAAGGAGTATAGGAATTGATTGTGGTAAGGGATGACCTGCAGGGAATGAGCGATGAAGAAGAAAGGAGGTGAAAAGCCAAGATAAAGAGCTTATAGAAAGAGCTTAAAAGAGGAACAGTTGGCGCATGGAAAAGGCGCTGGGGCGACGCAAGGAGGCTCATGTTCTTCCTGATGAAGAGCGTAGAGCAACATGCCAGTAACAGCATGCAGTGGATGGCTCGGATAGTTTGGCAAGAGCAATCAAGAGCAATCAGGAACAATAGGGAGCGCAATGGGAGGCGAACGATATGAGTACGACATCTGCGGCTCAGAAGGCAACCGGGAACGCACAGCGGGCGCAGATTGGCTTTGTCCTTTCGCATGAACAATTTCCTGCGCCGGAACTTATTCGTCTCGGAGCAGCAGCGGAAGCGGCTGGCTTCGATATGATTTCCAGCAGCGATCACTTCCAGCCCTGGCAGGACAATGAAGGGCACGCCTGTTTTACCTGGATGACATTGGCGGCGCTGGGGCAACAGACGCAGCGCCTGGGGATGGGGACGATGGTGACATGTCCCACGTTCCGTTACCATCCCAGCATCGTGGCGCAGGCGTTCGCTTCGCTCGGTGTTCTCTATCCAGGGCGCGTCTTTCTGGGACTTGGCGCAGGTGAGGCTGTCAATGAAATGGCGGCAACTGGCCAGTGGGGCGACTATGCAGAGCGGTCGGCGCGGCTGGCGGAGGCGGTGGATTTAATACGCGAACTCTGGTCCGGTGAGCGGCTGGATTACCACGGACGCTATTACCAGACGACACAGGCGCGGCTCTATGACACCCCCACGCAGCCGATTCCTATTTATATCGCCGCCAGCGGCCCCAAGAGCATGCGGCTGGCTGGCGAAAAGGGCGATGGGCTGATTACCGACTCCAAACGCGCCACGCAGCAAGAACTGCGCAATGCCTTCGCGGAAGGCGCCAGGGCCGCCGGCAAAGATGCGCGGACGATGCCGGTGCTGGTGGAGCAAATGGTGATCGTCGGCGATAAGGCGGAGGCGGAAAAGTACGCTCCTTTGTGGCGCTTCCAGCCGAAGTCCTGGGACCTGTATGTTGGCGATCCCAATCCGCTAAGCATCCAGCAGCGCGCGGAGCGCGATATTCCACTGGAGCAGTCCTATGGTGACTGGCCAGTGAGCAACGATCCGGAGACGCATGTGCAGGCGTTGCAAAAGCTCATCGAGGGTGGCGCGACGCATATTCTGGTTCACTCGCCCCAGGCGGACCAGCAGAAAGTCATCCGCTTCTACGGCGAGCAGGTGTTGCCAAAGCTGCGCCAACCGGCTATGAGCGCGCGCTAAGTACGATAAGTACGATACGTATGCGTACACCTCGCGCTGGTTGTGGGGCATCGTTACGTTGTGTTTTTGGTTTGAGGAATTACAGAAGGGGAGGCGTTGTATGCTACAGACGACACCACAAGAAAAACAAATCCGCTGGTGGATTCTCATCGTCGGCGTCGTATTACTTCTAGGAGCGCTTGCTCTGCCGCCGCTGATTACCAGCAAAGAGGGATACCCGCCATTCTCTTCAGTGGCTGGCATTGCGATTGTCGTTGCCATCGTGGTTGGTATCGCCTGTATCGTGCGCTTCCTGCTGGATGTCATCGCGGCGAGCGATCATCGGTCTGATCGTTCGCAACTATAAGCGAACCGCTGTTTCTCTCCAGGAGTCTAGGAGACGAAACGGCATGAATAAGGATACATGAGGATAAGCGAGGATGAAGATGAAGGGGAAGGTGAGTCATGCAGAATCGCACTGATCCCAACGGTCTGCCAGCCGGTGCGGATATTTATGATGCCACTGGCGAATTGATCGGCACGCTCGATACATGGAACGCTCAGGAGGGATATCTGGCAGTCCTCAAGGGGGTTTTCATCACCAAAGGGATCTTCCTGCCATTGGGCGCAGTAGATTATACTGATCTGGATGGCATTCACCTCAATCTCAGGAAAGATGAGTTGCAGGATAGCCGGTATGAGGCCCCGCCCATATCCTCTTCCTCATCATCCGCTTCGCCCGCCAGCGACGCCGATCTCTCCTTCTGACGTCCGGCGTCCGGCGTTGACGGGAAGGAGCGCTAGGCGCGCGCCAGCGCAATCATCACCGGCGAGCGCGCATCAAACGGCTTGTCGTCGTAGGAGCCGATGAGCCGTTCCAGCGTGAAGCCGGTGGTGGTGAAGAGCAACCCGAACTCCTGCGGGAAATAGACGTGCATGGCAAACTGGGAGTCATACGAGTGGCACTGGCCCTCCGCCGTGCAAACCTGATACGAGAACGCCAGCAATGCCTGCTGAGTAGCAGGGCAATAGGTCGTTGAGACGCTCCGCACCAGATGTCGCGTATGCGCCGCATCCCACACATCGAGATCGGTCGTGCGTGGCGTCCCGTCGTCCGCAGCCTGCGCCAGCAGAGCGAGATTGGGCGCGTTCACCTCTACCGCCAGCAAACCACCTGGTGCCAGATGCTCGTGTAGCGCGCGCCACGCTGCCAGTTGCTCCTCCAGCGTCAGCAGGTGATGCGCCACGCCGAACGGCAGCACAATCACATCGAAACGCTCATGTAATCTCAGCTCACGCACGTCGCCCGGCAGCAGGCGTAACGCCGTGCGCACCGTGTCGGGTTCACATTGCGCGCGTTCTCTGGCACGCCGGAGCATCGCGCCCTCGGCATCCATCCCCGTCACATGGAAGCCCTGACCACTGCCAGCGCGCGCCAGCGGAATGGTGAGCCGTCCCGTGCCACAGCCAACCTCCAACACGCGCCGTGGATGTTCGCGCGCCAGCAGGTTCAGCCAGAAGGGCAAATCGTCCATGCCATGCGCTGCCATCTCCAGGTCATAGTCTTCCGGGTGGCGATACACCTCTTCGATAGCCATTGGCTTTGCTGCTTTCACTCCTGTTGGTGGCATAGTGTGAGAGTGTGACATTCTTGCAACTTGCAACTGGAACAGCAAAACCTGGGCCTGTTCAGCTTCTCAGCCTCATGCTATATACTGCAAATCACGGCACCACGAGTGTGGAGGGCACACTGCCAATGGACGCGCGCTGGGAATACGACGATGTTATTATTCCTCTGGACCTGCGCGTGCCCGCCAAAGGCGCGTATGTGCGCCACGCCGCCGCGCTTGCCGACCCCCTCATCCGCGCCGAACTGCAACGGCGCGCGCAAGATGGCTGGCAGGCTGATGAATCCGCCGCGTTCGAGAGCCTCTTCTATCGCGGGCGCATCACCTCGAAGCTGGTCAATCTCGGTCTTACGCTCCATGTCACCGCTGCGCATCTGTGCCTCAAACGACTGATCGAGCCAGTCAACCACTGATGTACTGATGTATCACGCTTCCGAACATCCTCGCCTCGACTCACCCCATCCCCATTGCAAGCAGTTTTCCCTATTGCCAAAAAAGTTGCCGGGCGTATTGTGTAAGTTGGCGCGGAAGTTGCTTGTTTGCGCTACCTCGCAGGGGCCGTCGCCACGCTTTTGCCAGGTAAAAGAGGCGGGACGAGAAAACGTCCTTAGAGGAATATGCAGAGACAGAGGGCAGTATGTCATGGTCATTGATTCTTGCCGTCGCGCTCGTCATCATTGCCGCGCCAGTGCTGACGGCAGTGATACTGATTATTTCAGCCACACTGCGCAAGCGGCGTAAACCCATCCAGGGGTTTCCCTATTTGCGTCTGGATGAGCTACAGGTCAGCGATAATGGAGTGCGTGTGTATAGCCACGGACGCGAACTCTATGACGCCATGATCGCAGCCATCGAGTACGCGAAGGAAAGCATCTATCTCGAATCATTCATCTTCAAGGGCGATGCCGTTGGCAGCGATTTCAAGAAGCATCTCATTGCGAAAGCTGAGCAGGGCGTTGCCGTCTATATCATCTATGATGGCTTCGGCAATCTCGTCGTTCCCAGGCGTTTCAAGCGTTTTCCCAAATCCGTCCACACGCTCAAATACTATAGCATCCGCCGGCCCTGGCATCTTCTCGATCCACGGCGCTATGTGGTCAATCATCGCAAACTGCTCGTCATAGATGGGCATATCGCCTTCATCGGCGGCTATAACATTGGCAGCCTCTACGCGACTGACTGGCGCGACACCCATCTGCGTATCCGTGGGCCGGCGGCGGCTGACCTTGCCTTCTCGTTCGCGTCGTTCTGGAACCATCGTGGTCCCAGGTCCAGTCCCATTACGCGCCATTATCCGCGTCACTTCGACTCTCAGGTGGAAATCTGGACCACCGACGCCGTGCGCCTCTCGTTTCCCATTCGCAACATGTATATCAAAGCCATCGAACGGGCGGAAAAGCGTATCATGCTGACCAACGCCTATTTCGTTCCCGACCGCAATCTCTTCAACGCCCTGCGAGCGGCGGCGAAACGCGGCGTGCGGGTGGAGGTGCTGGTGCCGTGGACCTCCAATCATGTGATTGTTGACTGGCTGGCGCGCGGCTATTTTGGTCGCTGTCTGCGCGCCGGTATCAGCGTCTATGGCTACAAAAAAGCGATGATCCATGCCAAGACCTGCACGATTGACGGCCAGTGGTCCACTATCGGCACCGCGAACCTGGACCGGCTCAGTTCCGTTGGCAATTACGAGATCAACGCCGAGGTGTATAGCGCCGGGCTAGCGCAGCAGATGGAAGACCTCTTCGCCTGCGACAAGACCAACAGCTTTGAGATTACGCCCGAGTTCTGGAAAGCGCGCCCCTGGTATGCGAAACTGGGCGAAACGATCATCCAGCCCTTGCGCTTCCTGGTATGAGTACGGGTTGGCGCTTTCGGCACGATCAGCACGCTCTAGATGGTGTAAGCAAACAAGAAAGGCTGAAGTGTATGGCAGATTCACCGGGAACGCGCACGAGCGGCCAGAGCGGAACTTCGCTGGCCTCGCAGCCGGCAGCACTACCTGAAGCGCGCGATGCGAGCGCCGCGAGCGAATGGGCAGTGCGCCGCGACGCCATTTTGACGCCGCTGCTCTGGGTATTCTTGATTGGTATCATTCTCTGGGTGCTTTCGCATGTGATGCGCGTCGTACTGCTGCTCGCTATCAGTGGTATCATCGCCTTCGCGCTCGATCCCGTGGCCAAATTCCTGTCGCGCTTCCTGCCGCGATTCCTCGCCATTGTCATTGTCTATATCCTGGTGCTGGGCGCGCTTGGTGGGTTGGGGTATCTGGTCGTTTCGGCGGCAATTACCGAGGTTTCGTCACTCACCACCCAGGTGCATGATTTCGTCTCCTCCGGGCCGAGTGGCGCACCGTCGCCACTGGTGAAGAATCTCCTCGCCCTCGGCATTTCGCAGCAACAGATCAACGGTTTCACCAACCAGATCATCAGCCAGGCGCAGAGTGCGGTGCCGCTGCTCGGCCAGTTTCTCAATGGCACGCTGAATATCTTGATTGACATTGTGCTGGTGCTGGTGCTAAGCATTTATCTGCTGGCAGACGGCGAGCGTGCGGGGAAGTGGATGCGCGCCAATGCGCCGCTTCGCTATCGCGTGCGTGTGACCTTCCTCATCAACACCATCCAGCGAGTGATTGGGGGGTACATTCGTGGCCAGCTTTTTCTCTCCAGCGTGATTGGCCTACTCGTAGGGCTTGGCATGTTCCTCTTGCAGGTGCCCTATGCGATATTGCTAGGGCTATTGGCCTTCGCGCTGGAGTTCATTCCCACGGTCGGCACACTCACCTCCGGCGTGGTCTGCATCCTGGTGGCGGCGACACAAAGCTGGCTGCTGGCACTATTGGTGCTGGCGTATTTCGTCGTGGTGCATGTGCTGGAAGGCTACATCCTGGCGCCGCGCGTCTTGGGCAAAGCAGTGGGGTTGCATCCTGCTATTTCGATCATGGCGCTGGTGGCGGGGGCCGATCTCTTTGGTATCTGGGGCGCGATCTTCGCCGCGCCGCTGGCTGGATTGATCCAGGTGTTGCTGGCGACCGCCTGGCGGGAATGGCGCGAGTTACATCCACAGCAATTCCCCGAAGTCTTCGGTCCGGCGCTTGTGCCCGTGACGACGGCGCAAGCGCTTGGCGTGGAAGCGCCCGTTGATGCCGGACAACCGCCTCTCACCTGAGGAATGTGAGAACCTGAATACCCCGCGTTACGTCAAGTGCTGGCTGTAGCGAAAGCCAGCGGTAGGCGAGTGTACCCGGCGTCTCCAGGCGCGACCTGTGGGGGGTAGGGGAAAAGGCAATGCCAGGAAGCTATTGCACCCCATATACATGAAAAGGCTGAGTAGAGCAAGCCGCTATGGCTCGTGTTCTCTCGGAGGAAGGCGTGCATGGCTGGGCGCCGAACATTCTGTCTATGCAGGCGGCAGGGCAAGCCGCGTCATATCACTGCCCTGTCTGTATATTGTTGTTGTCTCCTTGAACGGTGTCTACACTCATAATCAACACTACAGCCGGGGTCAATTTTTCTGCAATCGCTTCGGTTGATCTTGCGCTAGTGTACTTTCCATAAAAGACGGCTCGTCCTCACGACGCTGCTTAAAGTGAGAGGACATGCGCTCATCCAATCAAATCCATTAGTCGCTATCCTGATGACTGGCTCATAAGGACACCCTGATATTTGAGTAGAAAATAGCGTCTCCCATGCGTTAGCTGGCTACAGTTCTTCTCGTTTCTCTCGGATCAGCGATAGTCCATTGGTCCTATTGACCACCTGTTATGTATGCAGTCATTGCACAGGATGCTGTACATTCTCCCTCGTGCGTTCGCGCAGCCGGGCCGGTGCCACTCAACACCGGCTGCCGTGCGGACGCGCAGACGAAATGACGGGACATGCGGAGAACGGCGCGGCAGTCACACGGATTGCCGCTTGCACACGAGGAGACGCTGGAGGCGCACCTCCTCGAGGAGGGCTTAACAATCGCGGTATCGCAGCCGCGAGGGCTTCTGCTCCGGCAGAGCCGCTATTTGGAGGTTCTTGCTTTTGATTCGCAACACATTGACCTATCTGTCCACGCGCGGCGGTAAGACGCTGCGCCTCATCACCGGCGCCGCCGGTATCGCCGTCCTGGCGGGCGTCGTCACGTTTACGGCGGTCGCCGCTACCCCAACCGCACACGCTGCGGCCAACAATGCGGGCATCCACTATCAGCGTGGCTACTCGCTTCAGGGGTCTTGGTTCTGCTATGGCTGGCCGAATGGCTACTATCGCTGCACGGCGCACTGGCACCGCAGCGGCGGCCAGATCATCTCGGACAACCCTGCCTGGGTGCCGAACAATGGCGCTGTCACCACCACCTCAAGCTCGTCTTCGCATGGTTCGCATAGCGCCCCCGCGCCTGCCCCGGTTTCTCATCCGTCGGGCACTGTGCAGGGCAGCACCAGCGCCGGTGAGCCGTGCCGCTCCACCGACTACTTCAACGGTTATCCCTCGCAGTGGGAGGTGCCGCCAAGCTGCTACGCTGGCATCTACTACGTTAACCCTGCCAACTACGTCTCGCGCCCCGGCTTCGGCTGGTGCAACTGGTGGGTAGAGGTCATGAACCCTGGTCGCCCTGATCTGCTCTGGGGTCCGTATCGCCGTGGCACCGTGCCAGTTCCTGGCGCAACAGTTGTCTTTGCTGGTGGCGTGCAGGGTGCGAGCGCCGAGGGCCACTATGCCCGTGTCGTCGCGGTCTATCCGGGCGGCCAGTGGATGCTGGTGAGCGAGATGAACTTCTACTGGCGTGGCGGCGGCTGGCAGAAAGTCAGCTATCGCTATGTCCACACCGGCCCTGGTGTCACGTTCATCTACTAGCTGCTAGTAGCCTGGTAGCATCGAATAACTCCACAGCTTTGGAGAATGAGCAGCCATACGGCCAGGGTCACGACGACCCTCCACGGTCACGGCTTGCTCCTCCGATCATCCCGTCTTGAATCGAACGATCCTCGTTGCCGGTAACATCTATGTGCGCCGGCGACGAACGACGCAGCCCGCTCACGTGTTTGTGGGCGGGCTGCGCGTCACGCATTACTGAGTAATTCCGCTACTTCGGCGCAGCGCCAACGATGACGAGAATGACGGCGATGGCAGCGAGGCTGTTGTTAAGCATGTGCAGCGCCATCCCCGGCCAGACCGAGCCGGTGCGCCAGCGAATGATCGCCAGCATCAGGCCGATGGCGAAGAGCGGCAGCGCCGAGCCGATATCTCCATGCACCAGTGTAAAGAGGAACGCCGAGAGCAGCGTCGCCCAGAGAACGTTCATACCACGCAACAGACCGGCGAAGAGGAAGCCACGGAAGAAAATCTCTTCGCAGAACGGCGCGATGACCGCCGCGCCAATCAGCGCGCCGATCACGGTGAAAGGCATCGTCTGCGCCTCTTGCATCAGCGTCTCGCCATTGGTCTGGAGCGGCAGATGGAATGTGGTAATCAGCGTGCTATAGATGATGCTCACCGCAAAGACGACGATGAGGCCCAGCGCAACCCAGCCGGCAGCCGGCCAGAAGCGTGTGCCGCGCAGCCCCAGCGCCCGCAATGCGCCCCAGCGCGTTGTGCCGGGAGTGCGGTTGCGAATGGCAATGATGAGCGGCGCCAGCAGAAACGCGCCCTCCACCACCGCCGTAAAGAGCAGGAAGATGACGCCGCCGACAATATCTACGGCGACCGGCAGCCGATGCGTCTTGACGGAACCGCCAGCCGAGGCCGAGACGACCTGTTCCAGTACAATCAGCAATAGCCACGGCACAATCGTGATGCCTGCGCCAAGTAGCGTCTGCGCGAGTGTCCACGGCACCTTGCCCACGCGCCCATAATGCCGCGCCTCCTGCGGGTCGGGCGTCGGCAGCAGTGCGGAAGCAGGAGATACGGGTGGCGGAGCAGGCGGCGCATACATCCCATTGGGGTACATGGGGTAACCGGCAGGCGGATACGCAGGTGGTGCGCCATATGCACCAGGATAGCCAGGATAGCCAGGATAGCCAGGATAATTGCCGGGTCCAGCCGGAGGAGTCGTCGGCTGCCGATCTATATTCATGAAATCAGTTCCCTTTCAACCGCCCACGCACTTACTGCTGTATATCAGCCACATATCATGCCAACTATAGACGATATGTGCATGAAACTACCACCATGTACGCACCGATGGAGGTGATGGTTTGCCGTATCGCACGAGCGTATACCAGAACGCGCGCTGTGTTATAGTGATTTCAGCCAGCCGTCGAATCTGTGTCCATACTATCCCGACGAGGGAGATATCGTTGCCATGAGCCAGTCGTCGCTTACGCCGGAGGAACGCTATCAGGCGCTGGTGAAGGTGCTACGCGAGCGCGAGGGCGTTACGCTCGGCACACCAGGAAAGAAGGGCTTCGGCTCATCTGAACTGAAGATTAATGAGAAAATTTTTGCCATGCTCTCTGGTGGCAGGCTGGTCGTCAAACTGCCGAGGGCGCGGGTGGATGCGCTGGTAGAGGCGGGCCTGGGCCAGCGCTTCGATCCCCGGCGTGATGGCCGGCTGATGAAAGAATGGCTGACCATCGAGCCGGCGGCTGAAGAGCAATGGTTGCCGCTGGCGCAGGAGGCGCTGGCCTTTGTCGGCGCGAAACGCTGAACAGTGCAACGGCTACGGCAGCCGGAAGAGATTGGAAAGAGATCGGAAGGAAATCGCCAACGCCCTTGCGAGGAGTAGACGCGCCCGCCTATAATAGCCATGTTCAGGGATAGAGCGCACATACAGTAGCAGTTCGTTCGTCCTGAAAACAAGAACAACAGCGAACAGCGTAGACAATAGCCCAACAGGCGATACAGACAATAGACCGGCAGCAGACCGAGGAACGTCTGCCCGACTGATGATCCAAGAACTCATACAAGACTGATACACGAGCCGTAGACCGTATCAAGGATATTCCCGAAGCACAAAGCTAGCGTTGCTGGCGGCCATAACGAGAGGCGAACATTCAGTGGTTGATAGTTTAAGCGAAAACCCACGAGATAGTGTGAACTGGCGCAGGCACCGCAACGGTTGCCCGAAATTTCGTATGCGCTGGTATCCGCATAGCAACCCGGATAAAGGCGAGCCGATGTATCAGGTCTATTGCCTGATGAACACGCCGCCGCAAACCTTTGACGAGCAGGAGAAGTGCCTGAACAGCAAAACTCGTTGCTGGCGTCTCGCCGAAGCCGAACGCAAGAAGCGCAGCAGCGACCGGAACGAACAGAGCGCACAGAGCGCACAGAGCGAACGCGAAAAAGAGACCGAGGCGCAGATTCCCGTCAGCTCCATCAAACGCCGCAAACCCGCCTAATCTTCTCCCCCGGCCCATCCAGTTAGCAACAGCACCTATCCAGGCAAAACTCCCATAAGCTCCGCCGCTCCATTTCGCCCGCATTTTGCCATATCATTCCATGACAACGCGAGAGAGCGAACAGCACCCAGAACGATTCGCGCGTCAGCCTATCTCTTCTGCAGGCGTGATGATGACGCCGGGCGCGGGCAACAGGCGCGGCGTTGGGCGCGATGGCGCGGGCAGGCGATATGCGGTCGTTAACCGGCTGAGCAAGAACGCCGTCAGCGTGCCACCGCCGATGAGCGCCCACCCCAGCGGCGTCGGCAGCGTCAGACCCAGGAAGGTGCGCAGCGGCGGAATGAGCAATCCCGCGCCCAGCAGCGCCGCCGAACCGCTCACCGCGCCCACCACCGGCGGAGTCAGTCGCCCCTCGGCATAGCCGACATCAAGCGTCTGCGCAAGCTGAGTGGTGATGACATTGGCGAAGGCGACGGTACGCGCCAGCGGCAACGAGCCGGTGCTGAGCGCCAGCAGATACGCCGCCAGCGATGGCCCAGCGGTCAATACGCCACGTCGCAATACGTCATTGCGAAGCGGCCTATCGAGGGCGCTGCTGCCTTCACGAGCGAGGTCCGCCAGGTTACGATGCTCTGGTTGTTGCAAGGCAACGGCCAGCCCCGGCAGAATATCGGTAATCATATTGACGACGAGGATTTGCCGCGCCGAAAGCGGCGCAGCGGAGCCGAGCGCGCTGGCGGCGACCACCAGCCCCAGTTCGCCCAGGTTGCCGCCAAGCAGCAGAGCGATAGCGCGGCGCATATTCAGCCAGAAGCTACGCCCCTCAACAAAGGTTTCCACCAGCGTCGTGAAATCGTCATCCGCCAGCACCACGTCTGCCGTCTGCCGCGCCACCTCCGTGCCGTTGCGTCCCATCGCCACGCCGATGTCAGCGAGCCGCAGCGCGGGCGCATCGTTCACGCCATCGCCGGTCATGGCGACGGTATGGCCGGAGCGGCGCAGACTCTCAACGATGCGCACCTTATCGAGCGGGGTTGCGCGGGCAATGACTGTGGCCTGCTCAAGCGCAGCGTCGAGGTCGCCATTGTGTAGCTCGGCTATTTCTCGTCCTGTCAGGATGGTCTCGTTGCCCGCGCCATTCAGTAAACCGGCCTCGTGGGCGATGGCGCGGGCGGTTGCTGGATGATCGCCGGTCAGCATGATGACACGCACGCCAGCCTCGTGGCAACGTCGAACCGCCGCCCGCACATCCGGCTTGAGCGGATCGCTGATGCCCAGGAAGCCCAGCGCCGTCAGGTCACGCGGGTTGTCAGTTGAGGCGTCCGCCGGACCCTCGGCCACCATCAGTACACGCAGCCCTCGTTCCGCCAGTTCTTGCGCCCGCGCCAGCAATTTCTCCCTGCCCGGCTCCGTCAGATGACTCCGGCGGCCATGCCTGCGCATGGTGGAGCAGCGTGGCACGAGGACTTCAGGCGCACCCTTCACACAAAGCCGCCCGTGTACTCGTGTCGCATGGAACGCACGCACCGGATCGAAGGATGATTCCGCTTCGCGCTCGCCTTCCAGTTCGCTTCCCAGTCCAGCCTCCTCAGCGCCAGTGGTGACGGCGATATCGGTGGGGTGCGCGGTCGCGTCGGCGGCATCTGGATGCGGGCTGGCGAGCGCAGCGGTGAGCAGCACAGCGCGCAACTCGTCTGATAGTTCTCCTGGGAGGCGTGCCTCGTCACCATCGGCGCTGGCGAGCAAGTTCAAGGATAGGTGTCCCTGCGTCAGCGTGCCGGTCTTATCGGTGCAGGCGACATCCACACGTCCCAGCGCCTCGACTGCGGGCAACCGGCGCGTCAGCGCATTGCGGGTAGCCAGCCGCCGCGCAACGCTGGCCTCGCTGACCTGCGTGAGCAGCGGCAAGCCTTCCGGCAGCGCCGCCAGCGCAATGGTGCTGCCAACCGCCAGCGTCGGCAGGAGACTGCGTGTGCGCAGGAAGCCGGACGCCGTGACGATGCCGCCGCCAGCTATCGCCAGCGGCAAGATCTGTTGGAAAAGCTGCGCTAGCCGCGCATCGAGCGGGCTGCCCTTGCTTTTCTCCGCCATCAGCGCGGCGGAGATCGTGCCCATGCGCGTGTTGCGCCCAACTGCCACGGCAATGGCGCGCGCCGTTCCGGTGGTGATGTCACTGCCATCCAGCACGATACGGCTGGCGGCGCTGCCTCCTGTGGGAGACTTGGGCACCGGCAGCGACTCGCCGGTAAGCGCCGCCTCATCCACCTCCAGATTTTGCGCCTGGATCAGCCGCGCATCAGCCGTCACGCGGTCGCCCGGCCCCAGCAGCAACACATCGCCAGGAACCACCTCATCTGCCGAGACGGTCACTTCCTGGCCGTCGCGCAGCAGGCGCGCGCTGGCCGCACCCAGGTGTTTCAGCGTTTCCGTGACTTGATTGGCGCGATACTCCTGCCAGGTGCCGATCAGCGCGTTGGCGGCGATGGTCGCCCCGATGATGATGACATCCGCAGGCGCACCCAGCAGCAGCGAGATACCCGCGCCAGCCGCCAGCAGGCCCGTCAACGGCGAGCGCAACTGATCCGCCAGCGCGTTGAGCAGCGTGCGGCGTTGGAATAGTGGCGTCTCGGCGCGCCTGCGCTGGGCTGCCTGGGCGCTCGTCAGGCCATCTTCCGACGTGTTGAGCGTGCTGAGGACGCTCTCGATGTCGCGCTCACCCCATTGCTCAGGATGCGGCTCTTTGATGGTGGTCAGCAGCGATTGTTTGCGTTCGCCGCCGCGCAGTCGCAACCAGCCATCCGCCAGCGCCGCCAGGGCACCAATATAGGTGCCGTTCGAGGCGACTTCAACGCCTGGCGCGCCACGGAAGCCCCAGACGGCCCCGATAACATTGGTAATGGCGGAGAAGCCGACGGAATCGCGCACTGTTTTATCACGCGCTGCGCCGGCCTCGATGATGGCGACAATCGCGCCGAGATCAGGGGCGATCAGGTCAGCGCGGGCGGCGATGGGATTGTGGCCACCAGTCACGCCGATACCAAGATCGCTGGCCTCAAACGCTGCGGCGGCATGCGCGCCGTCGGAGACAAAGGCGACGAACTCGCCATTTGCCTGCCTGCTGCGGATGGCGGCGATGGCGTCATCGTGGCGTAGCAGCGGAATATGGGCGCGCTCTGCGATGCCCTGCGCCGTCAGCTCATCTTCCCCTGGCAGCATCTCCAGCATCACGCCGTGACGCCTGCACACCTGAACCAGCGTTTTGATCTCCGGCGCCAGACGGGCACGCAGCGCAATCAGGCCAAGCGGCTGCTCCTCGCGTTCGCTGCGCACTTCCAGCACATAGGCGCCACGCTGGCGCAGGGTCGCCGCCTGCGGGACGGCGCTCCAATCGGCAGGTGGTCCGAGATGATACGTTTCATCGCGCAGTTTCGCCGTCGCCGTCGTGCCATCAAAATAGCAGTTGCTCGCAGGAACCGTATGCGCTGCACGAAACGCGCCTCCCCAGGGCGAACCGGCAGCGGCGGCAATGCCGCCCGCCAGCGCCAGCAGTTCGGCGGTGTCTATGGTGGCGCTGAGCGGCAAGGTGTTGGCAATCTCGAAGTGGTCTGAGATGAGTCGCGGCCCATCCAGGATGAAGGCGTTGGGGAGCCGAATCACGCGCTCTGGGCGCGTGCCGCCGGCGATCACACCTGCGCGCAACACCCGCGCCGTGGCATCCAGGTTGGCGGCTTCCATGCCGATGACGGCGACCCGTGGGTTGACCAGCAGCAGCGCAATGAAGGTGCGGCCAATGGAGCGCGTGAGAACGGCGGTGAGCGCGGCATAAGCGAGCGAGAGCGGGCTGACCATCTGCTGGTAGCGGTCATAGAGCGTGGGTGCGAGCGGCGCGGGGCGTGGCTGTGGAATGAACGCCTCACCTCCCTCTAGCTCCAGCACAAAGGGGCCGCCAAAGAGCCGCGCGCCCGCCGGAACATGGCCATCCGGCGCGACGGCGAGCGGTGTGCCGCTGCGCCCAATCGCACTGCCGGTGCCCTCGATCACCCTGGCGGCCATCGGTGTGCGTTCGCCTGTATCTACACGTATGATTGCGCCCGGCGTGGCTGCCGCCGTTCCCGCCAGTCCCGCTTCATAGCGTTGCCATGCGGTGCGGCGGGCGTTCACTTCGGTGTAGATGCGTAGCGCCTCGGCGCTATTGAGGAGCAGACCGAGCGCGCTGTTGGAGAGCGCGGTGGTAGCGATATTCGGCAGCGAAAAAGCGAGGTCGGCGGCGTTGCGCCCGATGAGCTTGCGGACGCCGTTGCGGATAAGTGGAAAGCCACGCAGGATGCCCAGGATGCCGGAAATGGTGGAAGCGATACCCTGGTCTAGCAGTGGCGATGGCACGCCAGGCAACTGCTGCGCGCCGAGGATGCCAAGCCCAAGCGCCGAGCCAATGGCACGGGTTGCGCTCTGAAACAGTGGCCGTGGGTCCAGTGGGTCGGCGGGGCGGTCTTCATCCAGCGTCTCTGGCATCTCGATATCGGCGACCTGCGCAATCAGATCATCGAGGTCCGCTTCATACTCCTTGAACTCGACCAGCACGCGCCCGGTGAGCGGATTGGCGAGCGCCCGCACGCCAGGAGTGCGCTGCAAACGCTCGACGACACGCCGCGCCAGATGTGGGTCGCGGTCCAACCCACGCACGGCGATACGCGCGCGCACCGTCTGCCCACGCCGCTCGCGGGTTGCAGGCGGCGCTGGTGGCTCTTGCTCCTGCATCTCCGATAGCTGTGGTTGTAGGGCGCGCGCCGCCGCCAGCAAATCCTGCTCATCCGTCTCGGTGGGATCGTAACGAATGAGCGCATTGCCGGTGGCAGGGTTGGCCTCGGCGCTCAGCACGCCGGGTAGCGCGCGGAGATGGCTCTCGATTTTACGGCGGCCCTGGCCGGACCAGCCGGAGAGATGGATACGCGCTCTGCCAGGGATTGCATGCAAAAGCTGGGGTCCATCTGCAACCGCTACACTCATCTGCACGTCTCTGCTGTCTGCTGGTTATGAGGTATGCTTACCGTGGTTAGCCTTGCTCTTTCGTGGGGTCGTTTGCGCCTGCGTTTGCGTCTGGCGGTTGCCCTGGCGAATATGCTGCGCCTCCGCCCAGATGTCTTCGCCCTCCTCACGCGCGAGCGCCAGCCATTTTTGGAGTTGCTTGCCAGCGAGCGAGGCGTAATGCTCGACCCGCTGGCTCGCCACGTTCACTAACTCCTCAGCGCGGTCCATTGCCGGCGGCAGCGACGTTTCTTGCGGCTGCGTATCATGTGAAGAAGTAGCCATAAATCCTCAGCCTCCGCTAGCCTTCGCTCTCGATATTCTCGGCGTCCGATTCTTTGGTATCGTGGCGCTCCGTGTCGCGCGAGGTGGCATGTACCTTGCCGTTCCGCTCGCTCTGCCCATTTTGCTGGTTCTGCTGGTTTCGCTGCGCCGCCTGCACCGCGACGTTCTGCGCCCCATCTCGAACGCCCTTTGCCAATGAGGTCACGGCGTCTCCCGCCATGAGGACACCGGCCACCCCGTAGACGGCTCCTCGCCGCAAGAGCTTGCGCACCCTGGGCGATGCGATGGCTGCGACTACCGCCGCCGCAATGCCAACCTCTGGTTCCAGGAAATCTTCGAACTCCATAACCTACCTCCATTACTCCATACATGCCATAAAACGCCTTAAATGGCCGATCCTTGCCGCTGTCGTCATGAGGGCCGGTAAGGATGAAACGAGGTTAACAAGGCGTTAACGATACGTAAAATGTTGCAATCGGCATGCCAGAGTTAGCGATGGAGGAGGCAAATCTGGTGGAGCAGAGGAAAGCAATGACAAAGCCTCTCCCTGCCAATGACGGGAGAGGCTTTGCGTGGTAACAGACACAATGCGCGCTATTGGTCAATCACCCAGGAGTCGGTGACGCGGCTGTAGTCCACCAGTTCGTTCGCGTTGAAGAACAGGCCGACCTCGCGCTGCGCGGACTCCGGGCCGTCGGAGCCGTGGATGATGTTGTAGCTGACGGTGACGGCGTAGTCGCCGCGAATCGTGCCGGGGGCGGCGTTGGCGGGATTGGTCGCGCCCATCATCGCGCGCACAGTGGCGATGGCGCCCGGACCCTCCACCACGCCGACGACGACGGGGCCGGAGGTAATGAACGAGACAAGGCCCTCATAGAAGGGCTTGCCCTGGTGTTCGGCGTAATGGCGCTCCGCCAGTTCGCGCGGAATCTGCATCAGCTTGAGGCCGGCGAGCTTGAATCCACGCGCCTCGAAACGGCTCAACACCTGGCCGATCAGCCCGCGCTGCACGCCGTCTGGTTTTACGATAATGAGCGTACGCTCCACGAAGTTTCTCCTCGAAATCAAATAGTATCTTCCCGCACAGGGATAGGTGGCCTGGATACAGCCGTCTCGTAGTGTACCGCATGCCGCCGCCTGCTGCACAACGGCCTAGGGGAAATGGCGCGAGAAACAGCTAGTAGCTGCCGATCTGCTCGGAGAGGCGCAGGCTGGCCTGGATGCACTCCATGCGGATGCGCCCCATATTCGCCGCCGTATTCGAGCGCACGACGATCAGCAGCTCGCCGCCGTCCGTCACCTGCACGGTGCCGGTGGCCGTTTCGTAGATGGCGTGGCGCACGTCACCGATGCCAAGCTGCGCGATGTAACGTCCGGCGGAGTCATAGGAGGCGGCGGCCATCGCGGCGAGGAACTCCTCATCGTCGCCTTCCATCGTGCTTGCCACGACCAGCCCATCCTTGCCCACGAGCAGCGCGCCGGTGACGCCTTCAATCCCCAAGAGTCGTTGTAAGATGGTCTCCACGAAGTTCACCCCCTGCTCCTCACCCCCGGCCCCTCTCCTCACAAGGAGAAGGGTGGCCGCAAGGCCGGGGTGAGAACGCTAGCCGTTCTGCGCCTGTGTCAGTGCGACCGCCCGATTATACGCTTCCAGCGCCTGGAGATAGTTTCCCTGGCGGATATGCGCATCACCCAGCAGGCGATGGAGTTCTGGATGATCTGGCGCTTCTTCCAGGCTCTCGTTCAGATCATCTACTACGTCACCGAGCAGATCAGGCGCATTCTTGAGGATCAGCCGGTAATCATTGAGCGCATCGTCCATTTGCCCGGCCTCGCGGCGCTGGCGGGCACGTTCCAGGCGCGCAGGATAGTCCGCTGGTTCCGGTTCTTCCGCTGGCACAAGCAGTTCCGGTTCAGGCGGCGTGGCTGGCTCCGCCCGTTGATGGTCGTTCGCAAAGGCTGCGTATGCTCCAGCGGCAGATGTGTCCGCCTCAAGCGACGATGCTGTTGCCGATGTGTCTGCTTCGTGAAAGCCAGAGCCGGTGAACTGCTCTTCCAACGCTTGCGGTGTCAGCACAGGCACTTCAGAGTCAGCCTCTCGCCGCCGGTCCGCCACTGATGGCCCTGCGTTCGTCATTGCCACCGCTGCCTCAGCGACTCGCTGCCTGCCTGTCTCCGGTTCGAGTTCAGCGAACATCTGGCGCAGGTCTTCCGAGGTGGGCGGCGGCAACGGTCCCGTCTCCATCTCCTCCGTCAGTTGCGGCACTGGACGAGTCTGGCGCGTTTGCTGCGCCTGTTGAGTCTGTGCCTGAGCCTGTTGGGTCTGCTGCGGCGCTGGTGACATAGGTGACATAGGCGGCAACGGTTGCTGCGCCATCGGCAATATCTGCTGTTGCCCTGTCTGCCCCGTTTGGCCCGCTGGATTTCCCCAGGCGGGCATCTGCGCTGGCGCTGGTGGAACGGGTTGCGGCGCCAGCGGACGCGAGAGTGGCGCGCGTTGCAGCGGCGCGCCGTACTGGCCTTCCTGAAGCGCGCCCTGCGCCTGGAGCCAGTTCACGAAGTTGATCGAGGTGCGCGTCTCCGTCTCGTCCAGGTTGGCATCCTGATCGCGTAGCACCGGCGGCACGAAGACATTCGAGCGCGCGAACTGGTCGTCGCGTAGGCTGCCGGTGGTGGGTGGCATGCCACCCTGCGGCTGTGGCATTTGCGGCATTTGCGGCATCTGTGGCGGCTGTGACAGAGGCGCCGCTTGTGCTGCTTGTGCTGCTTGCGGCATCTGTGACATGGGTGATGACACGGGTGACGTGGGCGACACCGCGCCCAATTCATCGGTCTCCCGGCCCCAGAGCATATATTCCGTCTCAGCGAAGATGCTGCGGAAGTTCGCCGGCAAATTGTTGCCTCGCTGCGGCAGTTGCGGTTGCGTTGGTTGTGGCTGTGGTGCTTGTGGTATGGCAGTGGCGCCGCCGAGTGGCTGCGAGCGACTCGCGCCACTGCGTAGCACCGTCGGTTCTGGCAAGGGTTGCGACCGTGGCGCAGCGGCAAGGGGACGCGAGGAGACTGCTTCGCGTCCGGCGGATGCTTCCTCGCCCAGCAGCAACAGGCGCAGCGCGCGGTCTCCCGCCGCCAGCCGGTCTGCGCAGAGCGCCTGACCAATGCGACAATCGGGGTCCAGGTCGGCGGTGCGGCGCACCAGGCGTTGCGCCTCCTCCACGCGACCCTCCTCATGCGCGATGATCGCCAGAATCATCATCGCCTTCACGCAGGATGGCGAATTGACGAGGATGCGCTCACTGTGGTCCACAGCCGCCTGGAAGTGACGCGCACGCCAGAGGGTTTCCGCCAATCCCACCTGCGCCTCTAATGAATCTGGCTCCTCAGCCAGCAGCGATTCCCACTCACGGATGGCATGGGAGAAGAGGTCGCCGCGCAGATAGAGCCGCGCCAGCCCCATGCGCGTCGGGCGATAGGCCGGCTGACCCTGAGAGGCAGCCAGTTCGCGGTAGGCGCTGCGCAAGACCTGATCGTCCGGGGTGATGTCGCAGGCGCGGCGATACCATTTCAGCGCAGAGATGGCGTCGCCGTGAATCTGCTGCACGATGGCGCGGGCACAGCAGGCGCGGGCATCTTCGGGGTTGCCGGCCAGGGCGCGGTCCAGCGCGCCCAGCGCCTCGCGTGGCTTGCGCAGCGCGAGATATGCCTCACCCAGCACGCGCTGCACGGCAAGCGCGCGGGGGTAGCGTGTTTGTAGCTCCAGGCAAAGCGAGAGCGCCTGCTCCGGGTGGCCAGCGGCAATTTCCGCTTCGATATTGCGAAGGGTGTCACTCAGCCCCATCTGCCCATCCCCTGCCTCATCCTGCCGGTTTCATGTCCCCGACCCATAGAGCCAAAAATAAACCTGGTGAGAGAAAGCGCCTGGTCGGGGTCTCATCCCCCGCTATTATCCGCGTTCAGCGGCGGCCCCGTCAAGCAGCATAGCCCAATAGCGCGTTCCCGCGTGGCAAAAGATCAGGCGGCGAATATTCCTGAGTCGTCCTGGGTCGTACCGGCTGGCAGTGGCATCATTTCTACGGTATACTAAGGGAAGTATTGGCGGGGACGTGTGCAACGTCTCAGCCCTAGCTATCCTCACCCCGCCCTTCGGGCACCCCTCTCCTTGCGAGGAGAGGGGCCAGGGGTGAGGATTACGAGGATACCCATACCCATGCAATACGAAAAAATGGGGCAGATGATGCTGTCCCAGGATGCGACGGAGGCGCAAGCGGTCCAGGCCAGCGAAGGCCGGTGGCCGCGCATCTGCGAGAGAGCGCGCACCACAGCCGCGCAGACGGTGAGGTGCTAAGCATGTGCTTTCGAGTCGCAATGATAAGCCTGCATACCTCACCACTGGCGCAGCTTGGCCGCACCCGCGACGCCGGCGGCATGAACGTCTATGTCCGCGAGCTGGCGCGTGAACTGGGCAGTGGCAGTATGTATGTAGACATCTTCACCCGGCGCTCCGATCCCTCGCTTCCTCCGATTCAATGGCTCAACGACCAGGTACGCCTGATTCATATTCCCGCCGGACCAGAGACCAATCTCCCGCCGGCTGAACTCTTTCCCTATGTCGAGGATTTCACCCGCAGAGTTGCGCGCTTCGCCGAACGGCAGGGACATGGCTACGACATCATTCACAGCCACTACTGGCTCTCCGCCGTCGCCGGGATGTCGTTGGCGCGTGAATGGGATGTGCCGCATGTGACGATGTTCCACACCGTCGAGCGGCTGAAGGCGCAGCAATATGGCAACAGCGCCAGCGCCGAGACGCCCGCCGGACTGGTGCGCATCGAATACGAGGGCCGCATCGCCGCCTGCGTGGACCGCATCAGCGTCTCCACCGAACACGAACGCGAACAACTGCGCAAACTCTATGGCCTGCCCAGCAGCCGGCTGAGCATCATTCCCTGCGGCGTAGACCTGCGCACCTTTACGCCGGGGACCGCCGCCGAACGCTGCGCCGCGCGCCGCATGGTCGCGCCCGGTGAGACGCCAATGCTGCTCTTCGTGGGCCGGCTCGATCCCATCAAAGGACTTGATCTGCTGCTGGAAAGCGTTGCCGCGATGCAGACACCGGCGCGGCTGACCATCGTTGGCGGCAATCCGCAGGGCGACCCAGAAGTGGAGCGGTTGCGCGCGTATGCTGAAGAACTTGGCATCGCGGAACGAGTCTCGTTCCCTGGCGCGGTGCAGCCGCCGGAGTTGCTGAACTATTATCGCGCCGCCGATGCGCTGGTCGTCACGTCGCGCTATGAGAGCTTCGGGTTGGCCGCTGTGGAATCGCTGGCTTGCGGGACGCCGGTGCTGGCGACACAGGTGGGTGGCCTGCCGAGCATCATCCACGACGGCGAGAACGGTGTGCTGATGCCCTGGCGCTGCCCCGAATATATCGCGGAGCGGCTGGATGAGACGCTGAGCGACCGCTTCTTGCTGGCGCATCTGGCTGCCAATGCCCGCGCCTCGGTCGAACGCTTCGACTGGCGGCGCATCGGTGACGAGGTGCGCGCGCTCTACCAGGAATTGACCGCCGATCAACGCGCCATCGCCGCCTGTTGCTGCTTCTGATCCTCACCCCCTAACCCCCTCTCCTCGCGGGAGAGGGGGAACCAGAGACCCCTCCTTGCAAAAGAGGAGGGGTCGCGTGTACATTAGTCTGGTAGTTTGCTATGCGCTATTAGCGGCAGCCGGCAACTTCCAGCGATTGCTCAGAGGTTACTGGCTCCGGAGATTCCACATCATCAGGAGCGGATTCGGCGCTGCCAGCCGCGTTCATGCGCAGGAAGAGCGCACCGAGCGCAGAGGCTGTGGCGGCGAAGAGCGCGCCTGCAAAGAAGGCAGCGTGGTAGCCGCCATTGAGCGCGGCGAGCGGCGCAGCGCCACCGGCCAGCAGACCACTGGTGCGCGAGGCGGCAAGGCTGGCGAGAATGGCGAGGCCAAGCGCGCCGCCCATCATGAACGAGGTGTTGAAGACGCCCGAGGCCAGGCCCGATTCGCTCGGCTCGACATCATTCATGGCAGCCAGCAGCACCGGATTGAAGGCGATGCCAGCGCCCAGACCGAGCAGGATCATATTCGGCAGTACGTCAAGGAGGAAGTTGCCACCGAGCGGCGCACGCACAAAGAGCAGCAGCCCAATAGCCGCCAGCCCCAATCCGGCCACCAATGTCCGCTTGACGCCGAAGCGCATCACCAGCCTGGCGGAGAAGCCAAGTGAAAACACCGCCATAATCAGGTTGGCTGGCAGGAAGGCAAGCCCAACTTGCAGCGGATGATATCCCAGCACCAGTTGCAGGTAGAGCGCCGCCAGGAAGAACCAGGCGAACATCGCAGCGGTCCAAAGGACACCGATAACGTTGGCGGTCGCCAGATTGCGCAGCCGGAAGAGCGCCAGTGGAATCAGCGGCGAGGGAACGCGCGACTCGATGCGTAGGAAGATCACCAGCAGCGCCGCAGCCGCAGCCAGCAGGCCGAGCGTCTGCGCGGAGAGCCAACCGGCGACGTTGCCGTTGACGATGGCGTAGACGGCGAGGATCAGCGCAGCCGTTACGGTGATAGCGCCGGCAATGTCGAGGTGTTGGTTATTGCTGGCCGCGCCACGCGAGGCCGGCAACAGCAGCAGCGAGAAGACGCAGACCGCCGCGCCGATGGGGATGTTGACGAGGAAGACCCAGTGCCAGTTGAGCGCGCTCGTCAGGACGCCGCCGAGCAGCACGCCGATGCTGCCGCCGCCCGCCGCGACGAAACCGAAGACGCCCATCGCCTTCGCCCGGTCCGCCGGCTCGGTGAAGAGATTCATAATCAGCGAGAGCGAGACCGCCGAGACGACCGCGCCGCCCAGCCCTTGCACCGCCCGCGCGCCAACCAGCAACGGCTGTGATTCCGACAGGCCGCAGATGAGCGAGGCTGCGCTGAAGAGTGCGATGCCAGCGAGGAACAGGCGCCGGTGGCCGAAGAGGTCGCCCAGCCGGCCACCCAGCAGCAGGAAGCCGCCGAAGGTCAGCAGATACGCGTTCACGACCCAGGCCAGCGTGGTCTGCGAGAAGCCGAGGTCCTGGCGGATAGAGGGAAGCGCGACATTCACAATGGTGCTATCGAGGACGATCATCAGGGAGCCGAGGCACAGCACGATCAGCGCCAGCCAGCGTCTCCGGTTGCCACCGGACAGTCTCGTTTCTGTCTCTGCTTCGTCTGCCCGATGTACGAGAACCGTCTCCATAAATCCCCTCAGATTCTATGCCCTGTGGTTGTGGGCAGCGTGAGAATGTCAATGGTTGCGCGTGGAATTTGGGATTTTATTCAGTAGGTGCTGATATAAACACATTCTTTTCGGAGCGACCGAAGCCGGTAAACTGATGTCAATTCTCTAGGGTGCTGATTCTACAATTGGGTATAAGTTGGTGATAAGGCATTTGAACTAGGCATGCGATATACTAGAGATGGGTAACGAAGGCGAGGAAGGGAACATGCCAGCAATAGCCCATCAGCGGGCGGCAGAAGATATTGATGCAACTATTACGCCATTAGTTGTCTCGGGTCAGGCTGCGCGTGTGGTTATCGAAGGCGCATGGGGTGCAGCATTCCACTGGATTGCATTTGGTTGTGAGACTAAACACGGCCAGCATCAAGAGAGCCATGCGCGCCTCGCAACATTCTTGCGAACGATTGGTGAACCCGCAGTTGGCGCTTGGTGGGATCAATTAGACCGTTTACGCCAGGGTGGCTGGTATGGCTCACGCACCGATCCAGCGAGTGTGGGGTTAGCAATGGATATGTTGAGGGAAATCCGTACATGGGCAACGAGCTAAGTTCTATCGCGCTATCAGAAGATGGCTACAATCCAATTCCGCCCTGGCTCGATGCCGAGACTCATGCTCTTGTTCGCGACCTTGTAGAGACATTGAGAAACAACTATCCCGACCTGCTTGCCGTTGTTCTTTATGGCTCTGTGGCTCGTCATGATGAGCGCCCACTCGATGACGCACACCCAAGCGATGTAGATTTGCTTACTATCTTCGACACCGATGACGAACAGATCACAGTTCACAGGGGATTGACGCTCTCACAAATGCTCGGCCCAGCGTACATACGACATCTGGATGCTCCACGTGAAGTGCAGGTCATGCTTGCCTCGCGCAACCTCCGTGAGTGGGATCCAACGTTCGTCGCAGGAGTAGCGCGGGATGGCATAGCACTCTATGAGCGCGGCTGGCAAAGGTGATAGAGAGCCTACACAAAGAGAAATTTCCGTACTCTCGCTATGGGTGGCTATGTAGGCGCCAAGAGACGTTTTAATCAATGTGTTGCGGCGCAGGTTGCTGCCTAGGGAGCAGGAGCGCCGCCACGAGACCGATTCCTGCGAAGGTCGCCATCATGATGAGCGCCAGCCCAAAGTTCTGGTTGTCCGGCAGGAGTTGCGCCACCAGCAGCGAGCCAACGAAAGCTGTTCCCAGCGACGATCCTAGATTCGAGACGCTGCGCGATAGACCCGAAATTTCCCCCTGCTCTTTTTCTGGGAAGGCGGACTGCACGACGTTGACCGAAGAGGTCAGCATGACGCCAACGCCGAGGCCCATGAGCAGGATGCCGGGGATGAAGGTGACAGCACTCGATGTGGCGCTGGCAAGGAGCAGCAGGAGGACCATACCCAGAATCGTCAAGGCGAAACCGCCGATGATGAGTATCCGCTGCGGACGCCGCTCTGCCATGCGTTCGGCAAGACTCGATGAGAGCAGTACACCAATGGTGGCGGGTGTAAGCATCAAGCCTGTTTGGATGGCGTTGAATCCACGAACCGTTTGCAGGAAAACCGAGATCACGAAGAAGCTACCTTGCAGGATGAGCCATTGGATGTTTTGCGTCACCAGCCCAAGATTAGAGACCCGGTTGCGGAACAATCTGGGTGATAGGAGCGGTTCTTTGCCCGCCCGCTCATCGGCGCGAATATGGAGGAAGAACCAGGCCAGCACGACAGCGCCAATGGCAATGAAGGGCCACACCGGCGAGATTCCCCCCTTTGGGATGATGGTCGTCGAGCCAACGGTAAATGCTACTTTCGCGGCAAACCAGCCGTAGGTTCCAGAGAGCTGTATGCCCAGCACTACAAAGATCAAGCCCAGCGCCGACAGAACTGCGCCAGCAAGATCAAAGCGAGGCCGGCTGCCCTGCACCCCAGGGTCGGTGATGCGGCGGCTGGACACGATGATGATGGCAACCACCAACACCTGAAGCAAGAACGACGCGCGCCAGCTAATTGCGCTCGTAATCAGCCCGCCGATCAGCGGTCCGGTCGCGGCTCCGAGTCCGGCGGCGGCGCTGACGATGCCAAACCATTTGGCGCGTGACGTAATATCGGTAAATGCGACGGTAATCAAGATATAGATAGGGGGAATCATCAGCGCAGAGCCAATGCCTTCCAGCAATGAATAGCCAACAATCATAAGGCCCAATACTGGGGCAAACGCCGCGAGCAGAGCGCCGATTCCATATACTGTCAGCCCGGCCACAAAACAGAACTTGCGTCCCCAGATATCGGTCAGTTTGCTCCCCGGTATCATGAGCGCAGCCATTGTCAGCGTGAAGAGTGTGATAGTTGTTTGCACGCCGCGCACTGTGGTATTCAGGTCACTGGCGATGCTGCTAATGGCGACGTTCATATTGGAGCCGGCATAGCTGGCGATAAACTGGGCCAGCGCCAGCGGAAAGAGCATCGAAGCGGCGGAGCCTGTGGTGTTGGCATGTTGGGCAGGTGTGGGTCCACCTTGATCTATGCGTGTATCAGCCACAATTGGCTCCTTTGACTATGCGTTGCTGGAGCCTAGTGAGCGGCCCGTGTCATCCTCTACCACACTCATCATTGCCCCGCCATCCCTGCACGATACATACCACCGTCCCCTGCCAAAGCCAGCAGACAGCACAAAGCGGAGTCCGTCGCTCTGACAGACTCCGCTTTCGTGAAATATGGTGATGCAGGCGCTAGGCTTCCTGCGCCTCGTGTAGCCGCGCCATCAGACGCGACTTGCGGCGGGCGGCGTTGTTGCGATGCAGCACACCCTTGCTGACGCCGCGATCCAGTTCGCGGATGGCGGCGCGCACCGCCTCTTCAGTCTCCGGCTCGGTGGCGCTGGCGGCAATCGCATTGCGCGCTTTGGTCACCTGCGTGCGGACGGCGGATTTGACGGACTTATTCCGGGCGCGGCGCTTCTCCTCGACGCGCATACGCTTCTTGGCCGATGGCAAATTCGGCATAGTGGACGGCAACCTCCTGTGCGGGCCAATGGCCGCAGCTCTCAACGAATGATGTATCGCGCTTGAATTGCGCTCGCGCGCTCGCTGGGAGCGGCGACGGGTGGCGGCGCCAACACACACGCTGTCGCGCGCCACAATCTGAAGTAGTATAACAGATTGCGCCTGCCACGGCAAGCGCCATATGACCTCACGACGGTACTATGGTACACGTGCCATGTATGCAGTGTGCGCCACTGCATCGTTTCTTATAAACGCGATGGTTTGCTTCTTGCATTAGTGACCTGAGCGCGAATGTTTGGGATATTGGTGGGGCAGATGGGTCATTGGTGGGGCAGACATTCTTGTCTGCGGTCATTGGCTGACAGGAATGTCTGCCCCACCAGCTACCAGCTATAGCACAATTTCATCGCCATCCGGCTGCCAGCGAAACCAGCGCGCGAAGATCAACGTGTAGATAGATGTCAGAGTGCTGCGTTGAGGGGCTGGGGATCGCGGCAGTGAACTGCCGGCGCACGCGAAAAGAGGCTAAAGCCTTCTGCACGGCGCGCCACTGATCGGGGCTTCAGCCTTCCGTCCGTACTCCGGCTTTTCAAAGCCGAGAGTATGGCAAATTGTGGCATACGCGATAGCTGATAGAGCATCCGTCCATTAGAATTGACGTGCTATAGCCGGTGTACTAGAGTGGTAGATGACTGCGGATAGATGAGCCAGCGCGAGATGGCGATTGCTGCCAATCTCTCGTGGCTCCTTCGCCTCATGGGGAAACGAAAAGCGGGAACGATAAAATACGGGAACGATAAAATAAATGAGTGCCATAAGATTCTGGCGGGCTGGAGACGCACAAGGCCCGCGACGCCTACAGCGCGCACAGGACGCACGGCGCAAACGCCAGACCGGCAGAACTGCCGTCTTCTGCGCCGCGCTGTGCGTGCTGTTGATACTGGCGGGCTGCGCTGGGCCGGCATCGTCCCCCAGCAGCGCCATCGGCAATGGCGCATCATCTGCTGTATCGGCCTCGCAGACGAGCGCGCCGTTCGACCCAAGCGTCGGCGCGCCACTGCCGACCCATCGCATCGTCGCGGCGTATGGCATCGTCGGTGGTAGCGACGCCAACGGACCTGCCACCTCGGTGGATATGCTCAACAGCTTCTACTCACAGTTGCAGCAGCTTGGCCAGCAATACGCCGCGCTTGACCCCAGCCACCCCGTCTTGCTGGCGATTGATCTCGTCGTCAACGTCTTGCAGCCATGCAGCGCCTTCCCGCAGTATTGTAGTTCCTGGGTTGACGACCCAACCATCCAAACCTATATTCAGTTCTGCCAGCAGCACAATATGTTGCTGTTCTTTGATATGCAGCTTGGCACCGAGCCAGTGAAAGACGCGGTGACAAACCATGTGCTGACCTATCTGGAAAAATATCCGTTCGTCGAGCTGGCGCTGGATACCGAGTTTCACTTCCCGAACAACCCACAGGGCTACGCCGACGCCGAAGGCTATCCGTGCTGCCTCGGCTGGATGGACGCTTCGGAAATCAACTGGGCCGCCAACGAACTGGCGCAAATCTCGCTTCAGAATCACCTGCCGCGTAAAGTGCTGCTGGTTCACCAGTGGAATCCGGCGGTGCTGCCCGATAAAGATAAGATTCAGGTCAATCCCAACGTCTCCTTCGTCCTCCAATCAGACGGCTTCGGTGGCTATGGGAACAAGCTTGGTGACTATCAGGTCTTCGTGCAACAAAATTTGATCGAATACGGGGGCTATAAGCTCTTCTACTATTACGCAGACAGCCATCTGGCCTATGACGTTGATTTCAACGGCAATGTACGGGTGCAGACGCCACAGGAAGTCATGCAGCAGGTTTTCCCACAGCCGCTCTTCATTTCATATCAATGAAGAACGAGCGGGTGAACGAGAGCCAGCGAATTCACTCGCTGATCTGCCATGCTGGACCATCTCATCCTTTGCTAGAGGAGAACCCTTGCGGTGATGTCTTTACCCCGCCGAATCTGGCGTCTTGCCCTGGTCTCGTCGCTGGCGCTGCTGCTCGTCGTCTGGCTCTCCGCCTGCAATAGCAGCACCGGCAGTAGCAAGGCGCTGAGCATTGCCACCGTTTTCCCCGTCACCGGCGCGGAGTCCGCTGTGGGGCTGGCGATGCAGCATGCTGTGGACCTTGCCGTGCAGCAAAACGCCTCACTGCCTGGCGGCTATACCCTCAGCGTCACCCATGTGGACGAGTCCGGCGGCTTCACCGATCAGGCGGTGGGATCGCTCGCCACCAACAGCCAGATCATGGGCATCGTCGGTCCGCTGGATAGCCAGGACGCTGTTGCCATGCTGCCCGGCATCGAGCAGAACGGCATCGTCACCATCAGCCCCAGCGCCACACTGCCCGGCCTCACACAATCAGACCAGGCCGCGACCGAGGGGCTACCCTTCGCGCAACTCCATCCCTCCGGTAAGCCGGTCGCCTTCTTCCGCCTGCCGCAGACGGATATCGCCATTGGCAAGGCCGCTGCCAATGTCGCCGTCGCCTCGCAGCAGGCGCACGGGCTGGCCGCGCACTCGGTCTTTATCGTGGACGACGGCACAGCTTCCGGCAAGGCGCAGGCCACCGCCTTCAAGCAGGAACTCCTTGCCAAAGGCGGCTCGTTCGCCGGGCAGCAATCTATGAACATCGAGACGGTGGGCGTCGGGCAGGACAACACGCAGTCCGTCGTCTCGGCAGTCATCGAGGCCAATCCCGATATCGTCTTCTTCGCTGGTGGCATCACAGCGGGCGCGGCGCTGCGCAACACGCTCTCGCTGACCGGCGCGCCACAGGTGCCCATCCTCGCCACTGGTCCCATCGCAGATGATCCCTCCTGGGGCACGTCGGTCGGCGTGGTGGCGGCGGCTGGCTATACCACGGCGCTGCTGCCCGCGCAGGACCTCTCCAAGCTCTCCGGCGCGAAGGACTTCACGACGGCATACCACACCGCGTATCCTGGCGAAGACCCGCTGCCAGAGGGCGCGCTGGCCTATGATGCGGCGATGGACGAAATCAGCGCCATCAAGTCGCTGCTGGCCGCCAACAAGCCGGTGACACGCGCAGCGGTTCTGGCGGCGGTGGCCTCCGCCAAGTACAGTGGCATCACCGGCACGCTCAGCTTCGACCAGAACGGTGACAACACCACACCCATCGGTTTTAGCCTCTATTCCTGCGACACCAAAGGCAACTGGACCTATCAGGCCAGCATCGGTGGCTGATGTTGATGTTTATTTACGCCCATTATGGATACGTCGTGGTGTAAGCATCGCCTGCGACGATGGTGTAGGGGCTTCGTATCGCGTCGCCGTATGCCGTCCCGAACCAGATAACATCTGACGTAAACGGCACAAAACTCAGGTCGCCGCCGGTATAGGGCGCGCGACCGATGTGCTGCCAGTGTGAGCTATTGGGCGGCAGACGGTATATGCCAAAGGGCTGCGTACTTGTCGCTGTGCTGGCGTCGTCTACAGCGGCGAGCAGCGAGCCATCGGCTTCCAGGCCTATCAGATTCATGGCGGAGATTGGTGTATAGGGCATCTGCTGGTTATCACCCTTTACAAGTATGCTTTCCGTCAGCATGATATTCAGAGCTGGGCGTTGTTGCCATGTCTGTCCGCCGTCATTGGAGCAGGCGAGCAAATTGTAGCTATGTGGTGGATCCGCAAGAATCTGCTGGGCAACGCAGAGATGCCAGGGTTCGTTGCCTATCGGCGGCTGTACAGCCACTGTGTATGGATCAAGATTGGGATAAGCCGGTTGGCGCCAGTGCTGGCCGCCGTCGCTGCTCTCCCACAGGTCTGACAATGAGCCGTTGAAACTATGAACCAGGATATCTCCATCGGTAGGGTTGAGCCAGAAGGAATCAACTGTATCACCAGCTTTGCCTATATCGCTGTCTACCGTATGCCAGCTTTGGAGATTGCTGCTAGCGACGAGATGAATTGGATCGGCGGGGTTATCGGTGTAGTCGGTACGCAGCGCATAGCTCGTTCCCTGATAGGTGGCAAGTTCATCAAAGCTCTGGCCGCTGCCAATGCTTCTCCAGGTGACGCCACCATCCACGCTGGCGAAATCTTGTATGCTTGCATCAGCGGGACTTGGTGGCCCGTTATTTGGGTTGTATGAAGGGTACATGGTGCTGGTTGCCAGGATCGCCGCCGGTTGTGTCGCATCTACGGTCAGCAGACATTCTCCTTCCTGGCTACTGGGAAGATGGCCAACGACATGCCAGGATGCGCCACGGTTGTGCGTCACCCAGATTTCTGGCGTAATCGGCTGATTGTTGCGCACCGTCAGGCAAACGTACGCAGTATTTGCGTCGCTGGGGGCGAGCGCCATCGGGAAGGCGCTGCCGGGAACCGTGAAATCGGCGGGAAACGACACGTTCTGCCAGCGCAGCAGCGGGGTAGGGGCAAGCGTCGGGGTTGGGCCAGCGGCAGATGCAGGCGCAGCGTGGATGAAACCACTGCTGGGAAGCGATGCGGTAGAGAAATGCACGAGCGCAACGATCAGCACTATCGCCAGTATCCCTACTCCACTACCGATACTGGCGAACACACGCCGCCGTTTCGCTTTGTTGTCCCCGCTTGCTCCATCTGACGTCTCCATAGGGTCCAGCCTCCTCTCTTGCGCTCTACTATGAACTCAACCATAGACACGCATCAAGGTGGCTTTTTATCACATCATATGCTGAAGCATGACAAGACAGGATGCGGTTCCAATGCGGTGCTAAATGCGCTTTTGTGCATCTTGATTGTGCAGAGACAATAGACAAAGCCCCCGGCAGATGTGTACCATGCTATCCCGATAGCCCGTTTAGGAATAGAGGAGACAAGCCAATGGCAGATGATGAGGTGAAGGCGAGGCATACATCAAACAATGCGCCAGGCGATGCGCCCTATGATGCGCGTCTCATCGTCGTGAGCGAGGAGCCGCTCAACGCCGAAACGCCGCTGGCCGAGCAGTCAGGTTTGCTGACGCCGACGCCGCTCTTTTACGCGCGTAACCACTTCGCCATCCCTGCGCTCGCGAGCGATTCCTGGCGCTTGCGCGTAGGTGGCGCAGTCGAATGCCCATTGACCCTCACCTACGACGACCTGCGCGCGTTGCCTGCGAAGACGCTGACGGTGACGCTGGAGTGCGCCGGCAACGGACGCGCAGGATTGCACCCACCGGCGGAGGGTGAGCCGTGGAAATACGCCGCCGTCAGCACGGCAGCCTGGACCGGCGTACCGCTCCGCACCGTCCTCGATCTGGCAGGCGCCCATCCGCAAGTCGTAGAGGTGCGCTTTCGCGGCGCGGATAGCGGCTATGTCGCGGCAGCGCAGGCGCACATTTCCTTCGAGCGCAGTCTTCCCATCGCAGAGGCAACGAACGACGACGTGCTGCTGGCCTATGAGATGAACGGTGAGCCATTGCCGCCGCGCCACGGCTTTCCACTGCGGCTGGTCGTACCTGGCTGGTATGGCATGGCGGCGGTCAAGTGGCTGACGGAGATCACCGCCAGCCTTGAACCGTTCACCGGCTTCTATCAGGCCGACCGTTATATCATGGCGCATCCCGAACGTGGCGACGCCAGCGCCAGGCCATTGACAACGATGGGCGTGCGCTCGCTGATCGTCTCGCCGGCAAACCAGGCAACATTACCAGCGAATGAGCCGCAGATCATACGCGGGCTGGCGTGGTCTGGCGCGGCTCCGGTCGAGCGTGTGGAGGTGAGTACCGATGGCGGCGTAGCGTGGGAAGCGGCGGAACTGCTGGATGCAGCCACGCCATACGCCTGGCGTCGCTGGCGCCTATCCTGGCAACCAAAAAGGCGCGGCTCCATCTCCATCCGCAGCCGTGCCTTTGATGCTGCTGGCAACACCCAGCCCGATGAAGCGGAATGGAATCGTCTGGGCTATTGCAATAACGCCGTCCAAACTATTTCCGTGCAGCTTGTCATGCCCGACCATTTTCCTACATAATCAGCAATGATCTTCTCTTTTCCGCGCTTCTGATGCCATACTCTACATAAGCGGCATGCCGTAAGAAACGTTTGTGGCAAAGGACTGTCCTGCTCTCCACCGTCCCTTTGCTTGTAACGTTGGCATGCGATGTGCTGGGCGCTTGTCAACCTGAGCATTTTTGGCATGAGCCGCTAGCAATAGGATAATGAAACATGACCGTACCGTTGTTTACCGAGGAACAAGGACGCTGTATGACGCTCCGTGTGTGTATCGTAGATGATGACCAGGACATTCGTGAGAGTCTACAAATCCTCTTTGAGGACAGTGGGGCTATTGTCGAGGACGCATCCAGGGGAGACGCGGCGCTGGCTCTGCTCCGCGCGCATCCGGAGCCGCGCGTGCTGCTCCTTGATCGCATCATGCCCGGTATGGATGGCGTAGCAGTCTTGCGTGCTTTAGTTCAGGAACCGGATATCCAGCAGCGCACGGCTGTCGTCTTTATGACGGCTCGACC
The DNA here is from genome assembly GCA_021323855.1 of Chloroflexota bacterium. Taxonomy (GTDB): domain Bacteria; phylum Chloroflexota; class Ktedonobacteria; order Ktedonobacterales; family JADMIN01; genus JAJPKE01. Next base: position 83,437 of record JAJPKE010000007.1, on the reverse strand, counting down.
CGAACCACCAGATACTACCTTAGTTGAGCTGCTCAATGCGCTGGACGCCATCATCCTCCCAAAACCCTATGACATAGACGTGCTGCTCGGAACTGTCGAACGAGCCTGGCAACGCCTGCTTGCTCGTCAGTAATTGCAGTAAGTGCAGCGGAAGAGAATATCCCTATGGAGCTACAACCTCAATCCCCTCCGGTCGTTTCTGCGGATCGCCTGTTTGAGGGCGGCGGCGAGACCGGCGCCCTTCTGCAAGCGATAGACTGGTCGCAGACGCCGCTAGGTCCAGTGGAAACCTGGCCATACAGCCTGAAAACCGCTGTACGCATCATGCTCGCTTCGCGCCAGCCGATCTGGATTGGCTGGGGACCGGAACTCATCAAATTTTATAACGACCCCTATAAAGCTATCGTAGGCGGGAAGCATCCCACTGCGCTGGGGCAACCTGTCTCGGTGGTCTGGCGCGAAATTTGGGATGTCATTGGCCCCCGCCTGGAAACCGCGATGCGTACCAACGTGGGCACCTATGATGAAGCGCTGCCGCTCATTATGGAGCGGTATGGCTATCCAGAGGAGACGTACTACACCTTCTCCTATACCCCCATTCCTGACGATACCGGCGGTGTGGGCGGGATTTTCTGCGCCAATACTGATGATACCCAGCGCATCATTGGCGAGCGACAGATGAAGCTGCTGCGCACGCTGGCGGCGGAAACGGCGGATGCCCGCACCATCCGCGATGCGTGCGAACTCAGCGCCGATAGTCTGACCCAGAATCCGTATGATCTCCCCTTTGCCCTGCTCTATTTGCTGGATAGCGAGCAGCAACGGGTAACGCTCGCCGGAACAGCGGGTATGAGCAGCGACCACCCGGCGGCGCCTGAGACGGTCGCCCTGGCAGACGGGCGACCGGATGAAGACCGGCTATGGCCCTTTCACGAGGTGATTCACAGCGGGCAACCGGTTATCATTACTGACCTGACTCAATGGGCCGACAATCTGCCGGCAGGTGCGTGGGAGCGCCCGCCACATCAGGCAGTTGCGCTGCCTATTGCCCGCTCTGGCCAGCAGGGGCTGGCCGGCATGCTCATCGTGGGATTGAACCCCTTCCGTCTCTTCGATGAAAGCTATCAGGGGTTTCTCCAACTGGTCGCTGGCCAGCTTGCCGCCAGCCTGGCGAGCGCCCGCGCCTATGAAGAGGAGCGCCAGCGTGTCGAAGCATTGTCAGAACTGGACCGCGCCAAAACCGTCTTCTTCAGCAACGTCAGCCATGAGTTCCGCACCCCGCTGACGTTGATGCTGGGGCCGCTGGAAGATTTGCTGAGTGACCAGGCGCTCAACCCCGCCACCCAGGAGCAGCTTGCGCTTATCCATCGCAACGGGCTGCGCCTCTCGAAGCTGGTCAATACACTGCTCGATTTCTCACGGATCGAGGCCGGACGCATCCAGGCGACTTATGTGCCGACCGATCTGGCCGCGCTCACGACTGATCTGGCGAGCGCCTTTCGCTCCGTAATCGAGAAGGCCGGGTTGCGCCTGCGCGTTGATTGCCCGGAACTTCCGGAGCCGGTGTACGTGGACCGCGAGATGTGGGAGAAGATTGTCCTGAATCTGCTCTCCAACGCCTTCAAGTTCACCTTTAGCGGCGAGATCAGCGTCTCGCTCCACGAGAACGGGCGGCAGGCGCAACTGAAGGTGAGTGACACTGGCGCCGGCATTCCGCCGGATGAACTGCCCCGTCTCTTCGAGCGGTTTCATCGTGTGCAGGGAACGCGCTCGCGTACTTATGAGGGGTCCGGCATTGGCTTGGCGCTGGTGCAAGAACTGGTGCATTTGCATGGTGGCTCCATCCAGGTAGAGAGCCAGCCTGGCATGGGCACGACGTTCACGATCACTATACCGCTGGGCATGGCGCACTTGCCGGCGGATCATGTTCATGCCAGCCAGACGCAGGTGTCCACCACACTGGGGGCCGCGCCCTTCCTGGAGGAGGCGCAACGCTGGCTCCCAGCAGATGAGTCAACTAATACGCTGGAGCAGGATTGGCTGACGCCGGAATCTTCTGCCTCATCTATCTTATCACCCTCCCCTTTTACTACCAGGGAAGCGGGTGAGTCGCCTCAGCGCCGGGCGCGTATCCTCCTGGCCGATGACAACGCCGATCTGCGCGACTACCTGACACGCCTGCTCAGCGGGCGCTACGAGGTGGAGGCGGTGGGCGATGGCGCGGCGGCGCTCCAGGCTGCTCGTCGCCATCCGCCCGATCTGGTGCTTTCGGACGTCATGATGCCGGAGTTGGACGGCTTTGGCCTGCTACGTGCGCTGCGCGCCGACCCACGTACTCGCGCCGTTCCGGTCATTCTGCTCTCGGCCAGAGCTGGCGAAGAGGCGACCATCGAGGGATTGCAGGCCGGAGCCAACGATTACCTCATCAAGCCGTTCTCGGCGCGCGAGGTATTGGCACGAATAGCCTCCCAACTGGAGATCGCGCGGCTGCGCCAGGAAACCACTGTACGCGCCGGAGAATTAGAAGCAGTCTTTGAAGCGATGACCGCCGGGATAGACATTGTTGACGCGCGTGGCATCATTCATCGAATGAATCAGGCAGGTTATCAACTGGCTGGCCTGAATACTCCTGAACTCGTGGAAGGCTACTTTACGAAGACGCCGGGGGAACGCGCTCAAATGCTCGCTATGCGCGATGAACATGGGCGCCCATTGCCACCAAAGCGCGCTCCGGCGGCGCGGGTGGTGCGCGGAGAGACGCTGGCTGGCTCTACTGCAATGGATGTGCAGGTCCACACCCTGGATGGACGCGAGCGTGAGTGGGAGTTCAGTGGCGCGCCGATTCGCGATGGCGCAGGCGTCATCAGAGGTGGCGTTGTGATGTTTCACGATGTCACTGAACGGCGCGCGCTGGCCCGGCGCACCGCCGATAGCCTGGCTGCGCTGCTAAAGATGGCGCAGACGCTGGTGGAAGAGATTGGTAGCGATCATCAGGCAATCGGAAACGATACAGAGGTCTTGCCGCGCATCGTCCGGTTGATTCAACGAGTGATGGATAGTCAATATACGGCGGCTGCGCTGGTCACGCCGGAAAGCGGCACGGTCAGCCCGCTCGCTGTGGTGGGCGTGGCGCCGGAGGTGGAGACCCGCTGGTGGCGCGCGCTGAGTGGCGGAAACATCACCGACTTCCTTCCACTTGAAATGGCCAAACGCCTGTATGCAGGTGAGATGCTCACGCTTGATCTGGCAAATCAGCCGCCGATTCCTGGCTTAGATTATTTAGGTGTGCAACAGGTGATTGCTGTGGGCGTCTGGGTCAATCCTCAGCAAATCTGCCTCCTGGGGGTGGAGATTCGTAACCGCCAGACCTTCACCGCAGCAGAGAAAGAACTGATGCAGGCCGCCACGCAACTCATGGCGCTGGTGCTGGAGCGGCGCCTGCTGCTGCATGAGCGCGCAGCGGCGGATGCCAGAGCGTTGGCCTCTGAAGAAGCCGCCCGCCGGATGGATGAGTTCCTGGGCATTGCCAGCCATGAATTGCGCACGCCGCTGACGAGCATCATTGTTGGCGTGCAGACTTCTGAGCGGCAGTTGCGGCAACTGCTGGAAAATCCTGAAAGTTCCCTACCAGAGCAAGCGCGAGGTCGTCTGGAACGGACGCATAACATTGCGGTACGCCTCACGCATCAGCTCAAGCGTGTGGACCGGCTGGTGGGTGATCTCCTCGACGTGACGCGCATCACCGCTGGCAAACTCGACATGCGGCTGGAACCCTGTGATCTCCGCGAGATCGTGCGCGAGGTGGTTGAGGCGCAGCGTGCAATCTGGCCCGAACGCACCATTACGCTGGCTCTCCCCTCTAAAACCGCCGTACCGCTGATTGCGGATGCCGACCGGCTGGGGCAGGTAGTGACGAACTATCTGACCAATGCCCTCAAATATTCCGACCCAGAGCAGCCGGTCGCCGTGCAACTCACCGTGCAGAAGGGCAAGGCGCGCGTTACGGTGCGCGATCACGGGCCAGGGCTACCAGCCGATCAACTGGCGAAGGTATTCGAGCGGTTCTATCGCGTGCCGGGCGTTGAACAGCGCAGCGGCTCCGGCGTCGGCCTGGGTCTGGGACTTTACATCTGCCAGACCATCATCCGTCGTCACGGCGGACAGGTGAGCGCAGAAAGTGTTGTTGGCAAGGGGTCCACGTTCTCCTTCACCTTGCCGTTGCCAGAGACCACACCCCCGGCCCCTCTCCCATAGGAGAGGGGAGACCGGGTGCTGGCGTACAGGCAGTCGCAGAAAGGGTAGGCGTGCAGGCAATGTCTGCCCCAAACCCGCGCAGGCGGACTTCGCGGCCAACGGCCATCCAGGCGCGAATTCATTCGCTGGTCCCCGTTCGCGCGCCGGCCAGGCGCGAATTCATTCGCTGGCCCCCGTTCACGCGCCAGCCACCAATCACGCGGGTTCACCCGCCAACCATCCGTGCGCCGGCCAACTCCACGCGGATTCATCCGTCTGTCATCCGTGCGCCGGCAGTTCACTGCCGCGTCTCTCCCTCTTCATCTCCGGCGTGGTGTGTACCCAGGAAGCGTGAGATGAGATGTGCGCGCCAGGCCCAGCGCACGGCGAAGAGCCAGATGGCCACCGCGATGGCGCTCATGCTGAGTTCCAGGATGTTGAGCGAGGTCAGCGCGAAGCTGTTGCGCAGTGGCGGCGCCAATTCCAGCAGCACAAAGGCCAGCATCAGCCCCACCGCCAGCAGCGTTGGCCGCCGGTCAGTGCTGAGTGTCGCGCCGCCGGTCCACCAGGGCGAAGGTGGCTCAACGAAGATGATGAGGAAGAGGCTGCAAAAGAGCAGATACACTGTCAGGATGGTCTGCGCAATTGGCAGCGCGGCGGCATAGATATCGGTATGCGGCGTCAGATGCACATGCGTAGCGAGCAAATCGGGCGAGTGCGTCAGCACATACAACGCCAGGTAAAAGAGCGGCAAGCCGACGATGCTGGTGATGAGGACCGGCGCCAGGATGAAATGAAACAGCCAGCCCAGCAGATTGCCCTTGTTCGTCGGCCCCGGCTGTGCCCACAACGCCAGCAGCACCGTTGGGATGCCCACGCCGAAGAGCGTTACTAGCGATCCCTGGCGCAGCGCCAGCGGAAACTCACCGATCACCAGTGAGGAGAGAATAATCAGCCCAATCGTGCCGATGCGCGTCAGGAAAAGCCGCAGGATGTCCTGCATGCCGTTGATGATGCGCTGCCCCTCGCCTACGGCGGGCACCAGCGCGGCAAACGAGTCTTGCGTCAGCACGATATCCGCCACACCGCGTGTGGCCTGGCTGCCGCTCTGCATGGCGATGCCAAGATTCGCCTGTTTGAGCGATAGCACATCATTCACGCCGTCACCGATCATGGCTACATAGTGCCCGCTCGCTCGCAACGCCTGCATCAGTTGTTGCTTCTGCTGGGGTGTAATGCGTCCGAAGACGGTCGCTGTGGTGGCCGCCTGTTGGAACTGCGCCTCGTCCATCTGTTCCAGGTCTAGCCCGGAAATCAGCCGGATATCGGTTCCCAGCCCTGCCTGCCGCGCCAGCGCCGCCACCGTCTCAGGATTGTCGCCGGAGATGATCTTGGGATGCACGCCCGCCCGCCGGAACGCCGCCAGCGCCTCGCGGGCCTCTGCGCGTAGCTCATCGCTCAGGCTCACCAGCCCCAGCGCCCGCATATCGCCCGGCAGACGTGACTCGTCGCCGCGATCTTCCAGCGCCGCCTCTGCCGTGTTCGCGGGACTAAAGGCGACCAGTAGCACGCGCAATCCCTGGTCCGCCAGTTCATGTGCCTGCGTGGCGATAGCCTGCCAGCTCTGCCCTCCCGGCCTGGCTCCATCGTTGGCTCCATCACTACTGGTATCGGTTCCAGCATCGCGCAGATACGGGCGCAGCATCTCCGGCGCGCCCAGAGCATACACGCCAGGCGCCTCGCCGCCGGCAATTGCGACGGCGCTCCACTTGCGCGCCGACGAGAAGGGAATCTCCGCCAGCAGCCGCGCGCCGTCCATTGGTTCAGGTGTCGTCTCAGCCGTCTCGCTGGCTTCGGCTGGCGTAGCAGGCGTGATATCGGGCCTGACATACGATGCAATGGCATCGCTGGTTTTGTTGCCGGTGGTTGCCAGATCCATCATCAGGCGCAACGCCCGGCGTAGCTCGTCTTCGCCGCCGCCGATGGGATGGAGCGCCTGCACCTGCAAGCGGTTGGCCGTCAGGGTGCCGGTCTTATCCAGGCACAGCACATCCACATTGCTGAGCGACTCGATAGCGTTCGCCTGTTGTACCAGCGCGCCGTAGCGAATGATGCGCACCGCGCCGATGGCATAGGCCACCGAAATCGAAAGGAAGAGGCCGTTGGGTACGAGACCGGCGATGATCGTGGAGTTCTGCACGCTCTGCGCCAGCGAAAGTTGCCGCAACACCGCGTGCATCACCAGCAGGAACTCGAAATACAGCACGATCAGCAGCATGATGCGAATGACGAGATAAATCTCCCGTTGCAGCGGCGTCAGCACACGGCGAAACGCCCGCGCGCCAGCGGTGAGCTTGTTGGCGAAGCTCTCTGCGCCCACCTGCTCTGCCACAAAGCTCGCGGCGCCACTGACACAGAAGCTGCCGGAGAATACCTGGTCTCCCGCCTGTTTGGGCACCAGTTGCGATTCACCGGTCAACTGCGACTCATCCACGTTCATGCGACCTGCGCCGATGACGCGCCCATCTACGACAATCTGGTCGCCCGGCCCCACCTTCAGCACGTCACCGACGACCAACGCTTCAGGCGCAACCGTGCGCTCCCGTTCGTCGCGCATCACCGTCGCGGTCGGCCTGGTGAGCAGCGCCACGCGGTCCAGCGTGCGTTTGGCGCGGATTTCCTGCACCACACTCACCAGCACATTCAACAGAATCACGCCGGTAGAGACGAGCGCGTCGCCGGGGCGGTTCAGCAGCAAGAGCAGCAGACCCAGCACGAACAGGCAGCTATTGATGAAGGTAAAGACGTTCTCACGGATGATCTGCCAGTAGGTGCGCCCGGTCGGTGGCGGCGCGGTGTTGCCCAGTCCGCGTGCGCGCCGCGCCTGCGCCTCGCTCTCGCTCAATCCCTGCAATTCTGGGGCGTTCGTTAATGCGGCTGTGGCGGATGTTTCAGACTGTTCAGGAATATCAGGGATATCTCGTGGGCGCAGGTTTACAGGGATATCTGCCATCCAGCGACCTCATCTCTTTCTATGTGCCCGGAGTACATGGCTGATGGACAAGCGAAGCATAAAGAGCCACTACGATGCCGTATTCAGTTGCCTTATTCACCTATTCAATGGTGGTCTTACGATTGCGGCAGACACTACCCGCAACACAAGTGCCACCGCTATGGCGTGTATGCCGTGTGAGCGATGCAGACCCGATGGCATATATCCTGCAACGACCCCTCGCGTCCGTTTTTTCTCCGCGTCTACGCGAACACACAATGGCAGATTGGCGGAGTTGCGCCAAGCTTCGGCATGTCTATGGCAGGCGACACATCTGAACATCTCTAAACATCATCCGGCTGCGCGAGGGAGTATACAGTGTGTTTCATGTGATCCATGAACTTGCGCATACCCTGCTCACGCTCTTCTACACCTACGAATTACCCACGCTGTTTGTGATGACACTGCTCGAAGAAGCCGGCATCCCGATTCCCATTCCCTCTGATACGCTGGTGGCGCTCGCCGGGAGCCAGCGATCCGTCCCATTCTTGCACTCAGTGGCGGCTATCGGGCTGGCGAGCCTTGCCGCGTTTCTGGGGTCGTCGGTGCTGTTTTTGGTGATGAAGCGCGGTGGTCGCCCGCTGCTGGCGCGCTACGGGCATCTCCTGCGCCTCAAGCAATCGCATATCGAGATGATGGAGAATGCCTTTGCCAAGCATGGGCGTTGGATCCTCATTGTGGGGCGGCTGATCCCCGGCCTGCGTATCGTTGCCACGATCATCGCTGGCATCAGTGGCATGAGTTACCCCGATTTTGCCGTCACGGTCATCATCGCCGCCGTCATCTGGGCAACGTTCTACTATACCCTCGGCAGCATCGTGGAGCGCGAAATTCCGGTGGTCCTGGCGTTTTTCCGCAATTTCGTGACGAAATCTCCAAGCTGGGCGGTGGCGCTTGTCGGCGTCATGCTGGTCACGGCCATCATCCTGGTAGCCTGCTGGCTGATCTGGCGTTGGCGGCGCAAGCGGGCTGGCGAAGCCGTGCCGGAACTGCCCGCCAGCGCCTGAGAGACCTGATGAAAGACCTAATAAGTCCTGAAAGGTACAGATATTGCTGGCAAGGATTGTGCAAGACCTTCCTTCCCAGGCTGTCGCGGGAGGTGCGGAAAAGCCGCATCTATCCCGATTTTCTCAGTTTCGGCACGTTTCAAGAGGGGAGAACGCAACGATGAGTAAAACGATGAGCCGTAATCTGTATCTATTGGGTATCGTGGCGGCGATCATCGGCGGCATCTTCGAGGCCATCGCCTTCGCCGCCGGCAAGACCAGTACCACTGCGGGCGGTGGCAGCACCACCACGCCAAACGGTATTCTCTTCGTCCTGGCGTTGATCTTTTTCATCGCCGCCGCCGTCGTCGGCACCATCGCCTGGATCGGCGCGCTCATCCGCATGGTGCAGCTTCAGCACTGGGTCTGGTTTGTCCTGCTGCTGCTGATTTCTGGCATCATGATGCTGATCTATATCTTCTTCGGCCCCACCCGGCCAGCAAACCAACCGACGAACTATCCGCAATTCCAGCAGCCCGGCACGATGGGTCCATCCTAGTCCAGTAGCATAGTAGTTCAGTAGCTTATGAGTCAGTAGCCTATGAGTATGCACGCAACTTCCTTATCCGCTCCAACGTCATATGCCGTCCGGTCCGCGCTTGCCAACCAGCGGCAAGCGCGACACCGTAGCGCCCGTCTGGCCGTCCTCTGCTATGTTGTGGCGTGGGTGATGCTCACCCTGTATTTCTGGGTGACGGTTATCTGGTTTGGGCTGGCAGTTCTCTGGATGCTATCGTGGATCTAACCACAAAGCGACGCACAGCCTAGAGGCCGAGGCCCTCCAATCCGTTCATACCAAGTATCAGCGAGATTTCGCCGCCGTGGTTGAGGTCATGCTCGACGAGATGCCAGATGACCCACTGGCGAGTATAGCTCTCTTGGAGGTCCGGGTCGGGGTCGGTAGTGGGAATGGTCACGAACAGATCTGCGGGAGTCCATGATTGCAACGCATCACGCAGCACCTGCCAGGATTGTTGCAGACCGCTCACCAGTTCGGTGGCGCTGCGCTCTGGCATACCTTTACTATCCCACTCCCCAAGTGTCACTAAGGATTCATCGTCGAGCCTCAGCACCAGACTGCACCAGCGCGCGCGGGCGCCGATGATGTGCAGGCAATTCTGCTGGATGCTGCGCAGGTGCGGCGCCGGTCGCCATGCCAGTTGTTCCGCCGTCAGCGGCGCAAGCGCCTGGATGAGCAAGTTCTGGTATGTTTCCCATCCCTCATAGAAGGCCAGCGCCGATGTTGGCTGTGTTTCCTGGTTCATCTTTCTGATAAACTCCTGCTCTACCGTGGCCTGCCCGGCCCGGATAGACCAATAGGCCAATTGTGGGCAAGCCGCTACTGTGATATACTTATGAGAGTGTGCGCGACGAAACACCATGATACATCACGGATACATCCTGATACATCATGACCCGCGCACCACATCAGTACACACGCCTCCCGATCATCGTGAGCCTGGCGTATCGGCGCATGCACAGCGTTCTCAAAACAGCGCGGCGCTCTCCCGGTGGCGTGACGGAGACGGAGGTCGTTGTCGAACGAAAACAAAAAAGGAGAACTGCCTACCGTGGCAAATGTCGCAACTATGAAGCAATTGCTCGAAGCGGGCGTCCACTTCGGGCACCAGCCCCGCCGTTGGAATCCGAAGATGCGTCCATTCATCTTCACCGCGCGCAACGGCATTCACATTCTCGATCTTCAGCAGACGGTCACACGCCTCAACGAAGCGCACAAGTTTATCGTCAACGCCGTCGCCAATGGCGATAGCATCCTCTTCGTCGGCACGAAGAAGCAGGCGCAAGAGGCTATCAAAGAAGCGGCTGAGTCGAGCGGCCAGTACTACGTAAACCAGCGCTGGCTCGGCGGCATGCTGACGAACTTCGAGACCATCCAGAAGCGCATCAAGTATCTGCGCGACCTGGAAGCGCGCAAAGAGCGCGGCGATTTCGAGCGCCTGACCAAGAAAGAGGCGCAGCACCTTCAGGACGAGATGGACCGCCTGGAGCGGCAACTCGGCGGCATCAAAGATATGCGCCGCCTGCCAGGAGCCGTCTTCATCGTGGATACGAAGAAAGAGCATACCGCCGTCCTGGAGGCGCGTCGCCTGGATATTCCGGTGATTGCGCTGGCAGACACCAACTGCGACCCCGATGAGATGGATTATCCCATTCCGGCCAACGACGACGCCATTCGCGCGGTACGCCTGCTGTGCAGCAAAATCGCCGATGCCGCCATCGAGGGCCGCCGCTTGCGTGAGGCGCAGGTCAAAGATCGCGAAGAGAGCCAGGCGGAGGGTGAAGAAGAGCGCGCCGTCACCGAGGCGCCGGTCAGTCTGGAAGAATTCGGCGCAGAGCCGGAGACCGCTCCTGCGGAAGCCGCTCCTGCTGCCGCTGAGGCGGCTGAGGCAAGCGAGGCCGCTCCAGTCGCTGAGGCGTAGCGGTAGAGCGGCGTAATCGTCGTTCGTACCCTGCCAGTGAAAGCGTAATGGGCGCGAATCCGAAAGCGCGCGGCACGGAAAAACGGGTGCCGCGCGCTTGTCTGTGCGTTTATCCGCCCGCGCGATGAACGCGGGATGAACGTGATGAACACGGTGAACAGAAACGCCGTTTTGTGGCGCAACCGGCGGCACACCTGCGTGCATGTCGCGCCGCTCGTGGCGTGGTACTATTAGCGCCGGATATGCGGTTGTGTATGGGTCAAGATGGTGATGCTACGGCAGCCCCATGACCTTGAACATAGTCCCGATCACTGTAATCGGTTGTCGTGTTGCGTGAAGAGTAAACGAAGAGTGAACAAACGAGGAGTTACATCGTCCGATGGAAGCTACTGCGAAAGATGTCATCAAGCTGCGTGAATTGACCGGCGCCGGTCCGCTGGATTGCAAGAAGGCGCTGACCGAAGCCAAAACCTTCGATGAAGCCATCAAACTACTCGAAGAGCGGGGCGCCAAGCGCGCCGAGAAGGTGAAGGGCCAGGACCGCGAGACGCGCGAAGGTCTTGTCACCTCCTATATCCATCATGGTGGCAACCTGGGTGTGCTGCTCGAATTGAATTGCAGCACCGATTTTGTCGCGCGCAGCGAAGACTTCAAGACGCTTGCCCGTGAACTCTGCATGCAGATCGCTGGCACTGACCCCAAGTATGTCGCTTTCAGCGACGTGCCGGAGGAGGTCCAGAAAGAGATGCGCGAGGCGGCGGCGAACGATCCGGAGGTGCTGAAGCGCCCGGCCAACAAGCGCGAGCAGATCGTCGAGGGGAAGGTCAAGAAGCAACTCGCGGCTCAGGTATTGTTGGAGCAACCCTGGGTGAAGGACGAAAAGATTCCCGTCAGCAAACTGGTGGATGATGTCATCCGTAAGACGGGTGAGAATATCGTCGTGCGCCGCTTCACGCGCTACGCACTTGGTGAGTAAACTGGAACAACCAGAACAACTGACGCTATCTGGAACACGATATGCAATTGCCGTTTTTGCCGGGAAAGGTTTCTAAAAAGTGAAATCGCGGCAAAAACGGCAATGATGACGAGAGATAAGACGAGAGACAAACGGTAGTAACGTGATGTTGGGAAGGCGGTTGAGATGGCGCCGGCGACGAAATATCAGCGGGTTCTCCTGAAGCTCAGTGGTGAGGCGCTGATGGGAGAGCAGGGGTATGGCATTGACCCCTCCATCCTGCAATACATCGCCGATGAGGTCGTGCAGGTGCATGCGCTCGGCGCGCAGATCGCCATCGTCATTGGCGGTGGCAATATCCTGCGCGGCAAAACCGCCGCCTCCGCTGGCATGGATCGCGCGCAGGCAGACTACATGGGTATGCTGGCCACCGTCATCAATGCGCTGGCGCTACAAGATGCGCTCGAACACGCTGGGCTGACGACCCGTGTGCAGACGGGCATCGAAATGCCTGCCGTGGCTGAGCCGTTCATCAGACGCCGCGCCATTCGCCATCTGGAGCGTGAGCGCATCGTCATCCTGGCCGCTGGCACTGGCAACCCCTATTTCACCACCGACACTGCCGCTGCGCTCCGCGCCGTCGAACTCCATTGCCAGGTGTTGCTAAAGGCAACGAAAGTTGATGGTGTCTACAACGACGATCCCAGGCGCAACCCCGATGCGCGGCGCTTCAGCGAACTGGATTATATGCGCGCGCTGAACATGGGGTTGGCGGTGATGGATAGCACCTCGCTCTCACTCTGCAAAGACAATCACCTGCCGATCTATGTCTTCGATCTACAAACGGCTGGTAACGTGGCAGCTATCGTGCGTGGTGAACAACGAGGAACATTGGTGCATGAGATGCCGGAAGGCCGAGATGCGATATGGGCCGGCTGAGGGCAGTGTAACGAGCGCCGCAGTCGCGCAGAGACGGAAGGGGTGTGGAACAACAGTATGGCGGACAATGTTTTAGCGGATGTCGAACACCGCATGAAAGGCGCCATCGAGGCGCTGCAACGGGAATTGCAAACGGTGCGCACGGGGCGCGCCAGCCCGACGCTGGTGGAACGCCTGCAAGTCGAATATTACGGCGATACGCAACCACTCCAGAATATCGCGGCGATTCATGCGCCGGACGCGCGCACGCTCACCATTCAGCCGTGGGACCGCAAGGCGCTCGCAGACATCGAGAAAGCGATACAAAAGAGCGACCTCGGCCTCAATCCGAACAACGACGGTACGATCATTCGCATCGCCATTCCGCCGCTGACTGAGGATCGCCGCAAAGAATTGGTGAAGGTGGTCCACAAAAAGGTGGATGACGCCAAAGTTGCGGTGCGCAATTGCCGCCGCGACGGCCACAACACCTTGCGCGACCGCGAAAAGAAGAAAGAGATTTCCGCCGACGAACTCAAGCGCGAGACAGAGCGGCTCGATAAGCTGACGGAGAAATATATCGGCGAAGTCGAAAAGGTCGGCGGCGCCAAAGAGCAAGAGATTCTGGCCGTCTAAATCAGCACGGTAGGTTAAATGGGCGCAGAACGACACGGAGCAAACGAAACCCTGGGACTGGCGCACCGGCAACGCTCAAAGAGCGCCGTTGGCTGGCTGGCAGGGTCCGGGACAGACAGGGGCATTGGCATATGGCGAAGGGACAACTCAAGCGCCTGCTGAGTACCATCGGCACGGCAATTGACGGCGGCGCGCGCGCGCAAGAGGCGGAGCGACGAGCAGAGCTGGCCCGCTTACATATTCGAGATGGGCGAGCCATCCCGCAGCATATCGCCATCATCATGGATGGCAATGGACGCTGGGCTACCAAACGCCATTTGCCGCGCTCAATTGGCCACAAGGCTGGCGTGGATGCGTTGCGGCGTACCGTCGAGCTATGCGACGACTACCACGTGCCCATGCTAACGGTCTACGCCTTCTCCACGGAGAACTGGGGCCGGCCACCAGAAGAGGTGGATGCGCTCATGGGCCTGCTCTGGGAGACGATTCGTAGCGACCTCGAACGGTTGCATCAGAACGGCGTCAAATTGCGACATATTGGGCGTTTCGAGGGGCTTTCCCCCGATATCCAGCGCGCGATTCGTCATATGGAAGACCTGACAAAAGACAATACTGCCTTGACACTCAATGTATGTTTCAACTATGGTGGACGCGCAGAGATTGTGGATGCCGTGCGCGCTATCGTCGCTGCTGGCATCCCTGCCGAGCAAATCACCGAAGACCTGATTGAACGCTATCTCTATACCAGCGGTCTGCCGGACCCTGATCTGGTGATTCGCACCGCTGGCGAGATGCGGCTCAGCAATTATCTCATCTGGCAGGTGGCCTACGCCGAGTATTATTCGACGCCGACCCTCTGGCCGGATTTCGGGCATGACGATTTCGTCGCCGCGCTTGATGCGTTTGCGCAACGCAAGCGACGGTTTGGCAAAACAGATGCGCAGATTGCGGCGGAACATGAGGCTGAACAGCGCGCGAAGGTTGAGCCGGCGGAGCCACCCGTCGCTGCGCCTTCCGCCTCGACCCCCTCACAGCCGCAGCCAGCGGTAAAGGGCGCTCGCTGATCGCTGGTAGTGGCGGATGCAATTCCTCCGCTAGACACCCATACTGTACGGGCGCTGGAGTGCGAGAGACGCAATGGCAGATAATGCTTCAGAGATTCCGGCGCAAGCCGCAGAATCACACGCTGCTGGCGCTGAACGGCCCCGCACCGCTTCAACTGCCTCGACTACGCCTGCCGCACGCACCACCTGGTTGGCGGCGCTGGCCCAACGTTCACTCTCCGCGCTCGTGCTCATTCCCATCGTCGTTGCGCTTGTCTTCTGCGGCGGCTGGTTCGCCTTCGCTGGCTGCGTGCTGGCGCTCATCATCAGCATTTCTGAACTCAACGCCATGTTTACCCATAAGGGCTGGCACCCGCCGCTGCTGCTGAGCGCCGCGCTCGGCATAGACTTCTTGCTGGCGGCGATGCTCTTCGTCCTCAACCACAACGCTACGCTGCTATTGCTTCTGGTCGGCGGTGGCGTCAGCGCGCTGCTCATGCTTACCTTCGCCTGGCTGATTCTGACACGAGGCGCCCTCGAAGGCGCGCTGATTGACTGGGCGCTGACGATGGGCAGCGCGTTCTATCTCGGCTGGCCGCTGGCGCTCTTCATCCTGCTGCGCGGCGACACCTTTGGCGCAGGCGCGACCGGCTTCTGGTGGCTGCTGGCGCTCTTCTTCATGACGTGGGCCAATGATACCTTCGCCCTCCTCACCGGCCACTACTTCGGGCGCGCCAAGCTCGCGCCAAATATCAGCCCGGGCAAAACCTGGGAAGGCTTCTTCGGCGGATTGGTCTTTACCGTCATCGCCTCATTCGTCTTCACCATCCTGCTGCCCGATCTCTTTCAGCATCCACTGCCGATCAACTGGCTCAACGCAGCAATTCTGGGTGTGCTGGTGGCGCTCGCCTCTACGGTTGGCGATCTTGCTGAGTCGCTGCTCAAACGCGGCACCGGCGTCAAAGATAGCGGCACCATTGTTCCCGGCCACGGCGGCCTGCTAGACCGCATGGACAGCCTGCTCTTCGTGGTGCCGGTCGTCTTCTTCTACGCCATTTTCCTGCGTGGCACCCCACTATAATAGCTTGATAATCCCTTGATACAATAGATCAATGGGTCAATGTAGCATGATACAATGACACCTGTGTTCATACTGGCATCCATCATTGTGTTATCGTCTCCGCATTGCTGCTTCACATTGACATATTTGTGTGTCCAGAAAGGCTCATGCAATGGCGGCTCCGCTCGTCAAGCCAATTTTCTGCCCCGTCTTGATTGGGCGGAGTCTGTATCTCTCCGCTCTTCATGATTGCCTCAACGAAGCGAGTGCTGGGCATGGGCAGGCGGTATTCGTATCTGGCGAGGCCGGCATAGGCAAGTCGCGACTTATTTCGGAGGCCGGCGCCTACGCACGTAGCCGTGGTTTTTGCATCGTCACAGGGCATTGCTTTGAGCAGGATGAAGCAGTTCCGTATGCCCCTCTCCTAGAGGTCGTCCGCACCCTCTTGACAACTGCTCGTGAAGGAAGTTCTGCCCAGACAATTTTGCCGTTTGCTGCTGATTTGATTCGGGTATTTCCGGATATTGCAGATGTGTTTCCTGAGATGGCGCGGGAACAGGATGTTACTCATGAGCCAGAAAGAGAAAAGCGGCGTCTTGCTCAGGCTTTTACCATGCTCGTTTCCGAGAACGCAGCACATCAACCGCTCGTTCTTTTCATAGAAGATCTGCATTGGTGCGACGAGGCGAGCCTCGATGCGCTATTGTATCTCGCTCGACACATTGCCTCTCTGCCCATGCTGCTGGTACTTACCTATCGCAGCGATGAGGTATCCAGCCATCTTAGCCATATGTTGACGCAACTGGACCGCGAACGACTGGCGGCAGAGATGCAACTGCGCCCTCTGCATGTCGCGGAGGTGGAGGGCATGCTGCGCGCGATATTTGGCCTTACCCGCCCCGTGCAAGCCGACAAGCTCAACCTGGTGTATAAGCTTTCAGACGGCAATCCTTTCTTTGTCGAAGAGATGCTGCGCACACTGGCAAGCGGGGATACGACATTATCAGCGGAGTCGTTGACTGAGCGTTTGCCACTTGAGGTTTTACACGTGCCGCGTACTGTTGATGAAGCGGTTCAACGGCGTGTAGCTCGTCTCAGCCCTGCTGCGCGCAGGCTCGTCTCGCTCGCTGCGGTGGCGGGGCGGTCTTTCACATTTGCATTGTTGCAGGCGCTCACTCAGCAGGATGAGTATCACATTCTGGAGCAACTCAAAGAACTCATCGCGGCGCAACTTATTGTCGAGATTTCAGACGAGCGATTCGCATTCCGCCATGCCCTCACCCGCCAGGCTGTTTACGCAGGCCTGCTCGCTCGCGAGCGCCAGGCGCTCCATCAGGCTATCGCTGAAGTGCTTGAGCGTGGTAACGATCCACCTGAAGATGCTCTTCTCGGCGACCTGGCATATCACTTCTCGAAAGCTGCGGCTTGGAGGCAGGCGCTTATCTATGCCCAAGGCGCAGGCGAGCGAGCGCTTGCTCTTTATGCGCCACGCGCGGCGCTCGAACATCTGATGCAAGCATTGGAGTCGGCTGGGCATATACCAGATGTTCCACCCAAAACGCTTGCGGTGCTCCATCGCTTGTGCGGCCAGGCCTATGAGATTCTGGGCGACTTTGAATCTGCGCGTGCGCACTACGTTGAATCGCTTCAGATAGCGCGCTCGTCAGGCGATGATGCCATCGCCTGGTCGAGTCTGATTGATCTAGGCAACCTTTGGGCTGGACGTGACTATACGGAGGCAGGTGCGTTCTATCAGCAAGCTACCGAGCTAGCTGAGTCGCGAGGCGATATGCTTCAGCATGCCCATAGCCTGAATCGCTGGGGAAACTGGTGCGCCAATACCGGGCGCACGGAGGAAGGAATAGCCGCACACCAGCAGGCGTTGACGCTCTTTGAGGAACTGAACGATCTTCCTGCACAGGCAACGACGCTCGATCTTCTCGGCATGGCCTACGGCATCAACGCCAATCTACCCGATGCAATTCGAGAATTCAGCCGCGCCATCGAGTTGTTGCGCACGCTTGGTAACAAGAGCGGCCTCTGCTTGTCTCTCGCGTCACGGCTGGGGTTCGGAAGTGGGTGTATGGCTGACACTGCCATCTCAGCGTTGATGCCCCTCGATGCATGTGTGCGCGATGCGCATGAAGCTGAACAGTGCGCACGAGAGATGGAGTGGCCCGCCGGACGAGCCTATGTTCTCCTTCAGTTGGGGCGGGCTGAAGTGTCCTTTGGCGTGTTCGGCTCTGGGTTAGCCCATATTCATGAATCTTTACAGATTGCCAGTGAAATCAGGCATCAACAATGGATGGCCGCAGGGCACTATGCTCTTGGTCGGGCGTACACTGCACTATTGGCGCCTGGCCGAGCTATCCCTGAGTTGGAGAATGGATTGGCGATTGCCCGAACGTTAGGATCGGCTGTGTGGATGGGTTTCATTACCGCAGACCTCGCGCGCGCATGTAGAGACCATGGAGAGTCTGCCAGTGCCACCAGGTTGCTCTCCGGCATATTCCCGCAGGATGCACTACGCAACCGGAATAGCCTGACGCTCACCGAGCGTGAGTTAGCCCTTCAGTGGGCAGAACTGGCTGTGCAGCGCGGAGACCCCGACGCCGCATTGGGGATTGTCGCGCAACTCTATGGGCAGGCATATCACAGCGAGGTTGATCAGCCGATCACGGAACTGCTCCTTGTGCGTGGCAAAGCGCTGATGCAACTCCGGCGCTGGGATATGGCTGAGCGAGTACTGAACGAAGCCAAGCGTGGGGCAGCACAGCGCATGAACCCCTCCAGCCTCTGGCGGGCGCAGGCACAACTGGCGCGCCTCTATCGCGCGACGAAGCATGCGGACCATGCTCGCCGGGAGTGGGACGAATTACGTGGCACCATCGAGCAGGTGGCGGCAACCATTGAAGACGCTACTTTGCGCGACACATTCCTCCAGGTAGCCCTTGCAGATATGCCTAAAACGGCTCGTGTTCCGCAACCGCACCCCGCTCCGCACGTGCCCCACACATTAACCAAGCGGGAATACGAGGTCGCCGAGTTGATCGCTCAAGGCAAATCGAACCAGGAGATCGCTGATGCGCTGATTCTGAGTGAACGCACGGTCACGACGCATGTGAGCCACATCCTGGGAAAGCTAAGCCTCACCTCGCGGACGCAGATTGTCGCATGGCTTGTCGCTGGCGCTGCAAACAAGCAGTAGATTTTCACCCCAGCTAGAGGCGCCAATGCGCGCCTACGTAGGCTTGCCGCTGACCCCTGACCATCTACGCATCGCATACGTATTTCGCATCCTATTTCTTTGCATCTGGCTATTCATCTACGCATTGGGAAGGCGCCAAATGCCGTAGTTCCTACGATGTGAACCGCCGCATGAATCAGTACACTAGCCTCTGTGTTCTGCAGACACAGTACAGCCAGTACAGCCGCATACAGCCAAGTGAGCTACCACCGCCAGATTTCGTGTCGGTGAAAGGGAGCAAAGGGAGCGAACTATATGAGTACGGTACGCGCGATTGATGAGGAGAAACTAGGGGCATTCGTTGGCCGAGTCGTCACAGAGTGCGCTGCGGCATTGAGTGTGCCTCTTGTCGTGATCGGAGATAGGTTGGGATTGTACAGGGCGCTCGCGGAGGCGGGACCCCTCACCTCAACCGAGCTAGCTGAACGCACTGGTACAAAAGAGCGGTATGTGCGTGACTGGCTTGTCAATCAGGCGGCAGGGGAGTATCTCAACTACGACCCGGAAACGAATCGCTATTCATTGCCGGATGAACATGCTGTTGTTCTCACGGACGAAAGTAGTCCGTACTTTCTGGGAGGAGCGTTCCAGGTCACCCCGCCGCTCATCATGGCTCAGGACCATATCACTGAATTGTTCCGCACAGGGGAAGGTATGGCCTGGGGGGAGCATGACCATGATTTGTTCCCAGGAGCAGAGCGATTCTGGCGCTCTGGCTACCTCGGCAACCTGGTGAACGCCTGGATTCCTGCGCTTGATGGCGTTAAGGCCAAACTCGAAACAGGCGCTACTGTTGCAGATATCGGGTGTGGCTATGGCGCTTCACTCATCCTGCTGGCGAAGTCGTTTCCGCGTTCGCGCTTCTTTGGCTTCGACATGCACCAACCATCCATCGAGTATGCGCGTGCGGCGGCGCGTGAAGCGGGTGTTGCTGATCGTGTGGTATTCGATGTGGATAGTGCGGAACACTTCCCAGGAACCGGCTATGACCTCATCACATTTTTCGACAGCCTGCACGATATGGGTGATCCTGTGGCAGCCGTGCGGCATGCGCGCGAGACCCTGGCGCCGGATGGGTCGCTCATGATTGTCGAGCCTATGGCCGGCCAGCGAGTAGAAGAGAATCTCAATCCTATCGGGCGAGCGTTCTCTGCGTTCTCGGTCCTCTGCTGCACACCAAACGCAATTGCCCAGGGAGGTTCTGCTCTCGGTACGATTGCGACCGATCAGCAGTTACGCGATGTCGTTCTGGCTGCTGGACTCTCCCAATTCACGCGGGTGGCCACTTCACCCACGAACCGGGTGTTCCAGGCTCGCGCCTGAGGTGTTCACATTCGCTATCCTGGCCCTATCGGCCTGGCAAAGAAGCTGATAGGGCCACGCCTGGTAAGAGGCAAGTGGGAGATGACATAGCTAGCGAATGGTGAAGGCTATCTCTCTACCTGAGAACCAAATCTCTGAAAGGGGGCAAGGTGAATTGACAGACACTATTTCTTCGCGGATTGATACCGCAGCGCTCGCAGAGGTGTTCGCTACTCCGGAATGGCTGGTGGAACACCTTGCAGATGCAGATATGCGTGTGATCGAGGTGGATGTCAGCCGGTTGGCATACAACCAGGGGCACATTCCAGGTGCGATCCTTTGGAACGCATATACTGATCTGCGTCATGCAGATTACAGCTTATTGAACCAACGTGAGTTCGCAGACCTGCTGAGCAGGTCTGGTCTTACACCCAACGTCACGATTGTTTTCTACGGGTATGGGGCATCGCTCGGTTTCTGGCTTATGCAGGCATACGGGCACAAGCGAGTGCTGATGCTCAACGACACACGGCAAAGCTGGTGCGAAGCTGGCCGACCCTGGACAACGGATGTTCCCACTCCAATGCCGTCTACCTATGCGCTTCCTCAAGCGGAACCAGCTCAACTCATGTCGCTGGATGCCATGCAGAGCATCTTGGGGAGCGGAGACCCGGTTATCCTGGATGTGCGCTCAGAGGCAGAATTCACCGGGGAGCGATTCTGGCCATCTGGGGCGACCGAAGGGGCTGGACGCCCCGGCCACGTCCCTGGCGCCGTACATCTACACATTGACCTGCTGCATGAAGCAGACGGCACTCTCAAGAGTGAAGAAGTGATGCGTCAACTCTTCCGAGACCGGGGGGTGGTTCCAGAGCGAGGTGTCGTGACCTATTGCACGATAGGCAATCGGGCAAGTGAAGTCGCATGGATCTTGAAATATCTGTTGGACTATCCCAATGTACGGGTATATTACGGCTCTTGGGCCGAATGGGGGACGCGAACAGACACGCCCATTGTCTGAAGCCAGGCCACGCTCAAGCCCTCCACCATCGGAAAGTCTTGCGGATTGTCGTCTTCTGGCCGCCGCCCTAACTACCGAGCGGCGGCCAGGTCTGCTGTCTGCAAGGGCGCGGCGGAGACCTCGCGGATGTCGAGCAGCACTTTGATGGAGCGGTGGGTTGCCTTGTCTCTAGCAACCTCCAGCGCGTGCCGCACCTCTCGCAGCGGGAAACGATGGGTGATGAGGCGCTGCGGCGTCAGGCGTTGCTCGCGCATCAGTGCGGCGGCCAGCGCGAAGGTGGAGACGCGGCCACCATTGTCGCCGCCCCAGGTGGAAAAGCCGGTGCCGGGCCAGCTTTCAGCGCCGTGGCCCGTCGCGCCCAGCACCGTAATCTCCTGGTGCCAGATCGGCGTCAGGTCCAGCGAAGACGGCGCCATCTGTGTTCCCGCCTGCACCACCACGCCGCCGCCGCGTGTCCAGCGGATGGCGTTGCGCATCGTCTCCGACGAACCAATCGTGTCGTAGACGACATCGAAGCCGCCGATGAGCAGTTCCGGCCCAAAACGCCGCTTGAAATGGCGTCCGCCAGTGAGCCGCGCCACCCCTGCCGTGCCATCTTCTGGATAGAGGATGCGCGTCGCGCCCATCCTGGTCGCCATCTCCACCTGCACTGGATAGCGCGCCATCGCGGTGATATTGGCGTTTGGTGATAACGCGCGCACTGCCTGCGTCGTCAGCAGGCCAATGGTGCCGCCGCCGATTACCAGCACATTGTCGCCGGGCTGAGGCTGGTGGCGCAGGGCCGTGTGGACGGCGACGGCTGAAGGTTCTAGCAGCGTCGCCTGCTCATCCGAGAGGTTATCCGGCACGAGGAACAGTTGCCGCTCGTGCAAGATCATCTCATCGCTCCAGCCGCCGCCGATGGCAGATGAACCCGGCAGGTAGCGGTTCTCGCAGAGCGAATAATTGCCGACGGCGCAGTGACGGCAGGGCGGCTCGATATCGCGGGTGGCGCAACACTGATCCAGTTGATAGGCGACGCGATCACCGACACGCAGGAACTCGACATCCGGCCCGACATCCACCACTTCGCCGGCCACCTCATGGCCCAGGTAGAGGCGCGAGTTGCGCGGCAACGCCGCCAGTGAGATACGCGGATCGAGTTGCAGATGCACCAGCGCCACATCCGTGCCGGCGATGCCTGCGGTGATGTTGCGCACGCGCACCCAGCGTCGCCCCGGCAGTTTACGCTTGCCAAGCTGCCGCGCCCGCAGCGGCGCCAGCGGTCCATAGTAGGCGCGCCGCGAGACCAGGCCCAGCCCGCGTGTACTGGCGGTGCGAATTGGATTGGTATCGAGGTAAACGCTCCACATAGTCCTACGCTCCTACGCTACCTTACGTCTGCTCTGTCTGCTCACGCCTTGCCGTGCGCCTGTATCACCTGGCAGACAGGAATGTCCGCCCTACTAGAAATATGCTACGGGCTATGTTCAGCCGGACGCTGGCAGTGTAGCATGAGCAACGAGGCTGGACAAGTTTATGGCCAGTAACGGTGATGCCAGTGCTGCCAGCTTTGCCTTACCATCAACCAGCGCGCTATCGTGAGGCAGGTGGTGGATGCAGTTCGGCCAGCAATGTGCTGGTAAGCATAGCAACCAAGATGGCATCATCACATTCAGGAGAGGAGCAAGACATGGCAGAAGCATCTGACACCACAACCACCCCTACCCAAACAGCGAATGGAAACGAGACACCAGCAGCAGGCGCACGTGAGACCCATCATGAAGTGCATTATGTTGTGCTCGCCGCCAATAATTTCATCACGACAGTGATTCTCCTCTGCACCTCCGCCTTTGGGTTGGTGGCGGCGCTTGCCTGGAACAAATTCATTACCGATTGGCTGGGCACGGTGACGATCCTCAACAACGCCAACCAACAGGCTAAAGAATTCGCCTACGCGCTCGCCATTACGTTGATCGCCGTGATGGTCATTTCCATACTTGGTCTTATCAATGCGCGCGTGAAAGGGAAGAATTTGCTGGCGTCAGAGACGAAGAAATAGCCGTATGTCGCTGTTCGATAGGTTGCGCTACCGGCTCTCGCGTTCAGGACTGACATTCATCTTCCGGCTGCACATGTTCACGTACCGTCTGACCGGCGGCGCGCTGCTCGGCACTTCCGGCCGCATGCCGGTGTTGCTGTTGACGACGATTGGCCGCAAGACCGGCAGGCCGCGCCGGTGGCTGCTCTCCTATTTCCGCGATGGCGAGCGCCTCGTCCTCGTCGCCTCCAACTTCGGGCGCGAACGGCATCCAGACTGGTATCGCAATCTTCAGGCGACACCTGCTGTTACTGTGCAGATTGGTCGCCGGAAGCAGCGCATGATCGCTACCACGGCAACGCCAGACGAACGCGCGCCGCTCTGGGAGCAGGCGAAGGCGCTGGACCCACTGTATCGCGCCTATGAGCGCACCGCCAATCGCGAGATTCCCATTGTGCTGCTGCGCGCCGCCGATATGTGATACCAACGCGCGTTGAGATATTCAGGAGGGATGTTATGTCGCATGGTAACAAAGCAAAGGACAGTTAGCCTGAAGAGCTTAGCCCATTCGGGTAGTACCTGTCGGAATGTTTCCACGAATTTGGAAGAGAGTGAGGGGGTTTAGTGAAAGTCGCTCACAAAAGGCTACTTTTGGCCCTGCTAGATAGACCTCATGTCTCGTGAGCAACGTCTGGATGATTGCCAGCAACCGTCATGGATTGGGCAATCGTCCTGCTACTCATCCATACAACGAATGACCTGGTGGTGGCGTTGCGCCAGCGGTGGCGCTCTTGGGGACGCTAGCCAACTTCTACCAGTGAATTGGGTAATTTGTCCTAATTTTTCCCCTCATTCTGTCGCCTGTGTATGACATACTGCAACGAAGCGTCGCCACATCTTGCTCGCTAGCCCATGCGTCCCATTTACATTCAGTTTGCCGTTGCATATTCTCTCTTGCACCAAGTAATTTGCCTGGCACACATCAATACCAATGTCGTTATTGCGCTTGCCGGGTAATCGGACCGAACGGTGGCTTGTAATGCCCGCTCCACTGTGGGGCGGCCCGCCGGTTTCGCGGTCCACAACATTCGGCGAACGCTGGCCTATGGGCATATCGAAGTATCGAAGATATGCGTTCTATGTGCCAGACGTTCTAGGGCAGGGAGGTAGACTCCAAACTATGGCACAAGCAGCCCCGGCGACAAGACGTGTAGACAGCACGCCAACACTCGACGCGACCCTGGCTGGCGGCGCATCCGCGCAATCTACGAGCGCGGCAACGCATGCAGCGCCCAACGACGAAGACAAGGACAAGGTACTGCCGTTACCCGGCTGGCTGGTGAAGGTGTATTTCATCTTCCCGGTCGTCCTCTACATTCCAGATGCTATCTTCAACTACTATGTCTATTCCGACGGCGGCACGGCGCACAACGCCAATCCAGTCCTTCAGGCGGGCTTCGTCGTGTTGTGGGGCTTCCTGGCCATCGGCGTCGTCGGCATGGCCTACCTGCTCTCCGTCCTCGCACCCTGGCACTGGGGACAGGGGCATCATGTCCAGGCGTTCTTCTGCGCGATGGGTGTGGTCATCGCCACGGCCATCACCACATGGTGCAGCCTGGCCTTCCGCAGCCAGGACTTCAAGGCGTTCCCCACCGATCAATGGGTCTATTCCGTCTGGCCGCAACTGCGCGCCAGCAACTTCAGCCTGACGATGTTGTTGGTTGCTATTGCTCCGCCATTCTGGGGGCTATTCTGGGCGGTGGTCCAGCCGACCACGCGCCGCCGCAGCCTGGCACAGATGCAGATGTCGCATGAGGAGCGGCTGCTCCGCACGCAGCAGGAGGCCGAACTCAAGCAGATCAAGGCGGAGACCAACGCCAGGGTCCGCGAGGCGCAACTGCGCGGCATGGCGGCGACCGCCGCCGCTGCACGCAAGCAGGCCGCGCAACTCATCACGCGCAAAGAGGGCACACAGGATCAGCAAGAGGCTACCAGTGATGCGAACGCTGCCCCGGCGGCGCTCAATGTGGTGGGCGCAGCCGACGCGCCGACGCTGCCGTCATCCGGCGGCCACGAGTACGCGGACCGCGACGCCGCGCATGTGCTTCAGTTGCCGTCGCTCAACGGTTCGCATAGCGCAGCGCATGGTGGGGATATGAGCATCATGAATCATGCCACCCCCAGCGCCGCCGCTGTGTTGAGCAGCGATGTCGAGGGTTCGATGGGTACGCCGGTGAGCGATACGCTGACCTTTGCGCCGCGCCGCCCGCCGATGCTGGGCGCCACGCTGACGCCGGCCATCAATCCGATGGACATGAGCGACGACGGCATGACGGGCACGACGGGTCCGCGCCCAGCGGTGCGCCGCTCGATGCAGTCCAGCCTGCTGAGCGCGATGAACGGCCCCAATCCCGCGCATGTGCAGGTCGTCACCGAGGCGATGAACCAGTTGAACATCCCGCTCAATAAGCGCACGCTGACTGCCAACCAGGCACGACAACTCGTGCCGCTGGTGGCGGAGAAGCTGGACTCCGACGAAACCTTTGCCCGCGCCGTCAT
The DNA here is from genome assembly GCA_021323855.1 of Chloroflexota bacterium. GTDB lineage: Bacteria > Chloroflexota > Ktedonobacteria > Ktedonobacterales > JADMIN01 > JAJPKE01. The sequence goes on along the minus strand of JAJPKE010000007.1, from coordinate 57,904 downwards.
CGGGCGTGTCATGAAGTCCGAAGCGCATCGCAACAGCTAGATAGCGGTGTTGCGTAAGTAGCAAACAATATGCCTCGTCATCAGCGTTGATGCGTTCACTTCACGTTGATGGCGAGGCATCGTCATGCCATAACGCCATAATCCCTCAACTCAATCGGGTATAAGATTTGCCAATGTTCTATGTATTGAGGAGTATTGAGGAACAGGAAACGATCCCCTCTACTCATGATATTCAGGGGCACATGACCTGGACAGGGAGGCTCATGCGTGTTTGACCTTGCGGTCGTTGGCGACCGGATCGAAAAGTTCGTTGCCCACATCGCGCCCACAAAAGCAAGTGAAAGCGTCGCGCTTGCCACGCCACCGCGCGGCGATCTTCCCTGGCGCAAGATCGCTTTACAAGCGAGCGGTATGTGGCTGGTGACGCGCTTCCTCTTCTTTCTCATCACTTTCTTCGCTGTGCCGTTCAATTCTTTTCAGAGCGCGCCGGAGCGTGTCTTTTCGCCGGAAATGATGTTCCAGTCCTGGCGTAGATGGGATGCCACACTCTATCTGCATCTTGCAGCGAGCGGCTATCAAACTTCCTCCCAGGCGGCGTTCTTTCCGCTGTACCCGTTGCTGGTCAGGGGCGTCACATTTGTCGTTGGGCAGCCAAACGAATTGCTGGCGGGGATGCTCGTCAGCAACCTTGCCACGCTTGCTGCATTCTTTGGCGTTGGGCTGCTGGCCGCACATGAGGATGGCAACGAGGCTACTGCGCCTGCCTTGCGGGCGCTGGCGGCGTATCCGCTGGCGCTCTTCACCGTCGCCGCGTATGCCGATAGTCTCTTTCTGGCGTGCGCCGCTTTTGCGCTCTTTGCGGCGCGCCGTGGCAACTGGCGCTGGGCGGCGCTGGCGGCCTTCCTCGGCGGCTTGACGCGCCCCGTCAGTGTGATTCTTGTTTTGCCGTTGTTCTGGGAGTATGGGCGCCAGCAGGGTTGGTGGAGCGATGGCTGGCGTGGACTGCGGCGCATCCGTCCGGCGCTCGACGGTGCGCTGGTCGTGCTGGCCGTGCCGCTGGCGATTGGCCTCTATGCGCTCTTCCTCTGGCGCACGTTTGGCGATCCGCTGCTCTTCCAGCACGCGCAGTTGGTGTTTTTCGGGCGCGAGATGCTACCCATCTGGCAGGCGCTTGGGGTTGATCTCTCCGGCTGGACGCACTTCCAGCCCTGGTCGCTGGGGCAGGCGCGCATCCTGATAGACGCTGCGCCGGTAGCGTTGCTGGCGCTGGCGACGTTGCTGGCGATCCGCAAGGTGCCGTTTACCTTCACGCTTTTCTCGCTAGGGCTGCTCTACATCAGCCTGGCATCGCCGCTCGTCATCAACGCCTGGGACCCGCTGGCAGCCGCCGGGCGCTATGTGTTGCCTGCGGTGCCGCTGTACCTGATTCTTGGCCGCTGGATGGGCAAACATCGCGAACTGGACCTCTTGCTGGTCGGTGGTGGCTTTGCCCTGCAAGCCCTGACAACCGCGCTTTTCCTCGCTGGCGGCTTCCTCATCTGAACAGGTATGCAAGCATCGTTCGCTTGACATAGGCGAGCGAATATCATATACTGTGTTGCAATCGAGATTGGCAATGGTCAGGAAGAGTACGCGAGGCCAAGAGCGAGGCAGATAGAGACGGAGAGTCACCGGCTGGAAGCTCTCCACTGCGCCCACTCGCTGAAGTGACCTGATCGCCCGCGATGCGAACGCGATGATTGTTGCGTAGTGTCGTGCGACTGGCGCCCGTTACCGCGCCGACCAGAGGCGGTGTGTGCGCCGGTGTAATTTTTGCGCCCGGCTGCGCCCGCGAATCAAGGTGGCACCACGGGAGCCTTCCTCGTCCTTGGCGAGGAAGGCTTTTTGCATTGATAGAAGGAGTTTGGTATGGCGACCGAAACCACGCCAACAACCAAAACGGCCAAAACAGCCGAAACGACCGAAACGACCGAGCGACGGCTCGATCAGATTCCCAAGACCTATGATCCAAAGGCCACCGAAGAGCGGCTCTACGCCTGGTGGGAACGCAACGGCTATTTCAAGCCGCGCCCCAGCGCCAACCCGGACCGCAGGCCGTTCGTCATCAGCATGCCGCCGCCCAATGTCACCGGCATCCTGCATATGGGGCATGCCATCACCTTCACCATCGAAGACATTATGGTTCGCTACCATCGCATGCTCGGCGATGAGACACTTTTCGTCCCTGGTGAGGACCATGCGGGCATCTCAACCCAAACGGTTGTTGAGCGCGAGATTGCCAAAGAAGGCACCGACCGGCATAAGATGGGCCGCGAAGCGTTTGTTGCGCGCGTCTGGGATTGGGTCTATCAGTACCGGCCACGTATCCAGGGGCAACTGCGCCGCATGGGCACCTCCTGCGACTGGGACCGCGAGCGTTTCACCCTGGATGAGGGGCTTGTTCGCGCCGTCCGTGAGGTCTTCGTTCGCCTCTATGAAGAAGGGCTGGCTTATCGCGGCGAGCGCATCATCAACTGGTGTCCGCGCTGCATGAGTTCCATCTCGGACCTCGAAGTCGAAGTCGTCAACACGCCGGGCAAACTCTACTATGTCCGCTATCCGTTGGAGCCAATCGAAGGCGAAACGGAGCAGCGCTACATCACCGTCGCCACCACGCGGCCAGAGACGATTCTTGGCGATACCGGCGTTGCCGTCAACCCTGACGACGACCGCTACCGCGACCTCGTTGGGCGCTTCGCCATCCTGCCGGTTATGGGGCGGCGTATTCCCATCGTCGCGGACGCAGCAGTCGAGAAAGACTTTGGCACCGGCGCCGTCAAGATGACACCAGCGCACGACGCCACCGACTTCGAGATTGGCAACCGGCACGCTCTAGAACGCATCCAGGTTATCGGCTTTGATGGCAAGATGACCGCCGCCGCCGGTCCGTTTGCCGGGCAAGATCGCTTCAAGGCGCGTGAGGGCGTCGTCGCGGAGTTCGAGCGGCTCGGCCTGCTGGAAAAAATCGAAGATTATGAGGTCCCGTTGGGCCACTGCGACCGCTGCAAAACCATCATCGAGCCGCTGATCTCAACGCAGTGGTTCGTCAAGATGGCGCCGCTGGCGACCGGCGCGCTGGGCGCGTTCAAGTACGGTCAGCTTCAGATCATCCCTGAACGTTTCGGCAAGACCTATACCGATTGGCTGGAAAATATCCGCGACTGGAACATTTCACGTCAACTCTGGTGGGGGCACCGTATTCCCGCGTGGTACTGCGACACCTGTGGCCAGATCACGGTCGCCCGCGAAGACCCAACGGTCTGCGCGCATTGTGGCAGCGACGCCATTCACCAGGACCCCGACGTTTTGGATACCTGGTTCAGTTCGTGGCTCTGGCCGTTCAGCACGCTCGGCTGGCCGGACGACACGCCGGACCTGCGGCGCTACTACCCCACCAGCGTCCTGGAAACCGGCTACGACATTATCTTCTTCTGGGTCGCGCGGATGGTGATGGCCGGCATTCACTTCCTGGGCCTCATCCCGTTCAATACCATCTACCTGCATGGTATGGTCCGCGACGAGCATGGGCAGAAGCAGAGCAAGTCCAAAGGCAACGGTGTTGATCCGCTGGACATCATCGAAGAGTATGGCACCGACGCGCTGCGTTTCACGCTGGCAACGAGCAGCACGCCGGGCAACAACACCAATCTCTCGATGAATCGCGTCATCGGCAACCGCAACTTCGCCAACAAAATCTGGAACGCCGCGCGCTTTGTCATCGGCCAGACGGATGGACTGGCGACGGGCATTCCCGCGCTCGAATCCATTCAGCCGAAGACGCTGGCGGATCGCTGGATTATCAGCCGGGCGCAGCGCCTCGCCACCGAGGTCACGCGGCTGATGGAGGAGTATCAGTACGGCGAGGCGGGCCGGCAGATCTTCGAGTTCTTCTGGTCCGAATACTGTGACTGGTATCTGGAAGTTGCCAAGATACAGTTACAGTCTGCCGAGCAGCGCGAACGAACGGCATCTATCTTGCGCGCAGTCCTGGATCATTCTCTGCGGCTGCTGCATCCCTTCATGCCATTCGTCACGGAAGAGGTCTGGCAGCATCTCTACGCTGATGTCCCGGAGGCGCAACGCCCGGCCTCCGCGCTCATCATTGCGCCGTGGCCTGTCGCATCAGCAGCGGCGGCGCGACAGTTGGACGAGAGCGCGGAGGAACAGTTCATGCTGCTGCGAGAGATCATTACGCGCATCCGCGATGCGCGTAAACAGGCGGAGGTAGAGCAGAGCAAACGGGTTCAGGTGATCCTGGCTGGCGGCGCAAAAACGGCGCTGCTCAAGCAGCAGGCGCCGTTGATCGAGCAACTGGCGCGCACCGAAGCGCCGCGCATCGAACGGAAACTGGCGACGAAGCCGGAGCAGGCGATGGCGATGGTGGCCGGTGGCGTTGAAATCTATCTGCCACTGGCGGGTCTGCTGGATATCGAGAAAGAGCTGGCCCGGCTGGATGCGCAGATTGAGGCGGCGCGCGCTGCGGCGGCGCGCTCACGTGGCATGTTGGAGAATCCCAACTTCGTCACACGCGCCCGGCCCGATGTCGTCCAGAAAGAGCGCGATGCGCTGGCGGCGGCTGACGATACGCTGGCCAAACTCAGCGCCCGCCGCGCTGAGTTAGTCGGCTAGCCGCATGACGCCTTTTTCCCACAGGGGGAAAGGTGAGATCACGCTGATTCCCCCTCTCCTCGTGGGAGAGGGGGCCAGGGGGTGAGGTCGCTCCTAGTACTTCCTGGCGCTGGTCGCTTCCTCTTGCCCGTGCTCTCTGCTATACTCGTGGGTGGCATGCAAAGGGGGAAGACATGCAAACTGCCCGACGTGTAGTGTTGTATTGTAGTGTTGCCCTGGTCAATGTGCTTTCGACGTTGCTGCCCATCTGGCCAATGCGCTATGAAGTGCTGGCAAACTGGGTGCCACACTCGCTGATTCTTGGCGCACAATTCGTCACGCTCTGCCTAGGGGTCTCGATGCTCTTGCTGGCCGCGCCTGTCGCGGAGGGGCACCTGAGGGCCGCCAGGCTGATGATGTTGTGCGCTGCGCTCGCCATTCTCGCCAACCTCCTCAAAGGGTTGGATGTCGAGGAAGCTCTCATTAATGGCGTGCTGCTGGTCATGCTTTGGCGTGGTCGGGCGCGCTTTCACATGCTGCCACTGCGCTATACGCTGGTGGATGTGGTCCGGCTGGCGCTGGCGCTGCTGGCATTTCTCTGTCTCTATAATCTCACTGGCAATGCGCTGCTTGCCGGATTACATGATCTCCTGGAAAATGGCAAAGCCAACTTTTCGCAGGTGGATTGGCTCATAGACACGCTGACAGGGAAGTTGGATTTGCAGCATTTGTGGTTCCGTGAGTCGCAGCTTGTGCTGCCGGTGTTTCTGATCTCGATTTTTCTGGTCTATTCCTGGCGTTCGGTGTTGCATATACGCAGCCCGTATGATGGGTCTGATGACCTCTACGCGCGGTTCGGGCGCGCCTCGCACAATTCGCTCGCCTATCTGGCGCGGCGGAGCGATGTGTTGCGGTTCGTGGACCCGGAGGCGCGCGGCGCCATCACCTATCGCCAGATTGGCCGCGTCGCGGTGCAGATCGGCGCGATTCTGGCCACGCCGGAGCATCGCCAGAGCGTCTATCAGGCGTTCCTGGAGTTTTGCCGCAGCCAACACCTGATTCCTTCGGCTGCCGCGCTGGCCGAAGAAGAACGCGAGATTGTGCGTCGCTGTGGCATGCGCACGCTGGATATTGGCACCGAAGCCATCGTTGATTTAGCGGATTTCGCAGTTGAGCGCCTGGGCAAGAAGATGCGCTGGGCGCAGCGGTCGCTCTGCAAACGCGGCTATACGGTGTCGTTGCGCTCTGCTGCCGCCATCCCTGCAACGCTACGTGTCGCGCTCGACGGCATAGACGACGAATGGCGCTCCACTCGTGGCGGACAGTCGCACGGCTGCTGTATGACGCTTGGACGCTTCCCTACACGTAGCGACGCGGATTGCCTGATCGCCGTTGCTCACAATGCCGACGGTGTACCACTTGCCTATCTGACACTGCTCCCTGGTGGTGTGGGCTACTACTCGCTGGACCTGACCCGCCGCCTGCGCAAAGCGCCGAACGCCATCATCGAGTTTTTGCTGCTGGAAGTGTTGAGTGAGTTGAAGGCGCGTGGTGCAGCGCAGGTCAGCCTGAACTTTTCCACGCTTTCCTCGCTTGGCGCTGTCCGTGGGCTGGACCGCGCGATGAAAGTAGTGGGCAAGGCGATTCAATTGGGGTCGCTCGAATCATTCAACGCCAAGTTCAAGCCGCGCTGGGTGCCGCGCTATCTCGTCTTTCCTTCGTGGTATCACCTGCCGGATATCGCCTATGCCATTCTCGTTTTGGAAGGCGTAGATCGTATGCTCATAAACGCCTGTGTCCGCGTCTTCCGCAAGCTGCCGAAGAATGCGGGAGTGACGCCGGAGCCAGCTTTCGAGCCGCGTTTGCAGGGCGAGAATGGCTGACACGACGCTAGATGCGCTGCGAACGATTAGCTAGTCTGGTGCTTTTTGCGCGGCGCATCTGGCGAACGGTGATAACACTCTTGACGCAGGAACGAAAAATGGCACAAAACCAGTTGACGAATAGCCACGAGGCCGCTATGCTGGTGACATATTTTGCGCTTTCGATTTCCGCTCGGCTCTACCGATGGTTCTGCTCTTCAACAGCCATCTGATATACGCACGATGCTCGAAAATTTCATTCGATGCGCATGGGAGGCCACCGCATATGCTGACGTATCTTCGCCGGAATGGTCTGAAGGTGTATAGCGCCACCACAGCAACCAGGAAAACACAGCGCGGCCAGGGCTTGGTGGAGTATGCGTTGATTCTCTTATTCATCACGCTGGTAGTCGTCGCTGGTGTCGTCCTGCTGGCGCCTGTAATTGAGCATGGCCTCAGCGGCGTGATGCCAGCATTGTAACCTCTCACTTTCCATTTTTCTTATGCTGGCAAAGAATGACGTGATGCCAGGCAGGGTGACTCTTAGCGCCGCTTCTTGCGAGGCTGGGAGCGCAATGCTATAATGCGATGGTGATTCAGCGAGCCTCCGGTGACGCATCATCGCAGGCCGTCGCTGTCACTGCATTCCCAACAATGGCTTCTTGAGCGATACCGTTCGGAACGTTTGGGGATGCCTCAACATCCATCCTACTCCAACGCATCTCACGCGACGCATGCGGGGCGTGTATGTAAGCAGTTGGAGCATACCCACAGGAGGAATCCGCATGGCGCGGGATTACGAACTGGGCATTGTTGTCAATCCAGATGTCGGCGACGAACAGGCACGCACGATTGTCGAGCGCATCACCAATGTGGTCGCGGCTCATGACGGACAGGTGATACGGGTGAACGCGGTTGGACGCCGCCGCCTGGCCTATCCCATTGACCACCATCGTGACGGTCTGTATTTCTACTTCGATCTGATTCTTCAGCCGCAGAGCATCGCGGAGATCGAGCGTTCGATTCGGGTGAACGAGGATATCATTCGTCACCTGATGCTGGTGCGCGATCCACGAGTGGTGGCGCAGCAACGCCAGCGCGAAGCGGAAGCAGCGGCGCAGGCCGAACAGCAGGCGGCAGAAGCGGCGGCACGCGCCGCTGCGCAAGCAGAGACGGCGGCGGCTACCGCTGAAGAGACCGAGGCTACTGAGGCCGGCGAGGCTACTGAGGCCGGCGAGCCGGCAACCGAAGAGACCACTGCGGCTGCGGAGGAGAACGAGGAGAACGAAGTAGAGGCGGAAGATTCAGCGTCGGAGGCAGAAGCAGAGGCAAACGCCTAAGCGGCCTACGCGCGCACAGCATGGTGAGCATCTGTGCGTCGCCCGGAAGGAGAGCAACAGACATGCTCAACAAAATTATGCTCATCGGCAACCTGGGGAAAGAGCCTGACATGACCTATACCCCCAGTGGAACAGCAGTCACCAAATTCACACTGGCGGTCAACAGGCGGTCACGAGATCGTGATAGTGGTGAGAAACGCGAAGAGACGACCTGGTTCAACATTGTCGCCTGGGAACAACGGGCAGAGTTTTGTTCTCAATATTTGCATAAAGGCTCCAAAGCCTTTATTGAAGGCCGTATGACCTCGCGCCGGTACACCAACAAAGATGGCATTGAGGTCACTGCCTGGGAAGTTGTTGCCGAGAATGTAGAGATACTCGATCCCAAAGGCGCTTCGCAGAGTGGCTCCAGTGGTGCCGGTGGTAGTGACGATGAGATGGGCGCTGACGATATCCCGTTCTGATTCGTCATACCCTGTAACACGACCTATACTGCAAACAAAATCAGCGTCGTTGTGCCGGTGCGCGGCGCTGTAAATACAACTCATCACCGGCAAGCGTTTACGTGCCGGCCTGCGCGATTCCTCCGCATGGGCCGGCAACTCCAGACGTAAAGGAGCAGTGCAATGCAACAGAGGAGAGATGGCGCAGCCGTCGCGGGCGACCGCCCAGAGCGCGCCGACCGTCCAGAACGCGCTGAACGCCCGGAGCGTTCCGACCGTCCCGACCGTGGTGAGCGATCAGAGCGACCGGACCGTGGGCCGCGTCCTTTCAGCCGGGGCCGTGACTTCCGTTCGCGCCGCAAGGTCTGCGCATTCTGCGTGGATCATGTGCGCGAGATAGACTACAAAGATGTCGGGCGCCTGCGCCGCTATCTATCGGATCGCGGCAAGATCGAGCCGCGCCGCAAGACGGGCACCTGCGCCAAGCATCAACGCCGCCTGACCGTTGCGCTCAAGAATGCGCGCTTCATGGCGCTTCTGCCGTATACGGCGGCGCACATTCGCGGTTCTTAGTTCCCTAGAGAATCGCCCGAAATATCGTACTCGTTCGAGCAATTTTCAGGCGCATGTACACATGCCGGGCGTAGACCATCCTAGACTGTATGGCCTGCGCCCGGTTGGCTAGATGCCGGTTCCTGGTGAGGAGATGATGGAAAGGTCATGAGCAATCAGACAATAAACAAGCCGGCGACAAAACGACGGACCGGCGCTAAGGTTTCCCCAAATACGGCCAAGAATACGGCGACAAAGGCGAAGGGCACGCCCAGCGTCTACCGTAAACAGACCGCGCGCATTGATGGACGGCGCGACGGCAAGCCGCTGATTTTTGGTTGGGGTGGTCATCTCACCAAGATGCAAAAGGAGCGCATCCAGAAGCGCGCGGCCTATGGATTCTTTGCAGCGATCATTCTCATCATCATCGCAGTCCTGATCTTCGGCGTCATCCAGCAGAACATCATCATCCCCAACCAGGCGATTGTCAAAGTCAACGGCGTCAGTGTGTCTCAGGATACGTATCGTAAGCTGCTCGCCTACAACGCGCAAGATGTCTGGAATCAATACAACAACCTCATCAAACAGCAGGGGCAATTGGCGACCCAGTTGCAACACGGCGATCCGGCGGCAACTGCTGAAAACCAGACGCTAATTGCGCAGATTCAGACGGTGGAAGGCAACTATGCCCAGGCGCAGTTGACCCAGACGACGATGGACCAGTTGGTCGAAGACCAGTTAATCCAGCAGGGGATTCGCCGTTTCGAGCAGCAAAACCCCAAGCTCAAGTCGAAGCTGGAGCCAACCGATGCGCAGATTACGGCAAAGCTCAATGCCTTCAAGGCTGCCTTCCCGGTCGGCGAGACATACAGCCAGTTCCTCTCGAAAGACAATCTGACTGATAGCGACGTGCGCGCCGATGTTGCCCTCGAACTGCGTAGGCAGTTGATGCAGACCTATCTGGCAAGCTTGCTGGTCTCACCCACGCGCCAGGTGCATCTGCGCCGCATCGAAACCAACACTGCTGCACAGGCGCAACACGTCCTCCAACTCATCAATGAGAAGAAGATTACCTGGGATCAAGCGGCGAAACAGTATTCGCTCGACCCCAACACCAAAGGCACCGGCGGTGATATGGGCTGGGTGCCACCGGGCACCGGCGATGCCGGCATCGAACTCTGGGCCTATGCTCCTGGCCGCACGGTCAACCAAACCAGTCCGGTCATCAAAGATGCGTCAGGCACCTTCGACATTGTGCAAATCTTGGGCATTGATCCCCATCGCGCGGTAGACCCCACCACGCTCCAGGACTCGCAGAGCAACGCGCTCTCGCACTGGCTGAGCGGGCAGCGCGCCGATCCCAGGAACTCCTTCTCCACGCCGGATCAGGGCATGATGAACGCATCACGCAACCTGCCCAGCGTGCCAAACCTCAACGCCACGTTGAAGAACGAGAACCCGCAGGGGGCCAATCCCGGCGTTCCTGGCGGCGGCACTGGTCTGCCGTAGTCGTTTGAAGTCGTCATATCGCTTGCTCCAGGAACTCCAGGAGGGGCAGCGCCAGAATAGTGGCGCTGCCCCTCCTTTTTGCCTCTCGCTTGTTGTAACGTCCACAGCTATGCCGGGTGTATGGGTAGACCATACTCTAGCCTCGTGACCATCATGTGACCATTGGGAGAGTGTCGGAGTCCATGTGATTCTGATTGACTCTAATCGGCTCTGATGTTGACTCTGGCGTCATGAGCAGAGGCAGTATGGCGATAACGTGGAGGTGAGATGGCATGGTCATGGTTCGATCTGGTCCGGGCGTGCGAATCCCCCCGTGGGAACGCCTGCTGGCCAACATAGCAGTGGTGTTCCATCTGGGCGGCTTCATTGCGCAGCATAGGTATCATGCGCATTACATGGCGGATGCTGGATCGGCGCATATCGAACAGACTGCGGCGGCGCCTGATGAATTCTCCAGCTTCGAAACTTGTTTTCAACGCTATACCACAGAGATCACCGGCTACCTCTGGCGCATGACCTGCGATGAACAGGTCGCGCAGGACCTTGCGCAAGAGACCTTCCTGCGCGCCTGGAAACATTTCGGCGAACTGCGCGAGTATCAGCAGCCGCGCGCCTGGCTCTTTCGCGTTGCCACGAACCTCGCCCTCAATCACCTGCGCCAGCGCACCCGCTGGCAAAAGAAGCTGTTCTCGCCTACTTCGCGGCGCAAAGTAGACACGCCGGAGGGATTCCACGAGGCGGAGGGCGATATCACCACTACGTCGCTCGTCACTGGTGACCATGCCGCTGAGGTGGTCGAGCGCGAAGCCGTGCGTGAAACGTTGCTCGCGCTGCCTATCACCTACCGGGCGGCGCTGGTGTTGCGGAGTGTCTATGGCATGGACTACAGCGACATCGGCACAGTGTTGGATATGTCTGCCGGTGCGGCCAGAACCACCCTCTGCCGCAGCCGCGAACGCTTTCGCATGCTCTATCTGGAACAACAAGAACAGCACGATAAGCGCGAGGAGGCGCAACCATGAACGAATTCCAGCGCGAAAACAGCGAACCGTGTGAACTCGGCCTGACGCCGGAACTGCTCTCCGGCTGGTACGATCAGGCGCACAGCACATCTGAGGCGGAGTCTCTGCGTGCGCACATCCGCACCTGCGCCGCCTGCCAGCGTCATCTCGCCGCCTACGCTGCGATAGATAGCGCAGTGCGACGGTTTGAGCCACCCGCTGCTCTTGTCGCCTTTGCCGAGGCGCCTTTACGCACTACCATCTCTCAGGCCAGCGGGCTGCGCGCTCGTGACCTCTTCAACAACCACAATCACGCGCATCTTCGCGACCGTGATGACCTGGATGAGATGGATGAGGTACAAGACCGGCAGGCAACAGATGCTCCACTGCCAGCGCGGATAACCAACCGCCGGCAGCGCCAGGTGAACCGGCACGCGCGACTGGTGAGCCTGGGCGCGATGGCCGCTGTGTTGCTGGTGGTGCTGGGCGCTGTGGCGCTCTTCCGCTATCCCAGCTTGTTTGGCGGTGAACCACGGGTCGTGTTTCATGGCTTCCGCTATCCGCTGAACGCCAACAGCAGCGACATCGCCACGATGGACCCGGCCAGAGTGCAGGATCACTCCTCCGCCATGCCAGTGTCTATGGTCTTCCCAGGTCTGCTGACGCTGGATAATTCTGGCAATCCGGTGCCCTGGGCGGCTGAGAGTATGCCGGTGTATGATACTGCTGCCCATACGTACACATTCAAGATCAGAGCAGGCTTGCAGTGGAGCGATGGCACGCCAATTGACGCTCATACGTTTGCGTATTCGCTCAATCGTTCGCTCAGCCCGTGCGTCAAGTCGCCGGTCGCCTCGTATCTCTATGCTATCAACGACGCGCAGGCATTCGCCACAGAAATCTGCGCGGCAGACGGCAGGACGGTCAAGGGCGCGATTCCCAGTCTGATTGGGGATTCGCTCTGTGTGCCAGATAACCAAACGCTGGTCATCTATCTCTCGCAGAACGCGCCCTATTTCCTCGATGCGCTCACCTATCCGGTGGCGTTTGCGCAGCCGGAGCAACTGATTGATCGCTACGGGCAGACGGCATGGACCAGCCATCTGACGGACCACGGCGGCTTTGGCGGCAATCTCTACAAGCTCCAGACGTGGGATCACGAGGGCGACCTTGTGCTGCTGCGCAACGCTGCCTTCTGGGGCGCCGCGCCCGAACTGCGTGAGGTAGATTTCCGGGTGTACCGCTCGATGCACGACGAGTACACCGATTATCTGAACGGTTTGCTCGATGTCGGCTTCGCGCCGCCCGATCAGTACAACGCCGCCAAACAGCGGTCTGACTTCCATGCGCAACCGGCGGGGTTGGCCATCAGATACTATCAGCCAAACTGGGCCAAAGCGCCATTCGACAACAGCGATGCGCGTCAGGCGTTCGCGCTGGCCCTCAACAAATATTTGCTGGCGAACACCGTCTGGCAAGATGCAGTGGTCGCCACCAACCATATTGTGCCGCAGGGCATGTATGGCTACAATCCAAATCTGGTGGGGCCGGATGGCACCGTCAACCTGACAGGCAACATGACGATGGCGCGCCAGTTGATGCAGAAATATGTCAACGAAGCCTGCGGTGGCAAGGTCAGCGCCTGCGCGCCGATGACGTTGGTAGATTCTGACGATCCCGCAATCATCGCCTATGACGAGGAAGCGGTACACATGTGGCAGCAAGCGTTCCCAGGCTATCCCATCAGAATGCAGTTCATGGACTCCAATTCGTTGCTGCGCCAGATAGATAGCAGCAATGTGCCACAAATCTACGGCATGACCAAGACGTTGGATTATGCAGATCCGCAGAACGTCCTATCCTTGCAGTTTGCGCCGAACTCCACCCTCAACGTTGGCTCTGTGGACATTCCAGTGGTAAGCATCCTAGTAGGGCAGGCGGATCAGAATCTCGATCCAACTACGCGCGCATCCCAATACAACCAGGCGGAGCAATTGCTGGTAGCATATGGTGGCTGGATACCGCTCAGCCAGCAAAAGCTTGACTATAACCTGCCAGACTATGTGCAAGGGCTCCAGTTGACGCCGTTTGGAACGCTCACACTCGCCACCTGGCAGCAGCTCGATCTCACTGCACATTGAAGCGATAACGGCGACACAAACACACCACGCCTCCGGTCTTGCTTCCTGAAGAGGATAATGGCCGGAGGCGTGGCTTCTCGTCGGGCGTCAAAAGGCGGCAAGAGCAACGCTAGATACGGTTGATTGTCTTGCCCATGAACTTGCCAAACAGTTTGTAGGCCCACTTGCGGAAGAAATAGCGTTCGATACGCTTGGGGTTGCCGCTGGTGAGGACCTCCGCCTCATAGATTTTGCTATCCACCTTATGCGCCGCGCGCGCGACCTTATGCTCCTCTGCGGCGGCGTGTTTGAGTTCTTTGCCGGTGGTGCTGGTATGGCTGTGACTATGGCTTTCGCTCTGATGTGATGTCATGGCAACGTGTTCTCCTCGCCTGCGTGGCAAGCGCCAGCAGTAACAGCCGATCAGCAAAAATCACGAGCGGATCAGGCTGGCTTTCCGCAACCGCAAGGCATCGTAAAACGCCGCCAGCATCTTGTCAAAGCGACCCTCCTATGGTACTGGGGTAGGGCATCCATTTCTCTCATTGTCTCAGATACCGGCGCGTTTGACGCTCTTCATGCCCATTGTCTATAATTGAAAGGTTAACCCGGAAAAATTCGCTGCTGCATAAGGGCTGCCATATGAGATGCGGCCCAGGATGATATCACACGATGCCAAAACTATATGGATGGGTGCGCGAAGTCGTACCGGAGAGTCCTGCTGATCTGGCAGGCATCCAGCCCGGCGATCTGGTGCAGACGATCAATGGAAACCCCGTGCGCGATCTGGTGGATTACCAGTTTTATGCCTCCGAGGAAGAGCTGTTGCTGGGCATCGAACGCAATGGACGGGCTATCGAGGTGCTGGTGGGCAAAGAGGCCGACGAGGAGATGGGCATTCGCTTTGGCGAGGAGCCGGCGCCCTTCATTCGCATCTGCGCCAACAAGTGCGTCTTCTGCTTCATCAAAGGCTTGCCGGAACGCCATCAGCCGCAGCGTGGTCTGCCGCTGGGCATGCGCGAAACACTCTACATCAAAGACGACGACTATCGTTACAGCTTCCTCTTTGGCAACTTCATTACGCTGACCAATCTGAAGGCGCAGGACTGGAAACGCCTGGAAGAACAGCGACTCAGCCCGCTCTATGTCTCCGTGCATACCACCAACCCCGACCTGCGGCGCAAGATGGTAGATGGCCCGCGCTCCGGCGAGATCATGGAGCAGATCGAACGATTGGGTACGCTTGGCATCACCTGCCATACGCAATTGGTCCTCTGCCCCGGCATCAATGATGGCGACGAACTCGAACGCAGCATCGCTGAACTGGCGGCGTTGCGGCCAACCGTCGCCTCCATCTCCGCCGTGCCGGTCGGACTGACGAAGTACAACAACATGCTCAAGGTTGGCGACCTTCCGCCGATGCGCTCGTTTACCCGCGAAGAATCGCTCGATGTGATCGCACGGGTGGAACGCTGGCAACAACAGTTCGCCGCCGAGCCTGGCGCGCATGGCCTGCCCTTCGTCTATCTCTCGGATGAGTGGTATTACACGACGAAGCGCCCTTTCCCGCCCGCCCGCCACTATGGCGAGTACGCGCAGATCGAGAACGGCGTCGGCATGACACGCAAATTGCTGGACGACTGGCGTAGCGCCAAACGCACGCTGCCAGAAACCGTGACGCAGCCGCGCAAGCTAGCAATCATCACCAGTGTGATGGCGGAGCCGGTGATGGCGAAGCTGGCGCGCGACCTGCGCAAAGTCAGCGGATTGGAGGTGCGCGTCGTGCCGGTGGTCAACGGCTTCTTTGGCGCGGAGGTGACGGTGGCGGGGCTGCTCTGCGGGCAGGATGTTCTCGATGAGATTGGGCGGCGCTGTACCGATTTTTCCCAGGGCGACCTGATCGTGTTGCCGCGCGTTATGCTTGATAATGCGGGGGCGCGTTTCCTCGACGATATCACCGTTGAGGAGTTCACGCAACACGCGCCAGCGCCGGTGGCCTTCGCCAAGACGGCAAATGAACTGGTGTCTGTCGTCCAGTCGCTTGCGGCTGAACCGGCGCTGTCTGTTCACTAGATCATTGACCTATAGAGGATTGCCTTAGATGCGGCTTCGTCTCCTTTCGGTCCTTCCGGCGGGTTTGTTGGGTGCAGTCTTGCTGGCGCTCGCGCTTTCCGGCTGTGGCACACAGGGCTATGCGCCGCCACTCGGCAAGCCAGGCAAGGCAACGCTCACCCTCAGCGCCTCCGGCTCTGCAACCAGCCAGGCCAGCGCCACGTTGACCCCGTTCAATGCGCTGCATGTCACTGCCTATTATCATGGCGCGCAGTTGCCTACCACCGGCGCGGCGACCCCGGCGGAATTGCGGCAGAACGCCTGCAACGGTCCGCTGGTGGCGCCAATCACCGACGGCAACGTGGCAACGACGACGCCATCACCGGCGCTGGCCGTCTATGCGCCTGATCCCGCTGGCGGCATGGATGTGGCGACTGCATCGAATGCGTCGCTGTTCGTGGTCGTTTGGACACAGCGGAACGACCCAGCGGCTACGATTGCGGCTTGTGGCAATCCGCTCTCTGGCCGCAACCAGTTCTTTGACCTGTATCCGCCGACCACCGGCAGTTCTGGTATTGCAGTCGGCACGGCGCTGATAACACCTATCGTCGCCACCCGGCTGACCTTCACCGTTGCTGACGCCTCATTCCAGCCAGTGTCCTGGGCAGTGCATACGGGAAGCTGCACCGGCGCTACGTTGGCCAGTGAGCAGGTTGCCGCCAATACGCATCAGATCGAGGGTATCGTCTTTCACGCGCTAGACCTGCATAGCTGGTGGGTGACGTTGACGGGAGCGAATGGGGCGACAGCCTGCGGCCAGGTGATGGCATCTGCCTGAGCATACGCCTGCCTGTATTTCCCCTCTCCTCACAAGGAGAGGGGCCGGGGGTGAGGATTCCATGAGCGAAGAGCATCCGCGCCGCAAGCGCCTGTTATTGCTCGTTTCACCGAATACCTATCGCGCGGGCGCATTTCTGGACGCAGCCCGCACGCTCGATGTCGAGGTGGTACGCGGGATAGACGTGCCGCGTGAACTCAACGATTGGTGGGATGTGCCACTGGCGGTGGACTTCACGGATGTTGCGGGCGCAACGCAGGCCATCCAGGCATACGCAGCGCAGACGCCGCTCGATGCAATTGTCGCCGTGGACGACAGCGCGACGATTCTCGCCACCAAAGCAGCGGCGGCGCTAGGCCTGCCGCACAATCCGCTGGAAGCGGCGGAGGCGGCGCGCGATAAGGGCATCATGCGTGCGCTATTTGCCGGGCATGGTGTCCCCTCGCCAGTCTTTCGCCGCTTCGCCCTGACCGCCAATCCCGCCGATATCGCCGCGCAAGTGGATTTCCCCTGTGTGGTCAAGCCGCTGCGCCTCTCCGGTAGCCGTGGCGTCATCCGCGCCGATAATCCTGCTGAACTCGAAACGGCCTTCTACCGGCTGAAACGGTTGCTGCTGGCGGATGGCAACCCGGAGGATAGCACCGATATCCTGGTCGAAGACTTTATCCCTGGTTTTGAGGTGGCGCTGGAAGGGTTGCTCACCGGCGATGGATTGCGGGTGCTGGCGCTCTTCGATAAGCCAGACCCGCTGGATGGCCCGTTCTTCGAGGAGACGATCTATGTGACGCCATCGCGCCTGCCAGAAGCGACGCAGGCGGCGATTGCCGATTGCGCGGCGCGTGCGGCGGCAGCCATCGGGCTGCGCGACGGACCCATTCACGCGGAGTTGCGCGTCAACGAACGTGGCCCCTGGATGCTGGAAATTGCCGGGCGCTCGATAGGTGGCCTCTGCTCCACCATCCTGCAATTCGGCACTGGCATGTGCCTGGAAGAGTTGCTGCTGCGCCACACGCTCGGCTTCGATGTCCCCTCCTTTGACCGCGCAAGCGGCGCGGCTGGCGCGATGATGATTCCGATTCCTCGCAGCGGTCTGCTCAAAGCGGTGAGCGGCATTGAAGCGGCAAGCGCCGTGCCGCATATCGAGGGCATCGAGATTACGGCGAAGGTTGGCGGCCCGATTGTCGCGCTCCCCGAAGGCAGCAGCTACCTCGGCTTCATTTTCTCGCATGCCGCCGACCCCGCCACCGCCGAACAGGCGCTCCGCGAGGCGCATAGTCTGCTGCACTTTGAGATCAAGCCGACGCTGCAAGTCCTTCAGAGCGTTGGCGGTTGATTAGACCATCCAGCCACCGGAGAGGAAGAACAGCGCACAGGCCGCCTGCAACAGAAAGCCGCCGCTGACCACCAGCATATCCAGCCACGCGTGCCGCTCCGTCCAGCGTCCAATCAGCATGAAAATGGGAATCGCCGCCGTCAGATAGCGTCCGGCAGAGACAAAGAAGCCCAGATGATCGGGACGCGGCGAGGAGACGACCAGCGCCAGCAGGCCGATCATATAGAGCGTATAGGCAAAGGGCAGCCTGCGCGCGCCGATGATCGTCAGGATGGCGAAAAATGCCACCGCTGCAAGATCCACCAGTGAGCGTGCCTGCTCGTAACCCCAGGTGGCCGTGTGCGCCGCATGATGATGGATTGGCGTCGTGGCTGTTGCCTGCGCGCCGGTCTGCACCGCGAGATTGAGGATGCCCGTGTGGTGCCAGAAGAGTTCTTCCGCGTGGAGGAAGAGCAGTGGGTCGCCAAACTTCACCCAGAGGAAGAGCATATAGAGCGCCAGGCCAATGAGTAGACCGGCCAGCATCAGCACTGCGCCGCCTACGGCGCGCGAAGGCAGCATGCGCCACCATGCGCCATCTCGCCAGGTAGCGCGTTGCCACCAGCCGTGTTGCCGCCCATATTCCCAGAGCAGCGGCAGGATGAGGATGAGGCCGGTTAGCCGCGTGGCAAGCGCCAGACAGCCACAGAGCGTCGCCAGCCGCCATTTCCCCTGCCGCGCCGCCAGCAGGCTACAGGCGACCCCAGCCAAAAAGAGACCGTCGGTATACGGCGCGGCCAGGAAAAAGGCCAGCGGATAAGCTGCCATAACACGGACGGCGGAGAAGGCCGACCGCTCTTTGCCGGATTCATGTGCGGCCAGCAGCCCCACGCCGACAAAGCCGCCCCATGTGCCCAGGTTGGCTACCAACAGCGACGCAAACAGTACATGCGGGCCGATGAGCAGCGTCACTCCATGAATCAGCAGTGGATAGAGCGGGAAAAACGCGGTCGCCTGGGCGCTGGTGTAGCCATGCTGCGCGATGCTGATGTACCAGTGCGCATCCCATTGGAGCCAGCGCCCGGCCAGCTCGGCAGCGGAAAAGGTGACGCTGCTCTCCGGCGGCGCGTGCAGCTTGGCCTCGAACGGCACTGCGAACGCCGTAAACGCCACCAGCGTCAGCCGTGTCACCAGCCAGAGCGCCGTTGCCTGCAATACGATGCGCCGCCAAGCCGTCCGCGCGCTGGTGTGGTCATGCTGCGCCGGAGCAAAAGCCGCCTCTTCGCCAGTATGCTGAAGATTTTCTGGTTGTTCGCCAATCTGGAGCATAGCGCCGCTCCAATCCTTATCCTACCCAGTCATTCCCTCATAAGGCTATGCCAGGGATATCCAGTGCTTTCTCCTCGCGCCTGCGCTTCTCCATCCCCTCTTTCTCTCATCACCAGCACAAGGAAGATCACCCACGTATTCGAGACACCACTTCTACCATAGCATATCGGTTGCCCCTAATTCTGTACCTGAGTGCGACATCCATGCGGAGTCAGCACTATGGATTAGAGCAATCTGGTGGGCTGATTGCACTCGACCAGCGCTACCGTTGAGGCTGCCCTGGCATAGGATATGTTGGGATAGAATGCCGACATATTACTCGCAGATAATGCAGCGAAGGAGAACGACATGCCCGAAGATGTTCCCACCATCATCGAAGCGTTGATCGAACTCCTGCTGGTGATCTTCGTCGTTGGAGTGGTCGCGCAGCGCATACGTCTGCCCTATACCGTGCTGCTGGTGCTGGTTGGCTTGCTTGGCTTCCAGCCGGGATTTCACCATATTCACCTGACGCCAGACCTTATCCTCACGGTGTTCCTGCCAGTGCTGCTCTTCGAGGGCGCGTATAACGTCTCGGTCACAGGTCTGCGCCGCACGCTGCTGCCAATCACGCTGCTGGCGGTCCCTGGCGTCTTTCTGGGCACCGCCATCACCGGCGTGATCGTACATCTCGTCATCGGGTTGGCCTGGCCGCAGGCATTGCTCTTCGGCGCGCTGATCTCCTCCACCGATCCCATTGCCGTCGTCTCGCTCTTCAAGGAGTTGGGCGTGCCGCGCCGGCTCTCGCTGATCGTGGAAGGTGAAAGCCTCTTCAACGACGGGGCCGCGATTACCCTCTTTCAGATTTTGCTGGCGGGCCTCCTCACCGGCTCATTCAATATCGGCGCGGGCATCCTGCAATTTTTGCTGACGGTGGCTGGCGCGCTGGTGATCGGCGTTGTCATTGGTTATGGCGGCTCGTTCTTGCTGCGCATCGTGGATAGCCCGCAAATTCAGATCATGGTGACGTTGATAGCGGCTTACGGTTCCTATCTGGTGGCGGAGCATTTCAACGTTTCCGGGGCCATCGCCGTCGTTCTCACCGCGCTCTTCTTCGGCAATTATGGTTCCACGCGCGGACTCAACCCGCGCGGTGTCTATGCCATCAGCGTCAACTGGGAGTTTTTGGGGTTCATTGCCAATTCATTGATCTTCCTGCTGATTGGCATTGAAATGGACCCGCTCACGCTGCTGCGTAGCTGGTGGTACATCCTCATTGCTTTCCTGGCAACACTTGTCGCCCGCGCCTTCGTGGTCTATCTCTTGCCGCCCTGGTTGCGCGGGAAACAGCGCGTTCCGCATTCCTACCGACCTGTGATGCTCTGGGGTGGCCTGCGTGGCGCGGTATCGCTGGCGTTGGTGCTGAGCCTGCCGTTCACGCTCCACAATACGCAGGTGTTCCCGGACCGCAACCTGCTGCAAGTGATGACGTTCGGCGTCGTCGCCGCATCGCTGGTGTTGCAGGGCGTGACGATGCGCCCGCTGATCCGCTGGCTGGGTCTGGCGGAGGAGAAGGACCCGCAGGCGCAGGCGGAGTCTGCCCGCGCGCGGCTGCTGGCGGTGGAGGGCGCGATGCTCATGCTCTCGCGGGCGCATGACCGCAGCGACATCAGCAATCTGGAATACGAACGGCTCTCGCGCTCCTATCAAGTCGAACACGACCAACTCGAAGAACAGATGCGCCACTTCGAGGAGCTAGCGGCGGATGCGGAAGAAGACGATGCAAACGATGCAGGCGATACAAGCGACGCAGGCAGAACAGATAAGCCACAGGAAGCATCGGGACAGGCGACCTGACTTCAGCATAGTTTAGAATAGTATGCACTTGCTACTGTTAGCCAATTCACCAAAACTATTGTGAAAGGACCAGCTAATGATCGAAGTAGTGAGCGCGCCTGCGGACCTGGCAACCTGGGATGAGAACGCGCAGCCCTTTTACCTGGAAGTCTATGGCGAAACCCGACCGCTGCTGGATACCACGTATGCGGAGGTGCGGGTATCACCCTGCGGCGGGGATGACGATGACTCCCGATCTACCCAACCGGCGGCGCCCCTTTATCAATATTGGTGGACGCTGGGACATTCGACTGAGGAGGCGCAGATGGAGCGCATCTGGTCGAAGCTGCAAGATGTCGCGGCGCATGTCTATCTGTTTTTCCCACTCTCCGGCGGCTGGCGCATCAAAGAACTGGTGGCGACGGTGAACTACCTGCACCCATTCCACGAACACACCAGTTGGCAGGCGAAGTTTGCCAGCGACTGGAAGAATCTCATCGCGCCGACGATTGCCGACGCCGGCACGCTGGCTGGCGTGGTCCCCAATCCGGCGTTTGCGGGCGCATCCGCCTTGCTGGGAGCCATCGCCAAATTGCAAATTAACAGTGTGCCGCCGGAGGCTGATTTCGCCTGGTCTGCTGGCAAGATTACGATGCGTCATCATCAGTACGGCGTCATGCAGGGGGTGATGTGGTCACTGCCCAAGAAAATGTTTACCGACCTGGGGAGCCGGTTGACTGGCAGCGTCGCGCTCAGCCTGATTCCCGCAGAGAGCCAGCGCCAGCCAGCGCCAAGAACGGGCCAGCCCACGCCGCATTGCCTGCCGTTGCTGGCGCATGCCGTCGTCTACAAGCCGCATGGCGCCGATGAGGATATCTGGGTGCCCGGCAGGCGCGAGTTCGTGGAGCTATACATTGAGCCACAGCTTGCCAGCGAGTGAGAGCCGGCAAGCTGGTGGGTATCGTGAGGCGTCGTTCAGATCGGTGGTTAAGATTCCTGGCTCTGCGCCGCCTGCGTCGCTTGCCCTGCTTGTTGTTGCGCCATCTGCTCTCGCTGAGCGACACGTAACGCCTGCTGCAACTTTTTGGTGGTGGTGTTGGTGGCGTAGATTTCTACCGTTCCCGGCAGATGCGGGCTGACGATGCCGAAGCCCTCAACGATCAGGATATCTTCCGGGTCCTTGATAGATTCGGCCACTTTGCGCCACTGTTTGCCGGAGATCAGCACCGCGTAGACGCCGGAGGGCGGCGATGGCGGCGTGGGAAGCCCTTTGGGTAGCGTCGGTGTCTTCATTGGGCGCATCATAACCGTCACGTAGGTTGGCCGCTCGACGACCTTCCCCGGTCGTCCCAAAATGGTCATCTTCACGGTGGTTGCATCTCCTGGTACGTCCTGCTGCGCGCTGGCGCGCAACAACTCGATAATCGTGGCCCGTTCTTTACGAGTCTTGTGCTCATTCCCCTTTATGCGCAGTTCTGGCCAGATCTGGAGCCGCTCACGCGGGGTCGCGTTATGCTTGACAAGATGGAAAAAGACGCCGCCCAGCGTCCGCCTGCGCGATTCATCCGGAAGCATCATCCCGCCGTTTTCCTCGACACGGAACGACTCTTCCACGTACTCCTGCGTCCGTTTGGCCCCCAGCCAGCGAATGATGCGCCGGATCTGGTCAATCGCCGTATCTTTCTCCTCGCCCAGGCGTTCGGCAATGACAGCGGCCAACTGGTTGATGACCTCTTGCTCTTCCGGCGTGGGTTTGCGCTTTGCCGTTTCCGTCGTCGCTGGCGTTGCTTCAGTTGCTGGCGTTGCTGTCGCTGCTTCAGTCGCCTGCACAGTGGACGCCTTTGAGGGAGCATCGGCCCCGGCAGAGCCAGCTTTGGTGGGCGCTATCGAAGACGAAGCCGCCAGTTCTTCCTGCGAGGCCGTCTGGGTTGAGCCTGTTTTCTTCTTTTTCTCGGCCATGCGTTTCTCCCGGGCACACCCCTGATGTATCGTGATATGTGAGTATATCCCATAGACCATTGCTCGCACATGATAACGTCTGCGCCCGCTAAAGGCAACTGCAACGGACTGCAACTCATTGCAATGCTATGAGCCGCTGATAGACGCGCCCAACCTCCTGCTCTGGCAGCCACTCAACCTCAAAATGCCGCCAGCTACTTCGTCCCGTTAGAACCGCCGGGCGCTCTTTCGCTAGCACTGCGGCTCCTGCGCCTGCGTGGAGGAGGTTCAGATGGTGTTGCAACCCCTCCTGGGTCTGAAGAATTGGCGCGGCGGGGCGCGGCGACCAACTGGCGCCGTTCCGCGCAAAGAGGATGGTTCCGCGCGTCAGCAGTTCCAGCCCCAGCGCAAGTTGATCGTCGGGGTGGTCGCTGTCGTTACAGGCGGCGCAGAGCGCACCATACTCGATGCTGGCCTTGCCGGTGGCCAGCGCCTCATCCCAGAGACGGATGAGGTCAACCCAGGCGTTCGCTAACTCCTGGCGCCAGGCAACCAACGCGCTTTTGGCTTCGTCCGCTGGGAGCGCCAGTAAGTCTGGTCGCTCGATGGTGGAGACCAGTTGGATGGCGGGGAGCGGATGCGGGCCAACCTTCCAGGTTTCGGTGACGAGCGCCACCGTGCCGCTCTGTGGCGGCGCCAGCACTACCGCCAGTTGCGCGGCGCTCTTGGGCGTCTCCACGATTACCACCATCCCCGGCGTCAGGTCGTTAGCAGTGCGCGCCTCCACCTCCGCCTGCGTGCGCGGGAGATAGGTCAACTGCGCGCCCAACCGCTGCACGCGAAAATAGAACGTTGCATTCTGCAAGAGATCATTGATCTGCGCGCGCAAGGCTGGCCGGTACGCCGGACCATAATAGGCTTTGCCAAGCTCCACGGCGGTCCAGGGGCGCTCTGCGCTGCGCTCATGGGCCAGCCGCCAGAGGTCAGGCAGCGCCGGCTCCGGCAATGTCTCCATTGGTTCTGCGGATTCTCCTGGCTCGCGCGCAGTCCGTGGCGCGAGAGGCTGCGGCGTGAGGAGTCCGCTGGCGGCGAAGCGTTCGCAGGTGATGGTGGCCCCGACCGGCGGAATATCCACACGCAGCTTTGGGAACCGTTTGCCCAGCGCTTCCAGCGAGTCCGGCGCGCCATGCACCAGAATCAACTGGCGCGGCGACATCTTCGTGATGGCATGTACGATTTGCTCGGCGTCGGCATGGCCGGAGAGATTATAGCGCGCCACCTGGCATTGCAGCGAGACGCTCTTATCGCCGAGGGTTATGGTGTCGCCGGTCGCCGCTTTGAGTAGCGCCGCCCCCGGACTCTCTTCATCCTGATAGCCCGTGAAGAGCAGGCAATCGCGTTCGTGGCTGGCGAGTTCAGCGGCGTAGAGTGGCGATGCGCCGCCAGTGAGCATGCCGGAACTGCTGATAATCACCGCCGGGCGGGTTTGCTGCACCAGCGATGCGCGGTCATGCGCGCGAACAGCGTAGATATGGAGCGATGGATCGGTAAAGAGCGGCCTGCGCGCGTTGAGGAGGAATCGCTGCAAATTGGGGTGCAGATCGTGCGATTGGCGCTGATAGGCGTCGCAGACCGAGCGCACCATGCCATCCAGGTAGATTGGCACTGGCGAAACCTCGCCGCTGGCGCGGAACGCTTTGAGAATCAGTGTGATCTCCTGCGCGCGCCCGACGGCAAAGGCCGGGCACAAAACGCGACCGTTGCGCGCAATCACCTCCTGGACGGTCTGCACCAGGCCGCGCTCTTCTTCGCGACGGTTGCTGTGGCTGCGGTTGCCGTAGGTGCCTTCGCAGACAACGATATCGGCTTTGGGCAGGCAGTCCAGCGCCAGCCCCTTGACGGTGCGCTGATCCACCACCGAAATGTCGCCGGTCCAGATGAGATGGCCCTCTGGCGTCTGCCAGTCTAGCAGCGCGGCGCCCAGGATATGCCCGGCACGCAGAAACGTCAGTTGGAGCGGCGCGCCTGCCAGCGGCGCGAATGGCGCATCGAATTCGACGGTGATGATTCTGCCGAGCAGCGCATCTACCTGTTCGGCGGTATAGAGCGGCGTTTCGCCGTCGGGGCGTAGCCCTTCCTGCTCCATGATGCGCACCGAATCGCGAAGCAGAATCTCCATCAGCACATGGGTGCTTTCCGTCGCATAGATGGGGATGGCAGGGTAGAGCGCGGCGATATGTGGCAGCGCGCCGGTGTGGTCAATATGCGCGTGCGTCACTACTATCGCTTCGGGCGGCTGCGCATCCAGCGGGCGCAGGTCTGGCAGGCGCGATCCCGCCTCACGTGCGGTGGGTCGCATGCCGCCGTCAATCAAGATGCGCCGCCCGGCCACCTGAAGCAGCGCACACGAAGCGCCTACCTCGCGCGCGCCTCCCAGAAACGTGATCTCCACGGGTTCCTTTCCCCTTTCTCAATCTCTGCAATGTCATTCTAAACCGAACCAACGGCATATTCAAGACGAGCGCGCAGGCTGCGCTATCAGACATCAGACGACGGCGCATCATCCCAGCGTACAATAAATTATCGGGACGTGTTGGACCTCGATCTCTTTGCCTTCCCTACATTTGCTATTGCCTGCGTTCTCTATCCCGATGTGAAAGAGAGGCCATCAGATGGTGGAATCAACGATGCAGCCGCCAGCGTCGCCCGCGTTCGCCCAATTCAAGAGCCGCCTGCGCGATGATTTGGAGACGCTCAAACGCGAGGAGCGATTCTATACGCCCAATTTGCTCTCCAGCGCCCAGGGTCCGCGCATCACAATGAATGGCCGGTCGTACATCAACCTCTGCGCGAACAACTATCTGGGTTTCGCGCAGGACCCCATCATCATCGCTGCCGCCCATGAAGCATTGGATAAATACGGGTTTGGTCTGGGCGCGGGGCGTGTCGTCTGCTCGATGACGCTGCACCAGCAACTCGAAGAACGTCTGGCGGCGTATAAGGGGCGCGAGGCGGCGCTGGTCTGCCAGACCGGCTACGACACCAATCTCGCTGCGCTCTCCGTGCTGGCTGGCGAAGAAGATGCCATCATCAGCGATGCCATGAACCACGCCAGCATCATAGACGGCTGCCGGCTGACGCATGCCAAACGCCATACCTATCCACATGCTGACCTGGACGCGCTGGAAGCCTGCCTGCGCGAAACGCAGGACGCGCGCAGCCGTATCATCATCACCGATGGCGTCTTCAGCATGGATGGCGACCTGGCGCCGCTGCCAGAAATTGCGACGCTGGCGGACCGCTATGCGGCGCTGGTCTATGTGGACGACGCCCACGGCGATGGCGTGCTGGGGCGAACGGGGCGTGGCATCGTCGAACACTTCAGCCTGGAAGGCAGAATTGCCTTTGAGATTGGCACCCTCTCAAAGGCGCTTGGTGGCGTTGGCGGCTTCGTGGCGTCGGACCAGGAGGTCATCCAGACGCTCTATCAGCGCAGCCGCCCCTTCATGTTTAGCACCGGCCATCTGCCGCCGATGGTCGCGGCGGGGCTGATTGCTGCGCTCGATCTGCTGCAAGCGCAGCCGGAGCGGCTGACGCGGCTCTGGGCAAATGCTGGCGCGCTGCGCGAAGGCTTTCAGCGGCTTGGCTTCAATACCGGCGCCAGCGCCACACCGATCATCCCAGTGATCGTGGGCGAGGCGGCGCAGGCAATGGCGCTGGGGCGCGAACTTCGCAATGAAGGCGTCTATGTGCAGGCGTTCGCCTTTCCGGTGGTGCCCAAAGGCGCCGCTCGCGTGCGCTGCATCGTCTCCGCCGCGCATAGCCAGGCGGATATTGAGGAGGTGTTGCAGGCGTTCGCCACCGTCGGGCGGAAGCTGCGCCTCATCTGAGGTTATCTGATTATGTTAATGATCGTTTCGTATAGAGAGGCAATTTTTATGTAGTGCCATTGGACGCTGGCATTGGGATATCCTCTCCCATGCCAGCGTAAACGACGAGAGGATGCGGGTTGCCATGCAGAATACGCAGAAAAGGCAAGAGCTACCGGCGCAACACTCTTCATCGCCGCCAGCGCATGACGGCGGAAATCATCTTTCACCGCGCAGAATCCCACTGCTCGCCGGCGAGCAGCCGGGCCACGTGATTGCCGACGCCAACGTGCAATTGCTGACCGCCGCAGATGGACAGCAGACCGCGATCTGGCTGCAAAACACAACCATCGAACTGCGGCGGCTCCGCGCCATCGCGCCTGATGAATGCCTGGTGTCCGTCGCCGTTGACCTCAGCTATGGCGTGACGGATGCGGGTCGGCTGGTCATCTTCTGAGCAGTTTTCACCGTTTTTCTTGACTTTGTTGATACAGGTCATTATCTTCTGCAAGAGATGTTCGCTGTTCCCTGTGCCTGCTCGTTTGTTTGTTGCGTATGCGTCGTCCTGATAGATTGGAACGATTGGAAGTGATTGGAGCGCCCGATGTCTGATATTACTCATGGCCCTGAGACGCCACCCAATGCCGCCGATGGCAGGCGAGATGAGGGAGCGGAGACGCCGCATACGTTCGGCTTCGAGACGCGAGCCGTCCACGCCGGCCAGCGCCCCGACCCCTACACCGGCGCCAGCGCGCTGCCGATCTATCAGACCTCGGCGTTCGTCTTTGAGGATACCGAGGCAGCCGCCGCCTACTTCAATCTGCAAGAATACGGTAATATCTACACGCGCATCATGAATCCCACGGTCGCGGCCTTCGAGGAGCGCATCGCCTGCCTGGAAGGTGGCATCGGCGCGGTCGCCTTCGGCAGTGGGCTTGCTGCGCAGGCGGCCATCTTCTTTACGCTGCTTCAGCCAGGCGATCATGTGGTGGCGTCGCAGGCGATTTATGGCGGGACCATTGCCCAGTTCAAGAACACGCTCTCCAAGCTCTCGGTGGAGTTTACCTTCGTCAATCCTGATGATCCTGATGCCTGGCGCGGAGCCGTCCGCGAGAACACCAAAGCCTTCTTTGCTGAAACTATTGGCAATCCTGGTGGCAACATCCTGGACCTGCGCACCGTGGCCGATATCGCCGCAGAGCATCAACTTCCGCTGATCGTTGACAATACGTTTGCTACGCCGTATCTCTGTCGTCCGATTGAGTGGGGGGCGAGCATCGTCGTTCACTCGGCTACGAAATATATTGACGGCCACGGCACCAGCATCGGCGGCGTCGTGGTAGACTCCGGCGGCTTCAACTGGTCCAACGGGCGCTATCCCTCGGTTGCCGACCCCTCGCCAGCGTATCACGGTCTGCGCTTTCATGAGACGTTTGGCATGTACGGCTTCCTGATGAAGTTGCGTGCCGAGGTGCTGCGCGATCTGGGCGCGCCGCTGAGTCCGTTCCACGCCTTCCTTTATACACTCGGCCTGGAAACGCTGCCTGTGCGCATGGAGCGGCATGTGCAGAATGCGCAGGGGGTGGCGCGCTTCCTGGCGGCGCATCCGCAGGTGGAGCGGGTGCGCTACGCTGGGTTGGAGGATAATCCGTATTGGCCGCTGGCGCAACGCTATCTGCCAAAGGGCGCGGGTGCGGTCTTTTCGTTTGATCTGAAGGGCGGGCGCATCGCCGGGCAGCGCTTCATCGAAGCGCTGCATCTCTGGCGACACCTCGCCAACGTTGGAGATACCAAGAGCCTGGTGATTCACCCAGCCAGTTCCACCCATCGCCAACTCAGCGAAGAAGACCTGCAAGCGGCAGGGGTCGGCCTGGGGACGATTCGCCTCTCCGTGGGCCTGGAAACGCTGGACGACCTGCTCTGGGACCTCGAGCATGGCTTGCGGGCGGCGCGAACGGCCACTGCGAGCGCAGGCGTTTGACCTCACCCCCTGGCCCCCTCTCCCGCGAGGCGAGGGGAACCACACGTCCGCAAAAGTGGCGCTATCAATACGTTTACACGCAAGAACCTACAAGCGAGGAGTATATAGCATGACCAATGAGATACGTCAGGCCAACCAGGAATCTGCTGAGACAGAGGCGCAGGCGTGGCCGCAGTATCAGGATGCGCGGACCATCCAGAGCATCTTACATACCGCGCGCACGATTGCCATCGTCGGCCTCTCGCCCAATCCGCTGCGACCGAGCTATTTCGTCGGCTACTATCTGCAACGCAACGGCTATCGCATCGTTCCAGTGAACCCCAAAGAGACAACCATTCTTGGCGAGACATGTTATCCCTCGCTGACTGCGATTCCGTTTCCTGTGGATGTCGTGGATGTTTTCCGTGCGCCGGAGGCGGTGCCCGCCATCGCTGAGGAGGCGGTCAAGATTGGCGCGCGGGCGCTCTGGCTCCAGTTCGATGTCATCAGTCCGGAGGGCGCGCGTATCGCGGAGCAGGGTGGTCTGGCCGTCGTCATGGATCGCTGTATGAAAATCGAACACGCCCGCTATTTGGGACGCATGCACTGGTTCGGGCTGAACACCGGCACGATTACCTCGCGCCGCACAACGAGCGCCGACGCCTGATAACGGGGCAGCAGGAATGTGACAATGTGGCCTATTTCCAGGAGAGGCCCATCGGGTTGGGAACGGGAATACCACCTTCGCGCACGATGATGTCGCTCAGCGTCCAGGCTAGCTCACGCAAGCGGGCGCAGCGGTCCGCTCCCAATGTCTCCCAGGGTCGCATGGCGAGGCGGTCGGTACGGTCCTCGATGGCCTGGCGCCCCGCGCGCCCTTGTTCGGTCAACATTCCCGTGGCATCGAGCCAGCCGCGCTCTTGCAATCTCACGGCGGCGGCGTCCCACTCTTCATCGCTCCACCCACGATGCGGCTGAATGGCTTCGCGCGGCACATTGCCTGTGCCAACCAGCGTCAGATGCGCCTCGCAGCCGTCAATGCCCCCGGCCAGCAGCGCCGCCACATGCCCGTCCCCACGATATTCGCGCAGCAGCGTCGCCGCATGCCAGAGGACCAGATGTGGCTCTTGTGGCCAATCCAGCGCGCGATGCCCCGCAAAGAGCGCCCGCCCGGCCACATCGCAGCTTTCGGCGGCAACACGCGCCAATGCTGCCGCTTCAGCAAGTTCGGCTGAGGTCACGTATACTCCGAGCAGACGGCGCAGCGCAACATCTGCGGCATCCCTGCGCGCGGCCAGTATCTGTTCCGGCGGACAGAAACGCCAGGCGTCTGGAATGGCGCGCGCCACCATACGCGGATGGAAGTTATAGAATGTCGCGGCCACTACCTCGGCAGAGACCGGCCCCAGCGCCGCCGCCCGCGAAGCGAAATAGCCCATCCAATAGCCTTTGAGTCCGATGGCGGTGTATGCTTCGCGGGCCTCCGGCGCAAAGTAGATCATGGCATGGTACGGTTCCAGCGTCCGCCACATCTCACGAGCGATGCTGGTTTCCTGGTGTTCGCTGCTCATGTGCGCCTCTTTCATGCCTTGTGCTAGCTGGACGCTTTAGCTTCGTCATCGCTCGTAGATTGTTCGCCGGATGCTTCGGCGGCAGGCTCTAGTTTGAGGGCGACGGAGTTGATGCAATAGCGCAGACCGGTGGGACGCGGGCCGTCCTCGAAGACATGTCCCAGATGCGCGCCACAGGAGGCGCAATGCACTTCAGTGCGGCGCATCAGCCAGCTCGTGTCGCTCTCGGTCTCCACCTGTCCTTCATCCAGCGGCGCCCAGAAGCTCGGCCAGCCTGAACCCGAATCGAACTGCGTATCCGAACTGAAGAGTGGCGCACCGCAGACGACGCAGGTATACGTGCCATCCGCCGTCTTGTGGACATACTGCCCGCTGAATGGTCGCTCCGTGCCGTGTTCCTGCGTCACGTGAAACTGCTCAGGCGTCAGGTGTGCCGCCAATTCTTGTCGTGACTTCTCCACTTTCTTCGCCATTGTGTGTATCCTCTCTGGCTTGCCAACACTTTCAGATTAGAGACTATTTCTGATGGGGGCATTCGGATTACTTTTCGCTCGCTGAGGAGAAGGCCGCCGTGAGCGCCTGCGCCGTTTGCGCATCGTCCGCCGCACCAGCCTGAAGCACAATCACGTTCTGCCAGGGATCACGGACAATGACGACATCATTGCTCTGCCTGGGGCGCGTTGCATCAAGGCCAGCGGCCTGGATGCTGGCGACAACCGCATCACGCGCCTCCTGGCTGGGCAGGTCCAGCGTGTAAAAGCGCAGCTGGGCGGTATCGTCTGGCGCCGGACCTGCGCCCTCGCTATGCCAGGTGTTCATGCCGATATGGTGATGATAGCCGCCCGCCGAGACAAAGAGCGCCGCCTGCGGTATCTGGGCTGTGACCGCAAAGCCGAGAATGCCATGATAGAACGCTTCCGCTGCCGCGATATCGCCAACCTGAAGATGAATATGCCCAATCTTCGTGCCAGCCGGCAGCAAACCCGTCCAGGGCTTTGCTGTGCCATCCGCCAGGATACCGCGCAGATCAACCGGGCCGCCGCCCATCTGCACCCGACCATCCACCCAGCGCCAGCCCTCGCGTGGCCGGTCCGCATACACTTCGATGCCGTGGCCGTCCGGGTCGCGCAGATAGAGCGCCTCGCTCACGATATGGTCGCCCTGGCCCGGCGGTGGGAAGTCTGTGGTGAGATAGTGACGCAACCAGCCACCCAGGTCCTCGCGTGTGGGCAGCAGAATGGCAAAGTGATAGAGGCCGGTTGCCGCATCAATCATCCAGGGCAGCGCGCCGGGCTGTTCATGCAGTAGCAGCAGTGGCGTGCCAGCGACCGCCAGCACTGCGTCGCGCTCCGTGCGGTCCAGCACGGTGAAGCCCAGCGCGTTGCTGTAGAAGGCAAGCGAACGCGCAAGGTTGGCGACCGTTAGCGCGACCACCCCAACATGCGCAGCAGGATCAATGACAAATGAATCAGGTGAATCGGAGCTTGTGACTGAGTTGAGTTGGTCGGGAGCGGTCATGGCGATGCCTCCACGGGGCGCATGCAGTATGTGCGTTTCGCGTGCAATCACTGTTACTGTGAACGTTGGCTGAATCTCTATGACAAACTTCCCAAAGTATAGCATGGTGGCATGGTAGCGTCAAAGGAGGGGACGGCTCAGCCGGTTTTGGTCGGATTGGTCTGTTTGGTCTATGCGGATGGCTCATCAGAGGGCAGCGCCAGCAGATCAAACAACTCGGATGCTGTCAACGCCGAGAGCGCCATGGGGTTGCGCCAGAGCGCCAGCAATGCCTCGGCGCGTTGCGCTGGCAGCCGCGTAGCGATATTCGCCGCAAATTTGCGTTCGAGCAACGGCAGCGCCTCGGCGCGGCGACGACGGTGGCCCAGCGGATATTCAATCACCATCCGTTCGGTCGCTGAGCCGTCGCGGAAGAACACCTGAACGGCATTGGCAATGGAACGCTTATCAGGGTCCAGATAATCGCGGCTGAATGTCTCGTCCTCGAACACCACCATCTTCTCGCGTAGCGCGTCTATCACCGGGTCAGCCGCCACGCCATCGCTGTAATCGTTGGCCGTCAGATCACCCTTGAGCAGCCCAATTGCCACCATATATTGCAGGCAGTGGTCACGGTCGGCGGGATTGTAGAGCGGGCCAGTCTTGGCGATGATGCGCACTGCGGCGGCCTGTGTAGTGAGCGCGATGCGCTCGATCTCATCGAACCGTCCTCGCACGAGCGGATGCAGGGCAACCGCCGCCTCCACCGCCGTCTGCGCATGAAACTCAGCGGGATACAGCACCTTGAAAAGCACGTTCTCCATCACATATGAGCCAAAGGGGCGAGCCATGCGTAGTGGATTCCCACGCATCAGCGCATCCTGAAAGCCCCAGGTTGGTGCTGTAAGCGCCGATGGGTAGCCCATCTCGCCAGCGCGCGCCAACAGTGCGAGGCGCACACCCCGGCTCGTTGCGTCGCCAGCCGCCCACGACTTGCGCGTGCCGGTGTTGGGCGCGTGCCGGTAGGCGCGCAGTGTGCCACCATCTACCCAGGCGTTGGAGATGGCGGCGATGGCTTCGTCCACGCTGCCGCCCAGCAGCGCCGTTACTACTGCTGCCGTCGCCACCCGCACCAGCAGCACATGATCCAGCCCCACCGCGTTGAAGCTATTCTCCAGCGCCAGGATGCCCTGGATCTCATGCGCCTTGATTGCCGCCGTCAGCACTGCGCGCATGGGCAACGCCTGCTCTCCCGCCGCCAGCCGGGTGCGGCTGAGCCAGTCTGCAACTGCCATGATGCCGCCAAGATTATCCGATGGATGTCCCCATTCGGCGGCAAGCCAGGTGTCGTTGTAGTCCAGCCAGCGGTTCATCGCGCCGATGGCGAACGCCGCCTGCACCGGATCGAGGACATAAGCAGTGCCTGGCACACGCGCTCCATGCTGCACCACCGTGCCGGGCACAATCGGCCCAAGTAGCCTCGCACAGTCAGGGAAATTGAGCGCCAGCAATCCGCAGCCGAGCGCATCGAGCAGCGAATAATGAGCAGTTGTATATGCCTCATCGCTGCTGATGTCAGCTTCGACGGCATAGCGCGCGATATCTTGCACGAGCGCATCGGGCGCTGGCCGCTCGTTCGCTGCTGTGGATGCAATGCTCACCTGTATTCTCTCTTCTCGCGTTTGGCGTCTCTCCGGTGTGGCGTTTTATGGCGTCGTTACGCCAACCCGTTATGGTTCGCTCTCCGGCTCACTTGCATATTCGCGGGCAAGAAATTCGTCCAGTTTGCGCTCGTAGGCGTCGTAATCCAGGACATCATAGAGTTCGCGCCGCGTCTGCATCTCTGGCAGAAGCGCCTGCTGTGTGCCCTCGCGTCGCAGCGTCTCATAGACGCGCACCGCTGCTGCGCTCATCGCGCGGAATGCGGTCAGCGGATAGATCACCAGCGCCACGCCTGCCTCTGCCAACTCTTGCGTGGTAAGCAGCGGCGTCACGCCGAATTCGGTCATGTTCGCCAGCAGCGGCAGTGGAGTCGCCCCGGCGAAGGTCCGGTACTGCTCCAGGTCGGTCAGCGCATCGGGGAAGATGGCGTCAGCGCCGGCAGCGGCATAGCGCCGCGCCCGTTCGAGCGCGCCATCCAGACCCTCGCGTGCAAAGGCGTCGGTCCGCGCGACGATCATGAAGTCTGGGTCGCTGCGCGCATCCACGGCGGCATGGATGCGGTCCACCATCTCGTCAGCCGATACAATGGCTTTGTTGGGGCGGTGGCCACAGCGTTTCGCCTGCACCTGATCTTCGATGTGAACGCCCGCCGCACCGGCTGCGCTCAAGTCGCGTATGGCGCGCGCTATGTTGAAGGCGCTGCCCCAGCCCGTGTCAATATCCACCAGCAGCGGCAGCGACGTGACACGCGTGATGCGGCGCACATCTTCTAGCACGTCCGCCAGCGTTGTTATGCCCAGGTCGGGCAGGCCGTATGACGCATTGGCGACTCCCGCGCCTGAGAGATACAGCGCGCGGTAGCCTGCGCGTTCCGCCAGCAGAGCGCAGTAGGCGTTGATCGCGCCGATCACCTGCAATGGACGTTCAGCGGCGATGGCCTCGCGGAGTTTGCGGCCAGGAGTCCCAGGGGCTGCCGTTGCCGTCATATGCTCATCCTTTCTCAGTCACTCTTCGCGCTCACTGTGCCGCCCCGTTACTCCCCACATCGCTATTTGCTCTATTCGACGCCTTCCCCCGCATGTTCTGCTGTGGATGAGGACAACGTCGCCTGCGTTCCGGCGGGCGCGCCGATGATGCCACTCTCTCGCAGCCGCTCTACTGTGGCGGCATCGAGGCCGAGCAGTCCAGCAAATACATCGTGGTTATCGGCGCCCAATGCGCCGCCTGCATGCGCAATCTGGCCGGGGGTTGCGGTGAGGCGCGGAACGATGCCGGGCATGATAGCCGCGCCTTCCGGCAAGCGCGCGTCTGGCACACGGGCGATCATGCCGCGCGCCTGAAACTGCGGATCGGCGGCGATATCGGCAATGCTCATCACCGGCCCGGCAGGGACACCGGCGGCGTCGAGTAGCTGCTGAATCTCTGCGAGCGAGTGTGCGGCGGTCCACGCGCCAATGATCTCGTCGAGTTCCTCATGATTGGCGATGCGCGAGCGGTTATCTATGAAACGCTTGTCGGTCGCCAGTTCCGGCATGCCCATCGCGGTGGTAAAGCGCCGGAAGACGTTTTCGCCGTTGCCACCAATGGCAATCCACTTGCCGTCACCTGTCTGATAGACGTTGGAGGGCGCAGCGCGCAACAGCTTATTGCCAGCGCGTTCCCGCACAATTCCTTTGTGGGCGTATTCAGTGAGCATGCCTTCGGTAGTGGCAAAGACTGCTTCAGTGATGGCGACATCTACCACTTGTCCCTTGCCTGTGCGTTCGGCCACGCGCAGCGCCATCAGCGCGCCGAACGCCGCCTGCTGCGCCGCCAGCATATCACCCAGGCTGACCCCCACGCGCACCGGTGGTCTATCAGGATAGCCGGTGACATAGCGCAGCCCGCCCATAGATTCGCTGACGTTGCCATAGCCAGCCTTTTCGCGGTATGGGCCAGTCTGCCCGTAGCCGGAGATGCGCACCAGCACAATGGCTGGGTTCACCTCACGCATACGTTCGTAGCTGAGGTTCCAGGCTTCCAGACGACCTGGGCGAAAGTTTTCGATGACGATCTGGCTTTTGGCAATCAGCGCCAGGGCGAGCGCCTGCCCCTCTGGCGCTCGCAGATTCAGTGTGACGAACCGCTTGTTGCGCGCCTGCGTGAGCCACCAGGCGGAAATACCCTGCCCATCGCGCGTTTCGATCAGCTCACCCCACTGGCGCAACTCATCGCCTGTGCCCGGCGACTCGACCTTGATTACCTCAGCACCGAAGTCTGCCAGAATGCGTGTGGCGGCTGGCGCGGCCACAAACGAGCCGAGTTCAACGACCCGCACACCGGCGAGCGGCGGAGCCGCGTCGTTAGGTTGGGCATCCCAGTCGCTCTTTGGTCCTGCGGCATGTTGCGGTTGCGCCATCATCTATTGCCATCCTTTCTCCGCCTCTGGCACTTCAGGTGCGCGTCTCATCTACGAGAATCTATGAGAATCTATGAGAAATGACTTCAAGACGATACCGCGCGCCGGTAACACTCAGCAGCTACCGGCGCGCCAGCATCATTGCACTAGACAGACCAGGCGGCGATCTGGTCCTGCGAGACGGTCATAACGGTATGCAGGGACTGGCCCTGAGCATCCCATTGCACGACATCCCAACTACCGGCAACGTTGTGATACTTGTTGTAATCGTCGTTGCCAGAAGCGCCCTCGTAGTCAATCTCGTGGCCGGCCTTCAGTTGGGTCACACCGTCGGCATAGTTGTTGACAACGACGCCGTTTTCGTTGCCCACCACCTTATCTACATCATTGATCCAGACGGTCGGGTCGGTTGTGCCGGCCTTTTGGATAGCCAGGCAGGCGATGACGACAGAATCATATGTGTTCTGTGACAGCGTGACCGGCTGGTTCGTGCCCCAGACCTTCTGGTACTGTTGCGTATAGTACTGCCACGCGGGGCCGGCTGTCGGCGAGCCGTTCATGCCGGTCAGGTATTGCGAGGCGTACTGCAAGCCCATCGCCTTCGCCATGTTGATGTCAGCGCCAGCATCGGTCTGGATGAACGGAACGTTCATATGACCAAGCTGAATCACTTCCTGGAAGAAGGTGCTGGCAGTCTGCGGGTCGGTCTGCATAAAGATCGCCTGCGGATTGCTGGCGAAGAGCTTCTCGATCTCCGAGCGGTAGGAACTCTGATGCGGTGTCACCAACTCCTGATCGGTAATCGTGCCACCATGATTGGTATACGACGTGACCAGCGGCGTTACGACGCCTGCCGCGTTCGAGGTAGACTCGAAGAAGACGCCAGCGTGCGTGTAGCCCTTCTGGATGGCGTAGTAGGCCATGCCGATGGCGAGCGTCGAGTCTGAGGGAGTCGTGCGATACACGTACTTGTTCGTCATGTGGTCGAGCTGCGTGGTGCCGCCCTCCACAAAGTCTGGCAGGTGCGCAGGATCGAACTGATTGATGACGCCTTCGATCTCAAGCGACGACGGGCCAAGAATAAAGTCGGGGTTCGAGAGTTGAAGCTGCTTGAGCGCCGTCACTGCGTCCACGGCGTCACCGCCGGTGTCGTTGAGTTGCGCGTTGATCTGATGACCGCCGCAGCCCCCATGCGCGTTGATATCGGCGATGCCGACCTTCGCGCCATGCAGGAACCACTGTCCCACAAATGGCTCACGTCCCGTCATTGGAAACAACTCACCGACGGTGATCGGCCCGGTGCTGCCGCCGCTGGAACCGCAGGCGGCAAAGAACAAGGAACTGAGAATGAGGAACGCAAGGAGTGCCGCATAACGTTTGCGTATGTGCATAGAAGGAACCTCCCGGAGCGACGCATGGAGCGCCGCACTACGAAATCACGCCTCGGCTGTGTTGGATGTATCAGGGGCGCTCGAATTACCGCCTCCTTTCTTGCCCAGGAAAATAGCAGGAAGATCAAGAGCGCGCATCTGCTCGGCGGTGCCGTCCACCCGGTTGCGACCGGCGACCAGCACATATACCCAGTCTGAATTAGCGATGGCGCGCTCGACGTTCTGCTCGACTACCACCACGGCGGTGCCGGTTTTGGCGATCTCATGGACCTTTTGCCAGACGACATCGGTATAGATCGGCGAGAGGCCGGCGGTCGGCTCATCCAGCAGCAGCACCCTGGGTTCGAGCATCAGCGCCCGCGCCATCGCCAGCATGTTGCGCTGGCCGCCGCTGAGTTGGCCTGCCTTCTTTTTCTCAGCCTTCAGCAGATCAGGGAATAGCTCGAAGAGATGATGAATGCGCGGATTGAGGTCGCCCCGCAGAATGAAGCCACCCATTTCCAGGTTCTCGCGGATCGTCAACGTCGGGAATACGTTCGCCTCCTGGGGTACATAGGCAAGCCCCAGGCGTGCGACACGGTTGGCGGGAAGATTGGCAAGCTGTTGTCCGGCGACCACCACACTGCCTGCCATCGGCGGTAGCACACCAGCGATCAGTTTGAGAAAGGTAGATTTTCCAGCGCCGTTGGGGCCGACGATGCTGACAATTTGCTCCGGCTTGGCGCGTATGGACACTTCCTGCACGATGGCGTTTTTGCCATAGCCGCCGACAATGCCATCAACCTGAAGGACGGCGGTGGATGGGGATAGGTTGGCGTTGATCGCCTGCTCCGCTGTCGTCATTGGGAACCTCCTCACCTTCTCAACCGCCCAAATAGGCTTCGACCACCTGTTGATTAGCGCGAATCTCGGCCATCGTGCCGGTCGCCAGCGCCCGCCCGTTCGCCATGACGATGACATGATCGCAAATCTGGTCTACGATGCCGAGGTTGTGTTCGACGAGCAGAAAGGTGATGCCGGTTTGTTTCGCCAGATTAACGATGTGCTGCGCCAGTTGGTCCGCCAGCGCCGGATTGACGCCGGCCATCGGTTCATCGAGCAGCAGCAGCGTCGGGTCGGCCATCAGCGCGCGCGCCATTTCGAGCAGACGCTTCTGCCCACCGCTGAGATTGCGCGCATACTCGTCACGTTTCTCGTAGAGGCCGAAGGTGTCGAGCAGTTGCAAGGCTTTCTCCAGGTGGCGCGCCTCTTCGGCAGCGACGAGCCTGGGGCGAAAGATCGCGTTGAGAAGCGACTCGCCGGACTGTTTTTTTGGTGGCACCATCAGGTTTTCCAGCACGGTCATCCCGCCGTAGCCGCGCGATATCTGGAACGTTCGAATCAGACCCGCGTTTGCCCGCCGATACGTTGGCCAGCCGGTGATGTTGTGGCCGTTGAAGAAGATGGTTCCTCGTTTTTGCGCCGGATAAAAGCCCGACACAACGTTAATCAGCGTGCTTTTACCCGCCCCATTGGGACCGATCAGCGCAGTAATCTGGTTGGCCGGCACCTGCAAGGAGCAGTCGTCCACGGCGTTGACCCCGCCGAAGGAATGCGAGAGGTGTTCCACCCGCAAGATGTCCGTCTGTTCGCCAGGTCGCGGGGTGCGCGCCAGCGCCTCAGCCGTCTGTGACATTGGATTCCTCCTTCTGGCTGGCTGCAATGGATGCGGCTCGTGATCTCACCTCCGCAGGCGCTCCGTGCAGCGGAATGCGGAAGATATTGAAGCGTGCCTTCTTCTCCGGGATGATGCCCTGTGGCCGGAACCACAGCACCAGAATCAGCAGACCGCCGACGATGATGTTACGTAGCGCGGGAATCAAATCGGGATTGCCGGGGAATTGCGGCAGGAAGCGCGTCGCTTCCTGAAAGCCGACCGGCACCAACAGCGCGCCCAGCGCCGCGCCCCAATTGTTGCCAGTGCCGCCAATCAGCAGCGCCGTCCAGACGACGAAGGTTTCGCCGGTGGTCCAGCCGCTGGGATTGAGCGCGGTGGTGAAGAAGATCAGGATACCGCCTGCGATGCCGGCGTAGAAGCAGCCGATGACCATTGCCAGCATGCGGTACTTGAAAGTGTTCTTGCCGAACGCCTCTGAGACATCCTGGTCCTCACGGATGGAGCGCAGCGTGCGCCCGAACGGTGAGGAATAGATGCGGTTCGCCAGCCACCAGAGAATCACCATGACCACGCCGGCAATACCCACATAGACGAACTGATAGGTGTTGAAATCAATGTTGAAGCGGGTCTGCAACGGCTGCGGCACACCGCCCAGGCCGTCCCAGCCATTGAAGAGGCCGGTGACGTTGCCGATGAAGTCATAGGCTATCGCGCCCACGGCCACTGTGACGATTGCCATATAGTCGCTGCGCAGCCGTTTGAGGGCGATCAAGCCGACCAGCAGGCCAAAGAACGCGGCAACCAGTCCGCCCATGATGAGCGTCAGCGGGAACGGCCAGGAGAGGCCCAGGATGTACGTTTGCCCGGCGATGCCGTTGGCCTGTGGCAGCGCGAAGACGCCGCTGACATAGGCGCCAATCGCCATGAAGATGATGAAGGCGAAGTTCAGGATGCCGGTGTAGCCGAACTGGATGTTCAGGCCCCAGGTTAGGATGTTGTAATCGAAGAAAAAGACGAGCAACGTGGTGGCATAGTAGAGTACTGGAGACATCTGATTATGCCTTCCCTTCTGAAGCGAAGATGCCCTGGGGCCGCAGCAGCAATACAAGGACGAGAATCGCAAAAGCGGCGTCGTTCTTGAAGTCCGAACTGAGCGGGATGGCGGCCACCTCGGTGACGACGCCGATCACCAGCGCGCCGGCCATTGCGCCATAGGGCTTGCCGATGCCGCCAAGAATCACGGCGGCGAAGATCACAAAAAGGAAGTCGCCACCAAAGGCTGGCTGAAAGGACGAAATATTGAGCGCCAGCACCACCCCGGCCAGGCCAGCCAGAAAGCCGCTGAGCAACCAGGTGAAATTGGTTACGCGCTCGGTGTCTATGCCGCAATTCTTGGCGAGGGTCGGGTTATCCGACATGGCGCGCATTGCCTTGCCGATCTTGGTGTAGGTGAGCAGGATGTGGATGCCCACCATCGCCACCACCGCGATGGCGATGATGACGAGTTGCTCGCCGGTGAAGAGGAACGGGCCGATGCTGTGCTGCGTATCGGGGGCGACATGGTACTGTCGGAAGTCGGCCCCCCAGATGGCAAGAATGACGTTTGAGAGGATGAGCGATAACCCGAAGGTGACGACGAGCATGAACAACACGGGAAAGCCGCGTTTGACGAACGGCGCCAGAATCACCAGATTCAGCAGGACGCCAACGATGCCGGTGAGCAGCGCGCCAACCAGCAGCGCAAGCCAGATGTTCCAGCCATAGTGCGCATTGGCGAGCCAGGCGAAGTACGCGCCGAACGTCAGCAACTCG
This sequence comes from Chloroflexota bacterium, assembly GCA_021323855.1. Lineage (GTDB taxonomy): Bacteria > Chloroflexota > Ktedonobacteria > Ktedonobacterales > JADMIN01 > JAJPKE01. The sequence goes on along the minus strand of JAJPKE010000007.1, from coordinate 17,329 downwards.
CCGTGCGCAAAGTTGATGTAGTTGGTGACGCCGAACTGTAAGGTCAGTCCGACGGACGCCAGCGCCAGGATCGAGGCCGTCACCAGCCCAAACCCGAAGGCATGCAGATAAATGGCCATGAGCCAACTACCCCTTTCCTCTTCTTCGAGGTGGATCCACGGCGAAGGCGACGACGCGAGAACCGCCGGGGATCACACGGACCAGTGCAGCTAGCACAGTTAGCGCAGACGGTGTGGACTGATGACCATAGCCTAACCGAGAGGGAATAAAAAGCGCATAAATGGAAAGAGGAGTAGCATAAATATTGTGTAAATGTTTGCGGGCTAACATGCTACTAACATAGCAAATTAGCCTCATCCAAGAGAGGATGAGCTAGGGGATGAAGCGGTAGCCCACCCCAGGCTCGGTGAGCAGATGGCGTGGATTGGCGGCGTCCTCCTCGATTTTGCGGCGCAGACGCCCCATATACACACGCAAATATTCCGCCTCGCCGCCGTATTCTTCGCCCCACACGCGCTGCAAGAGTTGCCGGTGAGTGACGACCTTGCCGGCGTGAATCACCAACTGCGCCAGAAGCGCAAACTCCGTCGGCGTCAGGCGAATCTCGTCGCCGTCGCGCCTGACTACATGCCCTTCGAGGTCAATGGAAAGTGAACCGAAGGTGCGCACGCCGGGCGCAGGCGCCTGCGATACCCAGGTGGAGCGGCGGAGCGAGGCACGCACGCGGGCCAGCAATTCCTCCACGCCAAATGGTTTCGTCAGATAGTCGTCAGCGCCGAGATCCAGTGCGGCAACCTTGTCGCTCTCGGCATCCAGCGCCGTCAAGACGATGATCGGCGCAGTGGAACGCTCGCGGATGCGGCGGCAAACCTCCAATCCATCGAGGCGCGGCATCATAATGTCGAGGATGAGGAGATGCGGCGACTCCGTTTCCCAGAGCGCCAGCGCTTCGAGTCCGTTGCTGGCCTCAAATACCGTGTAGCCGCGTACACGAAGATTGCGGCTGATGAAATCGCGCAGCGGCGCCTCATCTTCAGCGACGAGGATGCGTTGTCCGGTGGCGCTCATGAGCCGCTCCTTTCCGCGCTCAGGTCGCGCGATGGTGTTGCTACGGCTGGCAAAGCTCGCTTTTCTTCTTGCCTGCTTTCGATGTTTTCGGCAGGCGAAGCAACGGCGTCATCGGTCGAGCGCGCGACTGCTGGCAGCGTGAAATAAATGGCGGTGCCACGCGGCCCGCTCTCGGCCCAGATTTGGCCACCGTGCGCCTGGACGAAGGCTTTGCAGATTGCCAGACCCAGACCGGTGCCGCCCGTCTGGCGATGGGAATGCCTGGCGCGATAGAATCGCTCGAAGATATGCGGCAGGTCTTCATCGCCGATGCCAGGGCCATCATCTGAGACGACCACGCGCACCATGTCGTCCTGCTGGCTGGCGCCGACGCGCACCGGGCCATCTGAATAGGCAAGCGCATTTGCCAGCAAGTTCTGCATGACCACCTCGATGCGCGGCGCATCCACCCACACTGGCGGCAAATCATCTGGCAGTTCCAGCGCAATGCGCTCAGGCGCAACTGTCTGGCGGTGTACGACAGCCGCCGCCAGTTCATCAAAGCGCCGGGGCGCGCGATGCAGCAAGAGCAGTCCGGCTTCGAGCCGCGACATATCGAGCAAGTTGTTGACGAGTTGGGCTAGATGGTCCGCCTCGGCGCTGATCGTCGAGAGGGAATGTCGCTGATCGTCCTGCGACCAGGTGACGTCATCTTGAAGCAACGTCGAGGCATGCCCCTTGATGGCGGCGAGCGGCGTCCGTAGCTCATGGCCCACCGCTGCCAGCAGGGTCGTCTTGAATTGGTCTACCTCGCGCTCATGCGTGACATCGCGTATCAACAAGCCGCGACCGATGGCCTCATTGCCATCGCCACGCACATCGAAGAGCCGCAGCAAGAGCGCCCGCGCGCTGTAATCTTGGCGCGCTTCCAGCAGCCATTCGCCAATTTCGCCAGCCTCAGCGCGGGTCAGGCTACGCTGATAGTCGCCTGGATGCTCGCTCAGCGCTGCCAGCCGCTGATGCACATCGCTGATATGCAGATCGCCCAGCGCGCGATCAGAGAGGCCGAGCAGCGCACATGCGCCGGGGTTGGCATAAAGAACCGTGCCATCCGGGCTGGTGAGCAGCAAGCCATCGTTTATGCTATCAACAATGGCGCTGAGCGTGCGCTTTTCGGACATCGCCTCGTGGTACAGCCGCTCATTCTCGCGTGCCACTTCGCGCAGCCGTTCGTCGCTGCGCTCGTAGAGGACCGCGTGCTCCCAGGCGAGCGCGGCGTAGTTGGCGAAGGTGAGCAGCAAGTCCAGCTCGTTGCGCGTGAAGGGAATAGGCTCGCGGCGGTGAACCGCCAGCACGACGCCACCGACGCGCTGGCTGATAATCGGGATTGCCAGCACAGAGCGGAACCCCTCCGCCGCCGAGAATTCTGGGAAATCCACGCTTCCGTCGTCAATCATCTGCACTGGCTGGCCATCGTGCAATGCCCGCGCCGCCGGCCTCCGCAATTCATCTGAAGGTACCTGTACTTCACTCTCATAATTTTCCGCGCGTCCCTCACTGGCGAGCGGGCGCAATACACCCTGCTCATCAGGCACCAGCACCGACGCCGCCTGTACGTCTACCAGGCGGCGCACCTCGCGGATGATCGTAGCCCCAACTGCGCGCGGATCGAGCGAATTGACGACCGCATTGGAAGTTTCGAGCAGCGTATGCAGTTCTGTGAGCCGCACCACCACCTCACGTTCGAGTCCCTGCAAGGAGTACGCAAGTTTGCCTATCTCATCGCTACGCTGCGTCAGCGAGGGAATGGACGTGCGCTCAGTATCCAGTTCTGGCAAACTGCCATGTTGCGCGGCGAGCGCGTGCAGTGGGCGAATCACCCGGCGTAGCAACACGAGCCAGAAGAGCAGCCCACCAGCGGCAAAGAGAATGGTTGCGAGCCACAGCCAGAGGCCAAAATTGGAAGTTGCCGCCGTGATGTCGGTTTCAGGTTGCTGGACAACCACGGCCCAGCCGATATCCGGCACCGACACGGCGCTATAGAGCCACTTCCCATCGCCATTTGGACCGTTCACTTCGGAGGCTGCGGTGCCTCCGGCAAGCGCTTCAACAGCGCCCGGAAGCTGCGTGGCTTCCGGCTGTAACAGGTGAGCGTGCGCGGGGTCAGAGGCGCCGATGAGCAATCCACGGTCGTCCAACAGGCTGATGATAACATGCTGTCCCTGCAATGTCTGCGAGTTGGTGACGATGCCAAGCTGCTGGCTGAGGCTATCCAGGAGGAGCGTCGCAGCCACCATGCCAAGAAACTGGCCGTGATTGCCGTGTACAGCTTCAGCGACGGTCACAACATCGTGTGAGTTGGTCGGGTCCACGCTGCCACCCTCTACGAGCGGCGCGTCGCTCGACTGCACCCGCTGAAACAACGGCATGCTGCTATAGTCTGTTGCGAGCGGCAGAGGATTCGGGGGAGGATTCGGGGGAACAGAGACCTGCTGGATACCGCTGGCGTCGAGCCAGTACATGCGGTCAATATCTTGTCGGCTCGCCATGAATGCGGTGAACATGCTCTCCATCGCACTGGGGTCGTTCACACTGCCGGCCACCGCCCATTCGATCTTCACCAGCGAGGTTTCGGTATCGCTGATGGTTGTAAAGGTCTCGAAGGCAATCTCCTGCGCCAGCGCGAAATCCGTGGTCTGAATCTGATCTCGAATCTGATGCTGGCCCACGGCATCTATTTCCATGCCGCTGCCAATCACAATCAGCACGAACACCAGATAGACGCCAATGAGTTGCGTGAGCAATGAGCGGCGGATGAAGTGGATCATAGTGAGTACCTTGTGGCGGCCTCTTCTTGACATAGCCGCAAGGTGATTATACATCACGTCTTCCCTCGCTCTCGTCCACGCGGACCTGGGCAACTCCGACAACGACACTGTTGGTTGCAGAATCAACATGCCAGGGGAAATGACGCCGGGAACCTATCACGTATCAGTCACGTAGGCTGATGCTCAATCGCTCAATATGGGCTGCAATCTCAAGGGTACGCTTTGCCTTATAGGCGATGGGATAATCTACGAACTGGCCATCTACCGTAACCGAGGCAATGCCCGCCGCCTCGGCCTGTGCGAAGGCTTCAACAATACGTCTTGCCCAGGCAATTTCCTGCTCAGTTGGCGTAAAGATATCGTTGACGACCGACACTTGCTTGGGATGGATGCACGCTTTGCCCTGGAAGCCAAGACGCCTGGCCTGTTCGGTTTCGGCGGCGAATCCCTCCATGTCGTCGAGCCGCGCATAGACTGTATCTATCGGCTGCTCCAATCTGGCTGCGCGCGAGGCGTTGACCACAGCAATGCGCGCCCAGAGGATGCCTTCATGCCCCGCCACCCAGGTCATCGAGGTATCGAGGCTGTAGTCGCCCGCGCCGAAGTTGAGCCGGCGCACACGCGGCGTGGCGGCGGCAATCTCGGCCAAGTGCGCAATGCCTGCGGCTGTCTCAACGATGGGCATCACTTCGATGGCGCCCTCCGGCAATCCACCGGCGCGTTCGAGTTGGCGCAACAGCCAGTCAACCGTCGCCAACTGCGCGGCGGATTCAGTCTTTGGCAGCACGATGCCATCGAGGCCGGGGCCAACCGCAGTGCAGAGGTCATCATAGGTGTAGGAAGTCGTCAGGCCGTTGACGCGCACGAACACCAGCGGGCCGTCTCCCCGCTTGCCGCGCGCATCGAGCGTTGCGCGCACCGCCAGACGCGCCGCCGGTTTCTCCGCGATGGCGACCGCATCTTCGAGGTCGAGGATAATGCCATCGGCGCCAGTTGCGCCGGAGAGCGCCTTCTCCACATGCCGCGAAGAGGTTGCGGGCGCAAAGAGCAAGGTACGCAGAATCGTCATGGTATCCTCCTTTTTCGTCATGCGTCGCTGCATAGTATAGGCTGGTTCAGATGATGCCCTCCTGATGCAGCGCCTCGAGTTCCCCTGCCCCGATACCCAACTTGCCGTAGATTTCGGCATTGTGCGCGCCCAGCGCCGGACCTGTCGTGCGGACCTGGCCGGGGGTCTCGCTGAAACGTGGAACGACGTTGACGAGGCGCACGTTGCCAAGTTCGGGGTCCTCAACCGCTATCAGACTCTGCCGTTCGGCAAAGTGCGGATCGGCGAAAATATCAGGAATGTCATAGATCGGCGCGACAGCCACCTGCGCCTCTTCCAGCCGCGCCAGCACGTCATCGCGAGTATGCTGCCCTATCCACGCGCCGATGATTTCATCGAGCGCGGCGACGTTCTCAATACGAGCGGAATTGACGGCGAAGCGTGGGTCGCTGCTCAGTTCGGGCCGGCCAATAGCGTTCATCAGTCGCTCGAAGATCGGCTGCGCGCTGGCGGAGATCGAGACCCAGCGACCATCACCGCACTGATAGGAATTGCGCGGGGCGACGTGATCGCTGCGATTGCCCACGCGCCCGCGCGCAATGCCGAACTGATCGTAGTCCAGCAGCGCCGGTTCCAGCAGGCGCAGCAGCGGCTCACAGAGCGAGAGGTCAATCTGCTGGCCGCTGCCGCCGCGCGCGTCGCGCCAGTAGAGCGCAACCATCACGGCATATGCGCCGGTAATCCCCGCCAGACCATCGGCCAGTGGACCGTTGGGCAGCGTTGGTGGGCCACCCGGCTGGCCGGTGAGATGGGCGAAGCCGGTCAGCGATTCCGCCAGCGTGCCAAAGCCGGGGCGGGGACTATAGGGGCCGTACTGGCCGAAGCCGGTAACGCGCAGCATGATAAGCCGGGGATTGATCTCGTGCAGCGTCTCATAGCCGATGCCCCAGCGTTCCAGCGTGCCGGGGCGGAAGTTCTCGATCACTACATCCGCCTCAGCCGCCAGCCGCTTGAAAAGCGCAGCTCCCTGCGGCTTGCCGAGGTTGAGGGTAATCGAGCGTTTGTTGCGGCCCATAGACTTCCAGAAGAGACCTTCGCCGTTCTTGGGTGTGCCCCAGCGGCGCTGATGATCGCCCACTCCCGGCATTTCCACCTTCACCACGTCGGCGCCAAGCTCGGCCAGATAAGCCGCAGCCCAGGGCGCGGCTGCCATCGTGGCGATATCAAGTATCCGAATCCCTGCCAGCGCCATCGGCGTCGCCGTGCGCGGTTCGGTAGAGTTACCAGGATTGGACATGTTGGAACGATCGGAAGAAGGAGTGAGAGAAGCCTCCGCCATGCTGAAATCCCCGTTCTTCGTTGGTTGGCGTCTACCAGAAAGGTTGCGTGGGTTGTCGTGTATAATATACTATATATAATATCTAACACGGGCAGGTAACGTTGTCAAGCAGTTCTCGCGCCCTACCAACCTTTTCATGTGCGCGCCAACACAGGCCGCCGAATGTCGTTGCTCTCATGATTTTCATGGCTTGACGCCCAGGGGAAAGCCGTCCATGATGCAGGTGCATGCAAACGGCATCAGGTGTAAAAGGACCAACGAGGTACATGGGAGAAGGGACGAGAACACGTGCGACTGCCAAATGAACATATGACGAAGACGGCGCTGGCCGTGGAGGCGCTACGCGGCGCGATTCTGCGCGGCGAGATTGCGCAAGATCAGCCGCTAACGGTCGGTCGGCTTGCCCAGCAGCTTGGCATGAGTCCGACGCCGGTGCGCGAGGCGATTCGCACACTCCAGGCGGAAGGTCTTTTGCAGCGCGAGCCGCATCACTCGGTATCGGTGACGCGCTATTCCACGAAAGATATCCATGACATCTTTCGCCTGCGCGCCGAACTCGAATCTCAGGCCGCGCGCCTTGCCGTTCCACGCCTCTCAGATGAGGATATCGCCCGGCTCGAACTGCTTCAGTGCGAGATGGAACGGGCGGCGGAGCGCCAGGATATCGAGCGCGTCAATCAACTCAACGCCGAATGGCACTTGTTGATTTACAGCGCGGCGGACAATCGTGTGCTGCTGGATCTGGTGCAACACCTCTGGAAAAAATTCATGTGGGAGGGAAACTGGATTACACAGAACCACGCGCAACTTTCGTTTTCGCAGCATACGGCCCTACTGGCGGCGATTCGCGCCCGCGACGCCGATCTAACCGATCATTTGCTGCGCGAACACATTCAGACCGGCGAGCAGGCAAATATCGCCTATCTGGAATCGCAAGCTCCGCGTCAGGGGTGATCGGCGCGAATCGCCGGCATAGCACGCGGAGAGGTAGAGCAATCCAATAATGCACAGCCACTCACGAAGGGGAACAGTACGATGGCGGATACCATGACGAGCGGAGGAGGCGGAGAGCAACGCGGCGTGACGATCATAGATGTCTTTGCGCGCGACGGATTGCAGACTGTGTTGCATGAACCGCATCTGCGTGTGCCGACGACCGACGAAAAGGTAGCGATCATCGGGCAACTGGATGCGGCAGGTGTGCCGGAGATCGAGATCACCGGATTTGTGCATCCGCGTGTCATCCCAAGCCTGGCCGATGCCGAGACAGTGGCGCGGGAGGCGCTGGCGCGTCCACATCGGGCGGTCTATCGCGCGCTCGTGCCCAATATGCGCGGCGCTGAGCGAGCAATGGCGGTAGGCGTGCCCAAGCTCTCCTGCCTGATCGTTGCCAGCGAAACGTATAACCGCCTCAACTCCAACATGACGGTCGAGCGCAACGTACAGGAGATCGAGCGCATCGCGGAGGCCGGACGCGCGGCAGGCGTGACGGTCAGCGTCGGTATGGGCACCTCATTCATCTGCCCCTATGATGGCGTACTCGCTGAGAGCTATATCCTCGGCTTGATCGAGCGTTTCGTCGCCGCCGGCATCAGCGAGGTGTCGCTGGCCGATAGCGTTGGGTTGGCGTGGCCGACATTGGTGCGTGAACGCATCCAGGCGATTCGCACACGCTGGCCGCATCTGACCATCGGCCTGCATCTGCATACGCTGGCTGGCACTGCCATTGCCAATGTCTTTGCCGCTTACGAGGCTGGCATTACGCACTTCGAGGGATCTGTTGGCGGTATCGGCGGCGGGATTGCGATGCCGGTGCATACGACCAATATGGGCAACGTCGCCACCGAGGATTTGGTCTATCTCTTCGCGTCGTGCGGCGTCGCCACCGGCATTGACGGCGAGGCCATCGCCAGGATTGGTCGCGAGGCTCAGGCGTTGATCGGCACCGGCAACGGCTTCACTACCTCCTTCGGCACGCTGGCGAGCTTCCTGGCGCAGAGCAACCGGGAACTCGACCGGGTGCGTTCCGCGCCGCCGGGAGATTCGCGCGCCGTTTCCGCCTGACCAGTTGGATGAGCCGGGTAGCGAAGAGCGAAGAGCGAAGAGCGTCATGGGAGGTGAATGGATGAGCGTAGACAGCGACAAACAGCAGCCAATGCCCGGCGCATGGCGACTGCTGGCCATCTGGGCTGGTATCGGTCTCCAATCCTTTGGCGGCGGCGCCTCGACCACGCTGCTCATCCAGCGCACCTTCATCGAACGTTATGGCTGGCTCTCATATGAGGAGTTCAACCGCCTCTGGAACCTCTGCCTGCTGACGCCCGGCATCAATTTGATCGCCGTCACCGTGCTGATCGGCAAGAAATTGGGCGGCACGCGCGGCATCATCCTCTCGGTCGCCGGTCTGCTCCTGCCTAGCGCCAGCATCACCTGTCTGCTGGCGGCGTTATTTTTGCGCATCGAACACGCTGCGGTCGTACAGGCGGCCTTGCGTGGCATCGTTCCAGCGACCGCTGGCATCATGGCGCTGGTGCTGGTAAATTTCGCCCGCCCGCTTGTTCAGGCTCGGACCGCCGTGGGATGGTGGTTCGTCTGGGTCAGCGCCGCGCTCGCCGCCGTCTTCGCCTTTGCTATCCTTGCCTGGAATATCTCAGCCATCGCAATTGTGCTGTGCGCCGCCGTCGTCGGCATGTTCTTCTTCGCGCCGCGCGCCAGCCGCACGAACCACGCTATCCCAGATGCCCAAACGCGGGGGCAACAATGATCAATCCACTGCTCTACACGTTGCTCTTCCTCAAAGCCTCGCTCTTCTCTACCGGTGGCTTCAGTAACCTGCCCAGCCTGCACCAGGATTTGCTTGCTCGCCGCTGGGCGAATGAGGTAGATTTCAGCCAGTCAATCGCCATTGGTCAGATCAGCCCCGGCCCCAATGGATTGTGGGTGATTTGCCTGGGCTACTTCACCTACGGCGTTCTCGGCGCATGTTGCGCGCTGCTGGCAATCACGGTGCCGCCGCTGCTGGTCTTGGTCGTCGCGCGCAGCTACCGCTACATCGAGCGATGGCCGCGTTCCCAGGGCATCATGCGCGGGGTGTCAGTGGCCGTCATTGGGCTGCTGCTGACCGTCATCTGGACGATTTTGCACCAGCCGATCGTTGATTGGAAAGGCTGGCTGATTGCAATGGGCGCTTTTGGATTGGCCCTCAGCCGCAAACTCAATGTGGTTATGATTCTTGCGCTCGGTGGCCTCGTCGGCTATTTCCTCTATCGCTGACCTACTACACCCACTCTGCCTGTGTTCTTTCGAGTACACCGCCGCTAGTAGATCTAGTAGATTTGGTGGGTGAGGACGCCACCATCCACGGTGAGGCTGGCGCCGGTGATCCAGCGCGCGGCGGCTGATGCCAGAAAGAGGCAGGCATCGGCCACATCCGCTGGCAGTCCCAGCCGCCCCAGCGGGGCCGTCGCCTGGTAGCGGGCGACGCCATCGGGCCAGCTCTGCTCCAGCCCGTCCTTCCAGATGAGTCCAGGGGCAACGGCGTTGACGCGAATGCCGTGCGGACCCAGTTCGCTGGCGGCAGCGCGCGTATACATCAAGACACCAGCCTTCGCCGCATTGTAGTGGCTATGGCTTGGGGCCGGATTCTCTGCCTCGATGGAGGTGATGTTGACGATAGCGCCGCCCACCCGTTGCTCGATCATCTGGCGCGCCGCTGCCTGGGTGCAGAGGAAGACGCTCTTGAGATTTGCATCCACCACCGCCTCCCAGTCGGCGACAGCCATCTCCAGCACGCCCGCCAGCGGATAGATGCCCGCATTGTTGACGAGAATATCGAGCCGGCCAAACGCTTCAACGGTCGCGGCAATCAGACGCGCCACGTCGCCGGGACTGGTCACGTCGGCGGCAACCGTTGCAGACTGGCCGCCACGCGCACGTATCTGGCTTGCCACAGCTTCGGCGCCTGCGCTGCTGGTGTGGTAATGCGCCAGCACGGAGGCGCCGGCCTCTGCAAAGCGCGCAGCGATGCCGCTGCCCATGCCGCTGCCGCTGCCCGTAATGAGCGCAACCTTGCCCGATAGATCGAGCAATGCGTGGACTGGTGGTACCGCTGGCTCAGATTGTCCAGATGTTTCGGATGTTTCGGACGGTTCAGGTGATGGAGGTGGGATGCTCATAAGCGGGCTACCTTTCTCGCGTCTCGTGCGTCTCTTATTGACGGGTAAGGGCGATGATCTCGCTGGCCTGGTGTGGATGGCTGGCAAGGAGCAGTTGCCGGTCGCCTAGCTCAAAATCGGCGGGATCGAATCCCGGCGCCATTGTCGTCCCCAGCAGCGCAAAGCTTTCCGGATTGGGCTGCGCCAGCCGTAGCCCCTGCCAGACGCCACGTGGCACGGTGGCCTGGGGGCGCTGTCCCGCTTCGAGGTCATCCCCCAACCAGTGCGTGGTCGCGGCGCCATCAGGAGAGAGCAGCACCAATTCGACGGGTTGTCCCAGATAGAAATGATACACCTCGTCGGTGCGGAGCCGGTGGAACGCCGAGAAGTGTTCGCCATACAGGAAATAATAGATTGCGGTGCCAAATGAGCGAGTTCCCTCATAGCGTCCGGGGAGCGCCGGGCGGTCCAGCGTTTCGGCTGCGCGGTACGTCTCACAAAAATAGCCACCTTCGACCGGCAACGGTTCCAGGTGCAACAACTCAATGATCCTGCTTGCCGTCAGCATTACTCTTCCTCCCGGAGGATAGCGTTATCATACATTGTCCGCATGCCGATTTGCGCGGTGGCTTCTTGAATTGACTCCTGAACCGTTTGCTGATGGAGAGTTCGATCACCGTGTCAAACTGCCCTTCTTGCCGCTATTTGTCTATCCGCGTACCACCAATTCTTCCGCCGGCCACTTGTGGCAACACTGTATTCATCATGAAAACACAATCCCCCAGTAGCCCGATACGTGTATGATACACGCACAGACTGCTGAGGGATTGCTGCAACTAAACGCCGGGATTACTTGACATCGGCTTTGGCGCCAGCCTCTTCGAGCTTGGCTTTGGCGGCGTTCGCCTCGTCCTTCGCCACGTTTTCTTTGACGTTGGTCGGGGCGCTATCCACCAGGTCCTTCGCCTCTTTGAGGCCGAGGCCAGTCAGCTCGCGGACCGCCTTAATGACGTTGATCTTGTTCGCGCCGATCTCCTGAAGAACGACGGTGAACTCGGTCTGCTCCTCGGCAGCCGGGGCAGCCTCGCCGCCCCCAGTCGCGCCGGTCGGCACGGCCATCGCCATCGTCGGAGCCGCGCTCACGCCCCACTGCTCTTGCAGGGCTTTGCTCAACTTCACCAGGTCCAGCACGCTCATGTTGCTGAGTTGCTCGATGATCGTATCAACATCTACTGCCATGATTGGGTTTCCTCCAAACGAGAATGTGTGTGTGATAGTCGGGTGAACGAACAGGAGAACTGGCAAGTCAATCTGCCAGCGTCTCCCACTTGCTAGGCGGCGGCGCCTCCCAGCTTCTGAATGCGCGCTTCCAGCACGTTGATCAGATCGCGTAGCGGCGCGCTGATGACGCCGTAGGTCTGGCTGAGCGGCCCCTGGATCGAGCCGACGACTTCGGCGCGCAGTTGCTCACGCGGGGGCACCTTCGACAGCGCCTCCACCTGGGCGACGGAGATTGGGCCATTTTCCAGGATGCCCGCCTTGATGACCACCGGCTTGCCGGTCTTCACCTGGCGCATGTAGTCAGACACCGTTTTTGCGGGTGCGACCTCATCTTCGGTGCTGAGCGCGATGGTCGTCTGGCCGTTCAGCACGCCGGAGATGTCCTTGTAGGATGCGCGCTCCGAGGCGATACGCAGCAGCGTATTTTTGACGACATAGAGTTGCACGTTGGCGGCCCGCAGGCGGCGGCGCAGCTCCTGCATCTCACTGACGGTCAGCCCTTCCGTCTGAAGGAGAACCGCTGCGCGTGACTGTTTCAGCTTTTCCGTCATATCTTCGATGATGGCGGCTTTTGCGTTTGTTGGCATTGGTTTGCTGTGTCTCCCTTCCAGAGCGAGTGTCAGGAGCGTTGCCGGGTGCGCTCCGCTCCGGCGTTCACCTGCGTGGCCTGGTTGTTTGCTGTTGCCGTGCGGGTGTCTCCTGCGATACAGGTTCCGATGATTGGTGCAGTCGCGGATATGCCATCAGCTTGATCTGGCTGATGTGGAGAGGGTGACTAGTCTGGCGCCTGTGGCCCACAAAAAAGGGCCTTCAGGTCGCCGACCCGAAGGCCCACACGCACACGCCCCTGGGACCCCCAGGCAGCGGATTTCTGTGTTGAATGTGTGGATGCTTCGCCTCGGCAGGCCTTATCGCTTAAGCGCCCTTGCGGACGCACCTGCTGTCTCTGGCATGTATGCGATTGTACTCGAATTAGTATAGCAGCCACGAGGGCCGCCTGTCAATGGTTGGCTGACTTTTAGCTGATGTAGCCAACCTTTAGCCAGCGCTTAGCCGACCTTGAGCGACAGCGCCGTTGGCACATCCAGCCGCACGCCCGGCGACATGGTGGAGCAGATGACCACGCTCTTGACATACTGGCCTTTCGCGCCGGATGGCCTGGCGCGCACGATGGCGTCAATCGAGGCGGCGAGGTTCTGCATGATCTGCTCTTCGCTAAACGAAATCTTGCCGATGGGTATGTGAATCAGGCTGGTCTTGTCCACGCGGAACTCCACGCGCCCGCCCTTTACCTCGTTCACCGCGCGGGCGACATCAAAGGTGACGGTGCCTGTCTTCGGGTTCGGCATCAGACCGCGCGGACCCAGGCGGCGGCCCAGGCTGGCGACTTTGCTCATGACATCAGGCGTCGCAATGGCAACATCGAAGCCCAGCCAGCCCTCGTTGATCTGCTTAATCATGTCGTCGAGGCCCACGAAGTCCGCTCCGGCGTTCTCCGCTTCTTTGGCCTTCTCGCCCTGCGCAAAGACCAGCACCTTGACGGTTTTGCCAGTGCCAGCGGGGAGCGTTGCCGTGCCGCGCACCATCTGGTCTGCGTGGCGCGGGTCCACGCCAAGCTGCATATGCAACTCAACCGTCGGATCGAACTTCACGTAGTTCATCTTCTTGAGCAAGCTGACCGCTTCGGCTGGCTCATACAGCTTGTTCTCTTCGAGGAGCTTGGTTGCCTCGACGTACTTTTTCCCGTGATGTGGCATGTTGTAGTATGCCCTCCTTGTGGCAATCGCCCAAGTGACTAATGGGCTGGATGTAGAAAGAAATAACTCGTTGCTGTACGCCGGATTCGGCACCTATTCGATGGCAATGCCCATCGAGCGGGCGGTTCCGGCAACGATCTTCTCGGCACCCTCAACGCTCGTGGCGTTCAGGTCTTTCATCTTCAATTCGGCGATTTCGCGCAGTTGCTTCGCCGTGATGGTGCCGACCTTCGCCTTGTTGGGTGTGCCAGACCCTTTATCGGCGCCCGCCGCTTTCTTCAGCAGGTCAGCCGCCGGAGGTGTCTTGGTGATGAACGTGAACGAGCGATCTTCATAGACGGTGATGACGGCAGGGATGATACTGCCCGCCATGCTGGCCGTGCGCTCGTTGTACTCTTTGCAGAAGCCCATAATATTGATGCCGTGCTGGCCGAGCGCCGGACCGATTGGCTGGGCCGGGGTCGCCTTGCCGGCGGGAATCTGCAATTTTACGATTGCTTTGACACGCTTTGCCATGTGTTCCTGGTGTTCTCCTCTGAGGTCTCAGGGTGCAGTGTGCCACACCCTCCCTCTGCTGTTGGGACCGCGCGAGCCGTTCGTCACAGCCCTTCCACAAAACTCGTTGGCGCGATCCCCATTCATCTATTATCGCATATCATGCAATTGGCCAACAACAGAACAGCCCAGAGAAGAGCCGGCGCCGGTGGTCTACTTCGCCCCCGTGCGCCGGCTCTTCGGAGCCGCGAATCGCCATACTATGCTTAGAACCGCGAATCGTCACTCATGACACGCCATGAGGTGTTAGCGCCAGTTCCCTGCAATACTGCCCGCTAGACCTTCTCTACCTGGTAGTAATCGAGTTGTACCGGTGTCTCACGTCCGAAGAAGGAGACCAGCACCGTGATCTTGTTGCGGTCTGGGTGAACTTCGCTGACCGTGCCGATAAACTCGGCGAACGGACCGTCAATCACCTTCACGCTCTGGCCGACGGTGAAGAGCACTTTAGGCTTGGGCTTGGCCTCCTCTGCGCCAGCAGTGGACGACTTGAGGATGTAGCGAAGCTCGCTCTCTTGCAGGGGCACTGGCTCTGTACTCGTTCCGCCAACGAAGCCCGTTACGCCCGGTGTTTCGCGCACCACATGCCAGGTATAGTCATCCAGCACCATATCCACCAGCACGTAGCCCGGATAGACCTTGCGCGTGACGGTGCGGCGCTGACCACCCTTGACCTCGATCTCATCTTCGGTCGGCACGACCACCCGGAAGAACTTGTCCTTCATCCCCAATGAAGCGATGCGCGCCTCTAAATGCGTCTTGACCTTGTTCTCATAGCCAGAATAGGTGTGGATGGCATACCAGTGACGCCCAGGAATCTTCTCTTCCTCGACCATCGCCTGCTCAGCGTCCGGCGTGATATCCTCTTGCTCTTCTGGGTCCATATGTTACCTATTCTTCCGCAGGCTATGCGCATACCATAGACGACTTTGTACGACGTTTGCTCTGCACAAGTATACGCTATTTCCGCGCCGCCCGTAGCTGCTACTTTGCACGGCTGGTGGCTACTTATAGCCTGTATAGCTAGTAATGGCTAGTGATTGCCAACCAGCCAGGTGAGCGCGTTGACCAGCCCGAAGTCTGCCAGGCCTAGAATGACCGCAACCACAATGGACATCAAGATGACAATGAAGGTGAAGTTCCAGCCCTCACGCCAGGTCGGCCAGGTGGTGTTGTAGCGCAGTTCGACGAACGATTCTGCGACATAGCGGGTGACGGAGTTGCCCATCATCCACTCAGGAATGTGGACCGTGCGTGGGCGTCCCTCGACACGCCGCAGCGTGGACGCCTCATTGTTGACCGGCGCCAGCAGGGAGCTACCGGCTTCCGGCGCGTCGCCTGCATCATCAACCTCATCGGTCAGATCATCAGCCAGGTTGTCGCTCTCCGCCTCCAGCCCGTCATCTCCGGCAGCGACAAGCTCCTCATCTCGCGTTTCGTCGTCAGACGAATCCACGACGCTGGTTTCCGGCGTCGCCGAGACACGTCCGGAGACACGTCCACGGAGTTTGGAACCCCTGTCCTTACCTATCGTCTTTGCCACAAGAGTTTCTCCTACATACGGGTGGTATCAAACGCCCACCGGCTATGATCGGCTGTCGGCGTCTGATGCCGGGCATTCAACCGGAGCATACGCGCATCATGTGCCCGGTGCTTTTATGCGCTCTATGAGCTATATGAGCTATATGGACTACATGAGCGATGAACGACTACCTGAGAACGCGCTACAACAATCCGCCGTGTGCTGGCAGATAGTTGCGATGATTACAACGATGACAATGATTGCACTGACTCTATACGATGCGTACAGATTGCTACTTGGTTGCTACTTGGTTTCACGATGGGGACGATGAGTGCGACAGCGCGAGCAATATTTGCGCTGCTCCATCCGGTCCGGATCGTTCTTTTTATTTTTGGTCGTCACATAATTGCGCGACTTACATTCCGTACACGCAAGTGTGATGACGATGCGATTCTCTTTGCCTTTGGCCGCCATCGCCAGTATCCTCCACCAAATCTCCGAGCGCCATACGGCTTATCACCAGATTGCAGATGTGTCTGCAGACAATAGCTGCCCAACATTATGCACCTGACCGTTTCGCGCTCCACTTCCAGACTATTCTATCGCATTCATCAGGCACTGTCTAGCCACATGGGCCATTGGGCAAAGCCTGAGATACCTCAGATACCTGAGATATAAACGTACCAGTGACAGATATCGGTCACAAGCGAGGCGCTCCTGGCCGAAGGGTATCAGCCAGGAGCGCGAACGTTGCACACATCGTGCGGAAAACGGGTTAGCCGAGGACTTTGGTGACGGCGCCGGCGCCCACCGTGCGGCCACCCTCACGAATGGCAAAGCGGCTGCCCTCTTCCAGCGCCACCGGGTCGTGCAGTTCCACCTCGATGGTGACATTATCGCCCGGCATAATCATCTCCACCCCCTCCGGCAGCTTCAGTTTACCCGTCACATCAGTCGTGCGGATGTAGAACTGCGGCTGATAGCCATTGAAGAACGGCGTGTGACGGCCACCCTCCTCTTTGGTCAGCACGTAGACCTGCGCAGAGAATTTAGTATGGGGCTTGATGCTGCCGGGCTTGGCCAGCACCTGGCCGCGCTCCACCTCGGTGCGCTCCACCCCACGCAACAAACACCCCACGTTGTCACCGGCCTCGCCCTGATCCAGCGTCTTCTGGAACATCTCCACCCCGGTGCAGACCACCGTGCGCGACTGCTCGCTGAAGCCGACAATCTCGACGTTCTCGTTGACCTTGACCGTGCCGCGCTCGATACGGCCCGTGACCACCGTGCCCCGCCCCTTGATCGAGAACACGTCCTCAATCGGCATCAGGAACGGCTGGTCTATGGGCCGGGGTGGCGTGGGGATGTAGGAATCCACCGCATCCATCAACGCCCAGATCGGCGCGGCATCCGGGTCCTCGCGCGACAGGTTGCCGGTGGACTCCAGCGCCTTGAGCGCCGACCCCCGAATCACCGGCACCTCGTCGCCGGGGAAGTTGTTTTTGCTCAACAGTTCGCGGACTTCGAGTTCGACGAGTTCGAGCAACTCTTCGTCATCCATCATGTCGACTTTGTTGAGGAAGACGACCATCGCAGGCACTTCCACCTGGCGGGCGAGCAGAATATGCTCGCGGGTCTGGGGCATCGGGCCATCAGGCGCGCTGACCACCAGAATCGCCCCGTCCATCTGCGCGGCGCCGGTAATCATGTTCTTGATGTAGTCGGCATGCCCCGGACAGTCCACATGCGCGTAGTGCCGCTTCTCCGTCTGGTACTCGACGTGGGCGATGGCAATCGT